>CAZBLK010000045.1:0-1687 GCA_964492715.1 uncultured Defluviitaleaceae bacterium | reverse complement strand
GAGTAACCACGGAAACAAAACAAATCCGCCACATATACAAATAGTCGCAAGTGGCAACTAAAAAAGTGCATAGCAAACAAGCCTAAAAGGCGGTAGAAAAAATAAACATAAAACTAAGCGAGCAAAGTTGAAGCAGAAGTAATGCCAAATTTAACTTGTGCATCTAAATGTACATTAATTGCGTTGCAAAAGGCAAAGAAAGCGATTTTTGCCTTGCCGTAGCGCTTGGAGCGTTCGAGCTGATAATCGGTAAGAATACGGTTATTAACACGTTCAGTGGCGGTTCGTTGTTTGTATGTATCGTTCCATTCGTCAGTGTCGCGAGGGACGGGAGTAAGCAGGCGCAAATTGGAAGCGAGGCGCACATAAAGAATTTTTCCGTAGAGAGATTTATTGCAGTCGCTGGTATATGGGCAGCTTTCAACCTTACCTGTAGTCATAGGGCAACGATATTTAATACGATATTTATTTCTGTCAAAGCCCCAATTAAGCATTTCGTGACCGTCGGCACAAATAGGAATGCCATTTTTTGAGAGCGTAAGTCCGGGAACTTGAAGCTCGTTGTCAGAACGGTTATTAAGCGCAATAAAAGGCTTTAAGTTCCACTGCTTGCAAAGGTCGTATGTAGGGTAATTATCATGAGCGCAATCGGCAATTAGGCTGTCGAAGGTCAAAAAATCCCGATACAAAAACCTTGCATGGGCAAGGGCTGTAATTAGGGTGGCACTGTCGTTTCTTGAAGCTTCAACAAACTTCATGTAGACAGGTAAATCCAACTTTTTATCATTGTTGTGAACGGACAGTAAGTACGCTGTGTATCCATAAAACCATTGCTCATGGTATGAATCCCAGCCCCATTTGGCTTGTGGGTCTGCAAATGAGCGGGGGCAATCACATTTTTCTTTGCAATCACAGGTTTTATGACCATAAGAAGAAGCATTAGATTTAACACATGTACCATCCGCTGAAACAGTAAGCTTGTTTGTGTCACCAAGCAAACCGAGTTTGGCAGAAGGAATTACAGCCGTTTTCATAAACAACGCCTGATAAAGCCTTTCGGGTATACGCTTAAAGGTTTCGCCCGAAAGTGCTTTGTCAACAAGAAGCTTGACAATTCTGGGGTGTTTTGGTGGCTGTTTGTTCTTGCCATGCTTGCTTTTGGGCTTGGCGTTAGAACCCCTTTGTCTATTAGGTTTTTGTGCTATCCAAAGCCGATTAAAGAAATCACGGTGGGTAGAAGCTCCAGGAAAATCGGAGGAACAAACACCGACTAAAGCACAGATAATGGGCGTTGCTGTGGCATAAAAAACCCATTCATCAATGCTTGCAAACTTAAAGTGCGACATTAGAATAAACGAACGGAAAATCTCGGGTTGCTGATTGGACGGCTTACCTGTTATGGAAAACAACGGCAAAAAGTCCTCTCTTATGTTGTCAAGATTAAGGTAATACATTTTCAAAATAGCAGCTTCAAAAAATGTGATTGACTCAGGGTTGTGTTTAAATACACTGTTTACTCCTTCAATCATAAACTTTTGAAAATCTGCATGGCTACGCCAAAGTCCTAACAAAAAATCACCTCTAAAATTAAGCAGTAATAACAAACGTTATCAGCTTTAATTTTGGGGCAATTTTGAAATTGTCAAGTGTTTTTTAGAATTATTATAAACTTTTTTCGCTTCTAACA
>CAZBLK010000044.1:0-2109 GCA_964492715.1 uncultured Defluviitaleaceae bacterium | reverse complement strand
GCCATTCCATTATTTTACCATATTTTTAGATTGTTATCAACTGCGTTGAGTATATAAAGGCGGTGCATTTGTGGAATGTAGTGGTTGCACAGCAGCCATGTCGGGCGAAAACAAAGATGAAGTCATTAAAAGCTGGAATAAACGCATTTAGTTAGGTGGGTAGATATATGACACTCAAAAGCCTTGAACAATACACACAATTAAAAAACGAGGTTATACAGCTTAACCAACGCTTAGACAAGCTTCACAAAAACGAAAATATCTACGCCTTTGACACTGTCAAAGGTTCAAGCCGCAGTATCCCGTATCAAGAGCGAATCATAACCATTACAGGCATAAGCCAAAAGCACATAGCAACCAGCAACAAGCTAAAAAACATTTTAGCCGACAGAGTACGCCGTATTCAAAAAACCATTATTGAGATTGAGGAATTTCTCAACACAGTAGACAGAAGCGAAATAAGGCAAATAATACAGTACCACTACATGCAAGGCTTGTCATGGATAGCCACAGCAAGGAAAGTATACGGCTATCCATGCGGTGACCGTGCAAGAATGGCAGTAACAAGATATTTTGCAGAAAATTAATTTTTGTTCGTTTTGTTCGTTTCAAACATGTTAATATGCTATCGTGCAGTAATAAGCACTAACGAGCCTTGCAAGGGAAACCACGCAGGGCTTTTGTATTTGCAAAAAGAAAAGGGGCGAGTTAAATGGCTATGGGAGTTACACTTAGCTTCTCAACAAGTGGAAAAACGCTTAAATTAAAAAACTATACATCAATCAACTTAAGCCGCAACGGGCAGCAAATAGACATTAACGTAACAAACACTAACAACGACTTAGCACTCAACACAATATATGACGAAATAATCAGCCTTCAAGGCAGCGATACTTCATTCGGGATAACAATAGACGCAGGGGAAAACAAAGCAGAGTTTACCAACATAATCTCAAATTATTATAACTCTGGTGAAGTTGAGGTACTGCACTTAGCAACGAAATTAATTGAGGGGTGAGTGTATGAATAGTGTTTATATATTCAAAGTAAATGCTATATTAAAACCAGAACACTTAGAAAAATTAAGGGGAACTTTAGAACAGCAAATTAAAGAAGGCTTAGTTTTAATAGATGCAAGAGTAGAATTTTTAAGTCATGAACTTGAAAAATTCGATAGCAAAATAAAAGTTGAGTTAGTAGAAACAATAGATTCAAAGCATGAAACCATTTGCGAAAACATTTTATGAGGGGCAAGCATGGAAGTCATGCAGGGATAACTACTTAATAACCCAGCATTACATATGCGAGCGGTGCGGCAGCATAGCAAAAGTAGTACACCACAAAATATATCTAACACCGCAAAACATAACAAACCCATACATAAGCTTATGCTTTGACAACTTGGAAGCCTTATGCCAAGACTGCCACAACAAAGAGCATCACTCAACAGAAACAAAATTACCGTACTCATTCGATGAGCATGGAAACATAGTATACCCCCCTATAAAATAATTGCGTCACAGCCACTGCAAACCGAGCCGCCCGTTTAATTTTACTCTGCAAGGGTTCGCATAAGGGGTGTAGTCACTCTAGGGGAAAGGGGTGTTTTTATGGCAACAAAAAAAATTGTATCTAAAGATGAAAAAATTAAGCGTGAGATAAACCGACTTAAAAAAGTTTTCAAAAACTTAGATGGAAATAAGCTTGTTACCGTGCAATCACTCATACAAAACGCCGCTTTTATGACGGTAACTTTAGAGGAACTACAGGAGACAATAAATAGTAACGGTTGCGTTGCGGAATACAAAAACGGCGAAAACCAGTACGGAGTTAAGAAAAGCCCAGAGGTAGAAATACATATAGCCATGACAAAAAATCACGCTTTAGTAATTAAACAGTTAGCCGACTTAGTACCGCCACAAAAAAAGAAGGAAAGCAAGCTTGAACTCTTGCTTAAAGAATGATGAAGTATTTAAACTACATTTACGAGTATCATTCAAAAATACAAAGCGGTGAAATAATTGTCGGCAAATGGATAAAGCGGATTTACGCTATTATACTCAACGCAGTTGAAAACAAGCTAATAAAGCATCATCAAAAGAGTCAAAA
>CAZBLK010000043.1:1151-4464 GCA_964492715.1 uncultured Defluviitaleaceae bacterium | reverse complement strand
TTTTAACACATTTTGGAAGCGTTTGTGCATTTTTTATTTACAAAACACGCCCTAGAATTTGTTTCAACCATCATGTCAAAACATTTTTTTATGTCACGGTCAATTTTAGTGAGCCGCTTTTCCATGTCATGCAAGCGTGAGTTATTAAATTCCTTGTCATATTCAGCCACAACAGAAGCGGCTATTATGTCCATGCGTTGGGGAGTTAAAACATATTTTAAAGTTTGTTCTACAACATACCATTCAAGATAATCCTTCTTTTCGCTCTTTTTTTTACAAGCTTTGTTTTTCTTTCTATTATAGCATGTGTAATAATAATGCTTTTCGCCGCCCTTACTTGTTCCGCTGTCACCTATCATGTGCATACCGCAATATCCACAAAACAGCTTATTAAATAAAAGGTATTCCATTCGGGCTTTTTTAGTAGCCCCGGCTTTTCTATTTTAAGTCTAGCCGTTCTTGCACCTTATCAAAAATATCACGCTCAATGAGAGCAGGGCAAGCATTTTCTATTTCTATGTCCTTCCACGACATAATACCTAAATATTTCCGAGAGCGTAAAGCCTTTTGAAACGCTGTAGACGGAAAAGGCTTGCCGTCCTTAGACCGTATACCCTTGGCGTTAATTTCCTCAATTATTTCCTTTTTGGAAACGCCTTTAGCGTACTGCTCAAAAGCCCATTTTATAATAGGTGCTTTTTCATCATCAATAACAAGCCGCTTATTTTCAACCTTATAGCCAATTGGAACAGAGCCGCCAATATATTGTCCCTTTAAGGCACTCTCACGATAACCACGTTTAATTTTTTGGCTTAATTCAAGAGAGTAGTATTCGGCACTCGCTTCAAGAACGGCTTCCAATATAACGCCCTCTGGGTTATCACTAATGTTTTCTGTAGCAGAAATAACCCTTACCCCGTGTTGCTTTAATTTATGCTTGTAAACTGCACTGTCGCACCTATTGCGTGTGAAGCGGTCAAGCTTGTAAACAACAACATACTGAAACTGCTTCTTTTTTGCATCGGTTATCATGCGTTGAAAGTCTGGGCGGTCATCAGTACGCCCAGATATAGCACGGTCAATATACTCACCGACAACGGTGTAGCCTTCACGTTCGGCAAAAGTGTAACAATCTCTAAGTTGCCCTTCTATGCTTTGTTCCGTTTGTGAGGAACTGCTATAACGTGCGTATATTACGGCGTTCATATGTCACCTGCTTAAAACTTTCTTTTTTTGCTGCTCAAATTCTTGAATTGTTATAAGTCCATCATCAAGCAACTGTTTTAGTTCTCTTATTTCGTCTGCTACAGATTTTCCGATTGAAGTGTTGGTGTTATTGGCTAAGTTTGCAGACTTTGACGTAAATAATACATCATGTAGTTTTTGGGTAATATTATTTGCTATATCTTTTGCAACTGCTACATTAAAGCGTTCTTTTATCGTGTCAAAGACTATCACACCAAAAATCATACCAGAATTTAATGTAACATCATTCAAATTTTCTAGTGATACAATTTGAAAGAATTCTCCGATTATTTTCTTTTGTGCAATCATTATACGCTTATTTGTAATAACATAAGCACAATTATTGTCATGTTTAGTTGCAGATTGATAATTATGTAAGCCTATAAATGCCATTAATACGTCCTCATCTTGTTTTAAGTTTTTGGCTACTATATCAAAATGATTCACGCTATTTTTTTTGTTATAACCACTGCCAAAGCCATTATCTAAACAATACTGATACATTTCTAAACCTGTACGCATAATCAAGCCCCCAAATAATTAATATAACTAAAATTAGATTAAAAAGTGAAGTACCTAATAAGTATACCTTCACACGTTGCCTACTAACAGAACTACATTAAATTTCTGATAACATATCATAAAAAATATTTTCAGAAATAATTTTATATCAACATCAGAAAGTTTTAACTGTTCAGCCTTTTTTTGCTTTGTGCTTTTTCCATCTCTAATTGTGCTGCAATAATCATTATTTCCAAGTATTAAATAATTTGTCTTTTTTGTTACATTATCAGCACAGAAACCTCCAAAGTCAGCCACCTTTTGCATAGCATCTATTCGTGCCATTTTTTCTAAAGTTCCAGTAAATACACATACTTTATTATACAATGGATGACTTTCATCAAATTGTGTCATAGTTGTAGAAATGTCCTTTGAACTTACCTTGTTTTTAGTCTTTATCAAAGACAAAAAATCAATGTTATTTTTTGCTACATAAGAACACATGTAGTTATATAAATTTAAAACGCTATAGCAGTCAGATAAAGCACGATGTGATATTTCGTATTTTAATTTAAATGCTTTTGTTAGGGTTTTTAATTTATAATTTGGTACGTCCTTAAAAAGTCGTTTTGCTAAACGGCTTGTGTCAACAAAATTATTCGCAAATGGCTTCGGAGTTATTAATTTGAAGTGACATATTAGTATCGTTAAGTTTAATATGCAGTGTTTTAATAGCGTCCCCCCAAGTAACAGAAGCCCCCAAAGCTTTATATAAAGCAGCGGCAGGGATTAACGCACGACCGTTTTCTATAGACGGTGGAACGTCTGTTTTCATTTGCTTTCCATCAACAATAATAACCATTCGTTTAGCTTCATTTGCAAACGCAGTAATGGAAATTAAAAAAACAAATATAAAAACAAAAATAGCAGTTGGAATTAAACAACCACCGCCTGTTACAATTCGACCAACTTTCTGTTGCCTACCAGACTTCGTTAGCGGTATCCCTGTTTTGCGTGAAAAGTTTTGTTTTGCTTTTGTTATGCCTACTGCACGTTTCCATGAAAAGCCGCCCTTGTTTGCCATGATAATTCCTCCAGTTTAATTAAGATTTTTACATTTTTAAATAAATTATTCAACAACGGTAAATTCCGTTTTAATCGTTTGACCGCCGCCCTTTATTATTATAGCGTACCTGTTGACGTTTTGCCGCCAATTTTCCAAGTCCATGAAACATTACCATCTAAATCAGATGTTTTTAAGCCCAAACCTCCAGCGGTAACTTCGCCAGAATTATACAGTACGCTTGCTGTATATTGCGTATTAGCTTCACCTACTATTGACATTGACACATTTTCATTTCTTTTTACTTCTTTTGTTATAGTTATAAGTTTAATAGGTTTAGTCGATGCAGCCGTTGGTACTTCTGTAGGTTTTTCAGTTGGGGCAATTGTTGGTGCTTCCGTAGGCTTTTCAGTTGGGGCAATTGTTGGTGCTTCTGTAGGTTTTTCCGCTGGGGCAATTGTTGGTGCTTCCGTAGGCTTTTCAGTTGGGGCAATTGTTGGTGCT
>CAZBLK010000043.1:0-1051 GCA_964492715.1 uncultured Defluviitaleaceae bacterium | reverse complement strand
TCTGTAGGTTTTTCCGCTGGTGCAATTGTAGGTGTTTCCGTAGGCTTTTCCGTTGGAGCGAATGTTGGAGTTTCTGTTGGCTTTTCGGTCAACATTTCCGTAGGTTGCGAAGTCGGAAGCGGCGAAGTTTCTGTACTAGCTGCAACATTATTAAGCGGTTGCTTTGCTTCTTTGTTGCTAGGAGTAGTAACCACGGAAATAAATACTGCACAAAAGAAAACTGATAAAATTACTTTTGCAATTTTGTTCCAACGCTGATATTTCCACAATAAAAACACGCCTAAAGGTGCAAATAAAAATAGAAACAATATTGTAGCCCAAGCTTTTTGATACCACTTCATAAGTTTACCCCCACATTTTAAACGCCTTAGTCAATTTTCTTACCACAATAAGGACAATAACTTTTATGCTCAACTTTCTCATCATTCTGCACAGCTTCCACAAACCCAGCACTTATTATTCCAGTAGGCACAGCCACAAGCCCAATTCCCAGCATTGCCATAACAGAGCTTAAAATTTTGCCTAAAACAGTAATAGGGTAAATATCCCCATAACCTACAGTAGTAAAAGTAGCTACAGCCCACCACAAACCAGAAAAAGCATTTTCAAACACATTTGGTTGGGCTTCGTTTTCAAAGCTGTACATGAGTATGGACGCTATAATCATAAGCAAAAAAACCACAAATACAGCCGATATTAATTGGGAAGCTTTGTTTTTTAACACGTTACCTATAGCAGACAATGCACGAGTATAGCGGTTTAATTTAAAAATCCTCATAAGGCGTAAAAGCCTTATAAGCCGTAAAACCCTTAAATCAACAGGAAAAATAAAAGGCAAATAAAAAGGCAGTATTGCAAGCAAGTCAATAAGCGGCATAAAGGAAAAAATATATTTAACCCTTGCCTTAAGGTGCGAAGTATTTTCATAAACACACGTTGCTGTCCATAGCCTTAAAGCATACTCTATTGTGAAAACAACAACTGAAAAATTCTCAGTTATACTCAACGCAGTTGAAAACAAGCTAATAAAGCATCATCAAAAGAGTCAAAA
>CAZBLK010000042.1:0-4916 GCA_964492715.1 uncultured Defluviitaleaceae bacterium | reverse complement strand
TGCCATTCCATTATTTTACCATATTTTTAGATTGTTATCAACTGCGTTGAGTATAGTAGGAAGTGAGTAGATGTTTATAGACATTTTTAATACAGACCAAAAGTACGACATTATTTATACAGATCCTCCATGGCAGCAACAAAAAGGAAACAAGCGTACTTGCAGACCTAATCAAAACAGAAGTTTAGACTATAAAACAATGCTGCTTAGTGAGATTAAATCGCTGCACGAGCAAATATTTATGAATCTCTGTACAGAAAAGCATAATGTTTTCATGTGGACGATTGACAAATATCTTTTTGAAGCAGAAAGAATAATGCGTGAACTTGGCTATGAGCTTCATGCCCGTATAGTTTGGAATAAAGAAAACGGAACCGCACCAGCTTTTACACTACGATTCTCGCATGAATATTTACTATGGTTTTATAAGAAGGGGCAAATGTTGAAGCCGACAGAAAGTCAAAGAGGTATGTATACAACAGTATTAACAGAAAAATCAAAAAAGCATAGTCAAAAGCCAAAGGTTGCATATGAGATGTTAGATGTATTGTTTCCTAACACTAGGAAAATTGAAATATTTGCACGAAGTCATATTTCGGGTTGGGATTGTTGGGGAAATGAGGTGACTTGAACTGTTCTTTTTTTAACCATTTTTACCTGTTTTTAGGTGCTGCACTTTTTGGGACCACATGTTGCATTTTTAGATTATCAAATACAAGTTGCAGTAAAGAGTGTTTCAGAAAAGAGGAAGGTTACGCTTGAATGGCTTGACGATGTAAACGGCTGTTTGGGTGAATTTCAAATAACAGACCTCACACTGCTTTTTGAAACAAAACAAGAAGCTTTGGATTCCATAATTAGAGGAGGTAAACAAATTGAAAATCAGTAAAATTCTTGGCTTTTGCAAAAAGGAAAAGTACATAGAACATTTTATCGCAAACAATGAACAATGGCTAGGTGACGGAAATGCCCTATACCCTATTTACAATTTGCCAGTACTTTCACGAGATAACATTTTAGCTTTGCTTGATATTACTTCTGATGAAAAACGTGAAAAATTCTTTTTTACAGAGAAAAGCAAAAATTTAATAAACTTTGATGACACATGCAGTGATGAACAAATGGTAGAAAAAACCAAAATATCAATCGGTTCAAGTGTAGCAATTAGAACTGCAGAAGGGTGTGTGTTTTTCCACAAAAAATATTTAGAGCCAATGAGAGAGTACATAGACATGCTAAAATTTTATGAGCGTGCTTCGTTAGACGGGCAAGAAATGGATTGCTATGAAAAATGGGCTTATATTATTGGCTTTAATTTCTACACACGTTCCAAATGCCAAGCTTGTAGAGGAATTAAAACAAGTTGCCAACGAGTGCCAACTATCTTTGGATAACCAAGAAGCTGATGTACATTATGCAAAGCAAGGTTTTAAGCAAGTCATTTTATTTACATCAAATTCTGATAATACCGATTCACAACATGATGACGATTGCGACAAGGGGGCAGAAAATGAACAGTGAAATTCAAGCTTCAATATCAATCGTAAAAACCAATAAAATTATTTACCAGTGTCTAGGCTGTAAAAAGATTAGCATTTATTATTCAAGGAGCAGTGACGGCAAAACGTGTGCTTTTTGCGAAGGGCAAATAACACCTTTAGGGTACGCCAAAAATGATGTTAATGTTACCCAACTTCCCAAGAAACTACAAGCAAGCGAAAGTGAGGAACAAATAGCTTTATTCCAATGGGCAACATTATACGCAAAAAAATTCCCAGAGCTTGAACTTCTATACCACATTCCAAACGGAGGCAAACGGCACAAGTCAACGGCGGTACGCCTTAAAGCGGAAGGAGTAAAAGCAGGCGTACCCGACATTTGCTTACCAGTTCCCAAAGGAAACTACCACGGGCTATACATTGAGCTTAAAGCAGGCAAAAACACTACAACGGACAACCAAAACCGATGGCTACAGGTATTAAAAGCTAATGGATACGATACAGCCGTTTGTTATGGTTGGGAAACTGCTTCAAGAGTTATTTTAAAGTATTTGAATGGAGTTGTTGTTAATGCTGAGTAAGGACACGAAAGTAATTTATATTTGCTCACCGCTTAAAGGTAATATAGTGGCAAACATTCAAAGAGTACGGCAATATTGCAAAACCATCTTGG
The DNA here is from genome assembly GCA_964492715.1 of uncultured Defluviitaleaceae bacterium. GTDB lineage: Bacteria > Bacillota > Clostridia > Lachnospirales > WRBF01 > CAZBLK01. Next base: position 2,744 of record CAZBLK010000042.1, on the reverse strand, counting down.
AAGTAGGGTATATACCGTATGCACCGCATGTAGCTTTTGAAGGTGTGTTGGATGATAACAGCCCACAGGAGCGGGAAATAGCATTACTAATATGTGTTGAAATGGTTAAGCGGTGTGATGAATTATGGGTCTTCGGAAACACCATAAGCGATGGTATGAAAAAAGAAATTGAAGCTGCAAGTAATGAAAAAATACCTATATTGTTTTTTAACGAAAGTACAATTATGTCAAGTAAAAAGAAAGTTTCTGATTGGATTGAGGAACAATTAAGCGAAAAGTGGTACAACATATTCATTCAAGAATTAATAGCAGAAGATGATTATGAACACCCAACATATGAGGAATGGCGAAATGAGCTAGAGCCAGATATTACCGCCGAAGCTTATGAGCTTAAAAATAAAGGAGGTTTGAAATGAAAGTAATTGACGCTATGCAAAAAGAAGCTATACAGGTTGCCGCATCATGTGTTGCCATACTTGAATGTATAGACCGTATGTCTGAAAAAGGCTATGCGCCAGAAAGCGGCAGAGAGGGGTATGACAATGAAAATGATTAGCATTATCAACCTAAAAGGCGGCGTAGCAAAAACCATTTCAGCCATAAACATAGCATATACCTTAGCTGCAATTCACGGCTTCCGTGTCCTACTTATTGACAACGACAAGCAAGGCAACGCCACAAAATTTTTCAACCTCTACTCTTACGAACATAAAGGCATAGCAGAAATAATGACAGAAAGAAACATTGACATCAAAGCAGTTATTAAAAACACAGGCTGTAACGGCAGTACACAAACAGGAAAGCTTGACATTATCACGGCAAACATGAATTTGCTCAACGCAAACAAAGAAGTGCTTTTAGACATGTCACGTCCGCAGCAAACAAGACTGAAAAAAGCGTTAGCAGCAATTGAACCGCTGTATGACTACTGCATTATCGACAACGCCCCAGACATAAACATGAGTGTCATTAACGCCCTTGTAGCATCAGATGATGTTCTCGTTCCGATAAAAATAGACAAATTCGCATTTGACGGCTTAGAACATCTAGCGGAGCAAATAGAGGACGTAAGAGAATTTAACCCCTCTTTGCGTTTGTGCGGCTGCTTTATAACAATGTTTCAGCAGAATAACATAAATGTGCAGGGTAACGCATGGCTTGAAAGTAACACCGAATACCCAGTTTTTAAAACTTGCATAAGAAAAACCGTTAAGGTTGATGAAACGACATTTTTAGGAAAGCCGCTTCTTGCTTATTCAAAGAACTGTACAGCGGCTAAGGATTATGAAGCACTTGTAGCGGAGTATTTTAGTTTGTAATTGTGCTATTTTCGGACACATTTCAAGGAGGGAAAAATAAATGCTAAACGATTCAGAAATAAAAGCGGTAGAAAACTGTCTAGGCTCCAATTTCACAGAAAGCCAAAAGAAATACTTGCGTTGTGAGTGCAGTTACAATGACATAAACGAATGCATACTACCAAAAGCCCGAATTGAGCAATTAAGAGAGATGGGGAAAGACATGGAAGGTAGGGTATGCGGAAAAACAACAGCTCACATAGTTAAACTTTTATTTTTAAGTAGAACGACAGAAAGCATAGAAACGAACGAAATAAAAAAGCGAACTGATTATTGTATAGGGTATCCTTTAGCTTACTTAGATTTCTATGCTAATTTTGCGAGGAAAATTTACAATAAGCTAGAAGGCAAGGGCTAAAAATTGTAAACTGGAGGCTTTAAAATGGCAAGCAAATTCAATCTAAGCCAGCTAATGAACGACAAGTCAAAAAGCGAAAGCGGAAAAGAAACTATAGCGTTCAAAATTGACTTCATACCCATAGACAAAATCCAGCCGTCTGAAAAAAACAAATACAGCGTTAACGATGTACAGGAATTAAAGCTAAGCATTGAATTAACAGGGCTACAGCAAAACTTATTAATTAGGCAACACGAAGGAGCGGACACATACGAGCTTATAAGCGGACACCGCCGCTTAAAAGCATTACAAGAACTTCATGTCGCTGGAAACGAAAGCTTTTCTCTAGTACCCTGCAAAATAATTAAATCGGTGGACGATATTCAAGCGGAGCTACAGCTCATTTTCGCAAACTCTACATCAAGGCGGCTCACAGACTATGAAATTACATATCAAGCGGCACGGCTTAAAGAGCTTTTAGCAGAACTCAAAAAAGGCGGCTTCAAATTCACAGGCAGAAAACGGGAAGTTGTAGCGGAGCTTCTGCACGTTTCGCCTTCACAAATTGGCAGAATGGAAAGCATTAACAATAACCTTCTGCCAGAGCTTAAAGAGGAATTTAAACACGAAAACATAAGCATTACAACTGCTTATGAGTTGTCAAGGCTTGAAGGCAAGCAGCAAGAACAGGCTTTAAACGAGCATAGAAGCGGCGTTACGCTTACCCCGGAAAAAGTTAAACAGCAAAAGGGAAAATTGCCAAAGTTACAACCACTAGCAGAAATCGAGCCAGAAATACCGTCATGCCCACCGAGTTATTGTGGAACATGTTTGAGAGGTGACTGCATACATCAAAGCCAAGAACATGAAGCAGAAACGGAAGTAATTAGGCATGTAAAAATTCAAAACAAACTTAAACCCTGCCCGTTTTGCGGAAGCAAAGCAAGCATTATCATAGTTGAGCCACATACACATGTTATCGCCAACATGCCAGACTATACTCAACGCAGTTGAAAACAAGCTAATAAAGCATCATCAAAAGAGTCAAA
>CAZBLK010000041.1:0-5105 GCA_964492715.1 uncultured Defluviitaleaceae bacterium | reverse complement strand
GGACAAAATCGGGGACATTTGCTTTTGTTAAGAAAAAAAGAAGAACCAAGATTAGTAAAACCTTGATTCATAAGCCTTTTTTTGAACTGGGCTGGAAGGATTCGAACCTTCGGATGCAGGAGTCAAAGTCCTGTGCCTTACCGCTTGGCGACAGCCCACCAGTATATAAGTAATATTAAATCGTAAGCGCAAGACGAGATTCGAACTCGCGACCCTCGCCTTGGCAAGGCGATGCTCTACCACTGAGCCACTTGCGCATGTTATGCAGTTGGGGGGACTCGAACCCCCAAGGTCTAGGACCACTAGATCCTTAGTCTAGCGCGTATGCCAATTCCGCCACAACTGCATATTTTGTTTTATTTTGTCTCACCTCAGACAACGAATTGATTTTAACATAGAAAATATGTGTTGTCAACTATTAATTTTAAAAAATATGGAAATGTAAATTACAAGTTCAAATGTCCTATACAGAACCCCAAATTAATACATATCCGAAAGGTTTAGGGCGTGTTCCCACTACCGTTCAACGCCCATCTTTTGGCTGATTTTCCGCCATACTTCGTTAAATTTTCTTGTAATACTTCTGTATTACTTCGAAAATTTGCCTCGTATGCCGAAAAATCAGCTCAAAATCTGGGCATTTCAGATAGTGGGAACACGCCCTAGTTTCACTTCTAGCATGTCCATAAACACCATCAAATATAGCTTTAGTGGTGTTTATGGGCATGTGTTACGTTGTTATAAGCTATGCCATATATGCTTCATTTGCTGATAAATATCCCAAAATGCGGCGTGGATAATTGATTAACCAATCTTAATATCTCTGCAGTTTTTCTTCAGTTAAAGTAGCTAAACTTTTTCCATTTGGTATAAAACGCCTTAATTTATGAAAGTTTTAAGGCGTTTTTTAATCGTTCCCTTAAAGCTATTCCATGTACGGATTAACATGCACCATGCAGTGCTTTACCTGGGGAAAAGTTTTTTCAAGCGTTAAATGGACATCTTCGGCTATTTCGTGAGCATGTATTAGTGTCATTGTTTTTTCCACGGCTATTTCTGTGTCTATGTAAATTCTGTTTGCGTGGATTCTTGTTTTTAACATGTCTACGGCTAGAACGCCTTTTGTGCCTAGAATTTTTTCCTTTATTTCCTTAGTTAGCTCTTTGCTTGCGGCTGTGTCTACCGTTTGGGCTACTGATTGCATGAAAATGTCGTAGGCCACTTTTATTATAAACAGCCCAATTGCAATTGACGCTGCTGGGTCAAGCACTGTAAAGCCTAAAATTGCGCCACCTATGCCTAGCAAGCTTCCGATTGATGACAATGCGTCTGAACGGTGGTGCCATGCGTCAGCTAGAAGTGCCGGGCTGTCGATTTTTTTTGCGACTTTTTTTGTGTACCAAAACATTGCTTCTTTTGTTACTATCGAAATTATTGCTGCTATAATAGCAAGATAGCCTGGTTTTGAAAGCTCACCGTTTAGTGCTTCATTTATTTTTTTAATTCCGTCTAGCCCTATGCCTACTGCTGTGGCAAAAAGGAGGACGGCAAGGAGTGTACCTGCTATTGCTTCAAATTTTTCGTGGCCGTATGGGTGGTCTTCGTCTTCCTCTTTTTCAGCAATTTTTATGCCAACCATTACAACAAATGTGCTTAATACATCGGATAGGCTGTGGACGCTGTCACTGATTAGGGCAGAACTTTTTGCTGTAAAGCCTATAAAAAGCTTTAGTGCTGAAAGCAGGACGTTTGCTATTATTGTATTTATTGAAACTTTGTAGGCTGCTTTTGTACGTTCAACATTATCCATTTTAATCACCACATTTTACTTGAATTTGTTATTGTTTTGTTATACCATATATGTAATGTATTGTAAAGTAAATAATAGCAATTTCAGTTTTTAACGATATTGGCAGATGGAAGCCAAACGCTTAGCTGTTTGGCGTTTTGACCGATAGACAATGCCTATTAAAAAAGGAATTGCTAGGGATTGGACTGGTGGTTTTTATAAAAAAGATTAAATTTAACAAGAAGTATTTAGAAATTTGTTTTTATGTGCTTGGTGTAATTATACTTGCGATTAGTTTTGACAAGTTGTCTGGAAACATGGACATTGCTTGGGATAGGCTAACGGTTTTTTTTAGCGCTGTTTCAAAAATACTTGCGCCTTTTATTTACGGGCTTTTGATTGCTTATTTGCTAAACGTGCCTATGCGACATTTTGAAAACGGCGTTTTGGGACGTATTCGGTTTTTTGATAAGCATTTGAGGTTTAGGCGCATTTTAAGCGTTATGCTTACATATGTTTTTGTTGGTTGGTGTATTTATATTCTTATTGGCTATTTGTTCCCGGAAGTTTTTGAAAGCTTCAAAAACTTACTTATGGCTGTGCCTGACAACATTAAGTATTTTGAGGAGCAATATTACCTTTATTTGGGTGATAATAATTTGGTTGACGCTGTCGTTAACTCTGTTAACGAAGTGTTTTCTTCAAGCTATTCTGCTAAGGATTTGTTTGACTTTGCTTTTAAGCCAATTGTTACTACGCTTGCTTTGCTCCCTAACTTTTTTAACACTCTTTTGAAAGGGACTGTAGGGCTTGCTTATGGATTTTTGAACTTTGTTTTGGGCGCTGTAATTGCTTTTTATATGCTTTGTGACAAAGATAATTTTGGAAGAATTGGCACAAAATTTCTTTATGCAATGTTTAAAAGGGATAGTGCGCAGAGGATTTTGCGGACGGCGAAAAGCTCGAACAAAATTTTTGAAAGCTTTATCCTAGGAAAAGTTATAGATTCTATAATTATTGGTATTATTTTCTTTTTTGTAGCTATTGGTTTGAAGCTGCCTTATGCTACGCTTTTAAGTGTTGTTATTGGTGTTACAAACATGATTCCTTATTTTGGGCCGTTTATTGGTGCTATTCCTGTTGTTTTTATTGTGTTTTTGTCAAACCCAGCTTCTATGCAGGCGGTGTGGACTGCCGTTGCCATTTTGGCTGTGCAGCAATTTGACGGAATTATTCTTGGACCTAAAATTTTGGGGGATTCTACGGGGCTTTCACCTATTGGTGTAATTTTTTCTATAATTGTCGGCGGTTATTTTATGGGCGTTTTTGGAATGTTTTTTGGAGTGCCTATATTTGCTGTTATAAAAAATACTGTTTTAAGCCTTGTTGACAAGAGGTATGACAGGAAGCTTTCTGAAATTTATAACGATAAAGGAGATTTAACATGATTAACCCTAGACGTGGAAATTATTACATGCTGTTTTTAGTTTTGTATATGTTTTTTGCTACAATTGTTATTGGTTTTGTTTTTGGTGAGCAGTTTATGCAGTTGAGCGTGCCTGTTGCCACTGTTTTAAACCAAGTTGTTGTATTTTTGCCGCCATTCGTTGTTTATTTAATTGTTACTGGAAGAAAAGTTACTGATGTTTTGCCTATTAAAGCTTTAAGCTTAAAAAATGTTTTGCTTATCGTTGCTATTTGCATTGTTTCGCAGCCTGTTATGTTTTTTCTTTCGGCTTTGTCGGCTATGTTTTTTAACAATAACGCTGCCGGGCTTATGGAAGACTTGTCGAGTTACAATTTCCTTGTTATGACACTTACTGTTAGCATTACGCCTTCTATTTTTGAGGAAATTAACCTTAGAGGTGTAATATTTTCGGAGCACAGGAAAGTTGCTTTGTGGAAGGCTGCTTTGGTTAACGGAATTTTCTTTGGGATTATGCATTTGGACCCTCAGCAGTTTTTGTATGCTGCTTTGCTTGGTTTTTTATTTGTTTATTTTGTTCATTATACAGGCTCAATTGTTGCTTCTATGCTTGGGCATTTTACCATTAATTTTGTTCAGTCATCTATTGCTTTTTATGCGTTTTCAGCGCAAGAAAGCATGGACGTTTCGACGGCTCCGGAAATTCCTGATTTTACGACTGTAGCTGTAATGGGGGGTGTTATGATTTTGTTTTTGCCGTTTCTTGTGCTTCTTATTAGGTACTTTATTAGATATAACAAGAAGTGTAATGCTGAAATAGTTGAGGGAAGCTTAGTTGCAGAAGAAAAAGTTGATTCTTATGAGGAAAATGTTGAGAGACACGGCATTTTTGGCATTGGATTTTGGTGTACTGTTGGCATTTACTTGGTTATTATGCTGCTTTTATATGCCGGGACTGCTGCTTTAAACTCTATGGGTTAATGAGGTTTTGTTATGAGTGATGCTGGTGGAAAGTGGGGGTTTTGGGTACTTTATTTGTTTTGGGCCGTTTAACTTGACTCTATAACTTATATTTTGCGTGGGGATACTTTTTCTTTTTTATGCTAGGAAAAATGATTTGGTTACTGTTTTGGGGCTAACAAAAGTTAGTTTTGTTGATGCGAAAGAAAGCTTGTTTTATATTCCACTTTTAGTTGTTGTTTTGGCAAACGGTGTGTTTTTCTTTGATAAAGCCACAAGTGCTGTAGATATGCTGTTAGTTATTGTTTTTATGTTTTTTGTGGCGTTTCTGGAGGAATTGATTTTTAGAGGATTTTTATTTAAGTTACTTGAAGAACGCAGTAATACAGGAACGGCTATTTTAATTTCAGGTGCATTGTTTGGTTTTGGACATATTATTAATTTGCTTAATGGGTACAATGGTGTTAGCCAGATAATACAAATTTTTCTTGCTGTTCTAATTGGAATTTTGCTTTGCGTTTTGTTTATTCGCACAAAATCTATTGTTCCTGGGGTTATTTTTCACTTTATTTTTAATAGTGCTAGTGCGCTTTCAGTAGATGTTAAACCTTTGTATGATATTGTTAGTGCTGGTATTATTATTGTTGTTAGTGCTGTTTATTTGGTGTATCTTCTGAAAAATGGTTTATCTATAGCAACTCCAGTTTTTAACGATATTGGCAGAGGGAAGCCAAACGCCTAGCCGTTTGGCGTTTTGACCGATAGACAATGTCGATTAAAATCGGAATTGCTATAGTAATAGATAAAATTTGACATGACAAAGGGGCTGTTGCAAAACCATAAATATGGTTGGCAACAGCCCCATTTTGATGAAAGTGTTGAGATTACAACAGAAAAATAATAATGTATTGTATTGAAGAAAAGCAACCT
>CAZBLK010000040.1:0-8752 GCA_964492715.1 uncultured Defluviitaleaceae bacterium | reverse complement strand
TCAAACGGCGAAAAAAGGTTCTCTCCCCCAAACCCCCTCTCTCCAAAAAAGCCGAACATTTGTTGGGGGACGTTAATATTTTATTGGTATGATTATAAATAAAAGGAGAGCTTATGGAACAATATAAACAGATTGAATCAAAAGAATTTAATGAGAGCCCATTTTCTTTAATTGGCACGGACTGGCTTTTAATTACAGCCGAAAAAGACGGCAAGCAAAACACAATGACCGCTTCTTGGGGTGGGCTTGGACATTTGTGGAACAAAGACGTTGCTTACATTGTGCTACGTCCGCAAAGGTATACAAAGCAGTTTGTTGATGCTGCTGATACTTTTTCGCTTACAGTGTTTGACAATTCTTTTAAAAAACAACTTGGATATTTGGGCACAGTGTCCGGGAAAGATGAAAACAAAATTGAAAAGACGGGCTTAACTGTCGCACACGAACTTGATACACCATACTTTACAGAAGCAAAAACTGTGTTAATTTGTAAAAAGCTTTACGCACAGCCGTTTGAACCTGAATGTTTTTTGGATAAGTCGCTGTGCGAGCAATGTTACCCCGAAAAGGATTATCACACACTTTACATTGGTGAAGTTTTGAAAATAATGGTTAAGGAATAGTTTTTGGGGGCGGACACAGTTCGCCCTTATAATTTTGGCTTTCGTTCATAAGGTTGTTTATTATCTGTCAATTCTAGCAAATAGTCTACGCTTGTTTCGTGAATTTTTGCTAACCCAATTAAAATATGCGTAGGAATGTCTACATCTCCACGTTCGTAGTTGCTGTATATTCGTTGACTGCAATTTAGCAGCTTTGCAATTTGGGTTTGTGTCATGTCTTTGTCTTCTCTTAAATTTCTTAATCTGTAGTACATATAATCAATCACCTTAAAGTTAATTAAAGCAATTTGAATTTTATAGTCATATTTTGCGGCAAAAATATTGAGCGCTTCAACGATTTTTTGACACAAAATGTTGAACTGTTTATTCAAATTGCGATATACACTAGTGAGTATTTCGCTAGGGTTATTAATGGAAATGGGCATAGTTGTTAATGCGTCAAGTCAAAATACATCAATTCCAAAACAATTGCTACAGTAGCTTTGGTATATTGTTTGCCATAAGCTAAATACTGGGTTATAATAATATTAAATAAACTTTACGTGGTTATAAGTTTGCACAAATTAACACTCAACCACGTCGAAGTTTAACCCCATTTTACTTTCAGGAGTGATGCCATGAAGTATTTTAAATTTGGAAACACTTCATATAATACAATTTGCTTTGGGATACTTATTACCTCATTTATTTTAGTTTTGGGATACTTTTCAAAATACTCTGGTCTTGATATGAACTCTACCTCAATTGATACATTTGTTTACTATGTAAGTGATATTTATAATAGGTATTTAAAAGTAATTGTGGTATTCCTTTTTCTCAAGTTTGTTTGCGAGTTCTTATTTCATGTTTTAAAGAACACCTCTAAACAATAGGTCTGTTAATATCATTGCATATAAACAAACGATAAATCTTCCTTGTTTGTTTATATGCAAGTTTTGTTGATAAGACTTTTTATTATCTACCTACTACAAGAATTAGAATGCTACACAAAACAAAGACTATACAACAGGCGAACTCTGATGAAAAGCTAATTCCCCGCTACAGCGAGGAATTAATTGTTAAAAATGCGAAATAATAAACTCACAAGCAGCAAGCGCCGCAACCGTACCATCAGAAGCCGCCGTTGACAACTGCCTTACGCTTTTTGTACGGCAATCACCAGCTACAAAAATGCCTTCTGCTTTTGTTTTGCAATCCTCTCCTGCAACAACGTACCCTGTGCTGTCAAGTTCAACAAGCTTGCTAAACGGTTCGTTTTGTGGGATTTGCCCAATTGCAACAAAAACTCCAGAAACGGAAACAGTTTTCACTTCGTTTGTTTTCAAATTTGAAATTTCGATAGCTTCTAAAACTTCGCCGCCAACAAGCTTTGTTACAACGGCATCTGTTACAATTTGCACATTAGCCTTTGCCAAAAGCATGTCAACTGTTTTTTGTTCACCCCTAAACTTGTCACGCCTATGAATTAAGTAAACCTTTTCACAGTATTCTGCCAAAAAAGCAGTGTCTTCAAGCGCAGTGTTTCCGCCGCCAACTACAGCTACTTCCTTGTTTTTGTAAAAAGCACCGTCACACGTTGCACAGTAAGAAACACCTTTGCCAATTAACTGTTCCTCTCTTTCAAGCCCTAAAGCACGGTTTTTTGCACCCGTTGCAATTATTACAGCTTTACACTCAAAAATTTCATTTTCTGTTGTAACAACTTTTGTTTTGCCGTTTTCTTTTATTCCTGTTACCTTTTTGTTTGCAAAGCTTACGCCTAGTTCAGCCGCTTGCTCATACAATGCAAACGAAAAGTCTGCACCGCTTATTTTTTTTATACCTGGGTAATTTTCTACATGCGGCGAACTTACAATTTGGCCGCCGAATATGTTTCCTTCAAGCACTGTTACAGTTTTTCCTGCTCGTGCGCTATAAATAGCGGCGGTTAAGCCTGCTGTTCCGCCGCCTATTATTATTATGTCTATCAATTTTTTCACCTCGATTACATTATACACTATAAAAATTATCATGCCCATATTATCCATATAAATAAGTTTATGTTTGACATTTCAAATCAGCAGGTATAGTATATTTAATGCAGGTTAACACAACTTAAAATAACTAGGCTTGGTGATGATAGCTTGAATTTTTTTGTAACATTCAAAGGATACAGCAAATATATTAAACGGACGGTTGCAATTGCAGCGCCTGTAATTTTTGAAAACATAATGATAAGTGTTGTGTCGTTTGTTGACACGTTTATGGTTGGAAGCCTTGGTGCTTCTGCAACGGCGGCAGTTGCAATAAACACGCCTATAACTTGGCTTATGAACAGCTTTTCTGTAATGCTTGCAGTTGGCGGAATTGCACTTGTTGCACGGTACATAGGAGCAAACGATTTTAAAGAGGCAAACGCCGTTGCAACCCAAACTATGGGTGCAGCTTTTATTTTTAGCACAGTTCTAATGGTTTTAATGTTTTTTATAAGCGGCTACGTTCCAAAATGGCTTGGGGCAGAGCCAGACGTTTTGCCATCTGCTTCTTCGTACTTGCGCATTTATTCGTTTTCAATTGCAGTACATTTCAGTGGGCTTATAGCTTCAAACATTTTGCGTGGCACGGGCAACACAAAAACGCCAATGTACGCAAGCTTAATGGCAAACGTAATAAACGTGCTTGGCAACTTTCTTTTAATTTTCCCTGTTCGTGAAGTAGCTGTTTTTGGCTTTAAGCTAAAAATTTGGGGCGCTGGAATGGGCGTTTCGGGGGCAGCTTTAGCAACAACGCTTTCATTTTTGGTTTCGGGTGGCTTTGTAATTTTTATTCTTTTTAGGAAAAATCAAATTCTACGTTTAAGCCCAAAAGGTCTTTTTAAGTTTGAACGGCGTGTACTTAAAAATGTGCTTAAAATTGGCGTTCCTGCTGGAATAGAACGCATTTCAATTACTACAGGGCAAGTATTTTTGCAAAAAATAATTGCTTCGTTAGGAACAGTTTCTGTTGCGGCGCATTACCTTGCAGTTACGGCAGAGTCAATTTCGTACATGCCAGCATACGGCTTTGCAACTTCTGCAACAACACTTGTAGGGCATTCGCTAGGCGCTAAGGAAAAGGACGAGGCAATTGTTTACAGCAGAATAAACACGTATTTTGGAATAGCAGTCGGTGTTTTGTGTGGTTCGCTTTTTGTTTTGTTTCCACATGTACTTATTAGCTTTTTCACAAAAGACGCTGCTGTAATTGAGCAAGGTTCAAGTGCATTAAGAATTATGGGTTTTGTCGAGCCGCTTTTTTGCCTAACAATTGTTGTAATAGGGGTTTTACGTGGGGCTGGTGACACAAAGCTTCCACTTTTGGCTGCTGTCACTGGAATGTGGGTTGTGCGGCTTACTTCTGCATGGTTTTTTGTTTATGCAATGGGGCTTGGTTTAAACGGAGCTTGGTTTGGCATGGCAATCGACATTTCTGTGCGTTCCGTTATCCTTTCTATAAGGTACTTTAAGAAAAAATGGGTGAACATAGAAATTGGAAAATGAAGTTAATTAATCAAACTAAAAACACAAAAATACGTATTTTAAATTAGGGTGTGTTTGATAAATAGCTTTTAGTGGATTTTCGTGGAAATTTGGAAAATTTACCGAAAAAAAGCTAAACTGTATTTTTCAAACAGCCCCTAGCACAGGCTTGCCTACTTTTTACATATAATAAAGTAAATATGTAAAAAATAAAGTGGTAAGTGCGCTTATGAAGGACATTTTAAGCAAGACAAAAAAATATTGGTCACACATAAGCTTGATAGATAAATTTTTGATTGGGTTTTTATTTATATTATTTTGTGAAAATGTGTTTTTGGTGTTCACCAATCTGCCGTTAAATGAGACTGATGGCAGGCTTGAAACCATTTTTCGTACAAGCACTGCTTCGCTTACTGGCTATTTTTTAAGCAGCAATTTTTTAGGCAACATACACGCCAAGCAAAAAAAGCCAGTCGAAGAAGCTACTCCACGAAGCACAAGCGTTACTGAACGTGCAAAAATTCAAACAATTATAGCGGCAGCTATATGTTTTGCTTCACTTGCTGTGCTTATAATTGTAAGAAATGTAGAAAGCATTGATTCAACAAACTATGTTGCATCAATTGCCCAATTTAGAGATTTTTTTGCAAGCAGCCTTGGCTTTTTGCTTGGCGACTTCAAAAGCAGGGGTAAGGCGTAATACCGCAATTTGAATAAACATGTTCACCATTTTGCGGCAAAAAGTCGTTGAAGCGGTCGATACTTTTGCCGCAAAATGGTGACTATAAAAATCAAATTGCTATATATAAACCAGCGGGTGATTTTATGCAGAAAAATGCTTTAGTTTTAGCAGGCGGCGGCTCACGTGGGGCATACCAAATTGGTGTTTGGGAAGCGCTTCGTGAGCTTGGAATAAACATAGACATAGTAACAGGCACCTCTGTAGGTGCTTTAAATGGTGCTGCCATAGTTCAGGACGAATTTGAGCTTACGCTTGACATGTGGTCACGGATTGAAAACAATATGGTTTTGGACTTTGAAATTCCAGAGGGCAAAAACGGTGATATATCCGTTTATGCACGAGAGTTTTTTAAAAATGGCGGCGCAGAATATACATCACTAAAAAAGCTTTTGACGCATTATATAGACGAGCACAAAGTGCGTAAATCGCCTGTAGATTACGGCATTGTAACCGTTGAGTTAAACGGCTTTAAGCCGCATAATATTTTTAAGGAAAACATAGCCGACGGCAAGCTTATAGATTATATGCTTGCAAGTGCGGCGTGTTTTCCTGCCTTTAAGCCGTATGTCATTGAAGGGCTTAACTATATTGACGGCGGCTACTACGACAATTTGCCTATAAACATGGCACTTGATAGGGGCGCAGATTCTATTGTTGCTGTGGACTTAAACGCATTTGGGCTACGGCGAAGCGTTAAAAACAAGTTGAAAAAATCCACTGACATTAAATATATTTACGCAAGGTGGGACTTGGGAAATTTTTTGTTTTTTGACAAGGAGTTTGCAAAGCGTAATTTGCGACTAGGGTACTTAGATGGAATGAAGGCGTTTTCGTTTTTTGACGGAAGGGCTTATGCTTTTATGCGTGGTGGCTTTGCTGATTTCGTAAATGAAAGAAAAAACGCCATTCACACATATTCAAATGTAATGGGCACATCTTTTTTATGCGAGCATGAGCAAAACAACAATGGCAATTTCAAAAGCAAAGGTTTCGTAGAAGGTTTGAACAATGCCGTAATTGAAAAAACTCTTTTTGAAGCTTGGGGCGCAAAAATGGACGGCGTTTCTAAAATAACAGCGTGCGCTGAAGCTTGTGGCAAAATTTTTGACATAAGCCCACTTCAAGTTTACACTATTGCAAGCTTTGTTGAAGAAATTATGCAAAAGGCGAAAATTGAACTTGCCGACAGCGGTGCACGAGCACTTTATCAAAATGTTAAAAACATAAACGCTGGCGACCTGCTTGTTAATTTTGGAAGCTTAAATGCAAAAGTAATTACTCTTTGCATTGCTAACGCTATGCTGAAAAATGCAGGAAAGGCAGAGTCAAGCTTTAAAAACCTTCCTGCTGTTTTGCCTAAAGAGTTTGCTGCAGCGTTTTTTCTTGTTGTTTCTGGGGTTTCAAGTTGGCTTGAAGGGGTTGTGGGGTAAGCTTACCTTTTAAAATGGAGTTTTAGGGGGAAATTCTTCAAAAGATTTCGCCCCCAAAGCTTTAGTAGCTTATAACACGCAGCTCAAAGTATGCCTTTGGGTGCTTGCATACTGGGCATGACTCAGGAGCACCTGTACTGTCTACTATGTGTCCGCAATTACGGCAAATCCAAACAGTTTTTTCTTGCTTTGCAAACACTGTGCCGCCTTCTAAATTTTCAAGCAGCTTACGGTAACGTTCCTCATGACCTTTTTCAATTTTGCCTACAGATTCAAACAAAAATGCAATGTCGGAAAAACCTTCTTCTCTTGCTTCCTTTGCCATTCGCTCGTACATTTCTGTCCACTCAAAGTTTTCACCGCTTGCGGCAGCCTTTAAGTTTTCGGCTGTATTGTAAATGTTACCTCCTCACAAAAGTTTGAACCAAATTTTTGCATGTTCCTTTTCGTTGTTTGCAGTTTCGTCGAATATAGAACCAATTTGTTCATAACCTTCCTTGCGTGCTCTGTCTGCAAAAAATGTGTACTTGTTTCTAGCTTTGCTTTCGCCTGCAAATGCTTCCATTAAATTTTTTTCTGTTTTTGTTCCCTTTAAATTTGCCATAATGCACCCCCTATATTTTTTCAAAGTCACCTACTCCATGCTTACAAATTGGGCAAGTGAAGTTTGCTGGTAAAGTTTCACATTCGTGTACATAGCCGCAAATTTTACAGCGGTAGCCTTGTTTTTTTGCTTCCTCTGGCTTTGGCTTAATATGCTGCTGATAATATGAGTAAGTTACGCTTTCAACATTGCTAAGTACCTTTCCATCGATAATATCGGCCTTAAACATAGTATGTGTTCCAAAATCAATTGTATCCGTTATCTTAAAAGACAAATAGGCGTTTGTGTTTTCTGGAAGGTAAATAATTCCGTTTTCGCTTTGTGCAATGTTTTGGTAATTTGAAAACTTATCAACTGTTTTACCCGACTGAAAGCCGAAATTTTTAAACACCTCAAATGGCGTTTCGGTTGTAAGGATAGAAACATTAAACTCCTTTGACTTCATAATTAAGTCGTGAGTTAAATTTTGTTTATTAACAGTAACAACACCTATGAACGGAGGCGCACTTGTTACTTGCAAAACTGTGTTTATAATGCAGCCGTTGTCTTTGCCGTTGCCCTTTGCGGTAAGCACATATAAACCATACCCAACTTTGAATAATGCAGTATTATCCATCTTAATCACGTTCCTTTCACTTTATTATCTTAATAATAATAACTATTACTATTTATAAAATAACAGATATTTTTTCTATTGTCAATATAGTTATTTATGAATTGCTATATTGACATAAAACTTTATATAAATTATCATTACATAGTGACTGTTATTAAAGAGGTGACTATAATGAAAAACACAAAACAGAAGGAAGCGATACTTTCGGCAGTTAGCACAATGCACAACCACCCAACGGCAGACGAGGTGTATGCCAAATTAAGAAAAGACTTTCCGAATTTAAGTTTGGGAACAGTATATAGAAACTTAAACAGCTTTGCTAATAATGGGTTTATACGTAAAGTTGCTGTGCATGGAACAGGCGACCGTTTTGATTTTAGACTTGACCAGCACGAGCATTTGCTTTGTGAGCAGTGCGGAAAACTGTTTGATGTTGATGCCGAGGTTTGTATTACGCCGAAAGATGAAGCAGTTCAGATTGCTGGGTATAAGTTAATGCTGTATGGAACATGTGGGCAATGTGGATAAATTATTATTTTTATGCTTATTAAAATAAAAAACAGCCTACATGTTTAATGTTGGCTGTTTATCTGCTTAATAATCAATACTTTTCAAAATTGAAATAGCCTTTTCATAGTTTTCATTTGAATATTTGAATAAATTTTTCTCGTCTGTAATGTAAAACCCTACTTTTTCATAAACTTTTATTGCCTTATGGCTCCAAGTTTGCGTATGTAAATAAAAATCCCTTTCGCCCTCAATTTCAAGCATTAGTTCAACAACTTTTGAAGTAATTGCCTTTCCTAAGCCTTTTCCTTGAAGCTGTGGCTTTACGGCTACCCAATATAGCATTGGCACACGCCTGTTGCCTGTGTACCCCCACCAAGCTGTTGCTGTTGCAACTTTTTCACCAGTCTCGTCCTCTATAAACAGGCATCTTCTTTCCAGCTCTGAAGCAAGTGGTAAAAATTCCTTTTAAAAATAAATTAGGGAACCCATTTCTTCGTCAAATTCCAAAACAGAAGTTTAAATTTTAGCCCAATCCTTTTCGTCACCGTTTTTGAAGTTTTCAAAACGATACCCTTGAGGTAAATCAAACAAATGTACAGTCTCATTTGCTTTTATGTGCATTAAATAAAACAAAAAGAGTATGAATTAATCATACTCGTAAGTTTTGTTTAATGTCAACACTTTCAAAACCGAACAAAGAAACAAATCAATAAGGTCAAGCCCTCGACCT
>CAZBLK010000039.1:0-12224 GCA_964492715.1 uncultured Defluviitaleaceae bacterium | reverse complement strand
AGTTTGTTTACCTGTCAGTTGTTTCTGACGTTTTGTGTTTGTTTCCAAACATTTTGTTGCATGTTTTGCTTGTTTTTTAATGGTTGTTTTTTCATATTTATTCGGTTTTCAATGTTCAAGGTTTTTACGTGACCATCGCTGTGTCACAAGAAAATATTCTATCACATTCATTTCAACCTGTCAAGCACTTTTTTTAATTTCTTTTTAATTTATTTTGTGCTTTCAGCTTGTGCGTTTCGCACTCACGAATGTTTTGATATAATAACACCTTTTCAAAAGCTTGTCAACCGCTTTTTTAAAATTTGGTCAAAAATTGTTGACGGCTTGTTATTGCCCAGTGGGGGTACAGGTTTTTCAGGTATTTAACGCTACAAGCAATTTTTGTATTTACAATATACTTGGTGCTAGTAAAGCCCAAAATTCAATAAAATTGAAAGCCTAAGAAAATCAACTGTTCTGCCCCACTGTAAAGTAACAAGAAGTTAATAGGCTTTTTTAAGCAATTTTTTATATATGTTGCGCTTGACAATTGCTTTTTAATGTAATATAATACGCTTGTTGTAAGACATTATCTTTGCAAGCCCGAGTGGCGGAATGGCAGACGCAAAGGACTTAAAATCCTTCGGGGGCAACCCCGTACCGGTTCGAGTCCGGTTTCGGGCAGTGTTAAGCAGGTTAAACTTTTTGTTTAATCTGCTTTTTTTCATAAAAAGAGGGTGATTTTTTGATTGAAATTTTACCGCTATATAATGAAGATTATAGTACAATAATAAATTGGAACAAAGGCAAGGGTGAAGACTTCCTTAAACAATGGGCATGGCTCAATTATTCATACCCCATTACAGAGCAACAAATTGCGGATAGGCAAAAAGCGCTAAAACCGCACGGTGAAATTTATAAAGCTGTGTATGACGGAGATGTAGTAGGAACAGTTGAACTTAGAAACATAGACTATAAAAACGGAACGGCGCATATTGGGAATTATTTAATAGACCCACAAAAAACAAATAAAGGCTATGGCACAAAGGCTATGGAAACTTTAGTTGACATGGCATTTGAAAAGACTTCGCTGCACACAATTACGTTAAAGGTGTTTGACTTTAACACGGCGGCTATGCACTGTTATGAAAAGGTTGGCTTTAGGAAACTCGAAGGAACTGTTTACCCAAATGGCTGGGTGTCTGTTGAAATGAAAATTACAAAAAAAGAAAGGCATAGCAAATGATAGAAACTGTAACATTAGCAAACGGTGTACGCATTGTAATGGAGCAAATGCCGTACATGCGCTCGATAGCTTTTGGGATTTGGGTAAAAAATGGCTCTAGAAACGAAACACTTTCGACAAGCGGCATTTCTCATTTTATTGAGCACATGCTTTTTAAAGGGACAAAAAGCCGCACGGCAAAAGACATTGCTGACAGCATGGACACAGTCGGTGGACAAATAAACGCTTTTACTTCAAAGGAATACACCTGCTATTACACACGCACGCTTGCAAAACATTTTCCGCTTGCGCTTGATGTTTTGTCGGACATGCTTTTTAACTCTGCTTTTTTTGAGACGGAAATTGATAAGGAACGAAACGTCATTGCCGAGGAAATAAGCATGTACGAGGACACACCAGAAGAGCTTGTTCACGACATTATGCAGCTTGATGTTTATGCTGGAAATTCGCTTGCGTTTCCTGTTTTGGGTACGTTTGAAAGTATTTCTTCGTTTTCCCACAACACTTTTTTAAATTATTTTGGTAAAAACTATCGCCCTGATAACACAGTTGTTTCTGTTGCTGGAAACTTTGAACCGAACGAAATTGTACAGCAAATTAAAAAGAATTTTGGCAGTTTTAAAGCGTCGCAAGCAGAAAATACACCGCTTAATTTTGCCATTTACAAGCCAACTGTCTCTATATGCGAAAAGGACGTTGAGCAGCTTCATTTGGCTTTGGGCTTTCCAAGCATTAAAACAAACTCGGACGAATATTACGCCATGACTGTGTTAAACGTTTTGTTTGGCGGCGGAATGAGCTCTCGGCTTTTTCAGAAGGTACGTGAAGACAACGGGCTTGTTTATTCGGTTTACTCGTCAAACCAAAGCTTTGCAGACACAGGGCTTTTTACGGTTTATGCCGCACTTGCAAAGGAAAACGTTTACAAAACGTTTAAGCTTATTAAAGATGAAATTAAGCTGGTTACTGACAAGGGCTTTTTGGCAACAGAGCTTGCAAATTGCAAGGAACAGCTTAAAAGCAATTATTTGTTAAGCATGGAAAGCTCGGAAAGCCGCATGAACTCAATTGGGCGAACGGTGCTTATGCTTAACAAAACGTTTTCAGCTGAAGAAGTTATAAGCAAGCTTGAAGCTGTTACACTTAACGACTTGAAAAACCTTTCTGAAAAAGTGTTTGACTTTTCGCAAATGTGTGTTTCGGCTGTTGGTGATGTTTCTGGAATAGATTTTGAGGGGTTTATATCTAGTGCAAAATAAATTTTTAATAATGAAAACAGAAAATGCGAAAGACTTACCACTTCCTAAAAGAATGAGTGAAGGTGCTTCGGGGCTTGACCTTTATGCAAACGTAAACGGTGAGCTTGTTTTAAAAAGCAGAAATTTTGCGCCAGTCGCTACAGGTGTTTGCATTTCCATACCAAAAGGTTTTGAAGCGCAAATCCGCCCAAGAAGTGGGCTTGCTGCAAAACATGGCATAACTTGCTTAAACTCTCCAGGTACGATTGACTCGGATTATCGGGGAGAAATTAAAGTTGTCCTAATAAACCATTCTGACACAGACTTTGTAATAAAACGTGGTGACAGAATTGCACAAATGGTAATTTGTGAAGTTTGTATGGCTGACTTTGCCGAGGTGACAAAGCTGGACGAAACAGCACGTGGTGACAGCGGCTTTGGTCACACTGGAATGAACTAGCATCTAAAATTAACTAGCATCTAAAACGAGGTGCATTATGCAAAAATTAGATATTAAGACAAGCCTTGTTCAGGCTGTTTCTTCCTATATACCAACAGAGCCTTTAAAAGGCATTTCAAATTACAAGGGCGAAATGACGCTTTCGCAAGTTATTACATTTTTTGAACGCCAAGGCGTTTTGCTTACAAAAACAATGGTGCAAAACTATGTAAGAGTGGGCGTAATTCCGCCGCTTGTAAACAAACGCTACTACGACAGGCGGCATATGTGTATGCTTGTTATAGTTTCGCTTCTTAAAGATATTTATTCGCTTGAAGAAATTAGGCTTGTTTTTTCACCGCATTTTGAAAATGTAGAGCCGCTGTACAAAAGCTTTATAGAAATGTATAGCTTGGCTGTTATTCAGTGGCAAAATGATTTTATAAATATTTTGGAAAATTTGGAACAAGAAGGCGTGCAAGAAGACATGTTAAATTTTTCTGCCTCCTCACTTATGCTTGCACAAGCTTTGGCTGCAACTATTATTTCAAAACGTCTTATTTCAAAATAAATAAAAATGCTTCTCATTAATTTGCCTGTCGAATTTTTTATCGGTTTTTGCACATAATAAAACATGTGAAGTGATTAAAATGGCGAAAAACCATTAAATGATAAAAACAGGAGGTAGAATAATGAGATCAAGGTCATTTGACTGGGTTGCCCTTACACTTGTTATTATTGGGGCTGTAAACTGGGGGCTAATTGGCTTTTTCCAGTTTGACTTAGTAGCAACACTTTTTGGCGGCATGAGTTCTTGGATTAGCCGTATAGTTTATGCTTTAGTTGGCTTGGCTGGTTTGTATTGCCTAAGCCTATACGGCAAAATTGATGACGAGGTTGTTGTTGACAACGACTAATTTTGAGGAGTGACTTAGGTCACTCCTTTTATTTTTCGCTCCATAAAATATAGCAATTCGATAAATTCGATAGAAGTCTTAAAATGAACACTTCTTTTCCACAAAAACCATTTTGCAAACTTCTTGTAACTTCGTCATACATATGCTAAAATAAATAAACTACGAAACAAGCAATAAAAAGGAGGTGCGGAAATGCCAAACTATTCTGACTTTGACGTAACATCAAGCGTAGTAGCTATTGAACGGCTAAAATGCAACCTACTAAACGACATTGCCGCACTGTTTGACGTTTTAACACAAAACGGTGACTTGTCGGACGAACGAGCCGAAATAATTTCGGACTTAATTTTAAATGCCTACGTTTTGGGCGGACGCCTTGGCGCATCATACCCAGTTTTGGACAAAAAGCTTTTAGCAAAGCTTAGGCTTCTTCTCCTTATGGACGACAAAGGTCTTTCAGGCGAATACTCCGCACTTTCAAGGCACATAGACAAACGCTAAAAATATAGTTAAAAATTGTATTATCATAAATTCCACAAAAAAACGGGTCAAGGGGCAAGCCCCTTGCGGGGGTTTGGGGGCAGCGCCCCCAAGGTCTTAACCCCCAAGTTCTTGAAGTCCCCAAATATTCAACCACAGGAGGTTTCCAAAATGAAAGTAATCTTATTAGAAGACGTAAAAAGCGTAGGTAAAAAAGGTCAAATAATAGAAGCCGCAGACGGCTACGCAAGAAACTTTCTTTTCCCAAAAAAGCTTGCAAAGGAAGCAACAAAAGCAAGCATAAACGAAATTGAAGTAAAAAACAAAGCGGCGAAAGCAAAGGCCGAGCGTGAGCTTGCAGAAAACAAAAAGCTTGCAGAAACAATTAAGGAAAAGAAAGTAAACATTCACGTAAAAATGGGCGAAAACGGCAAGCTTTTCGGTTCGGTAACAAGCAAAGAAATTTCGCAAGCATTGGAAGAACAAACAGGAATTTCAATTGATAAAAAGAAAATCCACGTTTCAGAACCAATTAAAGAAGTGGGCGAAAAAACTGTCGAAATTAAGCTTAGCCCCGAAGTTTCGGCCACTCTTTTAGTAAATGTAACGAGCGCATAAAATGGAAAACATAAACGAACAATACGGGGAACAATTTCCCAAACAGCAACAAAGCTTTGCAAGAGTGCCTCCCCACGACATAGAAGCCGAACAAGCTGTTTTAAGCTGTATGCTCTTTGACAGGGAGGCCATTTCTTCGGCTTATGAAAAAATTAACGGCGACGACTTTTACCGCCCTGACAACAAAGCAATTTACGAGTCCATGGTGGAGCTGTACATTAAAAACACACCTGTTGACCCTGTTACTTTAAAAAACAAGCTGGAAGAAAAAGGCGTTTTGGAAGCCGTTGGCGGCTTGGAATATATTTCTGTTTTAGCGTCTGGCTACTACACCTCGGCAAACATTAAGCATTATGTAAAAATTGTTGAGGAACGCTCTATTCTTCGCAAGCTTATAAAAGCGGCTGGCGAAATTTCTGGCGCAAGCTACGACGGAAAAGAAACTGTAGATTCTATCCTTGAAAAAGCCGAGAAGCAAATTTTTGACATTTCTCAAAGCCGCTCCACGTCCGAATTTTCCCACATTCATGAGGTTCTTCTTTCGTCTGTAAATAAAATTGAAAGCATTTACCTTACGAAGGCGAAAATTACTGGGCTTGAAACTGGCTTTGTTGACTTTGACTACAAAACTGCTGGGCTTCAACCGTCGGACTTGGTGCTTATTGCCGCTCGTCCTTCTATGGGTAAAACGGCGTTTGCTCTTAACATTGCACAAAATGTTGCAGTGCGTCACAAAAAGTCGGTTGCTATTTTCAGCCTTGAAATGTCAAAGGAACAGCTTGTAAACCGTTTAATTTGCGCCGAAGCTATGATAGACTCACAAAAACTACGCACAGGCGACTTGGCGGACGACGACTGGGCAAAAATTGTAGAAGCTTTAGAGCCTTTGTCGCAAGCACCTTTGTACATAGACGACACACCTGGCATTTCTGTAAACGAGTTGCGTGCAAAGTGTCGCAGGCTAAAGCTTGAACATGGGCTAGACCTAATAATGATTGACTATTTACAGCTTATGACAGGAAGCACACGTTCAAATTCACGGCAAGAAGAAATTTCGGAAATTTCACGGTCGTTAAAGGCGGTTGCAAGAGAAATGAACGCCCCAGTAATTGCACTTTCCCAGCTTAGCCGTGCGTGCGAAAGCCGCCAAGACCACAGGCCCATGCTTTCCGATTTAAGAGAGTCTGGCGCAATCGAGCAGGATGCCGACGTTGTTTCCTTCCTATATAGAGATGAATATTACCACCCTGACACTGAAAAGAAAAATCAAGCCGAAATTATAATTGCAAAGCAGCGTAACGGCCCAACAGGGACTGTTGACTTAATGTGGCTTTCGCAGTACACACGGTTTGCTAATATGGGGCACTAAAGTTTTGTGTGTAAAGGGCGGAATGTGGGCATTACCACATCTTAGGAGTTGGCGTAAAATGGCTTTGACTATACGAGAAAAGAATGAGCAGTTTGAAAACGATTACCTTTCGCCGTTTGCCGCAAAAAGCGCACTTACAAAAGGGCGCAAAAAACCATGCGACAAATGTTTAATTAGAACAGACTTTCAGCGTGACCGTGACAGAATTATACATTCACGTGCCTTTCGGCGGCTAATAGACAAAACGCAGGTTTTTATAAACCCAACGAGCGACCAGCGCACAAGGCTTACACATACTTTGGAAGTTGCCCAAATTTCACGCACAATTTCAAGAGGGCTTTCCCTAAATGAAGATTTAACGGAAGCAATTGCCCTTGGGCACGACTTGGGTCACACTCCGTTTGGACACATGGGCGAAGCAGTTTTGGACAAGCTTGTAGAAGGCGGTTTTCAGCACAATAAGCAAAGCGTGCGTGTTGTGTCACTTCTTGAAAACGAGGGCAAAGGGCTAAACCTAACATATGAGGTTTTGGACGGAATTTTAAACCACAGGCGTGGGCTTCTGCCACAAACGCTTGAAGGTAAAGTTGTTCAGCTTTCCGACAAAATTGCATATGTAAACCACGACATAGACGACTCTATCCGCATGGGCATAATCTCCTCAGCGGACTTGCCAAAAAATAGCGATAAAATTTTAGGCAAAACACAAAGAGAGCGCATTGGAAGCCTAGTTTCAAACGTAATTTATTCAAGCCTTGAAAAAGGCGACATTTTATTGGAAGCTGAATATAATGAAGCGTTGCAAACACTTATTAAGTTTATGTTCGAGAAAGTGTACAACAGCCCACGCCTTACAGGAGAAAGAATAAACGCAGACGAAATTATTAAAACGTTGTACACCCACTTTGTTAAAAACCCAAACAAAATGGATGAAGCGTTTTTTGTTATGTACAAAAGCGGCAAGAAGCTGGACAGAACAGTTTGCGACTTTATCGCTTGTATGACAGACAGCGTAGCTTTAAAAAAATATAAAGAAATTTAAACCTAAATTTTATAATGTCGTATATTTTCAAGTAGCACATTTTACAGAGCTAAAAAGAGGTGCAGCTTTGGAAACTAAGAAAACAAACATAAAATATTCATGCATGCAAATGCTTTTAAGCTTAAAGTATTCGTTTTACAACATAGTTATTTTTGAAATAATGTACATAGCCGCAGTATGGCTTGTTTTCAGACCGCTTGCAAGCTTAACCTCTGCCACATTAATAAAGGCTTCGGGCTACCATGTGCTTTTAAACGCCGACATAGCAAGCTTTTTAACTGGCTTTTTGGGGCTTCTTACGGTTTTGCTTTTAGTTTTGCTTGCTGTTGTAGTTGTTTTTTATGAATACTCTGTTATTTTAATTTTATTAAAAGAGGGCTTTCGCCGAAGAAGGGTTTCCTTGTGGTTTGCAATGAAGAAGGGGCTTTTTTCTTTAAATTCACTTTACAGCCCCTCAACATTGTTGTTTGCGCTGTTTGCGCTTGGGCTTATTCCATTTTTGCACTTCGTGGGGCTTGGTGCTACTTTTTTGCCTGCAATTTCTATCCCCAAATTTATTACAGGCGAAATTGCACGGTACAACGGTGGGTTTATTTTTAATTTTCTTATACAGTTTCTTCCGCTTTTAATTCTTTTAAAGTTAGTGTTTGTTTTTCCATTAATGGTGTTTGAAAGGTTAAGTTTTGGCGAAAGTGCAAAAAGAAGCTTAAAGCTAATTAAAGGAAACAGTTTAAACGTTGCTTTGGTTTGTGCTTTTGGAGTTTTATGCTGGTTTTTGCCCGACTTAATTTTACATACTTTTGTTAAAATAGAAACACCAGTTGTAAATGCGGTAATAAACCTGTTTATCGACATTTTTCAATTGCTTTCCATGCCTATAGTTTTGTCTGCAATTTTTGTATGTTACGTTAATGTAGTCGGCTTTCCAGAAGATAGTGCAGAAAATTCCTCCTTCATAGACATGGGGCGGCTTTTGTGGGCAAGGTTAACGCCACGGTTTTTAAAACGCCGCCCTGCGTACTTGCTGGTGCTTTTGGTCGTACCTGTTTACCTTAACTCAATAAATTACTACGAGTTTAAGTCTCCAAGTTTAATTATTGGGCACAGGGGCAGCTTGTCGGGCGTTGAAAACACTGTTAAAGCCGTGCTAGGCTCGACAAAGCAAAAAGCCGACTACGCCGAAATTGACGTAATGCTTACAAAGGACAACGTCCCCATAATTATGCACGACTACAATTTAATTAGGCTTTCCGGCAGAATGATAAACATTCACGAAACTACTGCAAGCGACCTTAAAAAAGTTGAAATTTCGCAAAGGGAAATGGAAGACACAATTCCCACGCTTGACGAGCTATGCAAAGCTGTAAAAGGCAAAACAAAGCTTTTGTTGGAGTTAAAGCCGCACGGCTACGAAACAGCAAGCCTTGTGGACGAAGTTGTAAAAGTGCTTAAAGCAAACAGCATGGACATTAAAAAAGACGTAATTTTCCAAACAACGGATTATGACACGCTTATAGAGCTTTACGAAAAGTACCCCGACTTTTACATAGGCTACGTCATTGTAAGCGGCGTTGGAAAAATGACGCCAGAAGCTTTGGCAGAAATTCCTGCAAACTTTTTTAACGTAGAATCTACTGTTATAAGCAAAGAAATAGTCGAGGCGTGCCACGAAATTGGGCGTGAGGTGTTTGTTTGGACAGTTAATGACAGGGAAATTGTTGGGTATTTAATAGACCTTCAAATTGACGGAATTATTACGGATTACCCTAAAGAGTTTAGGGACGAAATGGACGGGTTAAATTTTTCGTAGTGTATTTTTAGAGGATACAACCTTTTTGAAGCTTATAAAAAAGGTTGTATCCTCTTTGATTATGTAAGTGTGCTAGAAAGCACTCCCTTTATAAATCTTTATTTATAAATCTTTATTTATTAACTTACAGCTACACATTTCCTAAGCATAGAAAACTCCGCCAACTCACAATCCACTTTAACCCACAAAATTTGCGCCGCATGTGGGGCAGAAGTTACAGGCGTCATAAACTCGTTATACATTTCTGTAATTTCAATTTCTTTGAAGCCTTCAACCGTAGGGGACAAAACCTCCACTTTGTCGCCCACGCAAAACCTGTTACGTTGCTCAACAAGCGCAAGCCCTCGTTCTTTGTCGTAGCCTTTTACTATCCCAACAAAGTCAAACTCACGCACGTAAGAGCTTGATTCATAGTTTTGTGCGTCCTTGCCGCCACGTTCGTAAAAAAAGCCTGTTGTAAATTTTCTGTGGCTGCTTTTTTCTACTTCCTGCAAGTAGTAGCTGTTTTTAAGCTTTTCTTCATAAAGCTTAGGGTCTTTATGGTAGTCGTCAATAGCTTCTCTGTACGCTTTAACAACTGTTCCCACGTAGTACGCCGTTTTCATTCTGCCTTCAATTTTAAAACTGTCAATGCCCGAAGCAAACAAGTCTGGCATATGCTCTATCATGCACAGGTCTTTTGAGTTTAAAATGAACGTGCCGCCTTCGTCCTCGATAATTGGAAACTGTTCGTCATGCCTGTTTGCCTCCACAAGGTTGTACTTCCAGCGGCAAGGCTGTGAGCAACCGCCACGGTTTGCGTCACGCTCGGTTAAAAAGTTGCTTAACAAGCACCTGCCAGAATATGCCATGCACATTGCACCGTGAACAAACGCTTCAATTTCACAGTCCGCAAGGCTTTCTTTAATTTGCTTAATTTCTTCAAGCGAAAGTTCCCGTGCAAGCACAATTCGGCTTGCGCCAAGCGACTTCCAAAACTTAATGCTTCTTAAATTTGTCGTGTTTGATTGTGTGCTTATATGAATTTCCATTTCTGGCACAACTTCTCTTGCAACCGAAAAAATGCCAGGGTCAGAAACTATAATTGCATCAGCGCCCATTTGCTGAAGCGAAAGCAAATATTCCTCAATTCCGTCAAAGTCTTGGTTGTGTGCAAAAATGTTTACAGTAACAAAAACTTTTGCTCCGTGTGCGTGTGCAAAAGCTATGCCTTCTTTCATTTCTGTGTCTTGAAAGTTTTTTGCCTTTGCACGAAGCCCAAGGCTGTTGCCGCCTAAATAAACGGCATCTGCGCCGTACTTTACAGCGACTTTAAGCTTCTCAAGGTCGCCTGCTGGGGCTAGAAGCTCGGGTTTTCTTTTGTTTATCATTTTGGTTCTCCAGTTCTATAGACAATATCAATCATTTACGGTGTTGCTGTATTATCACGGTAAAACAAAATGTCATCGGGCATAACAAGCCCTAGTTGCTCCCTTGCAACTTTTTCAATGTACTCAAGGCTGCCACGCTGAGAAAGCTCGGTGTCCAACTGCTCACCCAGCTTTATTTCGTCTTCTATTTTTTGTTTAATGACCTGCTCTTTTTTTGCAAGCTCCATATAACCGCCAAACTGCATACTTATAACAACGGAAAAAAACACAATAAGCGTAATTAAAAACAAAGCATAAAGCTGAACTCGCAGCGTGTTTGCAACCCCTTTTTTGCGTGACATTTTCCCACCTCTAAGTTTTTTCCCTAAACTTTTCTTATAATAATATTAATTTCTTTTAGGGCTTTGCCACTTTTTATTTTGACATATGTTTTTGACTTTTGCAATAGCTTTTTTAAGCGTAATACGACAGCGGCAAAAATTGGACGAAAAATGCGGTACACAAACCCAAGCGGATACGACAAAGCTTTAAGCACAATTTTAATTGGAAACAAAATAATTTTAATTGCAATAGCAAGCACCTTTTTAAAAAAGTTTATTACAGTAACAGAAAACGTAAGCACAAAGTTGCTTACTGCTAAAAAATAAATTAATGCGCCCAAAAAAGAACCAAGTATAGAAAAAAAGCGAATTTCACCATAGCTTTTTACAAGCAAATGGTAAAACATTAAAAACGAAACGACAAGCCAAAACAAAGCGTCCTCTATGTACGTTAAAAAATTTGGGTGCTTAAACACCCTTCTTAAAATTCTAAATATGTCAAAAATAAATGCCATCAACGCACCAACCCCAGCCGTTGACAAAAACAGCAGCGTTTGTGCCTTCATTGACATTATCATAAAAACACCTCGATTTCGGCCTTACCTAGGCTGCCAAACAAAAAACTATGTACTACTTAAATAACCCTCCAAAAAACGAGTTTTTGCCCTTGCCCCCAGAAATATGCTCCTCGTAGTTTAAGCTTAAAATGTCGCCTTCAACTTCCAAGTCGCCGTTTTCAAGGTTTAGCTTGTTTACATGAAGGTTTACCCCACGGATTATTAAAATGCCCATTTCTGTTTCGGCTATAATTGTTTCCTCGTCAAAAGAAATTACTTCTAAAAC
The DNA here is from genome assembly GCA_964492715.1 of uncultured Defluviitaleaceae bacterium. Classification (GTDB taxonomy): domain Bacteria; phylum Bacillota; class Clostridia; order Lachnospirales; family WRBF01; genus CAZBLK01. The sequence goes on along the minus strand of CAZBLK010000039.1, from coordinate 553 downwards.
ACCCGAAACGGCCGCATTTTTACGCCTATCCATTACAATTTTGTGACGTGAAGACGCCTTTTTTTCGTCTATCATAAATTTTCCCCCTTATATACACTTTGCGCTTATATAAATATATAGTTGTCTTACTAAAAATATGCACAGGGGACTTATGTTTTAGAAGATATTTTAACCGTATAAAAATTTATTACCCAAAAAATGTTGCATTAAAATGTCAGTATGATATAATTATTACATAATTTTAAGGGGCATTAGCGCAGTTGGGAGCGCACAACACTGGCAGTGTTGGGGTCAGGGGTTCGAGTCCCCTATGCTCCATTTTTTCGAGGTGTGGCTCAGTTTGGTGGAGCGCTACGTTCGGGACGTAGAGGCCGTGGGTTCGAATCCCGCTACCTCGATTTTTTGGAAAGCTGTCGAATGAGAATTTGGCAGCTTTTGGTGTATATGTAAGGATTATTTGTATTTTGCGACTGGATAAAAAATAATTATTGGATGGTGAGAAGATGATAACAGGATACTACTGCACAAACATTTTTTCTGAGCAAGCAAAAGA
>CAZBLK010000038.1:0-12834 GCA_964492715.1 uncultured Defluviitaleaceae bacterium | reverse complement strand
TAAGCTAAGAAATGTATTGCTTGCTTATTTTTACACCTTAGCATTTTTCGTTACTGTTTTATACAAAAACCACTATAGTCACCATTTTGCGATAATAATATCAAACGCATAAAAGATTTTTTATCGTATAATAGTGAACATCTTTATCAAATTGTGATATAACACTTTTTGTGGCGTTTTGTCGCAAAATATGTGAACATTTAAAAAGTTTGATGTAAACTACGTATTTGCAATTTACATCAAACTTTTAGTTTATTTAAAATCACCACCGCAGGCTACGACGCCAATACCTAAACAAATGGCACTATAGCCAGCATAACCAGTGTGTCTGCTGCGAACGAATTTACCAATAAAGCTTAATAAAGAACCCAACGAGCACTTCATCACAGCAGATAGTAGCACAAATCGACTCGGGTATACAAACTTGAAAGAAATCGTCTTTGAAAGAACAACGAGACGATGCAGCAAAAGTCATGCTGTCTGTTTCCTTTACCTTTTTCTTCCTTCCTTTACTGTCAACATAATAAAGCATAATTTCATACCATGCGGTAATAATGCCTTCTTCATAATTTACATCGATTAGATGAACTGTACATTTTTGAATGCACTCTATACTGCTAGTACATATCCTTTTAGACATTTGTTCACAAATACATCTGCATGTATCAATGGTAACGGTACAGCAGTTGCTTTTGGCTGTAATGGGTAAGTCGTCATACAATACAGATGCTTCAGCTACACTCAAAAATTCGTGCAATTTTCATCTCCCCTTATAGCAATTTGTATTAAGTGACATTAATTGACGGAGACTTAGCGCAAAACGCAAAGCTTTTACGGCAATTTATAGCAATTCCAGTTTTTAATGATATTGGCAGATGAGAACTAAACGCCTAGTCGTTTGACATTTTGACCAACAGACAATATCGACTAAAAATGGAATTGCTATAATGTCTACATAAAGTAAAATTGCTAAACAAACTATGAAAGTTATTAACAATTATCGCAATCCACTGTTACAGTAAATTTAATAGTATAAGATTCACCTGGTCCAAGGTTTCCAATTGTAATACCATTTTCAGGGTCTTCGTTAGTAGGGCCTACAGTGTTCTTATATGTTGAATGTGGCTTATACTTCATACCCTCAGGTATTGTATCTGTTACAACAATGTCGTTAAGCCCCACATCACCGCAGTTTGTTACTACAAGCGTATATACCACTTCCTCGCTATTATACGTTACAAATGTCTTGTCGGCAAATTTTTCAATGCTTAAGCATGGGTTAACAATTAGTGTCAGCGCATGGTCTGTGTTAGTAGTCAAATCTTGTTGATTACTTTGAACGTCAATGAAGCTGTATGTTGACCAAGTGCTATTATCAATCTGACCAGTTTCACCATCGTTGACTGTACAGTCAAATTCAAGTGTTACAGACCCGCCCATTGGCACATCGCCGCAGCTGATTCCAGTTTCAAGTGTTTCACCAGGCTGTGGTGCAGGCACAATAGAGCCAGGTACTAACGTAGTTTTAGGTGAAATATTGTCAAATATCACCACATTTTGCACATCAACTGAGGACTCATTCTGGTAAGTAATTGTGTAGTGTATTTTATCCCCAACTTGAGCACAAGCCTTGTCGGCTAACTTTCCAATGAAGGCCTTGACACAGTCAACTCGCACAGATGATTCTGCATGAAGAAACTGCACGCCTCCGCCATTACAATGGTCAATATATTTACCATCGGCTGCTGCAAGGTTAATAAACGGACCACATGGATCACAAGTAATTTCTTTTATCGAAGTGTTCATTAAAATCCACCTTTCTTTAGTTTTTTAAAAAGCTTTAGAAATATTTCCAATGTATCTTATGCCGATAAAACATAATTTGTCCATATTTTTTAGAACTTGTTTAAAGTATTTTGAAATTTTTTGCCTTATTAGAATTTATAAAATAAAAGAATGTTTATAGTGAATCTTTAATATTTTTTGATATACTATTTAGTAAAATTGGATATCAATGAAGAATGTTACCTTCTAATTTTCGGAATTGGAATTTTGTTGGTTATTACTACGATGTATGGTCAAAGAAAAGAGATAAACAACTTGTAAATATTTAGTTGATACATAGGGTTTGCCTAGCGAATTATTGTAACTACTGCCGATGTTAATGATTGTGATGGTTCAATTGAGTTGGTTAAGAGCTTATCCCTAATTAAACACAAATTTAGGGTAAGCTCTATGTCCAATTTATAGAAATCCCAGTTTTTAGGATATTGACTGAAGGAAGCCAAGTTCCTAGTTGTTTGGTGTTTTGACAGATGTACAATGCGATTAAAAACAGAATTACCACAAGTTAATACAAAGTAATATCTTTGCAAATATCATTAAACTTTCTTGCATTATCCAAATAAGCCTTTAAAACCTCAACAACGTCTAAATCCACATTTTTTGTTCTAATCAAACTGCTTCCTGTCAAAAGGTCAAGCGTAAACCTTTCGCTGTACCTAACAAAAAAATCATCAGAAATTGCAGACATTTTTAAAGCCTCAACAAACAAGGTAAGCCCAAGCTTCACAGGCTCTAAAACTTTCCTGTCAAGAACATGAATTTGCACACCTTTGCAAAGTGTATCCTTGTGCTTGCTAAATGATGGCGTGAAATAAACTGGGCGGAAACAAACACCATTTAAGCCATAACCATTCATAATATCTGCAAGCTTATAGGCATCAATTTCAGGAGAGCCAATTTGTTCAAAAGGACGTGTCGTTCCCCTACCCTCTGAAATTGTAGTTCCTTCAAAAATACAAATGCCGTTATACAAAACAATACCGTCCATGCTTGGCAAGTTTGGGCTTGCATTTATGTAGTGAAGCCCTGTTTCATGCCAAAACAAGTCTGGCAAATAATTTTTCATTGGCACAACATGAAGGTTGCAAGGCATTTTTGAACTTTTGTTAAAAAGCTGCGCTAGTTCGCCAATTGTTAAGCCGTAACGCTGTGGCATGTTATGACAGCCTATCACAGAAATCATTTCTTCCTCAACCCAACCGCCTTCAACTTTGTTTCCAATAGGGTTTGGTCTGTCAAAAACAACAACTTCCTTCCCTGCTCTGCCGCAAATCTCCATCACTTGCTTCAGCTTTGACAAATATGTGTAAAACCTAGAACCAACATCTTGAATGTCGTAAACAAAAACATCGAACAAATTTAGCATTTCATTCGTTAATGAACTGTTGTGGTTTTTGCCATATAAACTAATTACTGGTAAATTTGTAATGTCGTCAGTATAATTTTCAACGCACACGCCAGCTTGAATGTTGCCACGAATACCATGCTCTGGTGAAAATAAAACAGTTAAATTAAATTGTTTATGTAATATATTTATTGTGCTTTCAAATTTGTTGTTAACTCCAGTTGGGTTTGTAAGCAAGCCCAACCGTTTGCCCTCAAACAAGTGCAAAAAATCACTAATATTGTCGATACCGCATAAAACATTAGCCAAAAAATCACTCCTAAAAAAATATACGACTTATAGTACCACAAGGTGGATTTTTTGGCAATATACAATATAAAAAATATTTTATTTTATTTTTTTATGTTAAGTATTGACAATTATAAAATCTCATGTTACTATTGTTTCACACTATTAGTGATACGTGAAATATTTGTTTCATAGTATTTATTAAGGAGGATATTAAATGAAAAGTAAACTAAAAAAAGCAATGGCTTTAGTTAGTTCGGCTTTAGCTATTACACTTTTTGCATCTTGCTCTACGCCTGCAACAAACGGCGGTGCAACCACACCAGCTGCAGGCACTCAAACTGAAGCTTCTGGAACATCTGAACCTTCTACTGAAAAAGCTGGAGAGCCAATTAAATTTACTGTTACATATTCTGACAATGCTACACTTCCTTTTAAAGATGATTGGTTAGCAATTCAAGAAATTAAAAAACGTCTTAACGTAGACGTTAAGTTTGAAATTATCCCAATTGCAGACTACTTAACAAAAGTTTCTACAATGCTTAACACAAACACTGCACCAGACGTTGTTCTTTACATTACAGGTAACCAAGGCGAAATGCCTGCAATTTCTTTAAACGGTGGTTTAGTCCCAATAAGCGACTACGCTGACTGGACACCAAACTTTAACAACCTTGTTAAAGAATGGAACCTTCAGGAAGCTGTTGACGGTTTGTCTCTTAAAGATGGTAAGCGTTACTTCATGCCGTCACTTTACGACACTTCTTTTTATGACGGTGGGCTTATTATAAGAGAAGACTTGCTTCAAAAATATGGGCTTGAAGCACCAAAAACTTATGATGATTTATACAACGTATTAAAGAAGTTTAAGGAAGAAGACCCTACTTCATACCCTCTTACAATTCTTGCGGCTGAAAGAGTTTTGTATAGGTTTACAATGCCTTCATTCGGCGTAAGCCTTGGCGAAAACTCATCTTCAGGCACATGGGTTTTGTCGTATGACTACGACCAAAAGAAATATTTTGCTGGTGCAACAAGCGAGCAGTATAAAGAATATTTAAGCTTCTTCTCTAAACTTTATAAAGAAGGCTTGTTAGACCCAGAATTTAAGCCAGAAGGCGACGCATGGGCAACTAAACTTGCAACAGGTAAAGCAATGGCTTCTTGGGCTTACTACGACCAAATTGGCGGCGTTTCAGCAAACTCTGAGATTGAAGGCTTTAAGCTTAACCTTTTGCCTCCACTTGAAGGCCCAGCAGGTGCACACACACAACCAAAGAACAGAACAGGCAGCGGTATTATTTTCCCATCAAAGACAGCTAAAAGAGCAGACTTTGAGCAAATTGTAAAAGCTGTTGACGAAATGTTCTATTCTCCTGAAATGGCAGAAATGTGGTCACTTGGTGTTGAAGGTATAACTTACACTAAAAACGGAGACAAAATTGAATACACTGATGAAATCGTTAATTCTAAAGAAGGTATTTACAAATACATGCAGTTAAAATACGGTTTGGGCGTAGCTGTAACTCAATTAGTTTGGAAGCTTGACCGTGAACTTTCAAAATATGATGAAAACTATGGACGCATAAACAACATTGTTGCAGGAATGAAAGATGCTATCCAACCAATTCCTCCAACACCAAAGTTTGATGACTTACAAGCAGAAGAAATTGGCTTGCTTCGTGCTTCGCTTTCAGACACATTCAACGTTTGGGCTGACGCTTTTATAACAGGCAAAAAGTCTGTCGAAACTGATTGGGACGCATATGTAAAAGAAATGAACGATAAAAACATTGAAAGATACGTTCAGCTTTGCAATGACAATCTGTAAGCTTCTAAATGTCAAAGTTACGAAGCTATAAGTAATATTACCTAACCCCATGAAGCGGTTTGCTTTATAAATTACTAGTTGGTATAATTAGTAACTAAGGCAAACCGCTATTTAATAAAAACTATAGTTATACAACTATATATGTAGTGCCACAAATATCCGTAAAAGGAGGTTATTGTATTGAAAAGCTCTTATTTTAAAAGGTATTGGCAGTTCTATGCAATGATGCTTGTTCCAATTATTTATTTTATAGTTTTCAAATATATACCTATGTTTGGAAACATTTTAGCTTTTAGGCGTTTTCGCCCTGGGCTTTCACCACTTGGCGTAGACTGGGCAGGACCGCTTGGGCTAAACTATTTTAAGCTTTTTTTAAGTGACCCTGCGTTTTGGCGTGCATTTAAAAACACACTTACTCTTTCAATTTTAAACCTTATATTAAACTTCCCAATTCCAATTATTTTTGCTATATTATTAAACGAAATTGGAAGCACAAAGTTTAAAAAGTTTACACAAACTGTTTCATATATGCCTCGTTTTGTTTCAACTGTAGTTGTTGTTTCAATACTTTCAGAACTGCTTTCTCCCTCATCTGGGGTTGTAAACAGGCTTCTTATGGAATGGTTTAACATTCCACCGACGTACTTTATGAACGAGCCTGAATACTTTAGGCAAATTTATGTTTTCACTGATACTTGGCAGTTTACAGGCTGGACAGCAATAATTTACCTTGCTGCTATAACAGGCATTAACCAAGAAATGTTTGAAGCAGCAATGATAGACGGAGCAAACCGCTTCCAACAAATAGTTTACATAACAATTCCATCAATTTTATCTACAATTATGGTTATGTTCATTCTTAGTATGGGGCGTCTTTTAAGCCTTGGCTTTGAAAAGATATTGCTTTTGTATACTCCGTCAAACTCTACGCTTAGTGACATTATAGACACTTACGTTTACAGGGTTGGCTTGTTCCAACAAAACTATTCTTACGCTACTGCTGTAGGGCTTTTTGGTGGAATAATCGGTGTAATCCTTGTTTCAAGCTCTAACTTTATAAGCAAAAAATTAACAGGCGACGGAATATATTAAAGGAGGTATAGGCATGAAAAAACCTATTGGAAAAATACTTTTCGACATTTTTCTTTACACATTTATGTGCTTAGTAATAGTTGCTTGCTTGTTCCCCTTCATTTACATGCTTGCACTTTCACTCTCAAGCCCAAGTGCTGTAATCAACAACAAAGTAACTTTTTTCCCTGTTGGGCTAAACTTTGAAAGCTATAAGCAAATTTTTGCATACCCACGCTTTTTCTCGGCGTATAGAAACACCATTTTTTACACTATTGCAGGAACAGCAATTGCTCTTGTTATGACAACGCTTTTTGCCTACCCTCTTTCAAAGATTCATTTGAAAGGCAGAGGCATAATTATGAAGTTTGTAGTTTTTTCAATGTTTTTTTCGGGTGGTTTAATTCCAAACTTTTTGCTTGTTTCATCATTAAGGCTTACAGGTACTGTTTGGGCAATGCTCATTCCGTTTGCAATTAACCAGTTTAACCTTATAATTTTAATAAACTTCTTTAAAGGCTTGCCAGAAGAAATTGAAGAAGCTGCAATTATTGACGGGCTTTCGCACTTTGGCGTTTTATTAAAAATTGTTTTGCCAATTTCTATGCCTGCTCTTGCAACTGTTGGTCTTTACACCGCTGTTTTCTTCTGGAATGACTGGTTCTATGGTTTAATTTATCTGAACACAGACCTTTACCCTGTTATGCTTTTCCTTAGAAACATAGTACAAGGTGCTTCTTCAATTGATGGTGCTGGTGCGGCTGAAAAAATGACTTTAGGAATTACAATTAAGTCTGCTGTAATTATAACAACAACTTTGCCTATTATTGCATTGTATCCATTTTTGCAAAGGTTCTTTGTTAAAGGGCTTACTGTAGGCTCTGTTAAGGGGTAATAAAATGAATTGTATAGTAGGAATAGATGGCGGCGGAACAAAAGCACATTTAAGGGTTGCACAACTGGACGGAACAACGGTGTTTGATGTTTTAGGAAACTCAACAAATGTTTGCTCAAACAGTATTGAACAAGTGTTTTACAACTTAGATGAACTTTGGGAAGCCGCATGTAAAAAGGCAGGAGCTAAGCTTGAACCGTTAGGCATTTGCCTAGGAACAGCAGGCATTTCTAACAGTGAGGCTGCGCCTTTTTTAAAAGATGTAATTTGTAAAATTGCTAAAACAAACAACGTTTCTATTGTTGGAGACATGGAGCTTCCGCTAATTGCAAATGCAAACGGTGTAGATGCCGCTTTAGTGTTAAGCGGAACAGGCTCTATTGCTTATGCAAGAAAATCTTCTGGCGAAACCGCAAGAGTCGGCGGTTATGGGCACATTATAGGCGACGAAGGCAGCGGTTACTACATTAGTGTTAGGGCATTAAATGCTGTTATGCAAAACTATGACGGGCTTGCAGAAAAAACTTTGCTTACTGAACTTATTTTAAATAAAACAGGTTGCAACAGCCAGTCTGACTTAATAGGCCACATCTACAACGACAACATAAACAAAAATGTTATAGCTTCACTTGCTATTTGCGTAAAGGAAGCCGCTGAACAAAGCGACAAAGTTGCGCTTTCAATTTTAAAAGATGCCGCATATTTACTTTTTAAGATGTGCAGAGGTATCGTACAAAAGCTTGGGCTTGATGAAAACGAAATGAAAATTGTTCTTTCTGGAAGTATTCTTCTGAAAAACCATTTTGTAAATGAAATGTTCAAAAAGCAAGTTAAAGAAGCTTACCCAAATGCACTTGTCAACAACTTGGAAAACGATGCCGTGCATGGTGCTGTTTTAATAGCAAAAAACTTGGTGGCAGCAAACAACAATAAAGTACGTTAAGGAGATAAACGCTATGACTAGCCTTGAAGTTAAAATCCGTGACACAATGCCAGAGCTTAACCCAGCAGAACAAAAAGTAGCCAGCTTTATTTTAGAAAACATAAACAAAGTTGTAAGCCTTCCAATAGAGGAACTTGCAGAGCGTTCAAATGTGAGCAAGGCTTCTTGGGTGCGCTTTAGCAAACGTTTTGACTTCAGCGGATTTAGAGAGTTTAAAAGAGAGCTGCTTAACGACTTGGGAAGCTCTATAGCAGAAAGTAGAACAGAGCATGAAACCGACTTTAGCGACATAAAGCAATATGACAATGAAAAAAAATATTCGGAAATTGTTGACAACAGTATTCGAGCAATACAAGATACATACACGTTGCTTGACGTCGCTACAATTGAAAGCGTAGCAAACTGCATTTCACAAGCAAAAACCGTTAGAATTTTTGGCTTTGGTGCTTCTGGTGTTGTTGCAGAAGACTTGTGCTACAAGCTTTTAAGAATTGGTATAAGCGCAATGCTTTTTAAAGATTATCACATTGACATTACTCTTGCTACAAACACAACAAAGCGTGATGTAGGAATTTTTGTTTCACACTCGGGCAGAACTACAGAGCTTTTAGAACTTCTGGACATTTGCAAGGAACACCGTGCAGCAACAATTGCTATAACAAAATATGGCAACAACCCTTTAAGCGAAAACAGCGACTATGTTATTTATACGAGTGCAATGGAGCTTGAAAAACGAAGCGGCGCAATGTCGTCACGCATAGCACAGCTTTTGGTGGTTGACTTTTTGTTTGCTGCAATTGCAGGAATAAATTATGAAAAAATTGAAAACAAGCTGGAAGAAAGCTATCGCAACAGTAAGAAGCACAGGAGGAACTAGCAATATGTTTGATTTAAACAATTTAAGCCTAGAACAAAAAATAGGGCAAATTTTAGCCGTGTCTTTTGATGGCGATGTTTTAACAAACGAAGAAATTGAACGTTTCAAAAAACACTATTTCAGCAATTTTATATACTTTGCAAGAAACTTAAAAGACTATAAGTCGGTCGCTAATTTAAGCAAGCATTTGCACGATATATCAATGGAAAACTGTGGTATGCCAGCTTTTTTAACAATCGACCAAGAAGGCGGAATGGTAACAAGGCTTTACTCTGGCGCTACTCTTTTTCCATCAAACATGGCTATTACAGCAAGCGGTGTTGAAAATGCCGCCTATCTTGAAGGTAAAATGGTAGCAAAAGAACTTTTGGCTCTTGGAATAAACTTTAACCTTGCGCCTAATATGGACGTAAACAACAATCCGCTTAACCCTGTAATTGGCGTGCGCTCATATTCTAACGATTCAAGTGTCGTAGCCAAAATGGGCTGTGACTACATTATGGGGTCGCAAGAAAACGGCGTTGTTGCAACAACCAAGCATTTTCCGGGGCATGGTGACACAGCAGTAGACAGCCATTTGGGGCTTCCTGTAGTTTCACACGATGAAAAGAGGCTTTCAGAAGTTGAACTGCTTCCATTTAAAGCGGCAATTGCTGCTGGAGTTGACTGTGTAATGTCTTCACACATAGTTTTCCCTTCACTTGATGAAAGCGGTCTTCCTGCTACACTTTCGTACAAAATTTTAACTGAGCTTTTGCGTGAAAAGCTTGGGTTTACTGGGCTTATAATGACTGATGCAATGGATATGAAGGCAATTGCAGACCATTATGGCATAGAGCTTGGTACAATTATGGCTATAAACGCTGGCGCAGACATCATTTGCCTATGCAACAATAACCCTGCACAGGCTTCAAGCTTTAATGCTGTTTTACAAGCCGTAAAAGACGGTGAAATTCCAATGAGCCGAATTGATGATGCTGTTAGCAGAATAATTGAGTTGAAGAAAAAGTATATTCCTAATATGCAGCCTTATGCTCCAGCAAATTTAGTAGAGAGCTACAGCGAACATATTTCTCTTTCAAAAGAAATTAGCCTAAAGAGCATTACACTGCTCCGTGATAATGATAACTTGTTGCCAATTGATGTTGACAGTGAAAAAACTCTTGTAATATCCCCACCCCCAATACGAGCAAATTTGGCAGACAATAGCATTATTCATTTAAAGAGTATGGCGGAGTATCTTGGGGAAACATTAAGCTGTGACTACAGAGAAATTGATATAAACCCAGATGAAGCACACATTGCAGAACTTTCTTCTATAGTTGCTTCATACGACAATATAGTTGTTGGGACATACAATGGGATACTTAATAAAGGGCAAATTACACTTGTGAAAAGTTTATATGAACGTAACAAAAACATAATTGTTATTCCGCTACGCATACCGTATGATGCTAACGAACTAAAGGAAGTCGGCACAATTTTACTTGCGTATGAATACACAAACAACTCAAACGAAAGTGTTGCCGAAGTTTTGCTTGGCAAATTTAAACCCGTAGGCAGGTGTCCAGTTACTTTAGATGAGTAAGTTGTTAGACGTAATAAACAAAAATGAACGGCTTGTAATTGGCTTAATGTCTGGCACTTCCGTTGACGGAATAGATGCCGTTTTATGTCATATAAAAGGCGCATACACAAACACAAAGCTTTCCATCATAGCGTTTGAAAACTATCCTTTTCCAATAGGAATTAGAGAACGAGTTTTCAAACTGTTTGAACACGAAACATCTTCCTCAAAAGATATTTGCCATATGAACGCTTTGCTTGGTGAGGTTTTTGCTGACTGTGCTATTAAAATTGCAAAAAAAGCTGGCGTTTCCATAAATGAAGTTGACTTAATAGGCTCGCATGGTCAAACCATTTACCATATTCCAGAAGCATCAACAGACTGTGGGTATACCATTCGTTCTTCATTGCAAATTGGCGAAGGTGCTGTAATTGCTGACAGAACTGGCGTACTTACAGTTTCCGACTTTCGTGTTGCAGATTTAGCGGCTGGGGGGCTTGGCGCTCCTTTAGTACCCTATACTGAATATTTGCTTTTTCGCAGTAACACTGAATCTGTTGCACTGCAAAACATTGGTGGTGTTGGAAACGTAACAATTTTACCAGCAGGTTGTACCGAAAGCGACATTGTTGCGTTTGACACAGGCCCTGGCAACATGGTAATAGATAAAGCAGTAAGCATTTTAACAAATGGAACTTTAACATTTGATAACAGCGGTGAAATGGCAGCAAAAGGACGTTATAATAATGAAATTGTTAACGCATTGCTTGAAGATGTTTATTTTAAGGAGCCTCCACCCAAAACTACTGGACGAGAATATTTTGGCAAACGATACACAGAACATTTTCTTTCCATATGTTCAGCCGCCAAAATGGATTGTTATGACATAGTAAGTACAGCTACAGAGTTTACTGCAAGAACAATTGCACAGTCAATAAACACCTTCTCCCCTTGCAAGCCTGATAAATTAATTATTGGAGGTGGTGGAAGCTACAATAAAACTCTTGTTAAAAGAATAGATGAACTTCTGCCATACACAATGGTTTTAACAGGCGAGCAAGTAGGCTACAACAGTGACGCAAAAGAAGCCGTAGCTTTTGCTTTGCTTGCAAACGAAACAATTAACCTAAATGCAAACAATATTCCCTCTGCTACAGGGGCTTTGCGTAAAAAGATTTTAGGTAAAATAAATTTATAAAAATGGTGATGAAATGATAAAATTGACCTCAATTTCAACAGAGTTAAGAAACGAAAACTCTTTTAACATTGATACAGCTTCTACACTTGAAATGGTTAAAATAATTAACAACGAGGACAAAACTGTTCCGCTGGCAATTGAAAAGGTGCTTCCTCAAATAGCTTCTGCTGTTGATGTAATTTATGAAAAGCTTAAAAATGGCGGCAGACTTGTTTATTTAGGTGCTGGCACTTCTGGCAGGCTTGGCGTTTTAGATGCGGTAGAATGCCCCCCAACATACGGCGTGCCAGATAACTTGGTAATTCCCGTTTTGGCTGGTGGTGAAAAAGCTTTTGTTGTTTCTGCCGAAGGTGCAGAAGATGTTTTCGAGCTTGGAATTGAAGACCTAAAAGCAATTAACTTTTCAGAAAAAGATGTGCTTGTTGGAATTGCCGCTAGTGGACGTACACCTTATGTACTTGGTGGTTTTGACTACGCACGTACGCTTGGTGCAAGCACAATTGGCCTAACAAGCAACGTTAACACAGTTTTCAAAGATATTGTTGACATATGTATAATTGTTGACACAGGTGCTGAGGTTATTACTGGTTCAACAAGAATGAAAAGCGGCACAGCCCAAAAGCTAGTTCTTAACATGCTTTCTACATGCGCTATGATAAAGCTTGGAAAAGTGTATGGAAACCTTATGGTTGATGTAAAATGTTCAAACGACAAGCTTGTTGAAAGAGCAAAGAAAATTGTTTGCGATGCAACTGGCGTTGACCGTGACACGGCTTCAAAGTATTTAGAGCTTTCCAATTCTTCTGCCAAGCACGCCATTTTAATGATTTTGCTGAACATAGATTATGCTACAGCAGTTGAGAAACTTGCGGCAAACAACGACAAAATTTCTGATGTTTTAATACGTGAGAAAAAATAAGAGGCTGAATATCTATCCGTGTAAATGGCAATAATCTCCATATAAAAAGATGGAG
>CAZBLK010000037.1:0-13877 GCA_964492715.1 uncultured Defluviitaleaceae bacterium | reverse complement strand
AATACAGATGACAGATAGCAATACCCATATCCACCTTGTTCATCTTGTCATACATAGGGGTTATAATTGGGTTTAACTTCTTTTGGTAAACATCAATTCCACCGTTGTTTGCATCAAAAAACCAGTTTTGGCTGTTTGTTGCGGACGGTGCAAGCCGTGCTGCTTCAAGGCGGCTGTCATTGCCGCTTGATATTTCAGATAAAGGCTTTCTCTTAAAATCGTAAAACTCACGATATGGACTACCCTCAGCTTTACCAAAAGCAAGAGCAATCACAAAAGAATGTTCAGTTTTAATTTCGGTCGTTGGTCTTGCCATGCCAAGCCAACAAGAACCAAGCTCAAGGCTTGATAAAAACAAGTCCATTTGTTGCCACATAAAGCCTATATTTTGCAGATAATCACCATTTTGTTCACTTGAAAGCAAAAAGTAATGCGGTGCTTTTACCGGCAACAGATTTTTGACATCGCTTGTTATTTGATATGCCGTCTTGATGTTGGGATAAAGTGGCTTTAAGCTGTCGGCAAAGGCTGTAATTTTCGCAAGCGTGGCTTCATCAAGCGATGACATTACATACTTGCGTGTTGATTTGCGTTTGAAAATGCAGTCGTATAAATTCATAAATGTTCACTCCTTGTACTTAAAAACCTACAGTGCAAGTGTAAGACTTCAAATAAAAAACAATTACTTCCGCATTACATAAAAATTGAAAATGCTTAAAAATCAATAAAAAAGCTTTGCTGAATGCGGAAACAAAACGCAACAGTAAAGCTTTTTTATTTTTTTGCGGAACAAGTTAATATTTTATTAAGTAATCAAAAATGCTTAAATTTCAACATAAAATCAATATTTTTAAATAAATGGATTTTTCTTTATTTGCGGAACTTTTCCGTAAAAATATTACCTTAATTTTTCTGTAAGTAGTAATTTTATGTTGTCAATATTTTCTAGCAACATTTTTTTGTAACTATCATTTAGCAAACTAACGTCAACGGAGGTTACAGGAAAAACTCCATCAGAAGAAAAACATTTTACCAAATTCAAATAGTTGGAAACATTACCTAAAAATCCATAGATAGCTTCTAAATACTTCACCTGAGTTTCTTCTTTTGTGTCATCAAGTTCTAAGGTAAGAATATTTGTAAATACCAAATTCAATTTACTAGCCAATGCTCTAACATTTAACGATTCACTTTTTAGCAATCTATTTAATTGTTCTGTTGATTCACACATTTCATCATCAATCACATCTTCCGCTATATCTTTGTCCATTTCGCCTTTGCCGTCTTTAAGCCATGATTCAAAAATACCAAATTCTTTACAAATCAATTTTATTAATGATTCAGAGGGCACGGTTTTTCCTTTTTCTATTTTTGAAATATGTGCTCCTGTAACGCCTAGTATATTTGCAAAGTCTACTTGCGACATTAGCATACTTTTCCTTAATTCCTTCATTCTTTCGTTTATAGTACTCATAAATTACCTCCCGACAATCAACTGAGTTAATTTGTATGCAAATAATAGGCTTGACAAATCAACTATGTTAATAAATCAATAGATGAGAGGGGCTCTTATGAAGAAATGTAATACTACAAGTAGAATTGGAATGGTAATCATTTCTAATTTAAAAGCAAGAAGTAAGACTCAAACTTGGCTATCTTCTGAATGCAAGGTTACAAAGAGTCACATAAGCAAAATAATTTGCGGCAAAACAAATCCTTCGTTAAGGGTGCTACATGCTATAGCCCGAAGTCTCAATATAAGCAAAGACATATTGGCTGAAGCTCTTTTTGATAAATAATAGAATATGTACTTTCTTAACTGGGGGGGGTTTTATAAACTGGTTATCAATAAAGGAAGTGTCAATTTTATTAGGAATTACCGAAAGAGCTGTAAGAAAATCAATTTCAAATTATGAGCATAGGAGCGTAAAATCTGTTGGCGGAAAAAGGGGAACAAAATATGAAATAGCTTTAGAAAGCCTTTCCGAGCAAGCCCAAGCCAAATACAACAACCAAACACCAAACCCCCACTACAAGGAAATGCTTAAATTCACAGGCAAACAAAGAAAGGAAGCCGACTTCAAAGCACTTATCATATGTCAATATCACACGTCTGGCTTATCAGTTGATGAATTTATAAAAAAATTCAACGAAGATAACCCAGAAGACAAGATAAACAGGCACAAGCTGATGAGATGGCAAAGAAAGCTTAAAGATGACAAAGGTGTTTTGGCATTAATAGACAAACGTGGTGGGTATAACAGAGGTAAAACAAGCATTTCAGAAGAAGTTTGGGATTATTTCTACAGTCTGTACATGACACAGCAAAAACGTTCCGTTCAACGTTGTTGGGAGCTTACAAAAAAGGTGTTTTCCAATATTCCGTCCATATCAACGTTTGAACGCAAGGTTAGAACAATTCCCGAATACGTCATTTTAGAATTTAGAGAAGGTGAAAATGCTCTTAAAAATAAGCTTCCTTCAATGATAAGAAGCCGACAAGACATTGAATCTAATAGTGTATGGTTTTCGGACCATCATTTGTGTGATGTAATTGTTTTAGATGAACGTGGAAAGCCTATACGACCATGGCTAACAGTCTTTTTTGATGCACGTTCTAATAGGGTAATGTCTTATATAACTAGAAGTGTAGAGCCTAATGCAACGGTTGTAAAACAAAGCCTAAGAAAAGGCATTGAAAAAAACCAAGTAATACCTAAAGAAGTGTACTTTGACAACGGCAAGGATTATAAGTCTAAAAGCTTTAGCGAAGACTATCCAATTTCCCTTGTAAACCAACTAGGCATTAAAACTATTTATGCAACGCCATATCATGGACAAGCAAAAACAGTTGAACGCTTTTTTGGCACATTAGAAGACCGTTTTGGAAAGCTATTCGATACCTACATAGGAAGAAACGCTCAAGAACGCCCAGAACAAATGAAAGTGCCAAACAAAGAAATTATAAAGAAGGCTGTTCATATTGATAAGTTTATAGAGCTGTTAGATATCTATATAGATGAATATAACAACACTTCGAGCCGTGGCATTGACATGGAAAGAAAAACTCCTAATCAAGTTTATAGCGAAAATCTTTCGCCACAGCTCATTAGCATTGACAGTGATATCTTAAAGCTCTTGTGTGGCACTTTTGAGGAAAGAACAATACAGCCTAACGGTATTCAATATCTCAACAATTTTTACTGGAACGAAGCTCTTATTCCACATTTAAACAAAAGAGTTATTGTTTCTTATGATAGTGATGATATCGAAAGTTTATATGTTTTTGATACAGAATATAGGGCAATTTGCATTGCCAAGGCTAAAGTACTTACACCGTTTAGAAAGACAACAGAAGAAGACTACAAAAGGGCGCAGAAGGAGAAAAAGGCTGTTAGAAACTTTAACAAACAGCACTCACCTTCAAGAGAGCTTAGCGTTCACGAAGTGATAGCTAGAAACCAATTGACAGAAAAGCAGTATGAAGAGCAAAAACCACTTCAAGCAGAAAGTGTTACAGAACAACTTCCAAAGGTTTTTGAAAATACCGAAGCCTTCAAGAAAAAAGAGGTTAACAGAAGTAGGCACGCTAGAAGGGAAAACAGTATTTCAAATGCTTTGACAATGGAATTTGAATCTAAAAAGATTGGGGGCTAAACCATGTATGATGAAGAAAGACAAGCCTTAAATGAGTTTATGAAAAAGGCTAAGAAGTCCCAAAAGCAAGTATCAAAAGAAATGGGCTTGTCAACGGCTGTTATTTCTCAATTCCTCAATAATTCCTATACAGGTGATAATCAAGTTGTAGCCAAAGCCATAAATCAGTATTTAGCAGTTGGTAAACAGCGGTTAAACAGTGTTTTAACGGCTCAATTCTACAAAGAGCTGTACAACACAAAAGAAGCATTATTTGCCGTGAACTATGCCCACAAACGTTGTGATATCGTTTTGGTAAGTGGCGATTCAGGAGCTGGGAAAACAACTGCATTAAAATACTACGCTGAAAACAACGTTGGCGTTATATTCGTTACTGCTAATTCTTGTACTTCATCAGCCAGCGCAATTTTAAGCCTAATTTGTGCGAAGTTAAAGCTTCAAATATCAAATAAGCGTAACGAACTTATGAAGACACTTACAACCTTTTTAACAGGTTCAAAACGCCTTATCATTATTGATGAAGCCGACCACTTGACACTTAACGCTTTGCAGGCTGTTCGCAACTTAAATGATGATGCAGGCGTTGGCATTGTTCTATCGGGCAATGATAAGATATACCGTCAAATGTTAACTTCTAAAAAAGGTTATGAGTTCGACCAAATAAGAAATCGAATTATTGTCAGAAAACGTGTGATAAATGAATATACAGTTGAAGAGATAAAATCCATATTTGTAGGGCTTGATGATGAATGCACAGCATACCTTCTTGCAATTGCAAATAACGAGAGCCTTAGGACGGCAAGGAAGCTATTTGAAATAGCCTTGGAATATGCAAACCTCAAACAACAGTCTTTAAGCTTTAACGTACTTAAAGAAACCCAAGTTGAAATGATGGGTGAATACTATGGCTGATATAAAGAAAAAGACGGCTGTTATTACCAGTAACAACCGCCTGACTACAAGCTTTTTAACCAAAGGAGCTTGTAGTCATTATATCACCGTCACAAAAGTTTTTCAATAATGAAATTACAACCAGTGAAAGGGTGGACATAATGCACAAAGGTATGATTGAAACGGAAAATAGCATAAAAAACCGCACAGGAGCAATGTATAGAGATTATGCGGACGGTAAATTTAAAAGCTTACTTTTTGTAGATAGAGCTATAGTTGATGATATCATTAAAATAAGCATGGCGTTACCGCCATGCAGAGGTGATGCTAACAATTTAACTTTATTAGGTATTCTTGAACGAATGTACACCAATAAACAACTTCCTCAAGACCTACTGATATTTGTATCAATTGTTTTTAATTTTGGATATATGCAGGGCGGAAACGCTGTTAGAAATACACACAGGGAGCGTAAGTCGGCAAGAAAACACAACAATGTTAATAAAACGCCATGCGCTTCATTATAAATCATTAGAAAGAAAGGTGAAACATATGCACTACATAGCACAAAAAAAGGTATCAAAAGACGGTAAGTATGTTGTTGATTATATAAACACATTTTTACTTTCAGATAACGAAAACACAGAATTACTTGATGTTGTAAAGTTTTTGGAAATTATGGAAAGCGAACTAGAAAACGGTAGCTCATTTGATACAGTGTACTTTGAAGAATGTAAGTGGTATTTAACTGATTTGTCGGACGAATCATATGGCTTTCCGAAAGATGAAATAAAAGTAATGAAACTTTGGCTGTCGAAGCTTGACAAGATGGAGCGTTTAAACATTACAAACACGCATAAAAACAGAGTGATTTTTAACGCACGTAGACGGCGTGTATTGCGTTTGAAATTTCTACCCTACTTTAACTACACAAAAGATATGTTGAACAAAATTTAACACGAGTTTAACAGAGTTAAACGCTATCTGAATATTGTGGAACGAAAGGAAGATACATGTGATTGATAATAAGCACTTTTGGAACGCATTAACTAATTCATCTTCAAAAGAAATAGACAAGATTGCACGGAACAACATTTTTATAAAGGAAGCAGAAAAAAGGATTAACATGCTAATTAAAGCAGAGCAAATTGATGTAACGCAGTTGCTAGAAGAATGTGCAGGCGTAATAGTCGAATACTCATCAATATCATATGTACAGGGCGTGCAGGACGGAACAAGGCTTTCACACCTTTTACTAACAGGCAATGCACCCGAGCATATGCTTAAAATGTCTTCGGAGCTTGACATGAACGGGCATATGCACTAGAGAGGTGATGGCTGAGATGGCGTTAAACATTGATGAAATGTTGGCACAGATAATCCCCGAGCTTCTACCTTATCCAATGAATAAATACGCTAAAGCTATTGGTATTACTGGTCTTTATAACTTATGCAAGCTTACAGGTGGAAGAAGAATATATATTCCTAAGCCTGACGCCCTATTCAATGAGCATATAAAAGGCTTAATTATTTCAGATTATAAAAGCGGTTCATTTACAATAGAAGAACTTGCACAAAAGTATGAAGTTAGCCCGAAAACGGTTTGGAGCTATATTCATTTTTAGCATAAAAAAGATGTAACCTGTTAAAAAGGCTACATCTTTTTTGTTGGTGTTGCTGATGACTATAGACTAAAAGGTGAAGTAATTATATTAATTTAAAGCTTGTAATTCAATTGTAAGTTTTGCCCTAAATTACAATATAAAGTGTCTACGAAAAGCTGTACACTTTACTTGGACGATTTTCAATAGAAAAAGGTGATGATAATGCTAGACATGAGTTTACTTAAAGAATTAAAGATAGATGATTTAAGCGAAAACCATTCAGAAATAGCAATCGCCTGTGGAATGGAAACTTTGCTTGAAATGTGCAAACACTTTGGTGGTGGTCAAGTGTACATTCCAACGCTTAATGAATTAATTAGGAGCTATGTGTACAAAAAAGTTTTATTTGAGTACGATGGTAAAAATCGAAAAAGCTTAGCCGTTAAATATGGAATAAGTGAAAGGACAGTCTATAGACTAATAAAGAGTTCTATATCGGCAAAGGTTTAGAAAGGAGAAAACAATGGAAGAAAGTACAACAGCAACATCAGAACAAGGAGTTTCGTCAGAAAGTGAGTCAGCTATTGAAGGAAGTATTGAATCATCAGAAGCTCAAACTTCCGAATTTGACATGGAAAAGTTTCTTGGTGATAACAAAGACAAATTAAGTAGCTTTTTCACAGAGTTAATGAAGGGCAACACTACAGACAACACACCAGACAAAGCTACAGACAGCGCATCTGACCCAACAATGCAAATGTTTGAAGCTAAAGCAAAGGAATTAGAGGAAAAGGAAAAACAACTTAACCTTGAAAGGCTTCAAATTGACACAGCAAAGTTACTAGAAGCAAAGGATATTCCAGTTTCTGTAATGGAGTTTGTCATAAGTGAAAACCTCGAAGCTACACAAAAAAGAATTGACCGTTTTTCTGATATTTTTGACAAAGCAGTTCAAGTAAATGTAATGAAAAGATTGGCTGGTAAAACACCGTCTTACAGTAGCGGTAATTCAAATTCTATTCCACAAGCACAACAACAAGTGCGAAATATAATGAGTGGGAGGTAATAAATAATGGGTAATGTTTTAGAGTATGCAGAGATTTTTCAAGATGAATTGGATTATCAAATGAACGTTAAGGCGACATCAGGTTGGATGGAGCTTAATTCAGAGCTTGTTCAATATAATGGTGGCAATGAGGTTAAAATTGCTTCTATTACAATGGACGGCTTAGCAAATTACAGTAGGAAAGAAGGCTTCCCATCAGGAAGCATCAACCTAGCTTTTGAAACACATAAGTTGACAATGGACAGAGCGAGAACCTTCTCAATTGATGCCATGGATGTAAACGAAACGAACTTCTTGGCTTCGGCGGCTAACATTTTGGCTTCGTTCCAATCTGACTGTGTTATACCCGAAGTTGATGCTTACAGGTATAGTAAAATTGCAGCTATTGCTATTGAAAATGGTAAAGCTTCAACAGGGTATACTCCAACATCAAGCACCATTTGGGAAAAGCTTAATGAGGATATTGCAACAGTTCAAGACATAATTGGTGAGGACAAGCCTCTTGTAATTACCATGAGCACTAAAACATCTAAAGTGCTTAACAATAATGAAAAGATATCCAAACGCCTTGATGTTATGGATTTTTCAAAGGGGGATATTTTTACAAAGGTACAGTCAATTGACGGCATTCCTATTATTAGCGTTCCTTCTGCAAGGCTCTACTCTGAATACATATTCAAAACTGGGGAAGCAGGGCAAGAAGAAGGCGGCTTTGAAAAGTCAAATGATGCAAAGGCTATTAACTGGATTATCACGGCAAGAAATGCACCTATTGCAGTTTCAAAAACTGAAAAAGTAAGAATTTTCGAGCCTAACCAAAACATTAAAGCTGATGCTTTTACAATTAACTATAGGAAATATCACGACCTATGGATAACAAGTAACAAGCTTCAAGGTATTTTTGTAAACTTAGAATAAGATTGGGGGATTTATAATGGGTATTGAAAACGAACAAGAACTTATTGACAGAATAACAGAAGCTGTTACACAAAATGTTTTGCAGTCAAAGCAGGAAAAAGAAAACAATGATGTCGAAACGACAAAAGCAGAGCATGAGAAAGCGAAGGAAGTTGTAAAGAACATTTTTTCAAAGAGCGTTTAATCTGCTTATAAACGGCATTTAAATAGCTTTTAAATCAACTTTTATAAAAGGTTTAGGCTTTATTATAAGTCTAAACCTTTTTAAAAATAAACCTATATGGAAGAGGTGTTACAGTGACGATTGATGAAATGATTATAGCAATAAGGGTTACAGCAGACGGAGTTAAACAAGGCGTGGAAGCCGCCAAAGGTGAACTGAAAAAGCTTGAAGCCGAAAAAGAACGTCTAAACAAAGAATTGCAGTTGAAATTTAAAGCTTCGGGTGTGGAGCAACTCACCGCCCAGCTTAAACAACTTGAAAAAGAGAAAAAACAGCTTGAAGCAGAGGTTAGCTTTTTTGTGGAAACTGACGGCATGAAAGAAGCCAAAACTTTAATTGGCAACATCAATAATGAAATTGCCACACTCAAAGAAAAGATTAAAGTCACAGTTGATACAAAAGAAATTGTTGGAATCAAAAAGGAAATAGCTTCTCTAATTGAAGCACGAAGCAAGTTGGAAAAAACTCTTGTGCTTGAAACTGACGAAAGTGGCATTACTGCCACAAAAGACAAAATAGTCGCACTTGATGAACAGATTAAGCGCATCAATAAAGACATAACAGTTAAGCTTAATTCCAACGGCATACAGGAAGCCTCGGGCAAGCTTCAAGAGGTGAACAAAAACCTTCAAGACGTTAAGAAATCCAGCCAAGAAGTAGAAGTAGCACTGCCAAAGGTGGGTTTTGCGGCTATGGGTGCTTTTATAACTGTTGCCGCCGCTGTTAAAAAGGGCGTTGATTCATTTAATAAAGCTGAAATGGCTTTGAAGGGCTTGGCTTCTCAAATGGAATATGTCGGAGAGTCAACCTCTAAAGCCCTTGAAATTGTCAGTGAAAAAACAGCAGATAACCTTCTATCTAAAACAGATGCGTCAGAAGCTATAAAAAATCTTACCATTTACGGCTTTTCTTTAGAGCAGACCTCACGGTTACTGGACAGGTTAAAGGATAGTGCGGCTTATAACAGGCAATCACAGTACACTTTAAGCGAAGCAGTCAAGGTGACTACAGAAGGTATAAGGAATGAAAACTCTGTACTTTCGGATGCGGCAGGTGTGACCAAAAACATAGCCAAGATGCAAGAGGAGTACGCCAAGTCGATTGGTGTTACATACAACGAGCTTACGCAAGCACAGAAAGTGCAAGCCATTTATAATGGAATTATGAAAGAAACGGAAGCCGTAGTTGGGAATGCGGCTAATGCTTCGGACAGCTTGTCAAGTGCCACAAATGAATTATCCACTGCTTTGGGAGAAAGCTTCACGATTTTAGGAAAGTCTTTAGCTCCTATGCTTAAAGACGGAGTTGGCTTATTTGCCGATTTAGCTAGAGCTATGAATGATGTTGGTAGAGAAAATGAAGCTTTGGTTGCTGGCACAACAACTTTTGTTGGGGCTTTAACTCTAGCTTCAAGCGCAAAAATAGCTTTGACTTCAAACTCTGAAAAGCTTGCAACTGCTTTAAAAGCTGTTAAGGCATCTTTTACAGGTATTCCGCTAGTTGTAGGGTTGGTAGTGACTGCATTTGCAGTTGCCTACACATCATCTAAAAAACTAGCAGAAGAGCTGCAAACCTTGAATGAAGAAATTGAAGCAAATAAAAAGCTTTTAAGAGAAGGCGCAACGGCTGAAAACATTGACATGTTCAAAGGTATGGACAAGACAGCCGAACAGCTAAAGCTAAAATTAACTGAACTTAGGCAAGAATATGAGGAATTGCAAAAACAAGCCAATGAGAATACATTCTCTCAAAGTCAATTCGGTGACCTTAAATTTGTTAAACAAGACAATAAACTTCGTGAGTTAAGTGAGCAATTCGCTGAGCTTGGAATTTCCGTTCGTGATGCAGATGGTAAATTAAGGGCATATGACGAACTTATGAAAGAGGTTGAACAGGCTCAACAAAAGGCGGCGAAGCAAGTTGAAAACTACACCGAAAACGCTAAAAAAAGCGCTCAAGCAACAGAAGAAGCCATTAAAATAACCGAAGAAGAATTAAAACTTCTCAAGGAAAGAGCCGACCGCATATCCGACCTTAACAACGCTTACACTACACTTGCCAAAGGTGAGGAGTTATCAGCAAGCAAGCTTGTTGACCTTATTGACCTTTACCCCGAAGTTGCAAAACACATAGCTGAAAACGTTGACTGGCAAAAGGGACTTGCAAAAGTCATTGAGGAAGTAACACAAAAGCAGAAACAAGCCTTGATTGATGAAAAAATGCTCCAAGCTCAAAGACTTAAAAACTCTATTGAAAACAGTAAGAAGGAGCTTGCTAATGTAGTTGAAGAATATCAAGCCAAAACAGCAATAAGGCGGCTATATTATTCAGGTGATGCTGAAATTGACGATTTGCGAAAAGAAAAGCAACTAAGGACACTTACCAATGCTCAAGCAGAGATGGAAAAGGTGTATTCACAAGCTATTGCTCAAATTGAAGCCATTAAAAATATTCCTACTGGTGAAGCTAATCTTGATGATGACAAGAACACTAAGAACGCAAAAGAAAAAATCAAGACCAAAGAAGAGCTTATCAAAGAAGAATATGACCTTGACCGCAAAGCCTACGAAAACCAAAAAGGGCTTACAGAACTTTCAGTCAATGAACAAATTAAAGCTTTGGAACAGCTTAGACAAAAGTATATAGAGCATAAGGACACTGTCACTGCTATTGATATTGAAATGTATGCTTTGAGAAGAAAATCAAGTGATGATTGGTTTTCGGCAGAGCTTAATGCAATAAAAGAGCTTGATAAAGGCAGAGAAAAAACTGATTATACAGCCCTTCTTGACAAACTAGGAAGCTTAAAAGAACAGGCTTTAGCCACTTTTGCTGATTATCCCGAAAGGCTAAAGGAAGTTGAAAAACAAATTGATTCTATTCAAATTGATGCGGCTGAAAAAAGAGCTGAAAAGAAAAAAGAAATAGCCCTAAATGAAGCAAATGACCTTTTAAGCATTGAAATAAAAGCTTCTGATGAACGCATAAAGGCTGTTGAGCGTGAAATTGACCTCAAGAAAAAGAAGCAAGGCATTGTTCTTGCTACAGATGCACAAGGCAACGAAAAGCTTTTTAAGTACAGTTCCGAAAACGAAATTCAAGACATGAATAAAATTGTAGCCGCTAATGAGCAGATGATTGAATGGCTTAAAGCCAATGAGCAGGGGCTTACAGAGGCTGGCAAAAGGGAACTTGAAAAACGACTTCAAGACCGCATTCGATACACACAGGCTATTGAGGATTTAAGTATAGCATCTATCAAAGAAATTCAGGAAGCCGAACGTAAAGCTACAGAGGAAGCAAAAAAGGCTAACGAAAAGGCAAAGAATGATGCCAAGAAAATTGCTGATGATGCCGCCAAAGTTGAAGCTGAAAGCATTAAGTCAGTTGTTGCCGCTGCCAAAGAAGCCAATAAGGAAATTATTGAATCTATACGTGAACGCTATGCGGAACAAATTAGGCTTGCAGAGGAAGCCGCCAACGCCGAAATTAAAGCTGTAGAAGGACAGATTAAAGCTATTGATGACTTGATGAAAAGCGAAGACCGTGCCGAAAAGGACAAGGATTCAGAAGACCGCATTAAGCGGTTGCAGGCACAGCTTGAGTTTGAATCGGACGAAACGAACATATATGAGATTAACAAACAAATAGCCAATGAAAAAGCCGAGTTTGAAAAGAGAAAAAGGCGTGAAGGGCTTGAGGACGAAAAGGCACGTTTGCAAGAGCAGATGGCTCTTATCAAGGAAAACCTAGATAAGCAAAAAGAAGAACTTAGCAAGCTTCGTGATGATGAAATCAAAAATGCCGAGGACACTTTAAAACAGTACGTTTCTACGCAAGAAGCAAAGCTTGTAGTAAAGCAAGAAACTGCTACAAAGGAAACTGAAATAGTTAAGGCTTCTCTTGAAATGCAACAAAAGGACACCAAAAAGTTTATTGAAGACGACAAGAAAATACAGACACAAGCTCAAAATGAAAAGAGAGCTTTGTTTGAAACTACGACACAAAATATCATTACCGACTTGTTTAATAAAGTTAATGAGTTTGCAGAAGCAGGCAGAGCCGCTGGCGAAGCTTATGCAAGGGCGTTTTCATCTGCAACAGCAAGCATGGCGGAGTCAATGAGAGTAAGCAGTGCAAGTGCGTATGCTTCTAGTGCTAGTCAACAGGGTTCAAGTGCATTTGCTGACAGGAAGATTGAAGTAACAAATGTTTTCCAAACGCCTTGTCAGTCGCCAGCGGCTGTATCAAGAGAGATAGCTTATAACCTTGAATTAATGGCTAGAGAGTTATAAAACAGTGTCCTAAAATCATTTGTTTTCGTAGACACAATTTGATATAATATAAGTAGCAAAAAATTCTTGATTTTACATAGGTTAACAGGCTTAAAACTGTCTATAAGTATTTGATAGTTTTTATAGACAGTTTTAAGCAAAATTAGCATGAAAGAGGTTTTTCTTATGATAGTTGCATACATGAGGGTATCAACGAACAAAGATATCCAAAAGCATGACAGGCAAGAAAAGGCTATTAGGGACTATGCAAAGGCTAATAAGTTTACCATTTTTGAATGGTATAAGGACACTATAAGTGGTAAAGTTAAAACAGATAATAGACCAAACTATCAGTACATGAAAGGTAAGCTAAAAGAAGGAGATATCCTTATAGTTTCTGACCTCGACCGCCTTGGGAGAGATGCAAGCAACACTATCATTGAAATTAAAGAGCTTCAATCCAAAGGTATAAAGCTGATTGCTTTGGATATTCCCTACTTGAACGAATGGGGCAAAATGAAGGACGATAGTCTTTCTAAGATGATTATTGACATTGTCGTTACTTTAAAGGCTCACATAGCTGAACAGGAGCGAGAGAAGACGGTTGAGCGCATAAACCAAGGGCTTGCAGTAGCTAAAGAAAAAGGCATAAAACTAGGCAGACCTAAAACGACAATACCTTCTGATTTTACCAAGCAATACGAAAAATATATTAATGGGGAATACGGTAAAATCTCTCATACAGGACTTGCTAAAATGCTTGGAATTGGTAGAAGTACACTATATAAGTACATTAAAACTTACAAAGAAATGGAGTGATATTGTGAAAAAAAGACGTAGTCATTCTAAAATAGACAGATTGCCTTTGGCAGTGCGGAATGAGGTTGAAAAAAGGCTAATAAAAGGTGATACATATTTGCAGATATCGCAATATTTAAATGAAAGTGGTTATACGATTAGTTTAAGTTGTGTACATAGGTTTGGTAAGCCATTTCTTGAAGCGTATGAGAAAATCAAACGTTCTAAAGAAATGGCTAGAATGATTTCAAGAAATTAATTTTAAATTGTTTAAGAAAACATTTAGACAGTTCTTATATAATCACACATCAATTTCGATTCAAATACGTGTTAAAGTGCATTTTAACCTCTCTTTAAAAAGCACTCATAAGTGAAAAATTCCGCATTTTTGGGTTGTGAACATTCTTTAGTGTAAATGGAATAATCGTCCAAAGTTTTGTTAACAA
>CAZBLK010000036.1:0-15751 GCA_964492715.1 uncultured Defluviitaleaceae bacterium | reverse complement strand
AACACATTTTGGAAGCGTTTGTGCATTTTTTATTTACAAAACACGCCCTAGAATTAACAGCTTAATATTTAACATTTCTATAGTTTAAGTAGGCATTTCAGTAGAAAAATTTTACTTGAAATGTCTTTTTTACTACATAAATAACAACAACTAATATTAATGTAAAGTTTTGATAATAAAATGCCGATATAAGAGCAAAGCTATTTGTATGATGTTAAGCTGCATTAATAAAGCAATTCCGTTTTTAATCGACATTGTGTATTGGTCAAAACTAGAATTGCTAAAGGTTAATGTTAAAACAAGACCTATTGTAAAAGGGGGTAAATAAATTGTATTCAAGTAGAATGCGTATTACAGGTTTTTCGGGCATGGACATTGATGGCATGGTTGCCAAGTTTATGAAAGCCGAAAAAGTTAAGTATGACAGGCTTTATCAAAAATCTACGTCGCTTAAATGGAAGCAAGATGCGTACAGAGATGTTTCCGACAAGCTAATTAAATATAAAGACGACCATTTAAACGTTCTTAAACCAAACAGCATTTTGCGCTCTGGTACGTTTGCCAAAAGCACAACTACTGTTAAAGATTCACAAGGCAAAGATTCTGAAGCTATTAGTATTATTTCTTCAACAGGTGCAAGAGTCGGCGATTATACAATTTCTGTTGACAGGCTTGCAACAAAAGACCTTTATAAATCTACACCAAACATTTCAGCAGAAATTAAAGGCATTTCGGCATCTGATGTCATGTCTATTACAGGCAGCGGTTCATTTGCTGTTCAATATAATGGCCAAACAAAAACTTTGTCTTTTAGTGATTCTGAAATTGCAACGCTTCAAAGCGACCCAACTACAGCTAACCAAAAATTTGTTGACTTACTAAACACAAAGTTAGTTAGTGCCTTTGGCAGCAGCGGAACTGTGCAAAGAGTTCAAGCTTCTATTGATAGCGGCGGCATTGTTTCTATTAAGTCAAACGTTAGGGACAGCGTTGTTTCTGTATTAGACATTAGCGGAAGCCTTACGGCAGCTTCAACAAAAAAGATTGAATTGCCTGACGGCTTTGACCCAACCACTGACTACTATATCGATTTTCAATATAACGGCAGTACCGAAAGATTAACCTTTAAGGTTGGTGACACCCCAGAAAAAACTGCTGAAAATATGCAAAAAGCAATTCAAGATGAACTTAAAGCAAAGGGTGTTGCTGCCGCTGATGCTGAGGCTTTTAAAGTTTCAATTGATGAAAATGGCAAGCTTAAGATTGAAAAGCCTTCTTCGCTTGAAGAAGCCACAATTGTTATTAAAGACTTGGGCACAGACCCTGATGCTGCCGACCCAAGTACAAATGTAAAGCTTTTAAGCTTGCCAAACGGCACGGCTGCTTTAAGGCAAAAAAGCCTTTTGACAAAGCTAGGGCTTACAAATGGCATGAACAATGACGTTTTAAGCCAAACACTAGGGCGTGCTTTTGGTGTTACTGGAAACCAGATGGTTACAATTAACGGTAAATCATTTTCTTTTAATGAAAACACGTCAATTTCAGCTTTTATAAACACAGTAAACGTACTTGGCGCTGGCGTTACAATGCGTTATAGCTTGGATACAAAAGAGTTTACTCTTGAATCTAACCAAACAGGCTATAGAAATGCAATTAATTTTTCTTCTCCTTCTGTTCTAACTACAGGCTTTGGTTTTACTTCACCTTCTGTTGCGGCGGCCTCTGCTGTGTTTACAGTTAACGGTATACAAATGGAGTCAGACTCAAACCGCACAGAAATTGATTCTTTAAAGTTATCTTTAAGCCTAAATGAAGTAACAGCAGGTGAGCTTACTATAAGCATAAAGCGTGACACAGAAAATGCTTATACTGTTATAAAAGATTTTGTTGATAGCTATAACTCATTAATTAAAGACCTTAACAAAGTAACTTCCGAAAAACGCATGAAAAACAAAGGCAGTTACTACCAGCCACTTACAGAAGACGAAAGAAAAGACCTTTCTGAAAAAGACATTGAAAGCTGGGAAAAAGCAGCAAAATCAGGTATTTTGAACAATGACTCTATAGTCGACGGCATTACAAGAAAAATGCGCAGCTTGCTTTACGAACCATTTGATTTGGGCGGTGGCAGAAAGATTGCCCTTTACGAAATTGGCATTACAACTGCAAACTTCAAAAAGGGTACTAAAGGTGAGCTTGTTATAGATGATGAAAAGCTTAAAAAGGCTCTTGATGAACGTTTTGACGATGTTGCAAAAATGTTTTCTCACAGTTCAACCATTCAGTTTTCAAACGACAGCAAAGATTCTGCCAAAATGGCGCAAAGAACAAAGGAAAACGGGCTTGGCTTCCGCTTGCTTGACATTGCAGAAGGAGCTGTAACAAGATACGGCTCTCTTTATGAAAAGGCAGGCATAAAAGACACTGCTTCTGAACTTACAAACACTATGTACAAAGAGCTTGACAAATACGCCAACCAAATGACTGACATGCTTAAATATCTTGCAAGGCGTGAAGATTATTACTATAGCATGTTTGCAAAAATGGAAAGTGCAATGACAAAGGCAGACAGCCAAATGTCTTCACTTATGTCACAGCTTGGTAAGTAACCATGACTAATGAGGAATTAAAAAGCGAACTACTAGATTTGTTAACAAAAAAGCTTAATGTGCTTGTAGATATGCTTGTGGCAACGACTGATGTTGACATGGACGTTGAAGAAACTGCTGCCGAAGAATATGTACTAATGGTTGAAGAACGAGACGAGCATTTGAAAACAATTAAAACCATTGATGAATTGCTTTTAGAACAGCCTTTTGCAGATTTTATGAAAACTTCCGAGTTTAAGCAATTTAGTGAAGCAACTCTCGTTCTTGAGAATATAACTGTTACTATAGAGCGCATTATAGAAGCTGATAAAAAGCTTTCCGAAAAAGCACCTGCTGTTTTAAATTCTTTAAAGGAAAACGCAAGGAAGCTTGCCGCTGGAAAGAAAAACATTAAAAGCTATAATCAAAGCGAAACTTTTTACGACAATTATAGAGGCGACTTTGACACAAGCAATTAAATTAGGGGGTCTATTAAAATGGATGTTAATAGTCTAAATTCTTCGGCTGCTGCCAGCTTTGACAGCGTCACTGCTGTACAGCGCAAGGCAGAGCAGCCACAAAACACAGCTGAACGCACGGAGGCAAAAACTTTGCCTGTAGGCACTCCTGTAAAAGCTGACAGTACAACCAAAGCTGTAAACGAGTATGACGAGCGTTCTGCAAACGAAATGCTTGAATCGGCTATGGCACAGGCGAACAAAAAAATTGCGCCGACTACTACACAGCTTAGCTACAGTGTGCATAAGGTGACAAAAGATATTATGATTAAA
This sequence comes from uncultured Defluviitaleaceae bacterium, assembly GCA_964492715.1. GTDB lineage: Bacteria > Bacillota > Clostridia > Lachnospirales > WRBF01 > CAZBLK01. The sequence goes on along the minus strand of CAZBLK010000036.1, from coordinate 12,372 downwards.
ATTCTTAACTCTGAAACAAAAGAAGTTATTCGTGAGCTTCCACCTGAAAAAAACCTTGATGCTGTTGCAAAAATGTGGGAGCTTGCAGGAATTTTAGTTGACGAAAGGCGCTAGGCTTTGACGTATTGTATGCTGTGCTAGTTATTTAGGCGTATTCCTTTTTAGGATACGCCTTTTTCTTTGGCTGGCTGGTTATAAAACTTTAAAATTCTAAGACCTTGGGGGCACTGCCCCAAAACCGCCACAAGGGGCTTGCCACTTGACCCTTTTATAGCAATTTGATAATGATTATGTATATTGTGTAGAGAAGCATTTGGAGGTGAGCGTATGCTTTTGCCAGCAGGTAGCTTAACCGAGTTTACAAACCAAATTGTAAACCAGCAAAAAATAACACAAAAGTTTCAAAAGCAGCAAGAGCAAAACAAAATTAGTCTTTTTGAATTTAAGGAAAGTGACGAGCAAAAAGCTGCTAAAGTTGGGGCTATTAAAGCTCGTTTGCAGCGTGGAAAAGAGTTGTCAAGTGCCGAAATGAGCTACTTAAAAACGCACGCACCCGATGCTTACAACAAAGCTGTTATGATTGCGGCAGAGCGTGCGGAAATGAACAGAAAAATTAAACTTTGCAAAACAAAAGAGGAGTATCAGGCGTTAAAAAGCTCTAGTATCATTTCTCCGTCGTCTATAAAAAGCTGTGAAGACTATTCAGCAATGCGGGCTGCTGCGCTTAACGATGTGTTTGCTAATACTAAGTTTAAGGAAAAGAAAAAAGAACGTGAAAAAACAAATGTTCTATAAAAAATGTGCAGAAAAGCCAAGTGTAACCGACTTTTCTGCACATAACCTTTAAGCTCTATTTACTGCCAAACCACTCCCCTTTTGCACACTCTGCCCTTGTTCACGCCGTGGCAGCGTTTGAATACTTATTTTTTTGTTATCTCTAATTATGTAGCCTGCACTTTTTAGCCGTTTTGCTTTTGACAACTAAAACACCTCCGAATTATAGTATGCAAAACGAACTATATCAGTGCATAATTTAAGTGCATAAATAGTAAAAAAAATTCCCTCGTTAGAGGGAACTTTAAATCTAAGCCGCATCAAGTATATCCGTCAGCTCATGTTCATCAAGCGTTTCTTTTTCAACTAAAGCGTTCGCTATTTTGTTTAACAACTCAATGTTATTTGTCAAAATTTCTTTTGTCTTTTCGTACAAAGCTTCAGCTATTGCATAGCTTTCGTTAAGCACGCCGCCCATGTCGCCAAAGTACGCCGAGTTTATAAGCCGCCCTTTTGCGTTCATGCAGTAGCGTGTGACGTAGTCTTTTATAATTGCTGTTGCCTTTTCAATGTCGTTTGAGGCGCCTGTTGTAACGTTGTCCTCGCCAAAAATAATTTCCTCACTTGCACGCCCAGCAAAGTTTACCATTACTTTTGCTTCAAGCTCTCGCTTTGTGTAGTACATTTTATCGGGCGGAATGTTTAAAACAAAGCCGCCTGTGCCCTTTGTGCTTGGAATAATTGTAATTTTTGAAACGGTGTTTTCAGGCTCTACAATTTTTGTCATTAAAGCGTGCCCAGCTTCGTGGAACGCTGTAATTTCTTTGTCCTTTGCACTTATGCTAGACCTATCCTTCTTTTCACTTCCAGCCAAAACGGTAATGTACGCTTTTTTCACGTCTTCGCCTTGGATAACGTTTATTTCACGCTTTGCCGCCAAAATTGCCGCTTCATTCAGCAAGCTTTCAAGCATTGCACCACTGAAATAAACTGTGTCTCTTGCAAGTGCGCCAAAGTCAACGTCGTCTGCAAACGGCTTGCCATTTGCATGGTATGAAATAATTCTTTTTCGTGCATTTAGGTCGGGTAAGCCAATTTCAATTTGCCTGTCAAACCGCCCTGCACGAAGAAGTGCGTCGTCTAATGTGTCAATTCTGTTTGTTGCGGCAATTACTACAATTCCGTTTGTTCGGCTGTCGTTGCCAAAGCCGCTCATCTCAGTTAAAAGTGCGTTCAGCGTTTGCTCACGCTCGTCGTTGCCGCCGTTTGCCGAACCTCCACGCTTTTTGCCAAGTGCGTCAATTTCGTCAATAAAAATTACTGCCTTGCCCGAAGCACGAGCCTTTTTAAAAAGCTCACGAATACGGCTTGCACCTACGCCAACGTACATTTGCACAAAGTCTGAACCGCTTACTGCGTAAAACGGAACGCCTGCTTCACCTGCAATTGCTTTTGCCATAAGCGTTTTCCCTGTTCCTGGAGGTCCGTATAAAATTACACCTACGGGCATTCTTGCGCCGTACTCTGCGTACTTTTCAGGGTTTTTAATGAAGTCAACTATGTCTGACACACTTTCTTTTGCTTCCTCGTTTCCTGCAATGTCCGCAAACGAAAGTGATGTCCGTTCACCAGAAGTAGTTAAAGCTTCAATCGGCATTGCCGACTTTACTCCTTGCTTTTTCATTCCCCTATAAATAAAAAGTGCGGCAAAGCCAAAAAACAAAAAGCTTAAAGCCATCTGTGCAACTGATGAAACTGTAAACCCATTTTCATTTACTGTTGCACCGTGTAAAAGCGCTTCTTCTTTGAAGCTTTCGCTTCGGGGGTTATCCGTTTTATATACTTTGCTTCCGTCTTTCATTTTAAAGCTAATTTTTTCACTGTCCGAAAGTGTAACCGAAGAGACTTCTCCACTTTTTAAGCTTTGTATAAATTGTATATATGGAACGTAGTCCGCTTTTTGTCTTCCGATAAATAAACTTGTCGTGCCTAAAACAACTACAAATGCAGCAACTGTCAACCAAATAAACGTTTTCTTTTTGCTAATTTTTTTCATTAAATTCACCTCTGCATATGTTTTCTCTTTTTTGTTTCGCTAGACAAGTATAATATAAATTTTTTGATATTTCAAAAGTAAGTTATGGAAGGAGACAAAGCAGTAATTAGTAACCCATGCCCACTTAAATAATTCGGTTTTTATGAAAGGGGTAGGTGGGGTTTGGGGAGGAAGGGGATAAACTTTTTTCCCATTTAAAAAAAATTCTCCACTTCCCCCACAATGTCTTACAGCCTTGCTATAATAAACCCGATATGTTAAACTAAATAAAATGCATAGCAATTTGAGTTTTTGTAGTCACCATTTTGCGGCAAAAATATTGAACGCTTCAACAATTTTTTGACGCAAAATGGTGAACTGTTTATTCAAATTGCGATAAACAACCACAGGAGGAACAACTTGTTAAACCAGTTTTCAAGAACAGAACTTTTATTTGGCAAAAAAGCAATGGAAAAGCTTTCCCAGTCAAGGGTAGCGGTTTTCGGCATAGGTGGTGTAGGCGGACACACCGTTGAAGCACTAGTGAGAAGCGGCTTGGGAAGCATTGACTTAATAGATGACGACAAAGTGTGCTTAACAAACATAAACAGGCAGCTTTTTGCAACTAGAAAAACTGTAGGCAAATACAAAGTAGACGTTGCAAAAGAGCGCATTTTAGAAATTAACCCAGACGTAAACGTGCAAACCCACAAAGTGTTTTTCTTGCCAGAAACAGCAAACCAGTTTGACTTCGCACAGTACGACTATGTAGTGGACGCAATTGACACTGTTTCCGGGAAGCTTGAGCTTGTCGCAAAAGCAAAGGAAGCAGGCGTTCCAATAATTTGTTCTATGGGTGCAGGAAACAAGCTTGATGCAACTGCTTTTGAAGTAGCCGACATTTCAAAAACGTCCGTTTGCCCTTTGGCAAAAGTTATGCGAACAGAGCTTAAAAAGCGTGGCATAAAAGGTGTAAAAGTAGTTTATTCAAAAGAGCCAGCAATGAAGCCAATTGACGACATGGCTTTAAGCTGCAAGTCAAACTGCATTTGCCCCCCAGTCGCAGAAAGAAAATGCACAGATAGGCGGCAAATCCCAGGGAGCAACGCTTTTGTGCCGCCAGTTGTTGGGCTTATAATTGCAGGCGAAGTTATAAAGGACTTAACGGCAACTTGCACAAACGAGGAGACCGTATGATTTATTTGGATTATGCGGCAAACACCCCAACAGACCCCAAAGTTTTACAAAGCTTTTGTGAAGCCAACCAAAAATTTATCGGAAACCCAAACTCGAAGCACGGCTTGGGCAAAGAAGCTAAAGCCGAATTGGAGCGCATAACAGCCCAAATTGCACAACTGCTTCACGTAAGCCCTAAAGAAATAATTTACACCTCAGGCGCAAGCGAAGCCAACAATCTTGCAATAAAAGGGCTTGCCCGTGCTTACCGTGGCTTTGGCAAGCATATAATTTCAACGTGCCTTGAACATTCGTCAGTTAGCGGAACGCTTACTTCACTGCAAGAGCAAGGCTATGAAATTGAACTTGTTGACATAAAAAGCGACGGAGCGGTTAACCTTACGCACTTGGAAGAACTTCTTCGGAAAGATACAGTTCTCGTTTCTGTTTCTTTGGTAGACGGAGAATTAGGCGTTGTTCAGCCAATTAAAGAAATTTCAGACGTTTTGAAAAAATTTCCGAACTGCCGCTTCCATGTAGATGCAACACAAGCATTTGGGAAAATTGATGTAAACCCAGAAGATGTAGACTGCATAAGCTTTGCACCGCACAAGTTTTTTGGGCTTAACGGCTGCGGCGTTTTAATAAAAAGGGAAGGTGTTGCGCTTGAGCCGCTAATTCATGGAGGGGCAAGTACAACACTTTACAGAAGCGGAACGCCAGATGTTTCAATGGCGGCTTCAATAGAAATTGCTTTGCGCCTTGCCATAGAAAACCTTTCAGAAAGAAACGAACACGTTGCACAATTAAACAAAAATTTGCGAAGCGCACTGGAAAAGTTTCCGCTTGTTCGCATAAACAGCACCGAGCGTTCAGTTCCCCACATAATTAATTTAAGCGTAAAAGGTGTAAAGGCGTTTGACTTTCAACAAGCACTTGATGCACACGGCATTTGCGTTTCCACAAAGTCTGCTTGCTCTACGCAAAGCACACCGTCACGCCCTGTTTTTGCCGTAAGCCGTGACAAAAAAAATGCCATGTCCTCGTGGAGAATTAGTTTAAGCCATTTAACTACTGAAACGGAAATTAACCAATTTTTAAATATTTTTGAGAACTGCTACAAGGAGTTAACAAAATGAAACGTCAGCTTGAAAAGCACCAGTTAATAGAAAGAAGTATAATAAAAACTTACCGCAAAAACATTTGGAGTCCGTTTGTTCTTGCCGTAAAGCAGTACGAACTAATAGAAGAAGGCGACAAAATTGCCGTTTGCATGTCGGGCGGAAAAGATTCTATGCTTTTGGCAAAGCTAATGCAAGAGCTTCACAGGCACAGCGAATTTCCGTTTGAGCTTGTGTTTTTGGTAATGGACCCAGGCTACAACGAAATTAACCGCCAAAAAATAGAAAGCAACGCCGCACTTTTAAACGTACCAATTACAGTTTTTGAGTCGGACATTTTTAATATTGTAGAAATGGTTGACGAGTCGCCGTGCTACCTTTGTGCAAGAATGAGACGTGGGCATTTGTACAGCAAAGCAAAAGAGCTTGGCTGTAACAAAATTGCTTTGGGTCACCACAAAAGCGACGTTATAGAAACAACGCTTATGGGAATGCTTTACGGCGCACAGCTTCAAGCAATGCTTCCAAAGCTTAAAAGTGACAACTTTGAGGGTATGCAGCTTATTCGCCCAATGTACTGCATAAACGAGTCGGCAGTAATTGCGTGGAAAAACTTTAACGAGCTTGAATTTATACAATGTGCATGCAGGTTTACAGAAAACTGTACAATGTGCGACAACGGGCAAGGCGGCTCAAAGCGGCTAGAAGTAAAAGAGCTAATTAAAAAATTAAAGCAAGACAACCCACTTGTTGAAAAAAACATTTTCAACAGTATACACGCTTGCAATGTGGACACTATGGTTGGGTATAAGCTTGACGGGGTTAAACGGTCGTTTTTGGAAAGGTTTAAGGACGAATAAGGAGGAATAGTTTTGGTTGAGAACTTACTAAATAAGCTTTACAGTTTAATTCATTTTGAAGTTGGAAAAGGCTTTAACTCTGATGAATTTCGTGTTTTGTTCACCTCAACTGCTGTACTTCGTGAAAAAAACAATGAGAAAACACTAACAAAAACCGTTGATGAAATTATTTCAGAATATATTGCTTTTGAAAAAAAATTGGATAACAACTATTTTTACGAAAAGCAAACAAGCTATGAAATGCTTCAGGGCGACAACTGCATCTTCGTAAAAAGCCATTATGAAAAAGTGTACAGTTGGAACGGCAAACATGTTGTTGAAACCGGCATTAATCATATTGTAATTGTAAACGAAAGCGGCAAGCTTAAAATAGATTATGTGCTTTGGTAAACTATTTATTGTTCGGGTTAAGGAGCTGATAATAAATGTTAGCAAAAATTAGGACAACATTTTTAACAATTCTTTGCATTTTCATGCTCTGCACAACTGCCTTTGCTGGAGATATACCAGAAAGCATAATTACAAACGATTCTACAGACGTAGTTATAGGTACAATTACAGCAATTGATTCAGAAAAAACTACTTTAGAAGTGTCGGAGTTTATGTTTCAAACAATGGAGTTAGACGTTTTAGTGCTTGACAACTTTAAGTACATGGTTAACAATGCAGACTACGAAAACCCAAAGGTTGGCGACTATTGTGCCATTGCCATAACAACCGAAGGCGAAGCAGACGGTGAAGTCGGCGAAATTAAACTGTACTACAACTTGTGTGCAAAGGCAAACTCGTTAGACACAGAAACATTAAAGCTTGAAAGCCTTGCTGCCTTTGTTGAAAGAATGAATGGCTATATTAACGACGGCACATACTCAAAGGAGCATAGGGAGCAGCTTAAACGAAAAGTTTATATTTCTTCTGCAAAACCTGTAACCGAGCCTGCCTCTACACAACCTGCAGTACAAACAGTTGTCACACCTTTAGAGCTAGATGTTGCTACAACCAAAACCAACAGCAACAATTACACTAAAATAACCTCAGCTTTAGCAGTTGTTGTGCTTGTTGCTGTAGCATTTAAAATTAAGCCGCATAAAAAACGTAGCTAAACCTTTCCCTTGCCATTTGCAAGGGATTTTATTTTCCACAAATATATAAAACAAAAGACACAAATAAAACATAAACAAAGGTTAGAATATACCCATAACCAATTGAATTATAGGAGGTAATTAAAATGACAAAGTTTAAAAAAGTTGTAGTTGCAGCAACAATGGCATTAACAGTTATGGCAACCGGTGTAACGGCATTTGCCGCATATTCTACACCAGCAGAAGCTGTTGCAGAAATTACAGGAAAAAGCGTTGAAGCCGTACTTGCCGAAAGAACCACAGGCAAAACTTACGGCACAATTGCACTTGAAGCAGGAAAGCTTGCAGAGTACCAAGAAGCTATGCTTCAATTTAAACAAGAAATTTTGAAGGAAAGAGTAGCAGCAGGAACTCTTACACAAGAGCAAGCTGATGCAATTATTGCAGCAATTGAACAAAACCAATTGAGCTGTGACGGAACAGGCACAGGAATGGGTGCTGGCATGGGTGCAGCATTTGGCGGCGGAGCATGTGGCGGCACAGGCGCAGCATTTGGCGGCGGAGCTTATGGTGGCACAGGCACAGCATTCGGCGGCATGGGTGCAGGACGTGCAGCAGGTGGCAGAGGGTTTGGCGCTTATGGAACAAACGAAACAAACAATAAAGCACGCACTTTTAACTTCCAATAAATAATCTTGTATTAATTTTTTGTCGAATTAGGCTTTGGGGGCGAAAATCTTTTTTTCAGTTTAAAAAGGTTTTCGCCCTTTCGTTTTTATCCTTTTTTTCGCAAAATGCTGAACTGTATATTCAAATTGCGAAACTGCCTGTTCCTGTTGCTGTATAAATCGGCTTATTATATTGTACTTGAATTTTTAATGTAGTATAATAATTTTGTGGAAATTAGGGTGTATCCGATAATTATAAGTTTTGCACAAATCGAGCAGTTTTTTTGTCTGACGAGGCAGAATTTCGCAGGCATAACTAGAAGTTAGACAAGAAATTCTAACGAAGTCAGGCGGAAAAACTGCCGATTTTGTGCAAATTTTATTTGTCGGATAGACCCTAGTTTAGGGCGTGTTTTTTGGAGGAATCAAATGGAATTTTATGAAGTAATTGCAAGCAGAAGAAGCACTAGAAAGTTTTTATCAGATGATGTTGATAACCAAAAAATTTTAAACATATTAACAGCCGCAAGCATGGCACCAAGTGCAGGAAACGTTCAGCCGTGGAGCTTTGTTGTAGTTAGAAACAAAGAAGCAATTAGCTGGCTTGGCGAAGTTATTAAAAAAACACATGCTGAATATTTCGGCAATGCTCGCAAAGTTAAGCTTGAAGGCGAAAAGCTGGAGCGTGTCTCCGAAGGCTACAAGAGAATGGAAAACGCACCTGTTTACGTAATAGTTTGCAAAAACGTAAAGGAGCGGCTTTTGGAGGACGACTACGAAGCTTGGGAAAACAAGTGGCTTGAGCAAAGCGTGGCTGCCGCAATGGAAAATTTTACGCTTGCTGCCACTGCAGAAGGGTTGGCTACATGCTGGTTAGGCGCACCACTTTGGTATGAAGAAGAAATTAAAGAAATGTTTAACATTCCAAAAGAAGTTGAAATTTTTGCAATTTCACCAGTTGGGTATGCAAACGGCGGCACTGTAACACGAAACCTTAAAGACGTTAGCGAAATTGTACATTTTGAAAAGTGGTAAAATCGGTAAAGTTTAAAAATGCTCGGCTTTACCCTTTACATATAAAATTTAGGAGGGGCTTTTATGCTAGGAAAAACTATTAACGAATTAAACGTAGGTGATTCAGCTTATGTTGAAAAAACAATTACTGAAACAGATGTTTACTTATTTGCGGGTATAACAGGCGACTTTAACCCTGCTCACTTAAACGTAGTGGAAGCCGAAAAAGGAATTTTTAAAAAGCCAGTGGCACACGGAATGCTTAGTGCTGGTTTAATTTCGGCTGTTCTTGGAACAAGGCTTCCAGGGCCAGGCGCAATTTACCTTGGGCAGCAATTAAAATTTACTGCTCCTGTGTTTTTTGGCGACACAGTGCGTGCAACTGCAACAGTTAAAGAAGTTAAGCTTGAAAAGAACATTTGTATTCTTGACACAATTTGCACAAACCAAGACGGCAAAGTTGTAATTGAAGGCAGTGCTACCATTATGCCCAGAAAAGAAGCATAATAAAGTGCGCTTATAACCATGCACTCGCTTAAAACTCGTTTTTTGTAGAGTTTAGTTTGGGGGAGTAACCTTTTCGTATAAAAGGTTACTCCCCCAATTTTTTATTGTTCTATAACTATCAAGACTTAGACAACTTAAACTCGCTTACAACAGTCCTAAACACATCTGATTGAGCGTTTAGTTCCTGAGAAGCTGAAGCAACTTCCTCCGACAAAGACGTGTTGTCTTGAACAACCCTTGCTATTTGTCCAATGCTGTCGTTAATTTTTTCAACTTCCTTTTCCTGCAAAGCTGTGGACTCGGCAACACTTGAAAGAAGCGACGACATTCCTGTAATGTTCTTTACAATTCCATTAAGGCTTTCAGACGTTTTGTTTGACGTGTCTATGCCAACCGCAACCTTTGAAATTGTCGTGTTTATAAGTTCTGTCGTTTCCTTTACAGCAACTTGGCTTCTTGAAGCAAGGCTGCGCACTTCTTCCGCAACAACGGCAAAGCCTTTGCCGTACTGCCCAGCACGTGCAGCTTCAACTGCGGCGTTAAGCGCAAGAAGGTTTGTTTGGAACGAAATATCATTTATTACATTAATTATCTTTGAAATATTACTTGATGCCTCGTTTAATTCCTGCATAGCTTTAAGCATTTTTTTCATTTGGTCACTACAAGCTAAGGCGTCATTTTTTGTTCTTTCTGAAAGTTCGTTAACAGTGTTTGTGTCACTTGCATTTTTTGCAGACTGGTCTGTAATTACTTTAGTTGTTTCAATCAAGCTTTCCACAGCGGCCATTTGCGCCGACGCACCTTGTGCCAACGTGCTGCTTGAATTTGAAATAAGCGAAGCACCCGACGACGTTTGGTGTGCAGAAACACTTACTTCACCAAGCATAACGTTGAACGAGCTTATAATTTTGTTAAGCGATTCCTTAATTAAGTTAAAGCTGCCAAAAAATTGATGACTTATGCTTAAATCAAAGTTTTTATTTGACATTTCATTAAGAACATAAGAAATTTCTTTTATATAACCCGATAGAGAGTCCACAGTTGTGTTTACCGAGTTTTTCATTTTTTCAAACTCGCCTTTGTAGTTGCCCGACACGCCCACCGACAAGTCTCCTTTCCCCAAGCCATCAAGAGCCGAAACAGTTTCATTTATAGGGTTAACTATGTCTATAAGCACCTTATTCAAACCGCTTGCAAGCTTTGCCCAGTCGTTTGAATATTTAGCTTCATCTATACGAACGCCAAGGTTTCCAACAGAAATTGCGCTTGAAAGTGAACTAACATCAGCTACAACAGAGCGCAAGTTGTCTTGCAGCTTGTCAAAGGCATCATTAAGAATTACTTTTTCGCCTATACATTTTTTGAATGATGCACTAAAGTCGCCGTATGCGTACTCATTTAGGCACGCAGCCATGTCCACAATTTCGTCTACTGTTGTGCTGAAGGCAGAGTTTATAGTTTTGGCAAGCTCGTTGTAAGTGCCGTTAAACTTTGTTTCATCAACCCTTGCATAAATGTCACCTTTGCCTTCAAATTTGCTAACCATTTCATTAATATCGCCTACAAGCGTTCTAATTGTGTTTACAACACTTGCAAAAGCCCGTGTTAGCTCGCCTATTTCGTCGTAAGAGTTTGAGCTAACTTCCACATTCATATCGCCGTCTACTATTTTCCTGGAAATATCCACTAGTGCTTTAATCGGTCTTATATTTCTTCTAATTATAAACACGGTAAAAAGCATAATTGCAACCAAAATTGCAATGCCAATAATAATTGAAAAGAAAGCTGAGTTTGTGGCAACCTTGTTAATTTCTGCAACAGGTGCAACAACTACAAAAACCCAACTTTTGTCAAAATCTTTAAAGTTTACAGAAACTGCCGTTCCCATAATTTTTTTGCCTGTGTTTTTGTCTACTTCCTCATAAAATGAAGTTTTATTAGAAGTTAATGTTGTTTTAATTTTGTCTAACGACTGCTGAGACACAATTGAAGAAAAAGGTGTTGCCAATTGTTCTTCATTAGGGCTGTAAATAACTTCAAGTTCTTCATTTAACAAGTAGCTGTAGCCTGTGTCAAAATATTTCATTTTGCCAAATGTTTCAAAAAGACTATCTATAGAAATGTCAGCGCCAACGTTGCCTATAAAATTTCCATTATAATAAAGAGGGACTGCAATTGATGTCATTAAAACTTCTTTGCCGTTTACAGTGTCAGTATAGGGGTGTGTATAATATATTTTACCTGTTTGCTTTGGAACGGAGTAATACCCGTGGTTTTCCTCGCCTTCAACTTCAATACGGTTTGCAACAGTTGTGTTTACGTCTAAATAACCATTTGTTGTGGTTATGTAAAAGCCAAACCTTCCTGATGTTTCAGAGCCAAGCTCTGTTCCTACAAATTGAGCGTCCTTTCCGTCGAATGCGTTTGGTTCAAAAATAGTCCACAAACCAATAACGCCATACTCGCTTTTTAAAACAGTTTTTGTAAGGTCTATTAAGTCGCTTCTGTCCATTTTGCCCTGCTCAATTGCAGAAACAACAGAGCTGTTATACGCAATAAGCGAGCTTGTTACATTTTCAAACAAAGCCTTTGTTTCATTTCCGTACAAAACTGCCATTTGCTCTGATGAATCACTTGTTAACTTGAACATGTTTTTTTGCATGTTAAACGACATAAAAGCTATAATTGCGATGACTCCCAAAAAAGAAACAGATGAAATAGCTAGTACAAGCTTTCCTGTAAGCTTTAATTTCTTTACTCGGAACATTAATTTTGCCCCCCATATTAATGTTAATTTAAGTAACTTTTTAGTAAATTCTTAGTAGCTTTTTAGTAACCTTTAAGTGTTTTATAAAATTATTTTTATTATACAGCTAGCGTTGAAATTATGTCAAGTTATTGTTGCGTAATAAAAAAACCTTATAAACAAACGTTTATAAGGTAAAAGCTCCCCGAGTAGGATTTGAACCTACGACCCCCCGGTTAACAGCCGGATGCTCTACCGCTGAGCTATCGAGGAATATTTAATATTATTAAACCTGATGCTACATGTTTGTAACATCAGGAAAATATGTTTTACCCAACACTTTCAAAACCGAACAAAGAAACAAATCAATAAGGTCAAGCCCTCGACCT
>CAZBLK010000035.1:0-19887 GCA_964492715.1 uncultured Defluviitaleaceae bacterium | reverse complement strand
CACCCTTTATTATTATACCATAAATAAGTTGTTTAATCTATATTTTAATTTGAGATTAGTATTATTTACAGTTTGGAGGAGGAGAGGGAAAACTTTTTTGCCGTGGAAAAAGTTTTCCCTCTCCTCCTCCAAGGTTTTAGCTTTTAGCTCTTAGTCTTTACACAACAAAAAAGGAATGGAAGTCAATCAATTAACTACCATTCCTTTTTAAGCAAGTATACCTGCCTTTACATACAGTTAAACAAGCTCGATTATAACCATTTCAGCAGCGTCGCCCTTACGTGGGCCAATTTTAACCATGCGAGTGTACCCGCCGTTTCTGTCAACATACTTAGGAGCTATTTCTTCAAACATCTTCTTAGCCATGTCAACTTCAACAGTGTTTTTACGCTTCTTTCTGCCGTCAGCAGGAACTTCCGTAACAGGGTACAAAACGCTTAAAATTTTACGCCTTGCGTTAAGCCTTGATGGGCTATCCTTTTTAATTTGCTTTTCTACTTCGTCAAAAACGGTCACTCTTTTGCCGTTAACCTCTTGTTTCACACGTTTACCATCGGCGTCTTTGCGTGGAACTTTAGCCGTAACTGTAACTTCCTCGAAGTTATCTTTTTCTTTAACGGCAAGAGTAATGAGCTTTTCAGCTATACTCCTAACTTCCTTAGCCCTAGTAACCGTGGTTGTAATTTTACCATGATATAACAGGTTGGTCGTAAGGTTACGCAGCATAGCTTTACGCTGTGTAGCCGTGCGACCAAGCTTTCTATTTACAGCCACTTTAAGCCCTCCTTACTGTTTTTACAGTTAGCTTTAGTAAATAAAGCTAACTGTCTATTCATCTCCTGGGTGAAGCGCAAGCCCCAAATCTGCCATTTTGTTGAGAACTTCCTCAAGCGACTTGCGTCCAAGATTTCTTACTTTCATCATGTCCTCTTCTGTTTTGCTTGCCAAGTCATCAACGGTGTTGATGCCTGCACGCTTCAAACAGTTGTAGGAACGCACTGAAAGGTCAAGCTCCTCAATTGAAAGCTCAAGCACTTTGTCCTTCTTGCCTTCCTCTTTTTCAATAAGAATTTCAGAGTCTTTTGCATTTTCAGACAAGTCAACAAACAAAGCCAAATGCTCGTTCAATATTTTTGCTCCAAGGCTTACGGCGTCGTCTGGTGCGATTGTGCCGTTTGTCCAAACCTCAAGAGTAAGCTTGTCATAATCAGTAATTTGCCCTACACGAGTGTTTTCAACAACAAAATTAACCCTACGTATAGGTGTGTAAAGCGAGTCAATAGGTATAACACCTATTGCGTGGTCCGAACGCTTGTTTTTATCGGCGCTAACATAGCCTCTTCCAGTAGTAATAGTCATCTCAATGAATAGCCTGCTGTCGCTGCCGCCCCCCAGTGTTGCAATGTGTAAATCGGGATTTTTGATTTCAATGCTAGAATCAACTTTAATATCTTTAGCACGGATAACGCCTTCGCCTGTAACGTCGATATACGCCGTTTTCGGCTCGTTGCTGCTAGACAAATTTTTAAGTGCCAAATTTTTGATATTAAGCACAATCTCGGTTACATCTTCTTTAACGCCTGGTATTACACTGAACTCGTGCAAAACTCCGTCGATTTTTACGCTGCTTACGGCTGTGCCAGAAAGCGAAGACAAAAGAATTCTGCGAAGTGAGTTGCCGAGGGTTGTTCCGTAGCCACGCTCTAAAGGCTCTACTACGAAGCGCCCGTAAGTGCCGTCTTGCGACATTTCTGCAATATCAATGCGAGGTCTTTCAAATTCAAACACCCGTTAAAACCTCCCTTGCGACCAATTCTACTTGGAGTACAACTCTACGATAAGCGTTTCGTGTACAGGAGCGTCAATTTGTTCTCTAGTTGGAACAGAAACAACTGTGCCACTAAGTTTGTCGTGGTCAGCTGAAAGCCATTCCGGAACAACTCTGTGCCCTGTCACCTCCAAAACGTCCTTGTATCTTTGTAAAGTTTTTGAGTTTTCTCTTACAGCAACAACATCGCCAACTTTAAGTTGGTATGAAGGAATGTTTACCTTTTTGCCGTTTACTGTAAAGTGGTTGTGACGTACAACTTGGCGTGCTTCTGTCCTTGAACGACCGAAACCAAGCCTGTAAACTACGTTGTCAAGGCGAAGTTCCAAAAGTTGTAAAAGGTTTTCACCCGTTACGCCGTGTTGCTTGTCTGCAACTTCAAAGTAGTTTCTAAATTGAGTTTCAAGCACACCGTAAATCCTTTTTGCCTTTTGCTTCTCACGAAGCTGTTGACCATACTCAGATTGTTTCTTTCTTGATGTACCGTGTTGGCCTGGTGCAAAGTTTCTGTCGTTTATTGGGCAGCACTTCTTTGCACACTTTTCGCCTTTAAGGAAAAGTTTCATTCCTTCACGGCGGCAAAGCCTACACACTGGACCTATATATCTTGCCATTTAATTAAACACCTCCTAGTTATACTAATTATACACGTCTGCGTTTTGGCGGTCTGCAGCCGTTGTGCGGAACTGGGGTAACGTCCTTTATCATAGTTACCTCAAGACCAGCAGCCTGTAACGCACGAATTGCTGCTTCACGGCCGCTGCCTGGGCCCTTTACAAAAACTTCAATAGTTTTTAACCCGTACTCTTTAGCCGAAGAAGCAGCAGTGTCTGCCGCCATTTGAGCAGCATACGGCGTAGACTTTCTTGAACCACGGAAGCCAAGCTGGCCTGCACTTGCCCAAGAAAGAGCGTTGCCAACGCTGTCTGTAATTGTAACGATTGTATTGTTAAAAGTAGATTGAATGTGGGCTTGACCACGGTCAACAAACTTTTTATCACGCCTTCTGCGTGAAACTGTTTTCTTAACAGCCTTTTTAGCCACCAAAAACCCTCCTTATTTCTTCTTATTTGCTACAGTCCTTCTAGGGCCTTTTCTTGTACGAGCATTGTTCTTCGTACTTTGTCCTCTTACTGGAAGCCCTCTTCTGTGACGAATGCCTCTGTAGCAGCCAATTTCAACAAGACGCTTAATGTTTAAAGCAACCTCACGTCTGAGGTCACCTTCAACCTTTTGGGTGCCGTCGATTACTTCACGGATTTTGGCAAGCTCGTCGTCTGTCAAATCCCTAACTCTTGTATCTGGGTTAACGCCAGCTGCCTTTAAAATTCTAAGGGAGCTTGGGCGGCCTATACCAAAAATGTAAGTAAGCCCAATTTCAACACGTTTTTCCCTTGGTAAGTCAACACCTGCAATACGTGCCATCTTTTATTTGCACCTCCTAATTATCCTTGCCTTTGCTTGTGCTTTGGGTTTACGCAAATAACCCTAATAGCACCTTTTCTTTTTATTACTTTGCATTTTTCACAAATAGGCTTAACCGATGGTCGAACCTTCATGTTTTAAGCAACTCCTTTCAAAAGAAGCTCTCAAGCCAAAGCTTGAAAAAATCTATTTATCACGCCAAATAATTCTACCCTTTGTAAGGTCGTAAGGCGACATCTCTATCCGAACTTTATCGCCCGGAATTATCCGAATGAAATTCATACGCAGCTTGCCTGAAATGTGGGCAAGAATTTTGTGTCCGTTTTCAAGCTGCACTTGAAACATTGCATTTGGAAGTTTTTCAAGCACTACGCCTTCAACTTCAATTACATCATTTTTTGACAAGGCAAAAACCCCCTTTTTACGCTAATTAGTGTTAGAAAAACTAATTAGTATCACAACTATTACGATACTTTAGCAAGGCGTCCCTTATGTGAGAATCCATCAGCCCTTGTCCTTTGCATGTACTGTCCGTGCATTCGTCAGAAGAAACAAGTTTTAACCGAATATGTTCTATTATATCATAAGTTCTCTGAACATGCTTTTCCTTTTTCTTCTTGGGCTTGTTAAGCTTTCTAAGCCTGCCGTCAACAAGAAACACATATTCGCCGGAAACCTGTGTAACAACAAACGGCAACCCCTTGTCCCTGCCACTTTTTGAAAACACCACTTGACCAATTTCTAACATAATTTAACTCCTAGTACATAGTTAGTATTTCTGGCTCACCGTCGGTGATTATGATAGTGTTTTCATAATGTGCCGAATTTTTCTTGTCCAAGGTGACTACGGTCCAGTCGTCGTTTAAAATTTTAACGTTTGCTGTCCCTACATTCACCATAGGTTCAATTGCAAGTGCCATGCCCTTTGTAAGCTTAGGACCACGGACTTTCATTTTTACGTTGGGCACCTGAGGCTCCTCGTGCATTTTTGTGCCGATGCCATGCCCAACAAAATCACTTACAACGGAAAAGCCGTTAGACACTACATGTTTTTCAATAGCCGTGCATATATCGTTTAAGTGACAACCTGCCCGGGCGTATTTTATGCCTTCAAAAAAGCTTTCCCTTGTAACATTCACAAGCCGCTTGGCTTCTTCTGTGCCTTCGCCGACGATGTGGCTTCTTGCGGCGTCGCCGTGGTAGCCTTTAAATATCGCACCAATATCAATGCTTACAATATCGCCATTTTTTAGCTTTCTTAAACCAGGTATGCCATGAATTACTTCTTCATTTATTGAAACACATATAGATGCTGGGTAGCCGTTGTATCCCAAAAACGAAGGCGTAGCGTCCATTGACAAAATAAAACGGTGTGCAATGTCGTTAAGCTCTTTTGTGGTAATGCCTTGCCGAATTTCTTTTTCCAAAAGCTCGTGCGTTTTTGCTACAATTTTGCCAGCTTCACGCATTAGCTCAATTTGTTGTTCGTTTTTTATTTTAATTGCCATTATACTTTCTCTCCCAAGGCTTTTACAAGCTGCTCGGTTATTTCGCCAATATCTCTTGTTCCGTCAACCGTCAGCAAAATTCCCTTTTCCTCAAAAAATGAAATTAACGGCTTTGTTAACTCGTGATACAGCGCAAGCCGTTTTTTAACAGCTGTTGCCTTGTCGTCTTCCCGCTGAATAAGTTCGGCTGCACAAACGTCACAAATGCCTTCTACCTTTGTTGGGTTTGACAATTTGTTGTAAATTGCACCGCAGCTTGGGCAAACAACCCTGCCCGACATTCTTTCTATAATAACGTCGTCGGTTACTTCAACATAAACTGCCTTGTCAATTTTGCCAACAACGTCGTCAAGCGTTTCTGCCTGAGCACGGTTTCTTGGGAAGCCGTCTAGTATGAAGCCGTTTTTACAGTCATCGTGTTTTATTCTTTGTTTCAATAGCGCTGTAACAATATCGTCAGGCACAAGCGAGCCAGAGTCCATTAGGTGAGCAATTTCTTTCCCAATGTCTGTGCCGTTTCGCATTTCCAACCTTAAAATGTCGCCTGTTGATATGTGGGCTATATCATAATACTTTGACAAAAACTTTGTTTGTGTGCCTTTTCCAGCACCGGGCGAGCCCATTATTACAAGCTTCATAAAACTTACCCCATTTACCGTTTTATAAAACAACTAGCTTAAAAAGCCTTTGTAGTGCCTCATAAGAAGTTGTGCCTCTAGCTGTTTAACAAGGTCTAAAGCAACGCCGGTTACGATTAAAAGCGTAGTACCGCCGAAGCCTACTCTGAAGCCAAAAATCCATTGGAATAGTACAGGCAAAATTGCAATAAGTGCATAGAACAAAGCACCAATCCAAGAAAGCCTGTCAACTGTCGTTTGGATATAGTCGCTTGTTGGCTTACCCGGCCTAATTCCTGGAATAAAGCCGCCGCTTTTCTTCATGTTTTCAGCCATTTCATTTGGGTTAATGTTAAATGAAGTGTAGAAAAACGTGAAAGCAAAAATTAAAACCACGTAAATCAAAGTTCCGAAAGGAATTGCATAAGGTATAGTTGTATCACCAAATGTCAACACGCCCTTTACAGGGTCTGTAATTGAAAGGAAGTTAACAACCTTTGCAAGCCAGTCAGCTTTGAAAAATTGGTAAAGCACGCTTGGGAACTGCAAAAGCGAAATTGCAAAGATAATTGAAATAACGCCTGCAATGTTTACCTTAATAGGAATGTGCGAGCTTTGACCGCCGTACATTTGCCTGCCAACCATCTTTTTGGAGTGTTGAACAGGAATACGCCTTTCGCCGTCTTGTACAAGAATAACGAAAGCTATAACACCAATAAACAGAACTAAAAGCAGGAAAACTTTAATGTAAGCCCAAGCGTCACCGCCAACAAGCTGTACATAGAAAGAATTTACTGCATTTCCAAGCCCTGATAAAATGTTTGCAAAAATTATGAATGACGAGCCGTTTCCAATGCCCTTTTCAGTAAGAAGCTCGCTTATCCAAAGAATAAGAAGTGTTCCGGCAATAAGAGCGACTGTTGCCATAATGTAAACCAGCCAAGTTCTGTGTGTGAATAAATACTGCAAGGAATATACTGTTGCTCCGCCTTGAAGTGCCGCAAGTGCAACTGCAAGCCCACGAGTATATTGGTTAATCTTTTTCCTTCCGTCTTCGCCTTCCTTTTGAATTTGCTCAAGCTTTGGAATAGCAACAGTCAAGAGCTGCATTATGATGGAAGCCGTGATGTAAGGCCCAATACCTAAAGCAAACAGTGTGCCGTAGCCGCCGCCTGCAATAAGCGTAAAAATTGAAGCTGTTTCTTGTGCACCAAACCTTGCTTGACGAAGAAGCGCAAGGTCTATACCAGGAAGCGGAATGTGCGCCCCAAGCCTGTAAATAGCCAAAACTATAAGGACATAAATCAACTTGTTGCGAATTTCTTTAACCTTCCAAGCGTTTTTCAATACACTGAACAATTTATACCACCTCTGCTTTTCCGCCAGCAGCCTCTATTTTTTCAACAGCAGCTTTGCTGAACAGATTAACCTTTACGGTAAGCTTCTTTGTAAGCCTCCCATCGCCGAGAATTTTAACACCGTCACGAGGGTTGCTAACAAGGCCCTTCGATTGAAGCATAGCAACGTCAACAACTGTTCCGTCTTCAAATGCGTTTAACAAAGCAACATTTATAGCAATGATGTCTTTAGTGTTTCTGCACTTAAAGCCTCTTTTAGGTAAACGTCTGTACAAAGGCATTTGTCCGCCTTCAAAGCCTGGTCTTACGCCGCCGCCTGTGCGTGCCTTTTGACCTTTGTGACCTTTACCAGCAGTTTTTCCGTTGCCCGAGCCGTGACCTCTGCCCCTTCTGAAGCCTTTTTGCTTAGAGCCTTCTGTAGGTTTAAATTCGTGCAAGTACATTTATCGCACCTCCTTTATACTTCTTCTACCTTAACCAAATGCTTTACTTGTTTAATCATGCCGTTAATTGCGGCGTCGTTATTTTTAATTACGCTTTTGTGAAGCTTTTTAAGCCCCAAAGCTTCAATCGTTTTTTTGTGCTTTGGAATAGCACCGATTGTTGACTTTACAAGCGTAATTTTTAAGTTATCAGCCATAACTGTAGCCTCCTATCTTAAATACGTCTTAGGAAAAAAGTTCCTCAACAGTTTTCCCACGAAGCCTTGCAACTTGCTCTGGAGTTTTTAAAGCTCTCAAGCCTTCAATTGCAGCACTTACAACGTTACGCTTGTTGTTTGAGCCAAGTGACTTTGTACGAATGTTTCTAATACCAACAAGTTCCATTACGGCACGAACTGAGTGGCCAGCAATAACGCCAGTACCTTCGCCAGCTGGCTTTAACAAAACGTTTGCTGCACCAAACTGACCGTTTATTTCGTGGAAAATGCTGTCTACATCGTTTAATTCAACATAAATAAGGTTTTTCTTTGCGTCCTCTTTGCCTTTTCTAATTGCATCGGGGATTTCGGCTGCTTTGCCAAGGCCTACACCAACGTGGCCTTTTCCGTCGCCCACAACTACAAGTGCAGCAAAGCGGAACGTTCTACCGCCCTTAACAACCTTTGTAACTCTGTTAATGGTAACAACTCTGTCCTCTAATTCAAGGACGCTTGCATCTATCTTATTCAACGTGTTCCCTCCTTATCCGACTAAAATTGTAAGCCTGTTTCTCTGGCAGCGTCTGCCAAAGCCGCAACCTTGCCGTGATAAACATAACCGCCACGGTCAAACACAACAGTGTTAATTCCCAAAGCAATTGCTTTTTTAGCTACTGCTGTACCAACTGCCTTAGCTGCTTCCTTGTCGGAGGTTTTTTCAAGCGTGCCCAAAACTTCCTTTTCCATTGTTGAAGCAGAAGCCAACGTGTGGCCGTTTACGTCATCAATGATTTGTGCGTATATATGCTTGTTTGACCTAAAAACAGCCAACCTTGGTTTTTCAGGTGTGCCAGAAATGAAGTTACGCAGCCTGTGATGGCGTTTAAGCCTTGTTTCACTGCGTGAAGTCTTTCTTATCATACGGCTATCACTCCTTTTCTCAAATACTATTTCTTACCAGTCTTACCTACTTTGCGCCTAATTACTTCGTCGCTGTACTTAATTCCTTTGCCCTTATATGGCTCTGGAGCACGCTTAGCTCTAATTTCAGCAGCATATTGACCAACTTTTTCTTTGTCTATGCCCGATACAGTAATTTTTGTTTGGCCTTCAAGTGTTGAAGTAAGGCCTTCTGGGTCAATCATTTCAACAGGGTGTGAGTAACCAAGCGTAAGCGTAAGCTTGTTACCGTTTTTAGCAGCCCTGTAACCAACGCCGTTTATTTCAAGCGTTTTTGTGTAGCCTACTGTAACGCCAACAACCATGTTGTTAATAAGCGTTCTTGTAAGGCCGTGCAACGCCTTAAATCTCTTTAAATCATTTGGGCGAGAAACTTTAACTTGCCCTTCTTCAATTGCGATGTTCATGTCAGTTGACAGCTTGCGGCTTAAAGTGCCTTTTGGGCCTGTAACCGTTACGCTGTTTCCTTCAGCAAGCGTTACTGTAACGCCGTCTGGAATTGTAATAGGGTTTCTGCCTATTCTTGACATGTTCTGCACCTCCTGTAAAATTTTTTAAGCATTACTTTATATAAAAGCTTTTACCAAACGAAAGCGATAACTTCGCCGCCTACGCCAAGCTTTCTAGCTTCTTTGTCTGTTATAATGCCTTTGTTTGTAGAAACGATTGCTGTGCCTAAACCGCCCAAAACCTTTGGAATGTCTTCACAGTTTGCGTAAACACGAAGACCTGGCTTTGAAATGCGTTTAAGCCCGCCGATAACCTTCTCGTTTTTGTCCTTGCCATATTTAAGCTTAATGCGCATAGTTTTCTTTACGCCGTCTTCTAAAACTTCGTAGCCTGAAACATAGCCTTCTTTAAGCAAAATGTCCGCAATAGCAACCTTCACTCTTGAAGAAGGCACGTCTACTGTGTTGTGCTTTGCAACGTTTGCATTTCTTATCCTTGTAAGCATATCTGCGATAGGATCACTCATTGACATTTATAAAACCTCCCTTCTTACTTTACCAGCTTGCTTTTCTAACCCCTGGTATTTGACCTCTGTACGCCAGTTCACGGAAGCATATACGGCAAATGCCAAACTTTTTCAAAGTAGCATGAGGTCTACCGCAAATTCTACAGCGGCTGTAAGCCCTAGTAGAAAACTTTGGTTTTCTTTGTTGCTTAACAATCATAGATTTTTTAGCCATTTAATGACCTCCCTTACTTTTTGAATGGCATACCGAACAAATTCAAAAGCTCCTTCGCTTCTTCGTCGGTATTTGCAGTTGTAACGAAAACTATATCCATACCTCTTACTTTATCAATCTTATCGTATTGAATTTCAGGGAAAATAAGTTGTTCCTTTACGCCTAGTGTGTAGTTGCCACGGCCGTCAAAAGCTTCAGCAGAAACGCCTCTAAAGTCACGTACACGTGGAAGCGAAACGCCTATAAGCCTGTCGATAAAGTTGTACATGCGCTTACCTCTAAGCGTAACTTTGCAGCCAACAGCCATGCCTGCACGAAGTTTAAACGCAGAAATTGACTTTTTAGCCTTTGTAACAACAGGCTTTTGACCAGCAATAATTGTCATGTCAGAAACTGCATGTTCAATGATTTTTGCGTTGTCTTTTGCTTCGCCAAGACCCATGTTAATAATAACTTTTTCAATCTTAGGTACAGCCATTACGTTTTCGTAAGAAAACTTTTTCATCATAGCAGGAACTACTTCGCTGTTATAAAATTCTTTTAATCTGCTCACAAATTGCCCTCCTTTCCAAAAGCTTAGTCTATAACTTCGCCCGTAGACTTAGCGATTCTTTTCTTTGTCGTAACTTTCTTTCCGTCCTTAACATCTGTTTCAACTTTAAAACCAATTCTTGTTGGTTTGCCGTTGTGAAGGAACATTACGTTAGAAACGTGAATCGGTGCTTCTTTTTTAACAATTGCACCTTGTGCGTGTGTTCTGTCAGGCTTTTGATGCTTTGTTATCATTGAAACGCCCTCAACGATAACTCTATTTGATTTACGGTCAACAAAAAGAATTTTGCCAGTTTTGCCTTTGTCTTTACCAGCAATAACCTTTACTTTGTCGCCCTTTTTAAGCTTAATTTTATACGAAAGCTTAACTTTGCGTCTTGTAACCATTTAAACACCTCCTTATAATACTTCAGGTGCCAGAGAAAGAATTTTTGTGAATTGCTTTTCTCTAAGTTCCCTAGCTACTGGCCCGAAAATGCGTGTGCCTCTCGGTGTTTTGTCGTCCTTTATAATAACTGCAGCATTCTCGTCAAATCTAATGTAAGAGCCGTCTGCTCTGCCAACAGCTTTTACAGTACGCACGATAACAGCCTTAACAACGTCGCCTTTTTTAACAACGCCGCCTGGTGTTGCATCTTTGACAGAAGCAACTATTATGTCACCAACGTGACCATATCTTCTGGTTGAACCACCTAAAACACGAATGCAAAGAAGTTCTTTTGCGCCCGAGTTGTCAGCAGCAACAAGCCTTGTTTCTTGTTGAACCATCGAAGTTTCCTCCTTTTAAAGCTACTTTTAAAACAACTATTATTTCGCTTTTTCTAAAATAGAAACGAGCCTCCACCTTTTTTCTTTTGAAAGTGGTCTTGTTTCCATGATTTTAACCTTATCGCCAATTCCACACTCGTTATTTTCGTCGTGTGCCTTAAATTTTGTAGTCCTGTTTACAATTTTCTTGTAAAGAGGGTGCTTAACTCTGGTTTGAATAGCAACAACGATTGTTTTGTCCATCTTGTCGCTTACTACCATACCGATTTTTGTTTTACGAAGGTTACGTTCCAAATCCTTAGTCTCCCTTCTCATTAATTAATACCCTTTTGTTTTTGGGTAATAATGGTTTGAATGCGAGCTATGTTTCTTCTCACTTCTTTAATGCGTGCTGTGTTATCCAACTGGTTAGTTGCGTTTTGGAATCGCAAGTTAAACAATTCCTTTTTAGCTGATACCAAATCAACTTGAAGCTCGTCGGCTTTCTTTTCTCTTAGGTCAGCCGTATACTTTTTAGTTTTCATTGTTATCACCGTCCATTCCTTTTTCAGCCGCTTCCGCTAAGTCTTGGTCTTTTTTGGAAACGATTTTACATTTAATTGGAAGCTTGTGAATAGCAAGTCTTAAAGCTTCCCTTGCTGTTTCCTCTGCAACGCCGCCAAGCTCAAACATAACTCTGCCTGGCTTAACAACTGCTACCCAGTACTCTGGTGAGCCTTTACCGCTACCCATACGAGTTTCAGCAGGCTTTTCTGTAACAGGCTTGTCTGGGAAAATTTTAATCCAAACTTTACCGCCACGCTTAATGTACCTTGTCATAGCGATACGTGCTGCTTCTATTTGATTAGACGTAATCCATGAAGGCTCCATAGCTACAATACCGAAATCACCGTAGTTAATTTTGTTGCCACGAAGTGCCTTACCAGTCATGCGTCCTCTAAACTGCTTACGTCTTTTAACCCTTTTAGGCATTAACATCTACTTGCCGCTCCCTTCCTTTTTTGGTTTCGTAGGAAGTACCTCTCCTTTATAAATCCACACTTTTACGCCAAGCTTGCCGTAAGTTGTAGTTGCTTCTGCAAAACCGTAGTCGATGTTTGCACGAAGTGTTTGTAGAGGTATTGTACCCTCGTGGTAATGCTCTGAGCGTGCGATTTCTGCGCCGCCAAGACGTCCTGAACAAGATGTCTTTATGCCCTTTGCACCCATTTTCATTGTTCTGCCCATAGCTTGCTTCATTGCACGGCGGAAAGTAACACGCTTTTCCAAGTCTCTTGCAATGTTTTCAGCAACAAGCTGTGCATCAAGCTCTGGTCTTTTTACTTCTTCTATGTTAATTGAAACTTTTTGCTTTGTAAGCTTTTGAACTTCGTTTGAAAGCTCTTGAATTGCTTGACCGTTTTTACCAATAATGATACCAGGCTTAGCTGTGTGTACAGTAACCTTAACACGGTCGGCAGTTCTTGCAATAGCAATTTTAGAAATGCCTGCTTCAAAAAGCTTGCGCTTTAAGAACTTTCTAATTTTATCGTCTTCAACCAAGTAGTTAGCAAATTCTTTTTCAGCGTACCAAACAGAATCCCAACCATTGATTACACCAACTCTTAACCCATGAGGGTTTACCTTCTGACCCATCGTTTGCCTCCTTATCTTTCATTTAGCACTACGGATATATGGCTTGACCTTTTTAAAATCCTGTACGCTCTGCCTTGTGACCTAGGCTGAATACGCTTCATTGTAGGGCCTTGGTTTGCAATAACCTCTTCAACATAAAGTTTTTCAACGTCCATGTTGTAGTTTGCTTCTGCGTTTGCAATTGCTGACTTTAAAACTTTTGCAATAACCGCAGCGGCATATCTAGGTGAGTAAGTAAGAATAGCCATAGCTGTACCCACGTCTTTGCCCTTAATTTGCTCTAAAACAATTCTTGCCTTTGTATCCGAAACACGAACGAATTTTGCGTGAGCCTTAGGTCTTGTATCTTTTTGTTCGTTACGCTCTTTTTTAATTTGGCTTCTATGTCCCTTTGCCACAGTAATGCCTCCCTTCTTGCAATTTTATTACCGAACTTTGGAACGTTTTTCTGCGTCTTTACCGTGACCTTTGTACGTTCTTGTAGCGGCAAATTCACCGAGCTTGTGTCCGACCATATCCTCGGTTACATAAACTGGAACGTGCTTTTTACCGTCGTGAACCGCAAGAGTGTGCCCAATCATTTCTGGGAAAATCGTTGAACGGCGTGACCAAGTTTTAATAACGTTTTTCGTGCCAGCTTCGTTTTGAGCCTCAACCTTTTTTAACAAATGGTCATCGATAAACGGGCCTTTTTTAAGCGACCTACTCATTTATGCTCCTCCTATCTTACTTGCTTCTTTCAATTATTTGCTTCTCTTGCGAACAATCATCTTGTTGGAAGCTTTGTTCTTCTTCCTTGTCTTGTAGCCTAAAGCTGGCTTGCCCCAAGGAGTGCAAGGTGCTGGACGACCAATTGGTGAACGGCCTTCACCACCGCCGTGAGGGTGGTCATTAGGGTTCATTACAGAACCACGAACTGTTGGCCTAATACCCATGTGACGCTTAATACCGGCTTTACCAATGTTGATAAGCTCGTGGTCTTGGTTGCCAACTTGACCAATTGTTGCTCTGCAATCTATTGGAAGAAGTCGCATTTCGCCGCTTGGAAGCCTAACTGTTGCATACTTGCCTTCTTTAGCCATAAGCTGTGCAACATTACCTGCCGCACGAACAAGCTGTCCGCCTCTACCTGGCATCATTTCAATGTTGTGAATTTCTGCACCGATAGGGATATTTCTCATTGGAAGTGCGTTACCTACTCTAACTTCGGCTTCTGCACCGTTCATAAGTTTGTCACCAACTTTTAAGCCGTTTGGTGCAAGAATGTACGCCTTTTCACCGTCAACATAGCTAATTAAAGCAATGTTTGCAGTTCTGTTTGGGTCATACTCAATTGCAACAACTTTTGCTGGAATTCCGTCCTTGTTACGCTTAAAGTCGATTAATCTATATTTCTTCTTTGAGCCGCCGCCGATGTGACGAACGGTAATTTTACCTTGGTTATTTCTACCTGCCGTTTTCTTCAAGTGAACAACAAGACTTTTTTCGGGTGCCTTTTTTGTAATTTCGGCAAAGTCCGAAGTAGTCATTTGGCGTCTTGAAGGGGTATACGGCTTATATCTTTTAACACCCATGGCTGTAAGCTCCTTTCAAAACTGTTACATTCCTTGGAACAATTCAATTTCCTTGCTGTCCTCTTTGAGTTGAACGATAGCTTTTTTACGAGCTACTGTCTTACCCATTGTAAGACCACGTCTTTTTGTTTTGCCGTCAAGGTTCATTGTGTTAACTTTGTCAACTTTTGTACCTTCAAACATCTTCTCAACAGCTTCACGAATTTGCACCTTTGTTGCGTCTGGGTGAACGTAAAAAACATACTTTTTGCTTTCAAGTTCAGCCATTGTTTTTTCTGTGATAACAGGCTTTAAGATGATGTCATAATATTTAAGGTCTGCCATTATGCGTACACCTCCGAAATCTTGTTAACAGCCGCTTTTGTAACAACAAAAGTGTCATACTTTAAAATGTCGTAAGGGTTAATTGTGCTAACAACAGAAGTTTTTACGTTAGGAATGTTCCTAGCCGACAAATAAACGTTCTTGTTGTCGTCCTCCAAAACGATTAAAGCTTTATCAAGCTTTAAGTTTCCGAGAACTTTTTGCATTTGCTTTGTTTTAACTTCGCCGAAATTAAGCTCGTCTAAAACGATAAACTTGCTGCCTTCAACCTTAGAGGACAAAGCGCATTTAAGTGCAAGCCTTTTAACCTTACGGTTAAGCTTAAATGAATAATCTCTTGGCTTTGGTGCAAAAACAACGCCGCCGCCTGTCCATTGTGGTGAACGGATAGAACCTTGTCTAGCACGACCAGTTCCTTTTTGTCTCCAAGGCTTTCTGCCGCCGCCACGTACTTCTGCACGAGTTTTAGCCGATTGAGTGCCTTGTCTTTGGTTTGCCAAATATTGAACAACAGCCATATGCACGACGCTTTCGTTCATAGGCACGCCGAAAATGTCGTTGTTAAGTTCCATTTCGCCTACCTTGCTTCCGTTAACATCGTATACTGAAACATTAGCCATTACTTATTTCCTCCTTCCGTAGCGTATTTATGCCTTTACGCTGTTTTTCACGAACAAAACAGTTCCTTTGCTTCCTGGAACAGCGCCCTTAATAAGCAAAAGGTTTTTGTCTGCGTCGCTTCTTACAACTTCAAGGTTTTGAACAGTTATCTTTTCGTCACCCATGTGCCCTGGCATTGGCTTGTTTTTCTTAACCTTACCTGGTGTAGTACCTGAGCTTAAAGAACCTAAGCCTCTGTGATACTTAGAACCGTGGGACATTGGGCCTCTGCTTTGACCGTGTCTTTTAATTGCACCTTGGAAGCCTTTACCTTTTGAAATACCAGAAACGTCAACTTTGTCGCCCGAAGCGAAAACGTCAGCTTTAATTTCAGTACCTACTTCCAAACCGTCAATGCTTTCAAGCCTTAATTCTTTCAAAACCTTTTTAGGCGTAACGTTCGCCTTATCAAAATGCCCTTTAACTGGCTTTGTTACATGTTTAAGCTTTACATCAGTAAAACCAACTTGAACAGCTTGGTAGCCGTCTTTTTCAACTGTTTTACGTTGAGTAACAACGCATGGGCCAGCTTCTAAAACTGTAACTGGAATAAGTGTTCCGTTTTCCGAAAAAACTTGTGTCATTCCAATTTTCCTAGCTATGATAGCTTTATTTATAGCCATTTTCATTCTGTGCACCTCCTAAACTTTAAGAGTTTATTATATAATCTTTAACGTAATGTCAACGCCGTCTGGCAAGTCCAGCCTTGTAAGCGCATCTGCCGTTTTTGGTGTCGGCATTAAGATGTCGATAAGTCTCTTGTGAGTTCTCATCTCAAACTGCTCTCTCGAATCCTTATACTTATGAACAGCACGAAGAATTGTAATTACTTCACGCTTTGTTGGCATAGGGATTGGCCCTGAAACTTTTGCACCTGTCTTTTTAGCAGTTTCAATGATTTGTGCAACAGACTGGTCGATTAGCCTGTGGTCATATGCCTTTAAGCTAATACGAATTTTTTGATTTGCCATAAAAAAAGTCGCCCTCCTTTTCGCACCTAGTTTATGCCTTTTGGCATACCTTAAAATAGTACGAACGAACAGTGACTGTACACTTACCCGGGTGTATCATAAGCCTCATTACAAAAGCTCATTAGTATAATTATCCCGAAAATATATGAACAGTGACCTATCGCCCGGTTTCTGGAACTGGACATCGCTCCGTGGGAAAACCCGTCTAGCGGCAACCTCCCACTTCTTCGCTGAAATGAATGGCAATGCTTATGTAGAAATTCAGCTTCTTTTAGGCATAGTTACTCCATTCAAATGTCACAACTTTGGAAGTATAACATAGATTTTTGGGCTTTGCAAGTGTTTTTTGAAATTTTTTTGTGGATTTAATTTGGAATTTTTTAAATGGAATTTTGGAATTGGAATTTTGGAATTGGAGTTTTATTTTGTTTACAACTTTACCCTTAAACATATTTACAAAAATCACTTGACAGTAAATTATATTTATATACAATATTAATTGTCAACATATCACGGTCGTTTCATGAACTCCATATATTTCCATATTATAGAGAATTACCCCAGTTTTATTTTAAGCTTATCAATTCAAAAGCATGAAAAATGATATCAATGATATATATTTTCATCATTTTAGGAAATTAAAGACTATTAAAAATGGTATACAAGCTATAGTTTGGTAAATACTGGAGTTTGTGAAACGACCGTGTCAACATATAAAATTTTGCATACATATTTAACTCTGGGCAATAACATGCCAATTAAAACATTAACTCCTTTTTCACATAAAGTAATTTTTACATAATAACACTTCTGTAGGTTAATTATTTTTAGGGCAAACATTTCATTAGCATTGTGCGGTGTTTGCCCTGCTTTTTTAAAGAAAGGTAGAAGTGGTCGTCCGTGAAAAAAATCAGCTTTGCCATAACAATATTAATATGCATTTCAACAATAGCTTTTCTTATATTTGCCTCATATACAAACGTTCAATATGATGTTTATAACAATAATCCATTTGGATTGAGCGATAATTATGTTACTGTATCAATTTTTAGTCTTCGTGTTGAAGATTATTCGGACAATAGATTAAGTGATAAGATAAAAGAAATTATTAATGATGAAAACGTCATTTTTTTATATGACAATACTAATATTTTAGGTTTAGGAATTTACTATAATGAAAAATACTTAGTTGATGAAAAATTTGATGTTAAATTGGGTTATAACGAAGTGCTTCTAAAGTTGGGTTCATATACTTCAAATATCAGCAAAAATGATGGATATATAAAAAAGTATAATGGTGAAAAATTTATAATTACTGGTTACTATGATGAAAATAGCATATTTAATTATAGTGCTAACCATGATTATGTATATAATTATTTTGATGCTCCGTATTGCACAGGGTATTATCATATTGATGCAGAAAATAAAGAAATAATCGACAAGCTTGTTTTAGAAGCAAGAAGGTTGGGATACGAATGTAATATTCAAGGGGTAAAAGCCGATAGCTTTATTAGCCATCTTTTTAGTATTACTCTGTATGCCACAACAGTGCTAGGCGCTTTATTTATGCTTATAAATTTATATTCTATTTATTTTATTTTTATAAGCGGTTGGAAAAAGATAATTAATATACATAAATTATGCGGCGGTACAAAAATTAAAATTTTCTTTCAACTTTCGCAAACCATTTTTAAAAGCATTTCTATGGGGCTATTGTTTGGATTCATTATATATTGGCTGTCTTTTGCAAATTCAAAATTATTACTACCAACTTTATTTTCTATATTAACTTTGGTTTCTTTTGGTATATTGTTGTTTTTGTTATATAGTTTATCCTTTTTTAGCCTAAACTTTCAAATGGAAAGGGGTAGCAAAAATGAAAAATTTATTTAAGTTTGTTATTAGGGATATCAAAAAAAATTTTATATCAGTAAGTTTCTTTATGGTGCAAATTGTTATTATTGGCTTTTATTTGTTTATTTCAATTGATAGTACATTATTTTCTTATAATATAGCCTCTGCTGCAAAAAAAATTGAAGATAAAAATATAACATATTTTAATAAATACACATTTGCACAAGACTATGAATTTACACAAAAAAACATTAAATTTTTGAGAAGTGTTTTTAACAACAAACAAGCCTATACATATATAAATGATTCAGTAATTAAAGGCGATACTGTTTATCCTGTATTAATTATCCTAGGAAACTTCAATGAAGTATACAATGTAACAACTGACTACATAGGCAATGAAGAAACAGTAGCGTATGTAGGCAAAAATTCAACTGCCTTTTCTGTCAATGACCAAATACCTGTTAAAGATTTGGGTATGAATTTTATAAACCAAGATTCAATTCTAGTAAAAGGTATACTTAATAAAAAAGCTTCTTACTTTAATGGAACTTACCTTGAAACATTAGATGACCAAATTATTATTTTTACCACCCCAAAAGCTTTATTTGGTAATAGAGTAGGTTCAGCAACAGCCATATGGAATATTTGCTTCACTGATATAAGTTATCAAGACTTAGTTGAAGTTATAGATAACCTTAACTCATTTAAAAAGTTTGAATATCAGCCAAAAAGCCTAAACGAATCTTTAAAAGAAATTAAGGTTAATAGCACATATTCAATTAGTTTCTTCTTTTATTTTTTTAGTTGCACAATAGTTTTTTCTATTTTAGGCTTTTTTACATCAATAATAAATATGATTAATAAAAATATGAGAGAGTATTCCATTTGCAGATTATATGGCGCTAGTAACATGGATATTTATTTGCGAATTTTTACATATTTATTTTTAATTGTATTTGTTCCTGTTACAACTTCTTTCATTTTCTTTAGAAATATCTTTAGGGTTACTTATATACCTGTTTTTGTTATACCTTTACTTATATTTGTGTTGATAATTATTATCTTTATAATCCCTGCAAAAAAAATAAGAGACACAGAAATATCATATTGTTTAAGGAGTGATAACTTAGAATGAGTATAATTGAAGTTAGAAACTTAAAAAAAATATACACAAACAAAAATAATTCGACAATTGCAATAAATGATGTTTCATTTTCACTTGAATCAAAGGAAAAAATTGCAGTAATTGGAGAATCAGGCTGTGGAAAAACAACATTACTTAACATGCTTGGCTTGGTTACAGTGCTAACTAGCGGTGAAATAATAGTAAACAACATGTTAATTAGTAAAATGAATAGTAAAGAAAAGGCAAAGTTAAGAAACGAAACATTTGGATATATTGTGCAAGATTATGCTCTAATTGAAGGTTACACTGTTTACGAGAATATAGAAATACCACTACTATATTCTGCAAACAATAATAAAAAAAGCTTGCATAAGCAGCTTATTTTAAACACTCTAACAGAAGTCGGGCTTTCGTTAAAAATTAACACAAAAATAAATCAGCTTTCAGGTGGACAAAAACAAAGGGTTGCTATTGCAAGAGCAATTGTAAATGACCCACAGATAATACTGGCTGATGAACCGACAGGTTCTTTGGATTCACAGACTAGTGCAGACATTTTTAATTTACTTTGCAAGCTAACTGACAAAGGAAAGTCGCTGCTTATAGTTACGCATAATGATAACATTGCTTCAATGTGCGACAGGATAATAAGAATAAAGGACGGGCTGTTGATTTGAGTAGTACACTTAAACCAAAGCAGTTTTTTGCTATGTTTGTGCCATAATCTTTAGTTGTATGGCTTCGCCAAGTATAGCATAAATTTTTAAAAAATGCCATACGTTTTTTAATACGCACTTGCCACTTAGTATTAACTTAACAGCACCTAGGGCGTGTTTGGTAATACTATTCTCAAATTAAAATATAGATTAAACAACTTATTTATGGTATAAT
>CAZBLK010000034.1:0-22371 GCA_964492715.1 uncultured Defluviitaleaceae bacterium | reverse complement strand
CATTTGCTCAATTGAGCCCGCAAATAGACGTTTTAATTTTGACTGAATATCTCCCATATTCAGCCTCCGACAAAAATAAACTGTTCACCATTTTGCGTAAGAAAAGGCGGCTCGACATTTAATTTGAGAACCGCCTTTTGTTTAGCCAACAACTCTTTTTGACAAATTATTAAACTCTTGCGCTATATAACAAACTACATTGCCGTTTTCTTTAAAGTTTACTGAAGCTTCTTCAAGCTTTTCTGAAATTACACAAATTTCTTTGCTAATAACTTTAAAACAATCGTCTACATTTTCATCGTTTAAAGCGTTTGCTATATATTCTTGAATTTTCCTTACTGTTTCAAATCCATTAGAAATTGCTCTTTCAACTTCATGTGCAAACAATGAGTTTGTTTCGTCAAGCCTTAACCTTGAAGCTTCAACTTTTGAATAAAACAACAGTATGTTAAGCTGAAAAGTAAACTCGCCAAGAGTTTTTACAGCTTTAGGAGAACTAGCTTTTTTCTGGAAGCTATTCATAATCTTATATGTTTCCAAAGCATTGTTCAAACATTCTTTGCACAATTCACTTGTTTGCATCAGCTTTTTGTACAACTCGTTTGTTACTTCTACGCCTTTACTATCATTTTCAATTTTTGTGTGCAAGCTTAAAATTTCAAGCCTAAACATAAAGTCGGAATTCATTTTTTGTGCAGATAAAGCTACTTCAATTCCTTTTTCAACGCTTTCGCTGTTAGCTTTTTTTGCTTCTTTATCAACACGCTTTGTTTCGTTTGTAATAGCCATTAGCTCATCAATTACAATGTTTGAAAAACTGTTGCTTTTGTTTACTTCCTTCTCAAAAAAATTGTGGAGTTCAGCCGTTAATTCAACCACCTTATTAAGCTGGCTTGCAACGTTTTCTTCCATGTCTGCATAAATTAGCTGTGCAAGTTCTTCAAACATTTCAAATGTTCTGCCTACTTTTTCTTGTGCCGTTGATGCAACATTTAAAAGCTTTTCACTAGCTTCGTTAAGCTGTTTTCTTTTTTGTTCAGGCAGCCTTACCAACTGTAAGTTTAGGTTAAACGCAAGCACGTTTGTCATAAACGCAATGTCCTCTAAAGCTTTTATAATCTCAAACCTTTTGTTTATTTCTGAAAAGTTGTCGCTCAAACTATTTATAGCTTTACATCTTTCAAAAAGCCTGTCTGCAAGAACATTTGTTTCTCCCGAAATTACACCTACGCCTGTAAGCTTCATTTCGTCCGCCCTTTTGTTTACACACTCCGCCACTTTTTTAATTGTAACAATGAAGTCGTTCAAGTCCCTTAAAATTTCGTCTGTGCTTTTTGAATAATTAATTTGGTTTTGCATAATCGGAATCTCCTTTACTAATTGTTTTTGTGAGATAGTGGAAACTTGATATTTGCGGTAATCATAAGGTGTAATTCCCATGTAAGCTTTAAACGCCCTAGTAAAGCTTTCATGCGAGCTGTAGCCAAACTGCAAAGCTATGTCAAGCACCGTTTGGGTTGAAGAAATAAGCTCTTTCCCAGCAAGCGAAAGCTTCCTGCGTTTAACATAATTAATTACGCTGTCGCCAACTGTTTCATGGAAAAGCCTTTGAAAGTAATGCTTTGACAAAAAAATATTTTGCGAAATGTACTTTGTGCTTACCCGCTCAAAAATACAGTCTTCTATTATTTCAAGCGAATTTAAAACAGTTTTTTCATCTTTCATTATGACTACCTCTCCCTCACAAAAAAATAATAGCAAAAAGAAAATTTTATATCTTGATAATTAGTGCCATTAAAAAAGGCTACTGGTTAAATATCCAGCAGCCTTGAATTATTATTTCTTTTTTGTTCCCTTATATTCAGGAGAAGACGGGTCGTTTTCAATTCTCATAATTGTAATTCCTGTAAAGCCGAAAACTGCAGAAACAATAGGGCTTAAAAGGTTAAAGAACGCATACATAAAATAGCCTTGAACAGGAACACCTAAAGACGTTGACATTGTTGCGCCGCATGTGTTCCAAGGAACAAGCGCCGATGTAACAGTACCAGAATCCTCAAGCGCACGAGAAAGGTTTCTTGGAGCAAGCCCCCTCTTTTTGTACTCGTCTTTGTACATCTTACCAGGGAGAGCAATTGCTAAGTATTGGTCGCCTGCAAGAACGTTTATAAATATACAAGAAATAATAGTAACAAAAATTAAAGAACCTGTACTTTGTGCAAATGAAAGAAGTTTTCTTGCAATTGTTTGAAGCATTCCAGTGCGCTCCAAAACACCGCCAAAACTTAAAGCACAAATTATAAGCGAAATGGTCCACATCATGCTTTGCATACCGCCCCTTGACAA
Source organism: uncultured Defluviitaleaceae bacterium (assembly GCA_964492715.1). Taxonomy (GTDB): domain Bacteria; phylum Bacillota; class Clostridia; order Lachnospirales; family WRBF01; genus CAZBLK01. The sequence goes on along the minus strand of CAZBLK010000034.1, from coordinate 20,025 downwards.
AAGTGAGTCAACTACTTCGTTGCCTGTTGCCGACTCAACGCCGTACATCATTGAAGTAATAACAGCACCAACGTCTGCGCCTTGGAACATCATAGCACCAATGCCACCCAACACAGAACCTAAAAGCAGCCCTGGAAGAGCAGGAACTTTCATAACAACAAGAACTATTACTATTACTGGAATTAAAAGAAGAACAGGAGTTATGTTGTAGCTTGCTTTTAAAGTGTCAAGAAGAACGTTGATTTCAGCTACATTAAGCTCTGCACCAGAAAAACTCAAGCCTAATACACCAAAAATGATGAGTGTTAAAACATAAGATACGCCAGTAGTGTAAACCATGTGTTTAATGTGGTCAAAAAGGTCTGAACCAGCCATGGCAGGTGCAAGGTTTGTTGTGTCAGAAAGAGGTGACATTTTGTCGCCAAAGTATGCGCCAGAAATTATAGCACCAGCAGCAAGCCCTTCTGGAATGTTTAACCCACGAGCAATACCTATAAGCGCAATACCAACTGTGCCAGCAGTTGTCCATGAGCTTCCTGTTCCAAGTGAAACAACGCTGCAAAGTAAAACCGATGCAACAAGGAAGAAACCAGGTGAAAGAATTTGCAAGCCATAATAAATGAGCGTTGGAACGACACCACCCAAAATCCATGTTCCAATAATAATACCGATAACGCCCAAAATAAGAATTGCAGAAAGCGTTGATTTGATTGACTCTACTATACCATCTTGAATTTCGTTCCAAGTGTACCCAAGAGCGTATACAGCTATAAGGCTAGTAATTACCGTGCCTATAACTAATGGAATATGTACGTCTACTTCGTATCTTAAAATTCCTATTGCCAAAACTGCAATTGTAAGCACAACTGGAATAATAGACACAAGCAGCGTAGGTTCCTTTTTCTGCGTTTCCGCCTTGCCCATAACAAATCCCCCTTCTTTATATGTTACTTTTGTATACTATACTTTTGAATATTATAATAAATTGGTTAATTTGTCAATATATTTGTTTAAATACAACATCAATCGTCAAAATTGCACAATATATATATAATTTTATATTTATATGGCACATATCAATCACCGTTTGCAGTTTTTTGAAATTTTGATTGACATAATTATAGAAATAACTTAATTAATTTTTGAATTTATTGACTTTTTTATTTTTGAGATTATACTTAAATATATTACAAAAATAAAATAATATTATATTTTTTTCACAATACATATAGTAATTCCAGTTTTTAACCACATTGGCAGAGGGAAGCCAAACGCCTAGCCATTTGGCGTGTTGATGAAGAGACAATGTCTATTAAAAACTGAATTGCTATAGCGAAAGAAGGAGTTGCAATGGTTGAAGCTGTAATGATTGGTGCAGGTCAGCGTGGTTATGAAGTTTATGGAAAATATGCTTTGGAAAATAAGGATAAGCTTAAATTTGTTGCAGTAGCAGAGCCTGATGAAAAAAAACGTGAGCGCTTTGCTAGAGAACACGGGATTTCTGACGAGTTTTGCTTTTCCCATTATAATGAGCTTTTGGAAAAGGAACTTCTTGCAAAAGCTGCTTTCATTTGTACGCAAGACAAAGCACATGTTGAACCAACTGTTGCCGCATTAAAAAAAGGGTACCATGTTTTGTTAGAAAAACCAATGGCAACAACTGCCGAAGAATGTTTGCAAATGGGCAAAATTGCCGAGGAGCAAAACCGAATTTTAAGCATAAGCCATGTTCTTAGGTTTTCGTTTTTCTTTGCAAAGCTAAAAGAAATTGTTGAAAGCGGCAAAATTGGGGAAGTTGTAAACATAAAGCACGCTGAAAATGTTGCCTTTTGGCACCAAGCACACAGCTTTGTACGTGGCAACTGGCGAAACAGCGACTTAGCAAGCCCAATGATTTTGCAAAAGTGCTGCCACGACATGGACATAATTTTGTGGCTTGTAAACAAGGATTGTATTAAAGTTAGCTCGTTTGGAAGCCTTATGTATTTTAATGAAAAAAATGCACCAAGCGGTGCAACCGAACGCTGCACAGACGATTGTCCACACAAGGCAACGTGTGAATATAACGCAGAAAAAATTTATTTAACTGAAAACGTTGGTTGGCCAGCTTCTGTTATAAGCGTTGACAAGTCGCTAGAAGCACGAACAAAAGCTTTGCAGGAAGGGCCTTACGGCAGATGTGTTTACAAATGCGACAACAATGTGGTTGACCATCAAGTAACAATTTTGGAATTTGAGGGCGGTACAACTGCAACGCTTACAATGTGCGCCTTTACAAACGAATGTACAAGAAAAATTGAAATAATGGGCACAAAAGGCGAAATTGTTGGGCACATGAACGATAAAATTGAAGTTGTAAGTTTTGTAACAGGTGAAAGGGAAGAAATTTCAGTAAACGACGTAAAACATTTAACAGGGCATGGGGGCGGTGATGCGCTGTTAACCGAAGCTTTTGTTAAACAGGTTGAGGATTCTATGCTTGACGGCATAAATTCAGCAAAGCGTTCAATACAAAGCCACTTAATGAGCCTTGCAGCAGAACGTTCAAGGGTTTTGGGTAGGGTCGTTTCAATTGATGAATTTTATTCCGAAAATTAAGGTAAGTACAATACATAAATAGAGACAATGCTTGGGCAACTTACTATACCAAGCATTGTCGAAGTATTGTGGAAGTCTTTTAAATGGGGTCAAGGGGCTAGCCCCTTGCGGGGTTTTAGGGGTAGTGCCCCTAAGGTCTTAATATTTTCAGTGTTTTAAACTCCACATCTCTATACAATCTCCTTCAAAACCTTAGCTGGGTTTCCCCCAATTACAACGTTATCACCAAAGCTTTTTGTAACAACAGCACCAGAAGCAACAACAACGTTGTTTCCAAGTGTCACACCAGGGTTAATTGTGGCGTGCCCACCAATCCAACAATTGTCGCCAATTGTAATTGGCTTGCCAAACTCTTTGCCGCTGTTTCTTTCTACAGGGTCAATTGGGTGTGTCGCAGTGTAAATTCCAACTTGCGGCGCAATCATACAGTTTTTACCAATCCGAACTTCCGCAACGTCAAGAATTACACAGTCAAAGTTTGCAAAAAAGCCGTCTCCAACATGAATGTTACAGCCATAGTCACAACGAAAGCTAGGTTCTATAAAAACAAATTCCCCTGTTGTTCCAAACAGCTCTTTAATTAGCTGCACTCGTTTTTCTTTTTCTGTGTCCGAAGTAGCGTTAATTTTTTCGCACAAAAGCCTTGCTCTGTGCCGCAAAGCGCAAAGCTCCTCGTCCAGTGGGTCATACATTTCACCAGCAACCATTTTCTCACGTTCTGTCATAAAGCCCTCCCCAAAGTTACGACCAAGTCAACCTATCTCTGCCGTTTCCTTTTGATTTATATAAGTTTACATCACATTCTGTAATTAGCTCATGAATACTTTTTCCATGAGTATAATATGCTGCACCAAGTGAAATTGTAAAATTAATGCTCAAATTTCCATGTTTTACAGGCATGTTTTTTATTTTCATTCGCATTTCATCAAGAATTTCACAGCCCTTTTTATACTCTACATCTTTTAACACAATTAAAAATTCTTCGCCGCCCCACCTGCAAACAAGGTCAGTGCTTCTGAAACGGCTGCTCATATAATCGGCTAAAGACTTTAGCACAGTGTCGCCAGCATCATGTCCGTATGTGTCGTTTACATGTTTAAAAAAGTCAATATCAGCCATAGCAAAACACGCCTTAGTGTTTTCGTCGCCTTCCGCAACAAGCCTTTCAAAATAAATTTCTGCAAACCGCCTGTTTTTAAGGCTTGTCATCGAGTCATTGTACGCTTGCATTTTATATAGTTCAATTTTATCTGCATTCATTTGAACAATAACACCTTTAAAAATGTTGTTAATTAAAAGTTCAAAAATAATAAATGCAAAAGCAATGCAGGAGTTCAGCATTGTGAAAAAAACGTTTGTGTCAAGCGAGTATTTTGGAGTTCTAACAAAACCTACATAAACACTTAATATAAAAAGAATAAATAAAATTATTGTTACAATTGCAGTAGTTTTGCTTTTAATTTTAAAAAACAAAAAGCATGGCAAGGCAGATGCAATTATAAAAAGCTGCAAGTTTGAATTATTTCCTATGTGGTAAATCATTACTAAAATATAAATTGCTTCTGCAATAGGAGCTGAAACTGCAACTATCGAGTAAAAGCCTTTCTTCACCATAAACATAGAAGTAACAAACAAAAATGTCATTACAAAACCTAAAGCCGCAGCATACGGAACTTTTATAAACAGAAAAAACAAAACATATAAAGTGTGCGCAATTGCGGCAGAAGCAAGAATTGTGTACATGGAAAAATAATCTTGAAACCTTACTCTGTCTTCGCTCTCTGCATATTTTTGTAAAAAACTTTGAACTTGCCGATTTATGAGAGTTTTCATTTTAATCTCCTCAAAGGGTAGCATTAAGTTATAAATTATATTTAGTGTAATGTAAATTTTTATGCAACCTAATTATAACAGGAATTTTATATAAATGCAAAAAAAGCAGAATATAAAGCTATATAATTTATAACTGCAATTATGTAAATTCTATTAAGGAAAACATTGGGGAGACTATTTTTTAAAAAGCAATCGCCACAAAATTTGGTGACTACAAAAACTCAAATTGCTATATCGCTAACTATTTTATTTTTGCCAGTATTTTTAGCCTTATAAAGACAAGCATCAGCCGCCTTAAACAAGTCTTTACTTGTCATTCCTTCTTTAAATTGTGTAAACCCAAAACTAGCTGTCGTATGCTTTTCGTTTTTCTTTTTGTTTTCTTCTACAGCTTTTCTGGCATCTTCAATCATGTCATAAGCTTCTTTTGGTAAGACATTTTTAATTAGCAAAATAAATTCCTCGCCGCCTATGCGTGCAAGGGTTACTTCTGGTGGAAGTGATGTATGCAAAATTTTTGCAAGAGTAATAAGCACCTCGTCACCAACTGCGTGCCCGTAAGTGTCGTTTATTTTTTTAAAGCTGTCAAGGTCTAAAATGCACATAAAAAGATTGTACGGTTTTTCGTAAAACTCAACTACTGCTTGCTCAATTACCCTTTCAAAATGCAAGCGGTTAAACGCACCTGTAAGTGCATCACGTACAGAAATTTCCGAAAGCTTTTTGTTTGCCTCTAAAAGCTGACTTGTCCGCTGCACCACCATTTTTTCCAAGTTATTGTTTAGTGTCTCTACGGTTTTGTAGCTGTTGTTGTTGTCCATAAGCCGCACAATTACGTGAACTAGGAAAAACAAAATGTAATATTGAGTAAACTGCCATTCACTGCTTACAATTCCAGCCATTTTCAACAGGTCAAACATTATAATTATTCCAATATAAGCTGTTTTAAAAATTTGCATAATAATGTAGCGTGTTTTGTTTGTTTTTAAACAATTTAACATACTTATAAGCATTAAAGAAGTAGTTAAAATGTAAAGCGGAAGAATTGCAAAAAGCGTAAGCTTATCAATAGCAAACGGCAAGAAAACAATTACAGAAAAGCCAATGTAGGCATAAGAAACAACCTTTGAAATTTTTGTACGCACGCCGCCGTTAAAAATTGTGTCCGAAAGTGCCATTCCTGCGCTTCCTGCAAGCATAAGCGTAGAAAGCTGAAGCCTAGTTGTTAACCCGTCCAAAATTGAAAACCCTGGAAATTCAGAGCTTAAAAGCATGTAAAGCTCTGGCAACCCAAAAATTAGGCGAGCAATCATTAAAGAGTCAAAAATGTTCATTCGTGTAATAAGCTTATGCTCTGGGCGCAAAATTGTAAAAACAAGCCCATTAATTAAAAGCGCAATTAAAAGCCCCACTTGAAAAAACGTTTTTGCCCATTCCCAAACGGCATATTCTATTATGTTTCTAACGCTTCCAATTAAAATATTTTTGTGGTAAAACAGTGTTTGGTTTTTGCTGCTGTTTGCAGCAATAATAATTTCGTTTATGTCCGAGTTGTCATTTAAAGAAAAGTCAGCAATGTAGTTTGATAAGTTAAAATTGTTTTGAATTCCGTTTTTGTTTTCGGCAACAAGGTTACCGTTTACATAAACAGCTAAGTCTTCAAACTCATGCTGAATGTACATTCCGAGTTGCTTTTGTTTAACTTCTGATGTTTTAATTAAAAGTCTGTATGTAGAAGGGCCGCCAGCCTTGCCTATTGTTTTTATCGGCAGTACAATTTTTCCAAGCTGCTCCTTTGGAATTTCATTAAACTGCTGGGGAGTTAAAAACTGCCCCTCAACATAATCCCATTCGCCTAAAAGCCCAATGCAGTAGTCATTATAGTACGACATGTCAACAGAAATGTTTCCGTCTACAGCTTCTAGGTCTACCGCCTTTCCAAAAGTGTAAAATGAGTTAAACACCAAAAATGTGCATGAAAAAAGTAAGACAAAAAGTGTTAATGAAGAAATAATTTTACACGAAGTTACCCAAAGGCTGCTGTCTTTTTGCAAAATTGAGTTATTGTTCATTGCATTATCTTTCATTACATTTTCTTTCATTGGCCTACTCCTCTACACTTTCCCTTGATTTTATAACAAGCAAAGCCCCAGAAGCAATTGTAATTGAGGTCGTTCTGTCTTTAATAACGTTTGAAACACCAATCGTCTGCCCAAGCGTAATTGTTGCATTTTTTAGCCCATATTCAAAGCCACTTATACTAACGCCTGAAACAACAGGTGTTAAAGGGACAAGCGAAACTATATCGCCCTTTTTTCCTTGAACACTTTTTTTGTCTGTAACAACTGTAATTTCGTTAAATTCGTTTGCAAGAAGTGCGTCAATGCCCATAAGCTTTGCTGCATAAAGCAAATGTACGTTTGCCAAAGTGTGGTCGAACCGTGTACCCATTCCGCCCAAAATTACAACTTCGGTTGCGCCTTTTTCCTTAGCATAGTCAAGGCAAATCTCCATGTCGGTTTTGTCTTTTTTTGTTGGGAACGTAAGCACCTCAACATTTTTTTGTTTGTACTCACTTAATAAACTGTGCGAAACAGAGTCAAAGTCGCCTATAATAACATGTGGAAAAACAGAAAGCCCGCTTGCGTGGCGCAAGCCACCGTCACAAAAAACCGCTAATTCTGCACCTTCTGTGTACCGCTTCATATACTCATAGTCGTTTATACTTCCGTTTCCGACAATTAAAACTTTCACATGCTCAATCCGTTCTATATGAATTCATTTTTTGTTCAAATCATTATAAATGTTTACATACCGTTCATAACGTATTGGAGAAATTTCTGTTCCAACCAATTGCTTTATACTGCAATCAGGCTCGTTTATATGCCTGCAATCCAAAAACCTGCACGGCTTTAAGCTGTCTTTGTTAAATTCTCTAAACAAATGTTTTAACTCGTCTTTTTCTATGTGCAAAAGTGAAATGTCGGAAAAGCCAGGCGAATCAACAATGTATGTGCCTTTTTCAATGCACAAAAGCTCGGCATGGCGTGTTGTATGCTTGCCACGCTCTATTTTTGTGCAAAGCCCCGAAACTTCCATTTCAGCGTGAGGAACAACCATGTTTGTAATGCTTGACTTGCCAACACCAGAAACACCGGCAAAAACAGAAACTTTTCCATGAAGGCTTTGCATAAGCTCATTAATACCAGTTTCGTTTTTTGTACTCGTTGGAATAACTGTGTATCCAACTTTTGTGTACAACGAAGCAACCTCTGCAAGTTTTTCTTCTTCGGCAATGTCGCATTTGTTTAAGCAAATAACAATGTCAATTCCTTGCTCCTCAATTAAAACAATTAACCTGTCCAAAACGTCAAGGTTAATAGAAGGGTAAACAATTGACATGACAACAACAGCTTGGTCAACGTTTGCAACCTTTGGGCGAATGAGAAGGTTTTTTCGCTCCTTAATTTCTGCAATGGTTCCTTTTAACGCTGTGTCGTCACATTCCGCAAGCGAAACATAGTCGCCGACAGTTGGGCTAATACCATGCTTTCTAAAAATGCCCCTTACGTTGCAGCTGTAAACACCTTTTTCGGTATCGACGGAATATAATCCGCCGACACCTTTTGTAATTCTGCCTTCTAATTGTTTCATTGTTCCGTACCTTCGGTGAATGTAAGTTGTGTAGTTGCTTGCAGCGCACTGTTGCCGTTGTCGTCAACAAAATAAATGTGAAACTCAGAAACATCAGTTCCCGTAATGTTAAACACTTGCGGGAAGAAATCTATAGAAACAACTTCGTCAAAAAACGTACGTGGTTCACCACCACGAAATTCTATAATTCTAAGGTGAACAGTTTCAACACCTTCTGGGATAGAAGGGTCAACCATAAGCGGCTTTGTAACACCTTTTGGAGTTGGTGCGGGCGTTTCTGAAACCTCTGGAGCTGGCGACGGTGCTGGTTTTTCACCTGTGCTTAAAGTGTACGTTACTACAGTACCTTCTTGTACTTCATTCCCAGCTTTTACAGACTGGTATATAACTTGCCCTCTAGGTGCTGTTTCATGGTCTGCCCATTCCTTTTGTCCGACTATTAGCTTTACGCCTTGAATTTTTTGAATAGCATCTGCGTCCATGTCGCCAATAATGTTTGGCATAAGCACAGTTTTCAGCTTAGGGCCTTTGCTTATAGTTATAGTCACCGCTTCGCCTCGTGCCACCAGCTCACCAGCTTTTGGCTGCTGCGACATTACTATGTTTTTGGCAAAACTTTCGTCATTATTCCACACTTTGTTAATGTTAAAAATGCCGATGCTTTCAAGCTCGGCTATAGCTTGGTTATAGTCTAATTTCGTTACTTCCGGCACTTCAAATTTGTCTGTTCCAAGGCTTAAAACAATTTCAATTGTGTCACCTGGGTAAACTTCGCCCTCAATGTCGGCAGAATAAATTGCACCTGCTGGAATTTCATCATTGTAAACTTCGTCCGCAACTTTAAAGAAAATTCCAAGCTCCTCACCCAGCTTGCCTGCTTCCTCCCAATCCATTCCTATAATAGTTGGAATGGAAACAGGCTCTACGTCAACAGTCCTTGGCTTTTTATAAAACAAAAACACTAAAGAAATAATTACAATTAAAACAATTCCTGTAAGCACTGCACCAATAACAACTTTACGCTCCAAAGCTTTATCGTGTACGTCTTCGTACATGTCGTCAAACTGTGTTTCGTCATAGTCATCATCATACAGATAGTTTTTAACCTTGCTTTCCTTTTGAATTTGCAAAACGTCCTCAGGCGTAAGCTTAATTGTGTGCGACTCTATTAAAGCCGCATGGGTGCTTATAAACTCGCCAGAGGTGTTTGTAAGCGCACGTTTCAGCTCGTTAGTCATTTCTGCAATAGTTTGAAACCTGTTTGACGACTGCTTTTCCGTAGCCTTTACAATTATTTTAATTACAGCGTCCGACACGTTTGAGTTAATTTCCTTAATGTCTGGAAGCTGGTCGTTTATGTGCTTTAGTGCAACGGCAATTGCTGTTTCTCCGTCAAATGGAAGCTTGCCTGTAACCATTTCATACATAACTATGCCAAGTGCATAAATGTCGCTTTTGTTGTCAACATAGCCGCCACGAGCCTGTTCTGGCGAAAAATAATGAACAGAGCCCATTGTGTTGCTGCCTGTAGACGTTGTGTTTTCTGTAACAGCCCTTGCAATGCCAAAGTCTGTAACCTTAACTGTGCCTGTAGTTGTAACCAAAATGTTTTGCGGCTTAATGTCCCTGTGGATAATGTTATGTTTGTGTGCATGTTCAAGAGCCTGTGCAATTTGAATTGACACGCCCAAAACTTCGTCATTATCAAACGGCGCACGGCGAACAATTAAGTCTTTTAAAGTTACGCCGTCGATGTACTCCATTACAATGTAATGAATGTGCCCTTCTTGCCCTACGTCGTAAACATTTACAATGTTTTGGTTTGCAAGGCTTGCAGACGCCCGTGCTTCAATGGCAAAGCGTGACTTAAACTCCTCGTCCGTAACAAACTCCTCACGCATAACTTTAAATGTAACGTCACGGTCAAGCTTTTTGTCTTTGGCACGGTAAACTATAGCCATGCCGCCAACACCTATTTTTTCAACAATTTCGTATCTTCCTGCAATTACTGCACCTCGAGAAAGCATCATACTGCACTCACGCCCTCTCCCATAGAAACAAGCACAACCGAAATGTTGTCAACGCCACCTTTTGCGTTTGCAGTTTCTATAAATTTGTCAACCTTTTGTGAAACAGAAAGATTTTCAGTTACTGTTATATTAAAAATGTCTTCGTTTGAAAGCATGTTTGTCAAGCCGTCAGAACAAAGAAGAACATAGTCGTTTTCATAAATTGTGTAAACGTATGCGTCAGCTTCAACCGCTTCATCTGTGCCCAAAACTTTTGTTAGCATATGCCTTTTTGGGTGTGTAGTTGCTTCTTCATCTGTAATTTTGCCTGCGCTTAAAAGGCTACCTACATATGTATGGTCCGTAGTAAGCTGCCCCATTTTGCCGCCACCAATAATGTAAACTCTGCTGTCACCAATGTGAACAATGTACAGCCTGTTTTCAGAAATTGTGCATACGCTTAGTGTAGTTCCCATTCCTTCAAATTCTTCTGGGTTTTTCTTTGCAAGCTCTAAAACATTTTTGTTTGCATAAGAAAAAGCACTGACCAAAAAGTCCAGCGGTTCTCCATTTGCCATTTCATTGCTACTTATATAGTCCAAAAAAAACTCCGAAGCTTTGCTGCTTGCAACTTCGCCTGCGTTGCAGCCGCCCATGCCGTCCGCTACCAAGTAAAGGTTTTTAAGTGGCCCAATTGGTTCGTCCGTAAAAAAAACAAAGTCCTCGTTAGTTTCTCGTTTAATCCCTATGTCTGTCTTGCCTGTCCCAATCATCTAAAGCTCCCTTCCGCAATTGCCCACAAGCTGCTTCTATATCGCTTCCAAGTTTTCTTCTAATAGTAGTTTCAATTCCGTAGCTTGTTAAAATTTTTGCAAATGCTTCTGTTTTTTCCCGTGTGCTTCCAACAAATTCTCTTTCTTTAACAGTGTTTGCTGGAATTAGGTTTATGTGACAAAGCGAGTGCCTAAGCATAGTTCCAAGCTGGTTTGCACATTCTTTTGTGTCGTTTATGCCTTGTATAAGTGCGTATTCATATGTTATACGCCTTTTTGTTGTGTTTGCATAATATTTGCACGCTTCTATAAGTTCTTCCAAGCTAAACCGTTTTGCAACAGGCATAATTTGCTTTCTTACTTCATCGTTAGGCGCATGAAGCGAAACAGCAAGGTTAACTTGCAACCCTTCGTGTGCAAAGTCGAAAATTTTGTCGGCAATGCCGCAAGTGGAAACCGTAATATGCCTTTGCCCAATTCCAAGCCCGTTTTCGTCATTTATAAGTTTAATAAACTTAATCGTTTCATTGTAGTTGTCAAAAGGTTCACCGCCGCCCATTATAACAACGTTTGAAACTCTTTCGCCAATGTCCTTTTGAATTTCATAAACTTGTGCGGCGTATTCACCTGCTGTAAGCCCCCTTGACAATCCGTCAAGAGTAGAAGCGCAAAACTTGCACCCCATGCGGCAGCCAGCCTGCGAAGAAATACAAACAGAATTGCCGTGTTCATACTTCATTAAAACACTTTCTATTATATTATCATTTTCAAGCAGAAACAAGTACTTTCTTGTACCGTCTTTTTCAGAAATAAGCTTTTTTACAGTTTCCATTTTTGAAATATACGCAGTTTCTTTAAGCTTTTCCCTTAAAGGCTTTGAAATGTTTGTCATTTCGTCAAAGCTAGAAACAAGCTTTTTGTTTATCCACTCAAAAATTTGTTTTGCTCTAAACGGCTTTTCGCCAATTTCTTCTATAAATTTATTAAGTTCACCAAGGTTCATTGACCTAATGTCGGCTTTTTGCATTTTTTTCTCCTTCCAAAGTGCGACTGTTTAAACTACTCGCACCTTTGTAGCTTCGCTATATAAAAACCATCTCTCCCAGAAGCTTCTGGCAAAAGCTGTTTTTCCTCCAACAATTTAAAATTAAAATTATTTTTAAACCAGTTTATATTATCACTATTTTCCATTTTTGACAATGTACATGTACTATAAACAATAATTCCCAAAGGTTTTACATATTTTGCGCTGGTTTGCAACATGTTTCTTTGAATTTGTGCAAGGTTTTTTACATCTTCCATTGATTTTTTGCTCATTATGTCAGGCTTCTTTCGCAAAATTCCAAAGCCTGTGCATGGCGCATCTATTAAAACTTTGTCGTAGCTTTCATAAAAGTTTTCGTTTGGTCTTGTTGCATCGTTTAACCCTACGCTAATTATGTCAATTCCTAAACGCTCTGCTCCTTCTTTAACAAGCTTAATTTTATGCTCGTGAATATCAAGAGAATGTATTTCTCCGCTATTTTCCATTAAATATGCTGCTACAAATGACTTTCCGCCAGGGGCAGAGCAAACATCTAAAACTTTGTCACACTTTTTAGGCGCAAGAGATTGAACAGCTTGTACACTGCTTTCGTCACAAACGTGGAACAGCCCATTTTTAAAAGATTGCAACTCTGCAATACTTCCTGCACATTTTATATACAAAATTAAATTGTTTGTTTCGCAAAGCTTAACAGACGCACCTTCTGCTTCCAGCGTTTTAACAAGTTCTTCTCGGTTTGTTTTTATTGTGTTCACGCAAATGCTAATTTGTGGTGCTGTGTTATTTGCAATACAAATTTTTTCAACAGTTTCAAAGTTAAATTCTGAAAGCCAATATTCAATTAACCATTTATCATACGAATATTTTGTCGATAAGTATTCAACAGGTTGCTTTTTTATGTCAGGAAGCTTAACTTGCTTATGCCCACGCTCAATGCTTCGCAAAACACCGTTTACAAACCCAGACAAATTTACAAACCCACGCTTTTTGGAAAGTGCAACAGCTTCGTTTACAGCAGCCGAAGCAGGAACCTTGTTCATAAAAATAATTTGATAAGTCGAGCTTCTAAGCACGTTTAGAATGAATGGCTTCATTTTAGTAGTATAAGTTTTTGAAAAGCTATTTATTATAAAGTCTATAAAAATTAAGTTTCTTAAAGTTCCATTTGTAACCTCGGTTATAAAAGCCCTTTGTACGTTTGTTAAACTGGAATTATCCAAAGCTTTTTTTAGAGCAATGTTGTTGTATGCCCCTTCTTTTGTAACTAACGTTAAAACTTCTACTATAATTTCTCTTTCGTTTTGCTTCACGTTTTTTCTCCTTAGAAATATCCAAATTCCCCTGCCAATGGCAGGGGAATTGTGTATTAAACAGCGTTGTCAAGCACTCTCGAAACTTCCTCACGGTTAAACTGGTTCGTGTAAAGTTCGTAGTAATGCCCTTTCCTTTTCATCAACTGTTCGTGGTTTCCGTCCTCGATAATTATTCCGTTTTCTATTACCAAAATTCTGTCACAAGAACGAATTGTGGAAAGCCTATGTGCAATAATTAAGCTTGTGCGGTTTTGCAAAAGCTTATCAACTGCACGTTGAATAACTTGCTCCGTTTCCGTGTCAATCGATGAAGTAGCTTCATCAAGAATAAAAATTCTTGGCTCTTTTAAAATTGCACGTGCAAAAGAAATTAACTGGCGTTCACCTGCCGAAAGCCTGTTTCCACCCTCACCTACGTCTGTGTCAAAGCCTTTTTCCAGCTTCATTACAAAGTCGTAAGCGTTTACAGCCCTTGCCGCCGCAATTACTTCCTCGTCTGTTGCTTCAAGCCTTGAATAGCGAATGTTTTCCATTACAGTACCGCTGAAAAGGTGTGGCGTTTGCAAAACATAGCCAAGCTGTGACTGAAGCCAAATTTGTGCTCGTTCCTTGTAGTCTACACCGTCAATTAAAACTTTGCCGCCTGTAGGCTCGTAAAACCTGCACGCAAGGTTTACAATTGTTGTTTTGCCTGCGCCTGTTTCGCCGACAAGTGCAATTTTTTGCCCTGCTTTTATGTGAAGCGTAAAGTTTTCAAGTACCTTTTCTCCTGTTTTATACTGAAACGAAACATTATCATAGGTTATGTCACCTTTAATTTCTTCCCAGTTTTCTGTTTTTGGGTTTAATGCGTCGCCGTATTTTGCAACTATTTCTTCGCTGTCCGAAACTTCTATTTCTGTACCCATAATAGAATACAAACGCTCAGCCGAAGCTTGCGCCGCTTGAAGCTCTGTAAAGCCTCTGGCAAGCTGTTGAATTGGGTCAAACATTTGCGTGCCGTATGCAATGAAAACAGCAAGTGTTGCAATGTCAAGCCCCCCAACCATAATTTCAACGCCGCCTTGCCACACAACTGCGCCTATAGCTACACTTGAAATTGAAAGAACTACAGGGTAAAAAATTGCAGATAATATTGTAGAACGAATTGACATAGCCTTCATTTCAAGGGTCATTCCCTTAAATTCTTCAAGGTTAAGTTCTTCTCTACGCAAAGTTTTTGTTGTCTTTGCACCGCTTATTCCTTCGCTCACAGCGCCTGTTATTTTTGAATTTATCTTACGAACTTTTCTTTGGCTTTCAAAAATAATTTTTTGGAAGAACACGCTTACAAATGCAAGCGGCGGAACTATGCAAAGTACAATTAACGTAAGCTTTACATTTAGCATAAGCATACTAAAGATAATTGCAACTAAAAACGCCATGCCCCAAACAATGTCAACTGCGCTCCATGCTATAACATCGCCAATTCTTTGTGCATCAGAGCTTATGCGTGTCATTATCCAGCCTACCGCTGTGTTGTCGTAGTACGAAAACGAAAGTTCCTGAAGCCTTTTAAAGCCTGCTTTCCTTAAATCATAAACAACGCCTGTTTCAATTTTGCCAGAGTTGTGTATGAAGAAAAATACAATTATTGATTGTAAAACAATTAGCCCAATATATAAAGCAATGAACGGTGTTAACGAACTTAAATTTTGCTGCTCTACAAAATTATTAATTGCGTACCGTGTAAAAAGCGGAAACAAAACGTCGTTTACAGCAAGCATTATCATTGCAACTGCAAGAACTACACCAGTCCATTTATATTTTTTTATGTCAGCAAGAAGCTTAATCCAAATTTTTAAGTCAAACTTCTCACTGTACTCCTTCTCGTCAAAAGAGTTCAATCAAACCACCTCCCAAGCTACAATACTCCTAAGCTTCTGCCATAAGGTTTTGAATGTCCCAAATACGTTTATAAAGCCCTTCCCTTTTTACAAGCTCGTCATGCGTGCCCGAATCTGCAATGTTGCCGTGTCCTAAAACAAAAATTCGGTCTGCTTCCATAAGCGTGCTTATTCTCTGGGAAATAATAAACGTTGTAACGTGCTTGCTTCGCTTTTTTAACGCCCTGCGAATTTGCATGTCAGTTTCCGAGTCAACGGCAGAAAGCGAGTCGTCAAAAATTAAAATTTGGCTGTCGTTAATAATTGTTCTGGCGATAGCAACCCTTTGCTTTTCGCCGCCAGAAAGTGTGACACCCTTTTCACCCACCATTGTTTCATAGCCTTTTTCAAACGACAAAATAGAGTCGTGTATAGAAGCTATTTCGCTTGCCTCGTGAACTTCTTCAATAGAAGCTTCTGCCTTTTTCATTTTCAGGTTTTCAACAATTGTTTTTGAAAACAAAAACGGTTCTTGAAGAACTATGCCAACCTTTTTGCGAAGCCAATCCTTTTTAATATTTTTAAGCTCAACACCGTTAATTTTTATTGAGCCGCTGTTATAATCATAAAGCCTAAGCAAAATGTGCATAAGTGTAGACTTTCCAGAACCTGTCGAGCCTAAAATTGCAATAGTTTCACCTGCTTTTACTTTAAACGACATGTTTTGCAAAATTGGCTTTTGCTCCTCATAAGCAAAGTTTACGTTTTCAAAAACTATGTCGCCTGTAAGCGAATGTTCTACTGCACCTTCTGTTTCACTTTCAGCAGGCGTTTCTAAAATTTCATAAACACGCCCTAAAGAAACTTGCATTTTGCCCATTTCACTTAAAATTCTTCCAAACCCTCTTAAAGGCCAAATAAGCATACCTGTGTATGTGTTAAAAACTATAAGCGTACCCAAAGTAATTTCGCCATTGTAAGTTAAAAACGCACCAAAAGCCAAAACAGCGGCAATTGTTCCGTGTGCAAAAATGTCGGAAATTGCCCAGAATGCGCCCATCATTGTAATAAGCCCTTGAACAAGCTTTCTAAACTCAAAGTTTTTCTTTTCAAACTTGTCAACTTCAAATTTTTGCCTGCCGAAAGCTCTTACAACACGTACACCGCTTAAATTTTCCTGTAAAACAGTGGAAAGTTCGCCTTCTTTTTCGTCAGTCTTTAAAAACTGCTTTTTTACATTTTTAAAATATATATAAGTGCAAACAATCATAAAAGGAGAAATTGCAAGAGCGGTAAGTGTAAGCTTAACGCTAAAACCAAGCATTATATAAACAGAAATGACAACGATTGTAAGTGTTCTGACAACCTCAACAACGTGGTTTGCCAAAAACTTTCTAACCGTTTCAACATCAGATGTAGCTCGCTGAATTAAATCGCCCGTTTGAGCCTTGACGTGATATCCATACGGAAGCTTTTGCATGTGGTCATACATTTCATCTTTAAGCCTTTTTGCTACAATTTCGCCCGAAACTGCGGCATTTTTGTTTCTGTGATAGCCAAAGAAGCCTTGCAGCATTGTAAAAATCACAATTATCAAGCCGCATATCCACAAATTATCCGATATGTAGTTAACTCCGCCAACGCCTTCAATCATGTTAGTTACAACCAATGGGAAGTCAAGCGGCTCACCTTTAAGCACGTTGTCAACCGTAAACTTTACAACCAACGGTACTAAAAGCGCAAACGTCACGTTTAGAATTGTTGCTAAAAACGATGCGAGAAAATACAGCTTTCCAATACCCATTAATTTCCAAATTCTTTTTAACGATACCAAAAAATCACCTCTTTGCAAAGTCGGTAAACCGACGCAGACAATGCTTACTTACTTATAACAAAACTTAATACAAATAAGTATGCACACCTAAAGCTACAAACATGTGATATTCTGCAAAAAAAGCCATAGGCAGTTTTGCCTATGAACGTTTAAAAGTTATTTTTAAGAGAACCGTCCCGACTAAGCCTCTAAAAAGTTTCCGACACCCATGCGGCTTAATGGGTTTATCATACGGGCATTTCAGTTTAGCCATTTTGGCAGCCGCACCCGCAGCTAAAAAACTTTATAACCTTTATTATTTACAGAATTCAGACGAACGCTTGATTCCAATAGTTCCAACCGTCACGCCCTAATATAATATTATAATAATGAAATTATTAAAGTGCAAGCAAATTTGAATTTTGTTATAATTTTGTTATAATAAAGAAATATTTAACAGTTTGGATAATAGTGAGGGCGATAAAATGAACGAGTTTTTTGCAGTTAGGCTTGACAAGTCAAGTGATGTGCCTGTGTATAAACAGCTTGGCGACAGCCTTCTTTCTTTAATAGAAGACGGAGTAATAAAAGCTGGGGCAAAGCTTCCGCCAATTCGCACAATGGCTGATGCTCTTAAAATTAACAACGTCACTGTAATAAGCGCATACAAATATTTGGAAAACAAAAAAGTAGTTTACTCACGAATGGGAAGCGGAACTTACGTTTCCGAGGTGCAAAGTGTTTTGCCTACACCTATTTTTCGCTTCGACTCCCAAAATACCGACACAACCCCAGAAGGAGAAGAAAAAAGCACAGTAAAAAACTCCATAAACTTTGCAAACACAACTGTTTCGCCTTCGCTCTTTCCTGTAGAACGTTTTAAACAAATGTTTAACACCGTTTTAGACAGAGACATGGGAAACGCTTTTTCCTACACCGACGTTTCGGGCTACGAGCCTCTTCGTGTTTCCATTTGCAAATACTTAGAGGGAATTGGCATTAAAACAACCTACGACAGAATTCAAATTATTTCAGGGGCACAGCAGGGGCTTGACATAATTTCAAAGGTAATGCTAAAAATGGGGGACACGCTTTTTGTGGAATCGCCAACTTATTACGGTGCTGTTGGTGCTTTCCTTTCACGTAATGCACAAGTTGTAGAAGTTCCGCTTGAAAACGACGGCATTAACATAGAAAAGCTGGAAGCTTTGCTAAAGCTGTACCGCCCAAACTTTTTGTACGTAATGACGTACTACCAAACACCAACGTGCATAACTTATTCACTGCAAAAAAAGCGTCAACTGCTGGAGCTTGCCGCAAAATACGACACATATATAATTGAAGAAGACAGCCACAGCGAGCTTTGCTTTACAAACGAAGAAGTTGTTCCGCTTAAAGCTTTGGACTACAAAAACCGTGTAATTTACATTAAAAGTTTTTCAAAAATTTTAATGCCCGGTCTAAGAATTGGGTTTATGGTGCTTCCTAAAAAAATTCTGCAAAAAGCGCAGTCGGCAAAATATACATCAGACATTCAAACCTCAGGGTTTATTCAGCGTGCGTTTGACCTTTGCTTACAAAGCGGCGAGCTAGAAAGCCATGTCGCTACACTTAAAGAAATTTTCACAAAAAGGTACAACTGTTTTTTAACAGAGCTTAAAAAGCTTGAAGACTATTTTGAGTTTCAGCCGCCAAACGGCGGGCTAAGCTTTTGGCTGGCAATAAAAAATGAGAAAATTTCTTCACAACAGCTTTGTAAAAAGCTTTTAATTCATGATGTTATTGCAACACCTGGTGCTGTTTTTGCACTTGATGGCCAGGACTTGCCTTTTATAAGGTTAAGCCTTGCAGATGTAACATGTGATGAAATAAAAATGGGTGTTTCGGAAATGGAAACTGTTTTAAGAAATATGAATTGATGTATTGCAATTTAAATAAACAGTTCACCATTTTCGTCAAAAAATCGTTGAAGCATTCAATATTTTTGCCCCTTATGGATTGGTGACTATAAAAACTAAAATTGCTATAATAGCAAGTCCGCCTATTTCTGCATATATAAATATTAGGCTTGTAGCTTTATAAAGACAAGCCAAACATTTATAAAAGGGCGAGGTGTTTAAATGGGTACAGCATTGGCAGACAACATTGGAGTAATTCTAAACAACTTAATGCCAATAATTTCGGCTGCTTTAATGGCAATTGTAACATACTGGATTGTTCCGCTTTTAAAGCAGCATTTCACAAAGCAACAATTGCAAAACGCTTATAACATTGCAAAAATTGCAGTAAAAGCAGCCGAACAAACTGCACTTACAACAACTGCTGATGAAAAAAAGCAATACGCATTAAGTTATTTAAAGTCGAAAGGCTTTACAATAAGTGATGACGACCTTGAAAACATGATTGAATCGGCAGTTTTAGAATTGAAAAAGGGGCTTGATATAAATGGTTGACAGCAGAGATATAAATGAGCTTAACCCAATTATGAAAGTTCTAATTTCAGAGTTTTTAAACAGAGCAAAACAAAAAGGAATACCTGTTGTAGTAACTTCCACATACCGTGATGCAGAATGCCAAAACAAATATTACAATGCAAAACCTCAAGTTACAACGGTTAAAGGCAACTATTCATTTCACCAGTGGCGTATAGCGACAGACATTGTGCCAGCAGACGAAAAGGGAAACCCAACATGGTCGCCAAAAGACCCTTCGGTTTGGGGCAAGCTTGGCGCAATTGCAGGCGAGCTTGGGCTTGAATGGGGAGGCTCGTGGACAGGGTTTGTTGACAAACCGCACTATCAATGCACCTTTGGCTACACATGTGGCGACTTTGTAAAAGGGACACCTGTTCCAACGGCTATAAAAAAGGGTTGCTTGGACAAACGCATTGTAAAAGCAATTCAAGGTTGGCTAAACAAAAACGGTGCTTCGCTTGTTGTTGACGGAATTTTTGGAAACGGCACAGAAAGTGCTGTTAAAAAATTTCAAGAAAGCAAAAAGCTTGCACAAACAGGGTTTGTTGATGATGCTACTTTAAAGCTTTTGTTTTAAAACAAACCATAAGAAGTATAAAAGGGGCTGTTGCAAAACACCAGCCCCTAAAAACAAGAAAAACGAGCCTA
>CAZBLK010000033.1:0-24149 GCA_964492715.1 uncultured Defluviitaleaceae bacterium | reverse complement strand
GTATTAACAAATTTTTGGAGAATTATTTTATTTACACTAAAGAATATTCACACCCCCCTTAAATTTTTCCAGCTATTCTCCAAGCCCGCCGTACTTAACGTTTATAACAATTTCGTCACTCATGTTTGCGCCGTAGTATGCCCAAGTGTCCATATTATAGTACATTGAGCTAGAAGGAGCATCAACATAAGCATTTTTATCGCCTGCAAGTGTTGATACAACTGTATCAACCATCATGTCGATAAGCCTAATAGTTATTTTAACATCTTTTCGGTCTTTAATTTCATCTTCCAAAAGGTTTACAGCTATGACATAGTTGTCTTGGTTTGTACCGTCCATAAACTGGGCTGTTGGCTTTAAGTACGCCCTTGGTATTCTTTCTTCAGTAGGCTTTTCAGAACTCATAACCCCCATACCAATGTCAGGACCTAATTCGTATAGCGCTGTCATCATTTCCCACTTGTTGTTAGTCACACCATCTACCTCTACCTTGAAAACAGCACCAATATAATGATTATCCACAAGTGTAGGACCAAAACCATTGTCATACAGGTCTTGCTCAATACCGTTGTTGTACATAAAGGTTAGTCCGTCGTCCTTTACATAAAACCCTGCTGCCCACGTTGCTTTATCTTGCATGGATAATTCCATTAATTCTCTGATACCTTTTTCTGTGTATATGGACTCCCATGTGTTTGCAGATTTTTTCACCGTTTTATCAATACCTTTTGCTGCATAAGGAGCTGCATTGTCGACATAAATTGGGAACGACTGGGTTGTATCTAAATATGGTTCACCGTCAGCGTCAAGGTATTCTGCTGCTATTACTATTTTGTGCAAACCTGTAGGCAAATTAGTTGGTTCAGGGTTTATTGAAGACCCGCCGTCGCTACTGCCATATGCGTAATATGCGCCTGTAATTAATTGATTTGCAGAGTATAAATATTCAGGTATAATGTCTGTAGTATCCAAGCCAACTCCAAGCTCGCCTATATAAGAATCATTCTCATTGGCAACTAAAAAGTGCATTGAATCAAGCTTGCGGCCTTGCACCCAGTAGAAGTCGGAAGCATATGACGTTACACCAGCTTTCATTTGTTTAATTTGTACATTGTCACTTCCGTACACAGGAAGAAGTGGCCGAATTGCCTCTGCAAGAAAGAACACAGGAGGCGCTTTCCTAAAACGGAACGAATACGGAATTTTGTAGGCACTTGCCTTATATTCTTCAGGAACAGTTAAAATTCCGTCTTGTATCCAATTTTCTGGCGTTGTTGCGACAGAGGTTGGAATAATCCACACATAACCCTCATAGCTTCCGATAGAAGATTCATCAATGTTTTTTAGTGCTTCTTTTATAATGTCTTCAGTAATTGTGTCACCATCGCCGCCATTTGTAAGTTTAAAGGACAATACACCTGAACCATTAGACGAAATTGTCGTATGATTTGTATGTATTGTTCCAGAATTGTTTATATACGGTATAAGCGGAACAGACGTTCCGTTATAGTTTATAAACGGCCGCTTAACTTCAACAGCATTTGTGTTCGGCTCTGCAACAACGTAGTAGCTTGCGGTATTATCCAAGCCAGTAAGATTAACGTCTAATTGTGTTGAACTAAATGCGTCACCAAGCTGGTAGTACCCAAAGCTTGCAGATGACAGGTCTCCTGAACCGAATGAACTTCCTGCTTCGTTCTTTGGAACGTTATTTGAGTAAGGAATTTCTACTTTAACGCTTTTATTAATTGCCCTGTATGCGTCTACAAAGCCTGCTCCAATCTCGTGAACGCTGTATTCCAAGTAGCCAGAACCGCTTGGCGGCGACATATCTTTTGCCGTTGACATAAGCCTTGCCTTAATTTCCTGTGCGTTCCAACGGTCGCCATTCAATTTGCTGTATTCAACCATTAAAGCCGCAACGCCTGCTATATGTGGGCTTGACATTGACGTTCCTGTAAGCGACTGATAAGCATATTCATAACTTGCAGAATCATCTGGTGAAAGAGTTTTATCAACAATATAATATGGAACTGTTGAAAGAACACCTGTTCCGGGGCCTACTACGTCGGGCTTAATGTCGTCTGTTCTTCCTACAGGCCCTCTTGAACTTGACGAATTTAGGAAACCGCCTTCACTGTTACTTATTTCGGTAATTCTAAAATAGCCGTTGTCTTTCATTGCTTCTGCAAAAAAGTCAAGCCCTTCCTGTCTATCAGAAATAGTAAACATTGGTAAGTAGTTTGCTCCGGGGCCCATGTATTCTTGCAATACGTTCGGGTCTCCCGGCCCATCTTGGATAAGAAGCACCGCTCCGGCTCCAGCTTCAATTGCGTTTTTCATTGTATTGTAGAAATTGTTACCTCTAAGGACAACTGCTACGTTTCCGGCAACTGCCTCTTTTACTTCTTCTGAAAACTCATACTCAAAGCCGTAGCCGGCTGGGTTATTTTGCTCGTCAAGTGCCGTTGCGACAAGCTTCATTTGACCGTTTTCGTTAATAAGATGCTCATACGTGCTGATAAAAGAACCATTTTCATCTTGTTCAAAAGTGCTTAACCAGTCTGTGAAAAACTTGTTCATCACAACTGTTTTGCTACCGCTTTCAGCGGTGTATCTTGCATCTATAGCTGGTGTTGTGCCGTTGCCTACGGTTATTGCCAAAGGCGAAGTACCCGGAGAACCAAGTGTTCTAAGTTCTGGCCCACTGTTGCCTGCTGAAATACAAAATACCATATCTGGGTTAGTTAGCATTACGTTGTTAACGGCAATTGAATTTGGCCCAAGTGGGTCGTTGAGCGAAGTACCCAGCGACATATTAACAACGTCAATACCATCACCACCAACAATACTAGCACTATACTCTGGTATTGCATCTATTGAAGAAACAATCCAAGATGAAAGACCCGAACCGTATGGCCCTAAAGCACGAAAAACATACAGGTTTGCCTTTGGTGCAACGCCCAGGGCAGAAACTGTTGTGTTTTCGCCAGTAGCTGCAATTGAGCCGGATACGTGTGTTCCATGCTCAGTGTAGAATGCACCTCCGTCAACTTCTGGCGGACGTTCCCCCTCTGGGATACTTAGCCAGTCCTTGTAAGTGGTTTCCATAGGGTCATCAGGTTGCCTTTGAAGCTGAGGATATTGCACAAAGTTAAGACCACCCTTGTAAACACTTTCAAGGTCTGGGTGGTTATAGTCAACGCCTGTATCAATTACAAGCACGTTAACCCCTTCACCACGCAAACCAGCCTCGTGAAGACGGTCAACACCAAGCTGTTGTCTAGTGTCGTCCATACCAACGAGTTTACCCTGCCCTGTTTTAAGAGCGGAACTCTTACTAGGCTTTTGTGATTCCTTGGGTTGCTCTGATATTTCATCTTCTTCAGTTTTTTTATTAGGTTCTCCATCGGCTTCTCCGTTAGATTCTCCTTTAGATTCTCCGTCAACAACTTCACCAGAGTTTTCATTTGGCCCTTCCTCTGACGGAGCTTTATCTTCTCCGCCAGTTGTTGTAGGGTTTTCGGTCACACTTTCCTCTACAGTTTCGTTTATCGACACTTTTCGGTCTGGATAAATTGCCTTGACTGCTGGGCTTTTTGCAAGTTCCTCCACTGCAAAGGCTGGAAGTGTTACTGCAACGCCATTAATTGCTGTACTCCAGTCAGCCGTAACATCATATGAGGTTGACCCATTCATAGCCATTGGCAAAATACGGTCAAGGTCTTCATAAAATTTGAGCTTGTCTTCTTTTGCCTCGTTCTCCAAAGCTCCATATGTAACAGGCCTGTTTTCAAGCGCCGCATAAGCGGCGGCAACAGCAGCAGGCTGATGAACAAGCTCTACAATGATTTTCACCATTTTGTTTGGGTCTTTAAGCTCATACTCATCTGTAAAGCCTACAAGCCCAACATCTGTTGGCAGTGATTTTTGTTGTTTAATCATCGCCCTTTGTTTGTCTGTAAGAAAACTTTGCGTCCTTTCGACTGCTCCTCCATATTCAGCGTCAATACCAAACTTCCTTGAATCGTTAAACGCTTTCAAAGCTTTATCGTCTGTTGTTGCTGTTGCTCTTTGTGCAGCATATAAAGTGTCTTTGTTTAAAACTGGTGCGGCACTTGTCTGCACAGGCAAAAGAGCAAACGCAAGAACAAACACAAGCAGTATACCAATTGAACTTCTCATTCTTTTGAACATAATTTCCCCTCCTACCTTGTTATTGCGTCAATAAAGTTAGTGAAAATTGCCGCAACCTGTGCACGAGTTGCGTTGTCCTTTGGTGAATATTTGTTGTTTTCGCCAACAACTATTCTGTAGCCTTGAAGTGCATTTACACCTTTCTTTGCCCATGTGCTTACACTGTCACTGTCATCAAAAGGCTGCATTTCAGCTTTATCAATATAAATACCCTTGTACTGAATGTAGCTGTAAAGCATAACCGCCATTTCTTCACGAGTAATTTTTGCATCAGGAGCAAATTTTCCTTCGCTAACACCAGCTACAATTTTGTTTGATGTTGCCCAAGCTATAGGCTTTGCATAATACTTTGATGGGTCAACGTCGCTAAAAACGTTCGGATAGTAAATGTTTGAAGCTTTGCCATCAAGATTTGCAAGAACTGTTACAAACATTCCCCTTGTCATAGTCACTTCGGGAGAAAACTTTCCTTCACCCATTCCTGCAAACAAACCATGTGAAGTAACAAAGTCCACTGCGTTACTATACCATTCATTGTTGATGTCGGTAAAAGTAAATTGATTACTGTTAATTGAGTACATCGAAAAATGGTCTGTAATAAATGTAATCGTATGTTCTCTATCGGCATGTTTTGATTCTTTAATGGTAGTTTGCTTGCCGTTGCTGTCGACATAATTGATTACAATGTGACTCCAATCTTCTCCATTCTTTAAAACGTAAGGCAAAGTAATTTTAGCTCGTCCTTTTCCTAAACTTGTTATGCTCTTGCCCTCACTTGTAAGCGCAAAGTCATAAACTGGGCGGCCTTTTAATGCGCTTTTAAGAGTGTCGGAAAGCTTATCGTTTTCAAGCGACTTAACAGAGAACGAAACCTTTGTGCCAGCATTCGCACAAATTTGTTCAAGTGCCTTGTTGTCGAATGAAGTAGTTGCAATAGGTGTTTTCATTTCAAGTTCGCTGAAAGAGGCTTTGCCTGCTTCAGCAAGTTTTGCAAGTGAAGCTGTGGGCAATGTAAATTCAAATGCCTTTGTTTCTTTGCCCTTTGTGTCATTGCTGCCAGTTGCAACTATTGTAACTTTAATTGGTGTGTCTTTTTTAGCTGCTTCAAAAACGGCTTTTTCAATTGTGGCATTAAGCGTGTCCGAATCTGCCGAAACCTTAGCAATATCATTTGATACTTCAACCTTAATTTCAATTGTTGTGCCTACAAGCTTTGAAGCGTTTTCAGTTCCGCTTGCAGGTTTTTCCGTCCATTCATAGGACGAGTCCTCTTTATCAACACTATTATTATTTCCAGAATTTACACCGCTGCCAATTACAATTGTCTTTATGCCGCTTGTTGTAGTTGCAACTTGCATTCCTGTTGAAAATTTGTTGTAATTTGAAGCTTCAGCATAGTAGTAGAATGTTCCTTCCGTACTAGAAGGTGGTATATATGACTGTAAAGTTGCACCGTCGATTGCCGTTCCACCTGTTGTGCTGTTTGTTGTGTTTTTATACCACTGATAAGTTATTCTACCGTAGTCAGGTGCGTATGCAAATATTTTAAGCTCGGAAACATTGGCGTTCTTTGCATAAGATGCACTGCCCGAAATATTGTCTCTTATAACAGGAGTAGCAGCATTTACCTCACCTATAACATTAACCTCGATAACACCGCTTGTTGCAGTTGCAGTATTATTAGTTGATACAAAGGAATTGGTGTTTGTTGCAACAACATAGTAGTAAAATGTTCCTGTTTCAGTTGTTGGAGGCAAATATGAAACATTTGTTGCCCCTGCAATAGCTGTTCCGCCAGAATTACTATTTACTGAGTTCTCGTACCATTGATATGTAATTGTGCCACCGTCAGATACTTCTGCCGGTACAAGCAAGATGTTTGGCACTTCGCCCTTTGAAACGGTAATTGGGCTTTCTGGGCTTTCAGAAAAGACAGGCGTTTCGGCTGAGGCTGCTTGAACAAAGTTTGCAGTAACGCTTGTGTCTGCACTGTTCATTGTAAAAACGGTTGATGCAGAGCTTGCATTATCAAAACTGCCACCGTTTGAGCTACTCCAGTTGGAAAATGTATAACCTGGTAATGCTTGGGCACGTACTGTAATATTTTCATTTGCTTCATAAGCACCAGAAACGCCGCCCACTATTAAGCCACCACTTCCAGCATTTAGAGAAAAATTATATGTACTTGGCAAGCCTGCTGGGGTATATTCTTCGGCTGTATATCCCCTCCACTTGCCATCTTTTATATTAAATGTCGTATTATCCGTTGGGTAATGTACCTTAAAGCCAGAAGCAGCGCCATGAAAAACATTCACACCGTTAACACCTGCTGCTGGAGCATTCCCTGTAAAGTAAACGTCTGCCAGAGAGTTGTCCCACGCAAACGCATGGTCGTCAATTGCTATAACCGTCTGTGGAATGTATACTTTTTCCAAAGCTTCAAGTGATGAAAAAATGCCTACAGGAAGATATTCAATGTTGCTTCCTATGCTTATATTTCTAAGGTTTTTAGAAAGTGCAAAGCTGTTTGGACCAACTAACGAAACTTTGTTCGTCAAATTTACACGCTCAAGACCAGATGAAGCAAAAGCAGTATCATCAATAAAAACAGATTGCGTAGAATCAAAATTTATACCAGTCAAAGACGGCGTATATGAAAAAGCACCAAGCCAAATTTCAAGCCTTGTCGAAGGAAGGTTCACAAGGGTTAAATCTACGCAATTGGAAAAAGCTATTGTGCCGATTTTCCTAACGTTTGGTGGTATAGTAACTGTTCTAATTCCTGAAGAAATGAAAGTGCCGTCCTCAATAGAGGTTAATCCTGTAGGAAGGCTTATACTTCTAAGCGACTTTGTTCCTGCAAAGGCGAAAGAACCGATAGCTGTTGTTGAATTGCCAGCCCATGTTACATTATTAAGGCTTATGCACCCGCTAAAGGCGTTGTCGCCTATGGTTGTTACTGTGCTTGGAATTGAAATGGATTCAAGTGAAGCTGCACCATCAAAGGCATACTCGCCAATTGAAGTAAGCCCACTTTGAAAAGTTACTGAAGTAAGGTTCTGACAACCTTGGAAGGTGCTGCTTGGGAGAGCAGACATTGAGTTTTCAAAACTTACGCTTTCTAAGGAGCGTGAATCTTGGAACAATGTATCTCCTATTGACCTCACCGTGCTAGGAATTGTTATTTGCTTTAGATGCTTGCTTCCTACAAAAGCACCAGAAGCAATTTCAACAGTAGTTGCTGGAATTGTATAATTTGATGATGTTTTTGATGCTGGGTAGAGCGAAAGCCGTTCTACGCCATTATTATTGTCGTAGAGCACGCCATCAACAGATTTAAAGTAGGTACCATCTGAAATGTTTACCTCTGTTAATGATGAAAGACCTTCAAAAGCATATTCTGAAATCAGTCTCGTAGATGAAGGCAGGTTTAACACCTTAACCCCCTTCTGAAAAGCCGTACCGAAAAGAGGGGTTGGAGTCAAATCCGAGTCCCATATTTGGTAACCCAAGGCTTCAACTGGCTTTCCTCCCAATGTTTCCGGAACTGTAACTATTCCATCGGCAGGAAAACCGCCAGCGTACTCCATAACGGCTGCATAGCTTCCGCTTATGTCCGTTTTGTAACGCCAACCTTTTTCTATAGCCGTTGGGCCGTTTGCTGTTCCGGGTTCACCTTCTGCAAAGGCAAGCTGTGGTGTAAGTGTAATCAGCAAAGTGCACATGCAGAACCAAGCAATTAATTTTCGCATAATTCTTCTCCTTTCCTGTTGCAATTATCTTATTATAACATAAATTTCAAGATTTGTTAATTTTTTTCAAATTGTTATTTGTTAATTAATATCTATCCAATGTAAGAAGAAGTAAGGCGACGGGAGGGTTTTTGATATTCATAATTTACTGAAAGCACTTTTGAGTTTTTGCGCTACATCGATATCAATTTAATGTCAATGAATAGAAATATTGCCTATATCTGAATTGTCCTATTCCTTTTATCTCAGCTTCTAACTGCAAAGCTTGTCCATCTAAAAAGTATACAAAAAACCAATGGGAATAAGCTTTTAAGTTAAATCCCATCGGTTTTATTTTAAGAACCTGTGTTCAGTAAGCTGTTATCCATCTTTAAAGTGATTGTTCCACCACTCTTCGTTGTGTCGGCTTGACATAATTTTTCTATTATGTCTTCGCCACCACGCCTAGAATAGCGAAAAATCGCTGTTTTAAATCTGGGCAACTCATTACTGAACACAGGTTCTAACACTCATCATCTCCAAGCGTCCGATACTCCTTCATTTCCTTGTGTAGTTTTTTCAATGCCTTTTTTTCGATTCTGCTTACATATTCTGCTGTCAAGGTAGGGACAAAAAAATTCACATTATTTTGTCGAAAGAGTAAAACAGCATAATGTTTAGGGTGTGTTTAAAAAAGATCACGCCTAGTGCTATTTTACTAAAACAAAGCCATTTTAGAATCATGTATGTTTCCAGCAGATAATTGCAAATACACAGGATTACCAAGCCCGTCTACAAAAGCGTGAATTTTAGCATTCAAGCCACCTCTTGTAACACCTATTTCTTGGTTTGTTTCTGAATTTACAGCCCATTTTTTGCCCCTGTACTATGCTGATGGGCTTTAACGCAGGAGCTGTCAAGGCTAAGGTCTTGCATATAGGCATCAATTTTTAGAGCATCAAAAACATTTTGAAATATACTGCTATCTGACCATTTTGAAATCTTCCATAAACTGTTTTCAATGCACCATATCGCTCTGGCAAGTCTCGCCATGCTGCTCCACTTTTCGCTATCCACAGTATTCCATTTAATATTTGTCTGTTCGGTTTTGGTGGTCTGCCTTGTTTTTCTAATTTTTCACTCGGTAGCAAATCTTTTACTTTTTCCCACTCTTCGTCGCTTATCTCGTATCTGTTTTTGTATCCTGCCATTTTCTATCACCCTGTTTTATTATACCACTTTGTTTCATTACTTGCTTACACCCATTAAAATATTTTCACTTGATAATGCATTATATAGCTGAAAAATTGAAGGTACATACCTTTCAACTGGTTAAGTTCATGGGAA
This sequence comes from uncultured Defluviitaleaceae bacterium, assembly GCA_964492715.1. Taxonomy (GTDB): domain Bacteria; phylum Bacillota; class Clostridia; order Lachnospirales; family WRBF01; genus CAZBLK01. Next base: position 14,874 of record CAZBLK010000033.1, on the reverse strand, counting down.
TACGACGAAAGAAATATTATTGTATAACCTTCCTTTTCGGCAATAGAAATTAGCCTACTTTTTCTGCGGAAAGAGGCATCGTCCATCACAATGGTGTAGTTTTTGGGAAGCACATGCAACAGCATTGAAAAGAAGTAAGTTTCGAATAAGAGGCTATCCATTGTACCGTCATGCTACACAAGACAATTAAAAAGCTGCCGACAAATCCGTCGGCAGCCCAAGCTTAAACCATAATTTAATCAACTATAATACTAAAAAACTCACAATTACACTTCCTCTGTACCCAACTGCTCTTGCTCAACTTCAACCACTGTTCTAACAATATTATCAAAAATAATATTCGAGCCACTATGCTTTAATAAGTCAACAAATGTGTCCGAAGCGTTACCCACAGAATAAATTGCTCCGTAGTAGCAGCCAAAGAAAGCACGCTGACCAATTGCCGCTAACTTTGAATCATCAGCTATTTTAACAGTTGTGACCCTTGTGCAGTATTCAAAAGCACTTGCCCCAATTGTTTCAAGGCTTGAAGGAATTGAAATACTACGCATTAACTCACAATTTTTAAATGCCTCGCTGCCGACACTGACAACATTGTTCGGTAAGGCAAGTACACGTGTAAAGCTTTCAGTTTCTGTTGGGGCTTTAATTGTTGAAAGTTTCACGCAGTTACTAAATGCCCTTTCACCGATAGATGTTACAGTTTCAGGCAAAATTGCAGTTTCAAGGTTGATACAGCCGTTAAACACATCATCTTTTATTTCTACAATTTCTCCGCCAACCTTAAAGCTTACTAAAGCAAGGCAACCCATAAATGCTTTTTCACCAATTTGTGAAGTATTTTCTTGAAGCTCAATTGACGGAAGCTTATTGCAACCGTAAAAAGCCATGTTTCCAATTGTTTTAAGCTGGCTTCCTTCTGTAAATGTTACGTTCTTAAGCTGTTCACAGCCTTCAAAAGCACTTGCACCGATTTCGGTAACAGTTGATGGAATAACGACAGAAGTTATCAAGCTGCCTTTTTGCGTTTTAAACGCCCCTTCTGCTATGCTAGTCACTGTTATTCCGTTTATAGTTTCAGGAATAACAACAGGCCCGCCTTCACCAACATATGAAACTACTCCGCTTGAAGTAATTGCAAAGTCACTTTCAAACTCGGCAGAAATAACAACATCATGTTGCGGCATTAAGAATGTGTTTCTTAAAAGTACAACGCTGTTGTCTGCTGCAAATGTGCTTATTCGGTTAGCTTCATCTTGCTGCGGTTCTTCGGTTGTTTCAAGATTTTCATCAGTTATGCTAAATGTTTGGGGCACACCGTTTAATACATATGTGTATTTAAGTGACCCTGCCTTAAAGTGATAACCTTCGTCTGCCCTAATTTCAATTGTCACGAGTTCGTCTTTAAACACATCAGTGCTAGGTGTTGCAGTTAACGTTCCGTTTTGCATTTCTGCAACTGACACATTATATTTTTCAACAAATTTGTTTGAAAGTAGGCGGAATTCAATGAATTGGCTTCTTTCTTGTGCATATTTTTGTGCATTTGAGTTTAAGTGCCCACGTAAAACCATTACCTTTTCGCCATGGTCAAGCCTTTCGTCAAACACTCTATATAAAGCTCCTATGTTTTGCTTAAACGTTTGCGTAGCTTCATCGTAATACGTGTTGAACTTTGTCTTGTCTGCTTGGCTTAAAACAGTAACCATTCTAATGTCGCATGTGATAAACGCATTTGTGTCAAGTGTTTCAACATTCGCTGGAATAGTTATGTTTTGAAGCTTAATGCAGTTTTGGAAAGCATTATTCCTTATATGCACTAAGGAATCAGGAAGCTTTACGCTGTTAAGGTTTGTGTTAAACGCAAAAGCATATGGACCTATTTGAATTAAGTTTTCAGGCAAGCTTATGCTGCGAATTACGTCGTTTCCATAGAAAGCGTGTGAATATATTTCTTCTGTTTCAGGTGCAAGGTTTGCCACATGAGTTTCTGCTTTACCCATTGGATATGTTAACAACACCTTTTTGTCCTTTGAGTAAAAAACGCCGTCAACATCTACATACTCACTGTTTCCTAAATCAACCTTAATTTCTTTAAGGTTTTTCATTCCGCCTAATGCGTTGAAGCCAATTCTTTGTACATTTGCAGGAATATTAATTGAAGTAACACCTGTGCAGTCTTCAAACGCTCCATTATCAATTTCTTGTACGTCGCCTTCAAGAGTAATTGAAACACTTGTTGGTGAAACAAACGAACCCTTAAAAGCATTTACGCCAATGCGTGGTATGTCCCTTATAACTAGCTCAGTAATTCCTGTTGCACCAACAAATGCACTGCTTTCAATCGTTTTTACAGTTGAAGGCACCGTGTATTTTCCGTCTATGCCTGTGAAAGCGTGCGGAACTTCAAGGAGCGATTTTGCTGACTTGTTAATCAAAACTCCTTTGTCATCAGCAAAAGTTGTGTTGTTTTTGTCAACTGTAATTTTTCCAAGCTCATTACAGCCATAGAACAACAAGCTTCCAACTGAATTTACGCTTCTTGGGATATAAATTTCTTTAAGCCCAACAATGTTGTTAAAGGAATGTCCATCAAGCCTTTTCACACTTAGCGGAATTTTTATTGAGCTAATTTCTGCACCGCTAAATGCGTTTTCACCTATTGTTGAAAGAGGTGTTGCATTAATATCGGGAGAAAGAACAACAGCCTTCGTAGTTTGATATTCTTCGTCCGTTGGGTCAGGCACAAAGTCAACCAACTTTCCGTTTTCAATGACTAAGCCCTTCGTAATTTTGTCAAGTGGCTTAAACTTTGCATTTGGATAACCATAATATGCGTTCACTTCAGCAGTTGAACCAATCCAGCCTTCAATTACTTTTACACTTGAACCTGAGAAGGCATATGGTGATATATATGCTTCGCTGTTGTGAACTGTAACCTCTGTCACACCACTTGCACCTGAAATTACATACGAGCTGATGCTAGTTACATTTTTCGGGAAAATAACTTTCTTGAGGTTTTTTGCCCCTACAAGCAAATAGTTTGTAACTGATGTTAATTTGCTTGGGAAGGTTATTGTTTCAATTGCCGAATTATAAAAGGCATATTGCTCAAGGTTTGTTACGCTACTTGGTGTTACGCTTTCGTTTTCACCTGCTTGAGCTTCAAATTCAACTTCTTTTAAGTTAGCGGTGTTAGCAAAAGCATACTGACCTATAGTCACAGTTGAAGTTGGAACTTGATATTTTTCATCTTGTTTTGCGGGGGGATAAAGCAAAAGCCTTGTTCCTTTATAAAGAACGCCGTCACTGTTGCCCTCTGCATCTCTTCCTGTGCTGAAAACTGTGTTGCCTTCTTCAACAGCTATTTCAGAAATATTTTTGCTTCCTACAAATACTTCCTCACCGATATAGGTTGTGCTGCTTGGAATTGTAAATTTGCCAGTTAAACTTGTGTTTGCAAACGCACCATAACCAATACTCTTTACCGATTGCGGAAGCTGGATTGTTTCAAGCCTTGCCATGTTAAACGCATAGTTTCCAATTGTTTGCAAGCTTGAAGGTTCTTCAAAATTCAAGGTTGTTAATAGCCTATTAGAAAAAGCATAATCTTTTAACGCTAATGTTGTTGAAGGAATTGTGTAAGTTGCATCTGGCTTTTTTATTGGGTATTCGATTAATAAAGTTTTGCCAAAGTCATACAAAACGCCTTCGTCGTCTGAATAGTGTTGGTTTGCATCATCAACTGTTATGCTTGTAAGTTCAGTGCAGTTAGAAACAAACATTTCGCCTATTTTTGTCACGCCAGCAGGAATTTCAATAAATGTAATTTTTGTGTTATAAAATGAGTAGTTACCAATAGATGTAAGTGTGCTTGGCAATTTTATTGTGCTTAAACCTGCATTATAAAAGGCATATGCCGCAACTGTTGTTACACCTTCAGGGATTTCATAACTTTGCCCAACTTTTGCAGGAGGATACCTGAGTAATGTTTTACCGTCAGCACTGAAAAGCACTCCGTCATTTGACATATAAGAAGTGTTTCCTGATGCAACCTTAATTTCTTTTAATGAATTAAGGTTATTAACAAGGCACATTGCAGCATTTGCATCACTACCTAATCTTGAAATTGTGCTTGGAAGCTCAATTATTTGTGCATTGTAATTTATCAAGGCATAATTTTCAATTGCTGTTGTGTTAACAATTTTTGAGCTTGTGCTGCTTTCTGCCCATGTTGCCGGAATAGAAATTGTTGTTGTGTTAGGTTGATAGAACTTTTTAACTATTCCGTTTTCAATAATAACGTCAGGTTCATCTTCCCATTCAAACACAGCCGTAAGAGTAATTGTTGCGTTAAGGTTACTTACACTTACAGGAAGTGTATATTTTGTTGTGGAGCTGTAAGGGTCTGCAATTACGCCTTTTTCGTTTTCAGGAAGGTCAGCGGTTAATTCCCACTTTTTAAATTTAGCTTGTGAATATAGGGGATAAGCAGAAATATCAATCGTTGAGCCTTTTCTATAGTCTCTTGACTGGTTGCCTGAAATGTTGCCATAGTTTGTTGCTTGAATTTTAATAAATTGGAAAAGCGTTTGACCTTCTGTAAACGGCTTAAACTTAATGTTTGTTGCGTTGTTTGCTCTTAAATAGTCATCAACAACAACGCCGCCTGCAAGTGTTAAGGTGCTTGCGTTTTCAAAAGCATTTTTCCCAATACCTGTTACATTTGCTGGAATTTCAACATATGTAAGGCTTGTTCCTAAAAATGCGTTTGTTCCAATTGTTTTTAAAGTTGGCGGAAGTGTGACTTGAGAAATTCCACTGTTCTGAAAAGCCCCATCACCAATTTGCGTTACACTATCACCGTTAATTTCCGACGGAACTTGTGGTTGTTTGTTTAAACCTTTATAACTTACGATTTCAACCTCAACTTCACCGTTACTGTTTAACTTTGATTTATATTCATAAGCTGCAGGTGAGTTGTTTGGAAGGTCTTTTTTGTTTTCATCAGCTGTTGTGTAAGTGTCCTTTGTTGTGTAGCTGGCAGCATATGTATCTGCATCAGCTTGAATTGTTACATTAGGTGAGCGTGTAAACGAAAGGGTGCGTATATCGTTTACCGATTCTGCAATGTCAACCGTTTTAAGGTTTGTACAATAAGCAAATGCAGAATCACCAATTGATGAAACGCCGAACAAAATGTTTACACGTTCAAGAGCAGTACATTTTATAAATGCATATGCACCAATGCTGTTTACACTTCCAGGAATTGTTACTTCTACAAGTGATGTACATTCTTGGAAAGCGTTTGTACCGATTGATGCAACCGTGTCCGCAATTTTTATTGTTTTAAGCTTATCAAACCTTAAAAACGCTTTTGAACCAATTGCAACAACGTAATCTTTGCCTATCATTCTTGGAATTATAAGGTCGGTTACAGTTGGGTCAGAGTAACCGATAATTGACACACCACCCACTACTTGTGCGGTCAAAAAATTGCCTTGTGCATAAGCTTTAATTTCTGGTGGAATTATTATCATCTGCACAAAGCAAATTGCTATCGTAAGCATAATCGCAAATGCTTTTTTCATCTTTTTTACGGTCATTTTTTACCTCCATTATCTAAAATTTTTTAAGTTAATTATCCCATTGTATGCAAGTTGTCTTATTTTATTTTTAATCTTTTTAGACACCTCCTTTTCTCATTTCCATTTAATAACATTTATGGTTATTAATGTAAGTAAAAATAGATAAAACTACCTTCCTATAGGGAAAATCCTCAAAATTTTTAACAGAATTGATATAAGATTTAAGCTCTTGGAAAGTAGGTAGTTTTTATTACGAAAACAAGCTACTTTAACAGTTGCAAAACAGATTCAACATTTGAATTTGCTGATGCAAGCATTGATGTAGCTGCCTTGCTTAAAGTATCCATTTTAGCTTTTTGCATCATTTCTTTTGCCATGTCAGCGTCCAAAATTCGGCTGCGGGATTCCTCTAAGTTTAGTGTACTTACTGATAAGTTTTTAATCGAGTGTTCCAGCCTGTTTTGAACTGCACCCAAAACAGAACGCAAGTTAGAAAGTTTGTCAATACCAGAAGAAACTAAGGTGATTGAGCTTATTGATTTTGTGGCAGTTGCTGCTGAAACAGAAGATATGCCGAGAGTATCTGTTGAAACGTGTGGAATGTCAAATGTAATTGAGTTACCTGCATTAGCACCAACTTGAAGATAAATTTTAATTTCAGATAACTCATTTTTAGCTGAGATTTGTGTCTTTGAGTTAGACGAAGGTGTAAAATTAATACTGTTTATTATTGTGTCAATGTTTCCTGAGCCACGGTAAATTGCAATAAGCCCGTCGTTTGTTTTGTTTTTTACAAAATCTATGTCTGTTGGAGTACTTGTATTAAGCTCATTTTGCAAATCCGTGAGGTCTGCAATTAAGTCAAGGTTAATTTCGATTTCGTTTGCACCTAAAGCTAGTTTTGAACCGCCTTTGCTGAAAACAAATGTTTTATCAGACACAGTTAACTTATCACCTGCTTTAAGCTCGCTAATCTTTGGAATTATTTCAATTGGTGCAAGCTGAAGATTATATTTAATATCGTTTCCGTTTAAGTTCAACATTAAAAAAAGCATTTTATTTGTACCAGTGGAGTCGTCTGCGGCAGGAATCATAATCATGTCAGGTGAGTAAGGGTCGTTTGCATCAATGGCCAGGCTAAATTCAGAGTTAAATGCAACTGACCAATCAGTAAACGGAAGCTCTAAAAAGGTTTTTCCTTCGTTTGCAACCGCCCAGCCATTTAAGTCAACCATTACATGCCCCTGCAAAGGGGTTGCACTTCCAGTTACGTTAAATTGATAGCATACCCCATTTAAAGTTATAATTGTGTTGTCAGTTATTGCCGATGCATCTATGCTACAGGAAAGAGTTCCGCCTAATCCATTGTCCGTTGGGTCTACATTTGAAACCGAGGCTGCTGATGGAGGCTTTTTAATTGAAATTGCACTTGCTAAGTTGTTGTCTATTTCTTCTTCAATAAATTTTATAGACGGAGTTCCAAGAATTTGCTTTTTATTAAATGTTGTTTTTGACGCAATGCTGTTAACTTCTTTTTTTAGTTGCAAAATTTCAGCGTTAACTGCCGCTCTGTCTTCGGTTGTTAAAGTATCATTTGAAGACTGAACAAAAAGCTCACGCATTCTTTGCAGCACGCTTTGTATTTCATTTAATGCACCGTCTGCTGTTTGCAAAAGTGAAATACCGTCCTCTGCATTTCTAAGTGCTTGATAAAGCCCTCGAACTTGTGATGTCATTTTACTGGAAATCGCAAGCCCTGCTGCATCATCAGCCGACTTGTTTATTCTTTTTCCAGACGCAAGCCGCCCATAGCTTTTTTGGTTTATACCTTGTACACTCATATTACGCAAAGCATTTAAACCAAGTATGTTCGATAATGTCACCATAGTCATTCGACTGTTTATTTGTATTAATGTTCTATTCTACAAATAATCTTAAAATATTTACTAGAGTTTCAATTAGCTTTTGAAATTATGTACGTTGTAGTATCGAATTATTAATACAACCACAGCCCCTCCCTTCTTGCCGTTATGCACTTGATTATCATATATGTCTAAGTCGATTCAATTTTTTATAAGTTTATGATTTGTCAGCAATTTATGTTCAATTAAATTCAATACTATTAATATATAATTATATTTAAATACTATTAGTATGTAAAATCAAGTATTAATTTAGAAAACCATATATTAATTTTCTACATAAGAGCAAAAAATGGCAAGTAATGTTATTTTGCAATGTATAACTTTGTGTATAGGCATATTTGATGTTTGCATAACTTCAACAAACTGATTACAGTTTAGTTTCCACTGCTAGGTCTAAACCCTCCGCCTTTAGGCGCATAGCTTTTAGCAGTTCTTTTTAAACACTTGATTTTTTTCTTTAGCCGCTTTTCAGGCGGATTCTAAACTACCGCCTGCTAAAGCAGGTGGTGGTTTAGAATCCTAGAAAATAATCTTTTAAGTGCAACAATTAATATACTTGCTATAATTTTTCTCAGGTACCACAACATTCAAAGAAAACATAAAGAAAATTAAATTAAACTTATAAGGCACTGTTCAAAACTGATAATCTCATGAAAATCATACAAAATCTTCAAAGCAACCCCAAATGCTCCTCCAACTCCTTTTTCAGTTTTTTGACAGCTTTCTTCTCTATTCGACTTACATATTCTAGCTGTCAAGGTAGGGACAAAAATATTGTTTTTTTACATTATTTTGTCGAAAGAGCAAAAGAGCATAATGTTTGGTTATACTGTCTTATGCTCAAACGGAACAGAAAACGTCCATGTTATTTGAATGTTGCCGTTTTTATTAACAAATACAGCTTTTACAAACTTATCAGCTAATTCTTTTGTTAAAACCTCAAACGGTGCGTAACCTTTGAGATTTTTTAATGTATCTTTAAATGGAGAATCAGTCAACTGAGTTAGCTGAGTTTCCAATACTTTTACTTCTTCATCAATAGACTTAATACTGCCCTCAAGCTCTTTCTGTTTTATGATAAAAGTATCTTTAGAAATTTTGTTAGCTTTATAAGACTCATAATTTGTCAGCCGTTCGTTTTTGTATAAGACAATTTTTCTTTCCAATGATGACAAAGTTTTAAGTAAGTTTTCTTTATCGACAGCTTTATGCTCTTGAACATTTTCTGCTTTCTCGTATAGACTTAAAAACATATTTAGTGCAGAAAGAATAACTTTTTCAGTATCCTTTTCATTTAGTTTTCCTGTAAAACACTCATATTTATCCGTTTGCCAATGTGTACGGCAAAAATAATATGAATTATCACTTTTACTTTTCCTTACAAATGCGTGGTTGCATACAATGCATTTTATTTTACCCGATAAAGGACTACCAACTTTACGTTTATACTTATGTGTTATTTTCATATCGTTAACCGCTTGGAACACTTCCTTTGTTATTATAGCAGGGTGTGCATTAGGTACAATTACCCATTCTTCTTGGGGAACACGAACATCTTTACGACTACCAACGGCTGAGGGCCTTAACTTTCCGTAAACAAGGTCGCCTGTATAACGCCTGTCCTCTAAAATATGAGATATTGTTGCCGTAGTCCAATGGCATTTTTCGTTTGCACACCAACTTTTGAAATTGTCATTCCGTAGTTTCCTTACCATAATTGGAGAAGGTATACCTTCAGCATTTAACTGTCTTGCAATAACTGCTTTTCGGGCACCATCAAGAGCCATTTTGTATATTCGTCGCACGATAGCATCACATTCCTCATCAATAATCAAAGTATTTTTATTGTTCTTTGATTTTGCATATCCGTAAGGAGCAAATGCAGTAACAAACTTGCCTGATTCAGATTTTGTCTTGCGAACACTCCTGACCTTTTGAGATATATCCTTACTGTACAGGTCGTGAATTAAGTTTTTGAATGCCACATCAATTGAACCAGCAGCACCGCCTCCCAGACTGCTGTCAAAATTATCATTTACGGAAATAAACCTTACTCCAAGGAAAGGGAAAACCTGCTCAATCAAGTTCCCTACTTCTATGTAATTTCTCCCAAACCTCGAAAAATCCTTAACGATAATACAGTCAATTTTCTTTCCCCTTGCATGTTCTAACAATTTGCAAATGCCGGGGCGATTAAAATTTGTTCCGCTATATCCGTCATCTGCAAATGTTAGCACTTTGCTTTTTGCAAGTTCTTTATTTTCAGAAACAAAATTTTCAAGCAACAATCTTTGCCCTACAATACTGTTACTTTCATTTACCATATCCTCATCTTCATCAGATATTCTCAAATATAGTGCGATAACATAATTTTGCCTAATCATATTACCGCCCCTCAAATTTCTTAATTAAGTGAAGCAGTTCCTCGTATTCAGAGCAAAAAGCAAAGTGTACTGTAATTCTTTCATTACTTACTACAATCTTTTCTATTAGGGTTTTACACATCTTATCAGTCAAATCATTTTCATCAATGTACGATAAAGCCTTGTCAATTTTACTTTCTTTCGGTGTCGTATTCTCGTTTAATAGAGACAATTCCTTGTCAAGTTCGGCAAGCTTTTCTGAAAAGCAATTGAATTCTTTCTCATATTTTTCCTTTGCATACAGATATTCTCTTTCAGAAAGTAACTCGGAACGGTAGTCCTCATATAGCGATTTTCTAATGAGCTTAATGTTTTTTAGCTTATTATCACAGTTTACAATTTCTTTCAAAAGTCTTGATTTCTTAATTTCGTAGCTTGATGATGAAGTGATACTAAGTGCTTGTTTCTTAGCATCATATAAAACCTTAATTTGAGTTTTAAGAACGTGAAGCACACTCTCTTTAAGTTTATCCTCACGAATGCCTCGTGAACAACAAATCCCATTTTTGATATACTTTCGACCGCAATAAAAACGATATTCTGTAATATCATCTTTTGTTCTTTTGTTTCCACTCCCTCTTTCCATTCGGCTGCTACAGTCTCCACAGATGACAAGTCCACGTAATATATTTTTTGAAGAAATGTCCGATTCATTTCTTAAAACACGTTTGGGGGCATTAGCAATCAACTCTCCTACAGCATTAAAGGTTTCCTCGTCAATAATCGGCTCATGAGTATTCCTTATAATGTTCCAATCAGATTTTGGTATTGTTTTAAGCTTACCACCTTTATATTGGGCTTTTTCAGTTTTTCGTTGTACAATGCAACCAATATAGTTGTAATTTGTTAGTATACCGAGGATAGATGAAGCACGCCAAAGGGCTTTATTCTCACCATTAGTTCCTTTAAGAACACCTTTTTCATACGCCAATTTATACTGTGACGGAATACCCATATCATTCAGTTTTCTTGCGATTGCAGTTACTCCCATACCTTCAAGCCGCCATTTAAAAATATCTTTAATAACACCAGCTGTTTCTTCATTGATAATGAGCTTATGCTTGTTGTCGGGGGATTTCTCATAGCCATAGGGAGCAAGTTTGCCCATAAACTCTCCATTTCGCTTTTTTACATCAAAAATAGTACATATTTTTCTTGATATATCCTTTGCGTAAATGTCGTGAAGCAGAGATTTTAACGCTACCATAAGAGCTTCGTTACTCGTTACATCATTACTATCAAAATTATCGTTTACGGATATAAAACGTACACCCAAATAAGGAAATATCTTATCAAGATAGTCGCCTGTTTCTATGTAGTTTCTGCCAAAACGTGACAGGTCTTTAACTACAATGCAATTTACATTTCCTTTGCGGACTTCTTCCATCATATCATTAAAGCCTTGTCGGTCAAAGTTAGTTCCAGTTGCACCGTTATCGAAAAAAGTTTTATAATGAGCAAGATAAGGCTTTTCACCCACAAACTTTTCAAGCATATATATTTGACTTTCTATCGAATCACTATTAACACCATTATCTTCAATAGATAATCGGGCATATACAGCGGTATTATAAAGGGTGATTGATTCTGTTTGCAGCATTGTAGTATCTGCATCCCTACGGCTTATTCTTGCCATATTCATTCAACCTCCTTTACTGCAATTTTTTCAAACTCGGAAAGAGCAATGTCACTTTTCTGGGTGGAGGATTGTATGAATTTCAAAAAATCATTAAATTCATTGCTATAAGCAAACCGTATTCGTATGCTTTTGCGACCTACTACCTCAATTTTTTCCACGAGTGAAATAAGCGTATGGCGTGTAAGCTCCGTGATATTCCCATGGATTTTGAAATGCTTAATCCATTGATTATGAGAATTACCACACTGTAAGAGTGTAGATATTTCTTTCTCTAATTCTGTTATTATTTTTTCCGTTTCGTTTGCTGCAATTTGATACTCATTTTTCATTTCAAGATAGTCCTGCTTGGAAAGAATCCCCTCCTTATAATCCTCGTACAGCGAATGCTTGTAGCCTTTATACCGCTCTAAGTCGTTCCGCTTGGTTTGAAGCAGAGTTTCAATTTTACGAATTTCACCTTCCTGCATAGGAAGTGTATCGATATACTCTAGCACCCTATCTAACATAATAATTGTGGCGATATGGTTTTGAAGCATTTTAAGAGTAACCAACATAAGTTGATTTTCACTTATGCGGTGTGTGTCAACACACTTGGCTTTGTTCTGTTTATTTGTTGAACATACATAGTAAATGTATTCCTTACCTTCAACCTTTGTTGGCTTTCGTATCATATTTTTACCACAGTCCGCACACTTCAAAATACCCGAAAAAATGTATAACTTTTCGTTAGTTGGTGCTGTTCTAGTATCTGCAAGCAATAATTTATTGACAAAAGAAAAATCTTCTGGTGTAATGATAGCTTCATGTGTACCCTCAACTCTTATCCAATCTGTAGGAGCTTTTTTTATGCGCTTTTTGACTTTGTAGTTTGGGGTTGTTTCTTTACCTTGTACCATAGTTCCTGTGTAAATTTCATTTTTCAATATACGAGAAACGGAGGTGGCAGACCATTTAGCTTGCGGTTTTAGCTTGAATGAGGTAGAAAAAGCCCAATTTAACATAGCCTTATATTCTAGTGGTGAGGGTATTCCAAGCTCATTAAGCCTGTCTGCAATCCTTTGATTATTCATGCCGCTTATCTTCCATTTAAAAATATCTCGTACTGTATGCGCCGCAAATTCGTCAACAACAAGTTTATTTTTATCATCTTTGGAACGGCGATACCCGTAAACAGGAAAAGAGCCAATGAAATCACCTCGCTTTTGACGTATTTCAAGTTGACTCCTGACTTTTATGGATATGTCACGACTGTACGCATCGTTCATTAAGTTTTTAAATGGTACAACAATGCTGTCGAGTGCATATTGTTCATTAGCACTATCATAATTATCATTTATAGCTATAAATCTAATTCCCATAAAAGGAAAAATCTGTTCAAGGTATCTGCCTGTTTCGATATAGTTTCTGCCAAAGCGTGATAAATCTTTTACAATAATACAGTTGATAGTACCATCTTTTATATCATTAAGTAATTCTTGAACTGCAGGACGGTCAAAATTAACACCTGAATAACCGTCATCAACACGCTCTGCACATAAATTTATTTCTGGGTGGGTTTTCAAAAAGGAAAGAATTAACTCTCTTTGATTAGATATACTGTAACTTTCAGATTCTTTCACATCGTCTTTTGATATGCGAATATACATAGCTGCATTATACACTGTTTGACTAGTAATTAATTGCATAAAAAAACCTCCTAAAGCTTTGTAAATTTAGTTACAAAACCTTAGAATGGTTTAATTCTGTTTTAGCCCTAAGATTATATTATCACAAAATTTATCTAACTTCCAGGCATTTGTGAAATATTTTACCTTTTAGCTCATTCTAAGGTATTGCTCCATCCTCTCGGTTAATGTAACGCTGTTTTCAGCAAAAACCGATTCTATAACAACATCTCCATACCTACAAAAATAGGGATTTTTGATTTGCCGTAAAAAATTAATTATTCGCTCTTCTCGTGGTAAGTCCATATCTATTTTAACATCTCGTATGTCTGTAAGTTCTGATATATCGGGGGCAGTATTTTGCTTCATATAATAACCTCCACAACACAAAATCACATTTAATATATATGACGAACGCAAATTGTCCTATTCTAAGAGATTCAAAGACATATTGGCATAATAAAAAAGTGCATTTATGTCTCTTTTTTATTATGCGTGTCCACTAACTTAATAAAAGCTAGCAAATAGCCGATAATAAAAATGGTGAAGATAATGACAATAGTTGACAATAACGAACGTATATACAGATTAAAAGAGAATGAATATTAGGTGTTGTTAGGCGTAGACAAGAAAACCTTTGGTAAAATGTATGAAATACTACATAAAGAATACAGCAAGCTACACGAAAAAGGTCGAAAACCTCCTAAGCTTACTGTAATGGATAAGTTGGCAATCACGCTTGGCTATTGGTGAGAGTGCAGAGCGTATCAAAATATTGCATTTGTTTATGTTGTTGGTAAATCAGCTATTGGTAATGCTATTATTTGGGTTGAGAACACCTTTATAAAAAGTCAAATATTTTCACTGCCATCGAAAAGAGCAATGCAACGCAAGGAAAATACAGTTTATGTTGCTGTTGTAGATGTTACAGGGCAGGAAATTGAACTCCCAAAAAAAGACAACGAGAATGGTACTCCTGAAAAAAACGACATACTGTAAAGACGCAAAGGCTAATATTTCTTGATAAAGCTTTTTGAAGTCAATTAATAAATAAAAAGAATAAAAGGAAGGCTTTTCTGTTAAGTTTTTGTACCAATAAGTATCTAGGGCGTGTTCCCTCTACCGTTCAACGCCTATCTTTTGGCTAATTTTCCGCCATACTTCGTTAAATTTTCTTGTAATACTTCTGTATCGTTCTTGTAATACTTCTGTATTGCTTCTAAAATTTGCCTCGTATGCCGAAAAATCACCTCAAAATCTGGGCATTTCAGATAGTGGGAATGTGCCATAATGCCTTACTTTAAACGCATCATGCAGCCAATTACACGATTCAACATCATTTTAGTAAACCCTGTGTTTTCAATCTTTTAAAGACTTATATATTTCTTTAAACTCTTTTTTATTGCTTCGTCAACGTACCCAGCACAATTCTATCTTAAACTCATTTTAAAGTTTTTTTACTGACAAAGTAAAATTTTATACAAACTTTCTTAAAATGCTCTAAAATCCCATGAGTTCAAGGCAAGGTTTGTACCTTTTTCCCCTAAGTTCTCCCAGATACGTTTTTTTGACAAGAGTTTTTTATACTATTCTCAAATTAAAATATAGATAAGATCCACTCTCTGCCTGTAATGC
>CAZBLK010000032.1:0-26957 GCA_964492715.1 uncultured Defluviitaleaceae bacterium | reverse complement strand
ATCTTTTAATTCGTATCGCCTTGCTGTCGCCATTGTTCCACCCCTGTGTTTTTTTGTTTTATTTTAACACATTTTGGTAGCGTTTGTGCATTTTTTATTTACAAAACACGCCCTAGGTTAAAGCGTAGTGAACTTAAAATCTACTACAAAGATAAATTAAAATCTTTTGTAGTATTCAAAGATAAACCTTTAACAAGCGTTGAACTGACTCCAATTGTACGCCTACTTGACAAAGTCTTGAATTCTTAGGCACAAGACCGCTTGCGACTAGGGAGCAAGCGGACGACTGCAGAGCAGTCGGCAAAAGCTACAAAGAAGCCCGAAGCCCGAAAAGCGTAGGGCTTTGGCGTAGCTTTGTGTGCCGACCATAGCAGAAAAAAGTTTTCTAAGAAGCACCCCCCTTTTTGCTGGAAAAATGCCGCAAGTTTCGCAAGTAGCGACAAGTAAGTAAAGTAATAAAGAATAAGGGAAACTAGGTACTTAAGGAACTAAGAACTTAAGAAACTAAGAACTTAAGAAACTAAGAACTTAAGAAACTAGGAACTTAAGAAGCTAGGTACTAAAGAAGCTAGGTACTAAAGAAGCTAGGTACTTATAAAAGAAACCCATAAAAGCATAGAAACCCATACCTGCTTTTAATTGTATCACAAGCTAATATTATTACGATGAATATAATTAAAAGGAGAGAACATTTTATGGAGAAGGAAAGGAAGAAGGGAAAGGAAGAGAAAGAAGAAAGAAGAGAAAGAAAAGAAAACCGTTGAAAAGATAAGTATTACAAGCCAACGATTAAAAAAGTATTTCCCTGTTTCATTTACTCCACAACAAATGAAAGCTGCTATAATTAAGCTTCTTGAAGATTGGAATGTGGATTTACGAAAAGACTAAATTAATGATTAATTATTATAGAATAAAGCTGTCAGTTTAAATTTTAAGGCAGCTTTTTAATTTTCATCTGTATTAAAGCATATTATGATTAAGTCAATTAGTCGAATAATGTGCAATTAAGCTGTATTTTGAATACACGAAAAAAAGGCATTGGTAGGCTTCATAAAAATGTAAACGATTTTGTCAAATTTTTTTGTTGTTCTTCCTGTGTGTTTGGTTGTTGAAACAGCTTTTGCTGGCTAGACAAAGCACGCAAACTTTTGAAAAACTGTGAACGTAAAGTTCATAATTTACTACAAATGGTTGTTTTGCTTTTATTACCGTTTTTCTGATAAGATTCTGAACATGCTCTTGGGGGTGTTTTGTAAATCCATATGCACGTCTTTTCAGCAGACTTTCCGCTATACTTCTTTAGGTAAAACTTTATTACTGCAAGACTTACCATTCATACTAGTTTCACTGCTAAGCCAATTTTTACTTTTATAAATATATCGAAATTTGAAAACATGTTCACCATTTTGCGGCAAAGAATCATTGAAGTGCTTGATATTTTTCCGCAAAATGGTGACTATAAAAACTTAAATTGCTATATCTACAACATTTTTAATTTTACTTCAATTACAATATCTTATTAAATGTGCTATAATATATTGATTTTATTTCGCAAATTAATTATAATATTTTTAATGAATGTCATTTACCAAAAATTTATAAAACAAAAAATTACCAATTAAAAATCAATTCTTCAATAATAAAATGTAATTCTTCAATATTAAGGTACTAAACATTTAAAGTAAATTTATACGGCGACTGGGGAGGCTTAAAAATGCCTAAAAAATCGAACTTTAAAATTAAAAAAACATATGTTTTAATATTTGCGTTATCAGCAATTATGTTTTTGTCTGTATATTTTGTTTTAACAAAGGTTCGCAAATTGCTTGAAACAGATGTAATGGTGAACTTAAACGAAATTGCAAAGCAAAACGCTGAAGTAATTGCAAACAAAGTGAAGCTGGATATCGGAAAACTTGAGCTTATTGCAGAGCAGCTTTCAGAAAAGTTTGACGACATAACATCTGAGGAAGCTTTAAGCTACTTAAAAATGAAGGAGACACAAGGCGGCTACAATACGCTTATGGCTACAAATTCTGCTGGTACCGCTTACATAACAAGCGGTGCTTCTGCTGACATTTCTGGCAGGCTTTATTTTAAAAAGACAATGAGCGGAATTTCACACATTTCAGAACGTGTTGTTTCTCGTATTACAGGCGAAGAAGTACACGTTTGTTCTGTGCCTGTTTATAGAAATGGTGAAATAATTGGAATTGTCGGCAAGTCATACACAGTTGACGAACTTAGCGGAATTTTTGATGTTTCGCTTTTTAGTGATAAAGGTTATATAAATGTAATAAATGATGAAGGCGAAATTTTGCTTAGAAGCAATTCAAACGGGCTTGAATTTATAAACAACAACTATTTCCGTGAACTTTATTTATATGGAAATAAGCAAAACGCCGATAAAATTAAAAGCGACCTACAGGCTGGCAATGTGGGCTTTGTTGACTTGCTTTTTGACAATCAAAGCTTGTTTGCTTCGTACACCCCAATTGAAGACGTGTATGACTGGTATTTAATTAGCGTAGTTCCTTCAGACGTAATCTCTTACAACGCATCACTTGTAAGCCGCATTTTTATGGCAGTGCTTTCAGCAATGCTTTTAATTATAATTTCTTTTGCGGTTGTTTTCATTGTAAACTCAAGGCGTTATCAAGAAAAGCTTCAAGTTATGGCGTTTTATGACGACTTAACTGGTGGTAAAACTTTAAACAAATTTATGGTTGACGCTGCCGCTATTTTGGAAAATGCAGACCAAGCAATGGGTTATACATTAATAAAATTTGACATAGACAACTTTAAATATGTTAACGAGCTTTACGGCTATGACGTAGGCGACAAGCTTTTAAAAACGCTTTATGATGAAATTAACAGTTGCCTATCGGAAAATGAAATTGTTGCAAGAGGAAGTGGAGACAACTTCGTTATTCTTGTTTCAAATTCTGACTTTTCTTATATAGAAGGCATTTTGGCAGACCCTGTAAGTGCCGTTTGTATTGACTTGGGCATTTCGTTTAATGTATCTGCAGGTGCTTACATAATTAATGAATACGCCGAAGGAAGCATGAATATCGTTTCAATGCTTGACAATGCAACAGTAGCCTCAAAGGCAATTAAAGGAAACTCCAAGGAATGGATAAATTATTATTCAGACAAAATGGGTGCTGCCCTTAAAGAAGAAGAAGAAATTAAGCAAACAATGAAAAAGGCGCTTGAAAATGGGCAGTTTAAACCGTTTTATCAGCCAAAAACAAATATGTTTGAGTCAAAAATTGTAGGTGCAGAAGTTCTTGTTCGTTGGGAGCACCCAGAAAAAGGGCTTATTCCGCCTTTTAAGTTTATTAGCTTGTTTGAAAAAAATGGTTTTATAGTTGATGTAGACCTTTACATGTTTCAATGTGTTTGCATGAAGATTAAAAAATATATTGAAGAAGGAATAAACCCTATTCCTATTTCAGTTAACTTTTCACGTATCCACCTAAACAACAGGTCGTTTATTGACAAAATAAAGTCTTATGTAATAGAGTACGACGTTCCGCCTTCTTTTATTGAAATTGAAATTACGGAAAGTGCGTTTTTTGACAACCTTGACATGGTTTTTGAAGTTACAAACCAGCTTAAAGAGTTTGGCTTTAGCATTGCTATGGACGACTTTGGAAGCGGCTATTCTTCGCTTAACATGCTTAAAGAAATTCCTATTGATATTTTAAAAATTGACAAGGAATTTTTTAAGGAAACTAGGGACAGCAAACGCCGTGAAACTGTTGTTGAGTCAATTGTTGACATGGCACACCGCCTTGACATTGATATAGTTGCAGAAGGTGTAGAAACGAAAGAGCAAGTGGAGTTTTTGAAAAGGATAAACTGCCAAATAGCGCAAGGTTACTTTTATTCAAAACCTTTGCCGTCAGATAGCTTTGACGAATTGTATTGCAAAAATAATGGGTTTATTTTATAGCAATACCATTTTTTACGATTTCTTTATGAACTTGGAGGAAGATTTATGAAAAAGGTTTCTTTCATTTTATTAATATTAGTCGTTGCCGCACTTTCAGCAAGCTGTTCTTCTGGCAACAAAGACAAAAAGGTGAAGATTGGTGTTTCTATTGCTGTTTTAAACGCTGAACGCTGGGAAAAGGACGTTGCAAAAATGCAAGAAACAGCAGACGAGCTTGGTGTAGAGCTTGTTGTAACAATGTCACACGCCACGCCAGAGCAGCAGTATGATGAGTGCAAGGCACTAATAGAGCAAGATATAGACGTGCTTATAGTTACGCCAAGAGACGCACACCAAGCAAGCGAAATTGTAAAGCTTGCACACTCTAAAAATGTTAAAGTAATATCTTATGATAGAATAATTTTGTACGAGCCTGTAGACTTGGTTGTTACATTTGATAGCTACAAAGTTGGCGAAATGCAAGGCAAATATTTGGTAGAGCTTGTAGACAAAGGCAACTACGTTGTTCTTGCAGGCGATGAAAAAGACTATAACTCTTCGCTGTTTTTAAATGGGGCTATGTCGTACATTCAGCCGTTGGCGGACGCTGGCGACATTAACATTGTTAGCAAAGAATATGTTGAAGGCTGGTCGCCAGACAATGCAAAAGCTATTATGCAGGAAGCGCTTAAAGAAAACGGAAACAACATTCAAGCTGTGCTTGCACCAAACGACAAGCTGGCTGGCGGTTGCATTCAAGCACTTGCCGAAGTTGGGCTTGCTGGCAAAGTTCCAGTTACTGGAATGGACGCAGACATTTCTGCTGTAAAAAGAATTTTAAACGGAAAAACACAAGACGTTACAATTTTTAAAGATATACGTGTACTTGCAAAAACTGCAATTGAACAAGCTGTAAAGCTTGGCAAAGGTGAAAAAATTGACGACAACGCAACGCTTGACACGTTTTGCCAGTCGCCTGTTATTTCTGTGTTTGTTGAGCCGCAGCTAGTTACAGAAAAAAACATTGATAGAGTTTTGATTGAAAGTAAGTACTTTACTAAAGAAGAAGTTTATGGTGAGTAGTTATGTTTAAAGTTTTTGCAACGGAAATTTACAAATCACTTGTAGAGCGTGGCTTTGATTTAAGCACAACTTTTACGAACTCGGCAGAAATTACAGACGCTACACATTGCATTGTACTAGACAATTATTTAGGAAACTCTTTTTTAATTGTAGCAGTGTCGGACATTGAAGGCATTGGCAAAGCAGCGTTTGACAATTTTGTTGAGCAATACACAAGTAACTTGGAAAGCATTTACACCAAGTTGAATGTTAAAAACATATTTGTTGTTCACATTTTGCCGTTTAAAAATGATTTAACTTCTGTTGAACAAATTGTGCAAAGCGGACAACTTTTTGACAACCAACTTGTTTACAACATTTTTTGGGGTGCTTCGCTTGAAACTGGGAATGTTTTAGTAAATAAAGACCAACCGAATGATATTGGAGATGTAGGCAAAGTTGTTTCTAGTTGCTTGAAAAAGGTAAGCGAAGCAGCAAGAAAAGGCGCACACATTGAAGACGATAATTCTATTGGGGGCTTAAATGAATATAAAGCAAAAAAGAAAGCAGAGGATATTAAGGAAAGAAGCATTAAAGCAGTTTTATTTTTAATTTTTATAAACATTTCGGTTTTTGCAGCAATGTATGTTTTAAACGCAGTTGACCAAATTATTTTACTTACTGCTATTGACAGCGTTGCTATTTTTGCAAACAATGAGTACTACAGGTTAATTACAGCAGGGTTTGTACATGCTGGGTTTATGCACGTTTTAAGCAATTGCTTGAGCATTTACATTTTTGGAAGCAGAACAAACAAATATTACGGAACACTCAAGTTTTTGATAATTTACTTTTTTTCGCTTCTTATAGGAAGCGTGGCAAGCCTAATTTTTTCAAACTCAATTTCTGTTGGGGCTTCTGGTGCTGTTTACGGTTTAATTGGCGCAGTTGCAGTGAAGGCTTTTGTATCAAAAAGAGCTGTGGACGGGCTTTCTGGGTATGTTATTGCGCTTTTTATAGCGTCAGGGTTTGTTCTTTCTATGACGTTGCCTATGATAGACGTTTTTGGGCATTTAGGCGGTTTTCTTGGTGGTATTTTGATTTCTTTTTTTATTATATAATTTTTTACTAAAAGATGGAGCTTTTTTAAAGTGAGGGGTTTGGGGAGGGAAAACTTTTTCCCGAAAAAGTTTTCCCTCCCCAAGGTTTTTCCAATGTTCTCCAACTTCCCAGCCCCTCAAACCCATCGTGAATACGCACGCTGCATCATTCCCCTTACATCAACTTCAAAAACTTTGTGCAAAGTATCACACTGCATAAGCTTTTCCATTTTCCCATAAAACTCAGAACGTCCATTGCAAAGCAAAAGCACATCTTCAGAAAACTCTGCAGCTATGTTTATGTCGTGCATTATGCTAACTACACTTTTGCCGCCCTTTTCGTACCACTTATCCAGCTGGCCTAAAAAATCAAGCTGGCTTTTTATGTCAAGGTGGTTTGTCGGCTCGTCAAGAAGCAAAACCTCTGGGTCTTGTGCAAAAGCTTTTGCAAGAAAAGCACGCTGAAACTGTCCGCCTGAAAGCTGTGAAATTAACTTGTCCTTTTCGTCAAGAAGCCCCACTTGGCTAATTGCACAAAGCACCTCGTCTTTGTCTTCTGATGTAAGCCGCCCAAGCACATCTTCATTTTGTGAATATCTTCCAAATGAAACAATTTCAAAAACGGTGAACGGAAAATAAACGTTTGTAGTTTGTGTTAAAAGTGCAACCTTTTTCGCCGACTGCTTTTGCTTCATTTTGCTAATTTCTACACCATCATAAAAAACATTTCCTTTATACGGCAAAAGGTTTGCAAGCGCACGCAAAAGTGTGCTTTTACCACACCCGTTAGGCCCAATTATCGCAAGCCTCTCGCCAGTTTTAACAGAAAACGAAACATCATGCACAACAGTTGTTTTTCCATACCCTGTGCTTACTTCTTTTACATCAAGCATTTACTACTCCCCACCACAAGCCCCAACAATAAGCATTTCAACCGCAAGCTTGTCATTAAGCCGCCCTGTTTTAATTTTTAAGTCCGCCTGCAAACAACTTTCAATTCCGTTCATAAGTGCTTCCTTTGTAAAATTACCTGCCTGCCGCAAACATTCATTTACAATAAAACTTCTTTGGGAAAGCTCCTGCGTAATTTCAGCAGCCGTAAGTCCTCGTTCTTTCAATAACAAACATGATAACACCAGCCTAAACTGCCGTGCAATCATAGTTATTACCATAATAGGCGACTCCTTCATAAGCAAAAGGTTTGAAAAAGTGTCAAGTGCCGCACCTGCCTGTTTTCTGCCAACGGCGTCCACAAGCTCGAAAATGCTACTTTCCAAAGAACGTGTACACACGTTTTTAATGTCCTGTGCGCTTACAGTGCTTCCCTTTCCCAAATATGTGCAAAGCTTGCTAATTTCGCTGGCTATAGTGCCCATGTCGGTTGCAACTGTTCGCAAAAGTAAAACAATGTTTGAATCGGAAATTTCAACTCCGTACGTTTTAAAATGCCGCTTTGCCCACGAAATAAGCTCTTTTTCTGACGGCGTGTTAAGCTCTGACGCTGTACCGTGTTTAGTTACAGCTTTAAAAAGCGCACTTCGTTTGTCTACCTTTTCTTCCACAAAAAGAACTATGCTAGTTTCCGGAACGTCTTTTAAAAGCTCAACCATTTTTTCCGAGTCGCCTTTTTTACCAGCCGCAAAAAGCCCACAGCCCTTTATAATTACAAGCCTATACTCCGCAAAAAACGGCATTTGCTCAATTGCATCAACTGCCTTTTCGTAAGAAAACTCTTTATCCGAAAGAATAGTCACGTTCATAAGCGACGAATCCCCAGAAGCTACATGCTCTCGCAAAACTTTTTCGTTATGCCTTATTAAATAAGGCTCGTTACCGTATAATAAATAAACAGGTTTAAGCTTGCCGCCTTTTATGTCCTGCTCAATTGTGCCCATCAGTCAACACCTCGTACTTTTACAAAAATAAAAACTGCAACGTACCAAACCACCGCAAAAAACAAAGACATTCCACTTACCATAATTATAGAATAAGGCAACGCTTCAATTACTGTGCAAATTAGCTTGTATCCGTTTAATGTGTAATAAAGAATGCTCGACAAAAACGTTGCAGCCCCAATTGACAAAAGCCCAACAAGCCCCACGAAAATCCCAACCAAAACAACAAACGACACAGTTGGAATTATTATAAGGTTGCCAAGCAAACTATATGTAACAACTTGCCTAAAAAAATAAATTGAAACTGGTGTGTTAAAAAGCGAAACCGCAAGCACAGCCGAAACTCCGTCTAAAACTAAGCTATTGCCAAGAAGCAACCTTCCAACAAAAAACCTGTCCCGAACCTTTATAAGAAGCTCACGAATAGGCTTGTTTGCAAACGCAAGCCCAAAAACAGCCGAAAACGAAAGCAAAAACCCAGCGTCCCAAAGCAACAGCGGCGAAAAAATTAAAATAACCAAAGCCGCCGCTGACGTAGAAACAATTAAGTCGCTGGCACGGTAAATAAGCTTTGCGGCTACAAACATTCCAAAGGTAAACACAGCACGGACGGTCGAAACGGCACAACCTGTAAAAAAGCAATATGCAACAAGCCCTAAAAGCGTAACAAGCCCACCGTATCGGCTTCCGATAACAGCAGATAAAAGCTTATCCAAGAAAAACGCCACAATTGTAACATGAAGCCCCGATATTGCCAATATATGGTATATTCCTCCAACTCTGTAAAGCTCGGCGGCTCGTTTATCGAGTGTTTGCTTGTCGCCTAAAATCATTGCCTTTACAATGCTTGCTTCCGAAGCTGGAAGCGTATTGTCGTAAACTTCAATAAGCTTATTTTTAAATCGGTTAGAAGCTTCTGCCAAGCTAAAAGTTTTGCCAGCCTCACTTGCCAAAACTTCGGATACGTTCATTTTATAATTAATTCCACGAGCTAATAAATAAGCTGATTCGTCAAAAGCCCCTTGTTCATATGCAGCCTTTGGCTTTTGAAGTGTACCGCTAAAAACCACATTTGAGCCAACCTCAATAAAGCTTTTCTGCAAAACATCTTTTGAGACATGTGCAAGCACACCAACATTTGCTGAATAAACTTCGTCTTCAAAAGAATAAGCATCTACTTTTAGAACAAGCTTTTGCCGCCCATAGGTGTCTAACGAAATGTCGGAAACGGTTGCTGCAAGCGTAATGTTTGCACCAGACAACGCTGCACTCTCACAAATTGCGTCATGAACTGCCATTACGTTTACAATTCGTATTAAGCCAAAAATATAAAACAATATAAAAGCAAAAACACCAGCATATTTATACTTTACATAAAGCAAAACAGTGGTTGCAAAAGCCAAAACAAAAAACAGGGCAATACCCAAAAAGTTGGACACATACCGCCCTACAAAAATTGCTGCTGCAAAAAAGACAAGCGAAAAAGCAAGGGGACGTTTCAAAACAGCCACCGCCTATGGGCCTGGTTGAAAACCCCCTTTTCAAACACGCCCTAATAAAAACTCTATTGTGTAGAAATTAAATCTTCATTACGTAAAATAGACTTTGACAAGTCGTAGTCACTGCCGTCAATGCCTGTAACGTACTGTGACTCAATTAAAAACCGAACGCTTTTTACTTTTGTAAGCTCAGTTAACGAGTTGACTATAGAATAAATTGTAAGTTGCCTAATTTTACTCCATTCCTCGTCGTTTTCGTACTTTGCAAGAAATTCACTGCTTAAATTTACGTAGCACACTCTTTGGTCTTCACGCACTTCACGAATAAGCGTTTCGGGTGGAACTGTAGCAAAAAGTCCTTTTGTTGCAGGGCCTTTTATAAGCTCTAAAACTATACTTTCTTCAATATTCTTGTCTTTTTCCTCGATAAGCCGCTCCTCGGCAACCAGCTTTTCTTTTGAAGCATCAGTAAAATAAAGCTTCACCCATTGAGCCGCAACCTTTTCAGCTGGGATATTTTCATTAATCATTACGTTGTTACGGTTTAAAAGCCCTATAGGTTTTCCAGCGTCGCTTAAAAGCTCCTCACCGTCAACATAAATGTGCACAGAATCTATAAAGTCTAGGCTAGTCATTGTCCAAACAAGAGAACCACGGAAAAAAAGCTCGTCATAAGGAGCAATTTCTTTGTATTCCTTTGAAAACTCAACTTCAAGAATTGTTTCGGTGTCGCTTACAAGTTTTCCTGGAAAAGGCTTGACGTTTGCAGGCAGCGACTTTACAAGCGAGCTGTTTTTTGGCCCTTCAAAAAGCATGTTTAAAACATTTTTTGCAACGTCCTTGTTTTCGCCCTTTTCAACGTACCGTACTTCTGGCTCTAGCTTGCCTGTCATAGGGTTTAAAAAATAAAGGTTTACTTTTAGCTTGTTTGGGTCGTCAGCACTTTTGGCAGAAAAAAACATTATCACTGCATAAACAATAGCACAAGCTGTTATAAAAATGCCTGCAATTTTTATTACCTTTTTGTTGTCAATATTAAACGTAAAATCACCGCCTTTAAGCTTCGTTAAAATGTATTGGAAGCCTTACTATAAAAGACGTTCCTTCGTTTTCTTTGCTGTTAATTTTTATGCTGCCATTATGCAAAAGCACAGTTTGGTGCGTAATGGAAAGCCCCAGCCCTGTGCCACCTGTTTCTCTGTCACGAGTTTTGTCTACTCTGTAAAAACGGTTGAAAATTTTCTTTTGCTCGTCCTCGGCAATGCCTATGCCTGTGTCCGAAACTGTAATAAAGGCGTTTTGGTGGTCGCCGTCTATTACCACTTTAACACTGCCGCCGTTTGGCGTGTACTTTACGCCGTTTTCAATTAAGTTTGAAATTGCAAGGCTAAGCTTCATTTCGTCTGCATCAATTACAACTTTTTTAATTTCTTCAAACGTCAACTCAATTTCTTTTTGCTCGGCAAGCGGCAAAAGGCGTTTTGAAATGTCTGTTATCATTCCGTTTAAGTCTGTTGGTTTTACGTTTAAACCTTTTTCACGCTGGTCAAGCTTAACAAGGTTTAAAAGGTCGGTTACTATGTTTGTCATTCGGTCAATTTCGGAATTGATGTCCTCCAAAAACTCACGGTACATTTCTTCAGGCACTGTTTCTTGCAGAAGAATTGCTTCGGTTAAAACTTTAATAGAGCTAAGCGGTGTTTTAAGCTCGTGTGAAACGTTTGACACAAATTCCTCACGAGTGTTTTCCACCTGCTCCAGCTTTTGCGCCATAATGTTAAACGAGTCGGCAAGCTCGGAAAACTCGTCGCCACCTTTTAAATTTATTCGCTGGTTTAAGTGCCCTTCGGACATTTTTTGCACTACTTTCAGCACCTTTTTCATTGGGTCAATCAAAAGTTTAGACCCAAAAAATGCCAAAAACGCAAGAACAACTATTGTAACTCCAGTGTAAACCCAAAGTGTGCGTTTTACTTTTGAAATTGGTGAATAAATGTCTTTTACCGAAGCAACAAGCAAAACTACGCCAATATGTTTGGAGTTGTCGTTAATTATTGAAACTGATGTATAAGCTGTCATTTCTTCGGCGTTTAATGTAAACTTATGCCCTCTTTTTAAAAGCACTTGTGTAACGTCGGGTATTACATAAGTTTTTCCAATTTCTGTTTTGCTTGAGTCGTTAACAACTATTCCATGCGTGTCAAGCACAATAATCCTATAGCCTTCCTTGTCGCTTCTTTCTTTAAGCTCCGAGTCAAAAGGAATTCTAAGTGATTCATCAAACATGTAGTTTTGCTTTGCAATGTGCCCAGCAATAATGTTTGCAGAAGACAAAAGTGTTTTTTCCTTTTCCAGCTTATAATAGTTTTCCATAGAAATAAGAACCGTGTTAAAAAAGAACACGATTGGTACAAAACTTATTACTATAAAGCTAACAAAAAGCTTTAGGCGCAGGCTTTTATACCATAAGCCTTTTGATATTGTCATTTGGTTGCATTCTCCTTGTGCTTTCTGTAATTGCTATTTAAAGTAATACCCTACGCCCCATTTTGTGTAAATAAACTTTGGGTCGCTTGGGTTTTCTTCAATTTTTTCACGAAGCCTACGTATATGCACGTCAACTGTGCGTATGTCGCCTGGGTAGTCGTAGCCCCAAACTGTAGCCAAAAGGTTTTCACGGCTGTAAACTTTTGTTGGGTGTTCCATTAAAAGCTCCAAAAGGTCAAATTCCTTTGCCGTTAAGTTTACTTCCTTGTCACCGATAAACGCCCTGCGAGAGTCTACAAGAAGGTTTAGGTCACGTGCTGTAAGGGTGCGCTTTTGTTCTTCGTGGTGGTGAGTGTCCATTTTTGCAAGGCTTCTGCGAAGTATCGCTTTAATTCTTGCTTTCAATTCAATTATGTTAAACGGTTTTGTAATGTAATCGTCTGCGCCGTATTCAAGCCCCATAATTTTGTCCATGTCGTCGCCTTTTGCCGTAACCATTATAATTGGAACAATGCTAAACTCTCGAATTTGCTGGCAAACTTGCAAGCCGTCTATTTTTGGCAGCATAACGTCCAAAACTATAAGGCTGTAGTCGTTTTGCTTTGCAAGGCGCAAAGCTTCCTCTCCATCAAACGCCGTGTCTATTTCCATGCCGTCTTGCTCAAGGCTAAACTTAATGCCTTTTACAATTAGCTTTTCATCATCTACTACTAATATTTTGTAAGCCATCGGCTTTTTTGCACTCCTTCTTTTCTATTTATATAATTATATAAAAATCTATTCAACCGTAATATAAGGCTCTAGTTTTTCATATGTTTTGTCGCCTATTCTTGGAACATCTTTTAATTGTTCTTTTGTTGTAAAGTTACCGTTTGCTTCTCTATATTCAATTATCGTTTGGGCTGTAACTTGCCCTATATTTGGTAACGTCATAAGCTGTTCTTTTGTTGCTATATTAATGTTTACAATTTCTTGCTCTTTAATATCGTTCTCACCTTGGGCAAAAACTTTTATTTGTTCACCGTCAACCAAAAAGCGTGCAAGGTTTATCTTTGTTAAGTCGGCTTGTTGGGTTGGCTTTGCCAGCGACAGAACGTCTTCAACACGTGCGTTGTTCGGAAGCTCGTAAACACCTTCTGAAACGACTGCACCTGTTACATAAACCTTAATTAATTTTGAAGTAGTTTCTTTTTCAGCCTCTTTTTGCATAGAAGCATTTGCAGTGCTTGGATGCGGAGAAGACGAAGAATCCTGTATGCTTATAGTTTGAATTAGCAGCTCTCTATTAGAATTATGCGAGTTATAGCTGTAGTAAAAGCCGCCTATCAAAATTATTATAACTAAAACTACAACACCTAAAACAGTATCCTTCTTCAAAAAATACACCTCTTGCTATCCAACAAAGGCTAATCTTCAGATGTCAAGTTTTCACCTTGCCCTTGTGTAAGGATATTTTTCGACTTTTCCGAGCGTATATTGTTGCTTTCGTATTTTTTAAGTAAATAACCCCTTTTTGCCATAGCTGTATTAATTTTTTGCTTTGGGCGAAGCCGTTCAACAAGCTCTTTGTTTTTTTGCTCTTGGACTCTAATTTTTACGTCAATGTCAACAACTTCTTTTATTTTCTCTTGAAGCTCTTTTATTTGTGGCTTCAACATTTCAGCATGTTCATTAAACCATTCTGCCATTTGGTCAAACGTAGACTGGAAAATGTTGTCCGTGTTTATAACTTGGTCAATTAGCTTTTGCTTTTCGTTGTTCATTTCATTAAACATCATGCTAAGCTCCGGCATTTCTGCATTGCCTTCTTTTTCTGAAATAAAAAGAATTGCTTCTTGGTTTTCCGTAAGGTTTAAAATTTGAAGCAAAAAATGACGTTTAGTTTTTAAAATATCTAATAAAATGTTTAGGTTATACCGTTTGTCAGTCATGCTTCCTCCAAAAATTGGTTATTATATTTATAAACATTACGTCTAAGAAAAATTATTAGTGTTATATACAGACATTTGACAAACTTCTAAAAACATTATACTATTTAATAGTGAGTTTTTCAACAGCTATAGTTCTTAAACTTACTTTCATGATTTTTTTGTTTGTTTTATAACCCAGCCTTTTAAGGTTATGAAATAACTATATTTAAGAACCTGTGTTCAGTAAGCTGTTACCCATCTTTAAAGCGATTATTCCGCCATTCTTCGTTGTGGCGGCTTGACATAATTTTTCTATTATGCCTTCGCCACCACGCCTAAAATGACGAAAAATCGTTGTTTTAAATCTGGGCAACCCATTACTGAACACAGGTTCTAACTTATGACTACTTTATCGAAAGGGGCTTGTTATTGAGCATAATTTCTGTTTTCTTCATAGCAGTTGGTCTTGCAATGGACGCTTTTGCAATTTCTGTAACAAACGGAATTAAACTTGCAAAGCTGCACCTTAAAGATGTTTTATTTTCTTGTTTTATGTTTGGTTTTTTCCAGTTTTTTATGCCTATTATTGGTTTTTATGTCGGCTCACTTTTTAGCGACTACATTATGGCGTATGACAACTATGTTGCGTTTGGTATTCTTGCTTTTATCGGCGGAAAAATGATTGCTGAAACGTTTAAAAAGGACGAAGATGACAAAGACACAAACTTTAAGCTTGATGTAAAAGTTGTTGTTCTTATGGCTATTGCTACAAGTATTGATGCTTTAGCAATTGGCGTTACATTTGCTGTTACAAACACAAATGTTTTGATGGCGTCAGTTGTTATTGGCGTAATAACTTTTATTGTGTGCTTACTAGGTACTTTGCTTGGTAAAAAGCTTGGGAGCATGTTTAAAGTTGGGGCTGAGAGGCTTGGCGGTTTAATTCTCATTTTGATGGGGATTTATATTTTAAATGAACAGTTGGGTTTTTTTTAAGAATTACCAATTAATTGCATAATAAAAAGAAACCTAATGGTTTCTTTTTATTATGCAATTATAGGCACTACCATAAAAGCGACTACCACACAGGCAGCTTATGTCACTAAAAATTAACACGCAGGTATGGGTTTATATGCCTAAAATATACCACCCACTAAAACTCAGGCTGGTTTCTAACCATAAAATCCACATGGCTATTCAAAAAAAGCCGTGCCGCCTTGCAAACAATTTCCTTCGAGCTTCCAGTAAGCGAAAACGAAAAAACCTTTTCAATTTCACAATTTATTATGTAACGAATTGCATTTAAAGCAACTTCGCTTAACAAAACACTCCTTACTATAGTTTGGCTTTTAACTGCACAGCTTTTGCACAAAAAGCCCTCGCTGCAAAAGTGACTTAGCTCATTATCCACTCCGCACGAAACGCAAGCTTCAGTGTCAACCGAATATCCGCTAATTTGCATTAGCTTCAATTCAAAAACGGCACATGTAAGGCTTGTTTCAAACTTCCCTTGCTTTAAGGCGGTTAGCCCCTTTAAAAGTAGAAGCAAGTAGTCATCATCATCTGTTTGCACACATTCCATTATTATTTTGTCGCAAAGCTCCAAAAAGTAAGAGCCGCACCAAAGCCTGTTGTAATCTTCAGTTATAGCGTAAAAGCTTTCCAAAACGTCTGCTTGTGCAAGCGAAATAAAAGTTCCGCCGTCATACAGCACATAGTCTGAATAGCAAAAAAGCTGTGCAGCCGACATAACTTTGCTAGTTGCCCTGCGACAGCCTTTTGCATAAACAGACAGCTTTCCCCTGCCTTTTACCAAAAGCGTAAGGCGCTTGTCAAACTCGCCCTTTTCCGCTTCTTTAATTACAATTCCTCTAGCTGTAAATGTACTCATTTTTTATCATAGTCGTCATCGTGGCTCTTGCTGCTTTCATTGCACTCCTTGTACCCTAAATAAGCATCAACAGAGCCGCTTTTTTTAAACAATTCCCAAAACAAATTGTTATAAGACATAGCAATCCCCCCAAGTGTTTGTTACGCTTTTATTTATATTTCCCCAAAAAAAGTTTCATATTCGTTGACAATTTTTAGTAGTAAACCAAAAAATGGGGCAATTGCAAAGCCGTTTTATTTGTTAGAAAACCCAAACTCACGCATTAAAAAATCACTGTCACGCCAATCTTTTTTAACCTTCACCCAAATTTGCAAGTTCACCTTAAAGCCCAAAAACCGTTCAATGTCAAGCCTTGCCCTAGTTCCCATTGTTTTTAAAACAGCTCCACCTTTGCCAATTATCATTCCTTTGTGCGACTCTCTTTCGCAGTACACATTTGCTTCAATGTCCACAATGTCCTTGTCGGCACGTTTTTTCATTGACATAATTTCAACGGCAATGCCATGCGGAATTTCTTCGTCCAAAAGCACAAGTGCCTTTTCACGAATCATTTCCGAAACAATTTGCCGTTCGGGCTGGTCTGTAATGCTGTCGTCCGGGAAAAATTTAGGCCCTTCTTCTAAATACTTTTCAATAGTTTTTACAAGGCTGTCGGTGTTTTCGCCCTTTATTGCCGAGACAGGAACAACTTCTTTAAAATTGTACAAGTTTTTGTAGCTGTCAATTATCGCAAGAAGCTTTTCCTTTTCTATTTTATCAATTTTATTTATTACTAAAAAAACGTTTGCTTCCGTTGTTTTTAAACGCTCAATAATTGCCAAGTCGCCTTTAGAAATTTTTTCAGCAGGCTCGACCATAAAAAGAAGAATGTCCGACTCTCCAAACGTTTGAGTAGATGCCTTTACCATATATTCCCCAAGCTTTGTTTTTGGCGCATGAATACCAGGGGTGTCCATAAACACAATTTGAAAATTGTCCTTTGTTAAAATTGCCATAATTTTATTTCGTGTAGTTTGTGGCTTGTTTGAAACAATGGCTACCTTTTCGCCTACTAAGTTGTTCAAAAGAGTAGACTTTCCAACATTTGGGCGGCCTATAAGTGAAACAAAGCCAGATTTAAAGCTTTTGTTGTTTTGCAAAATTATTTCTCCCTATCTATTTACAAGTTCTGCAAGCCTGTCGGCCTCTGCCAAAAGCTTGTCGCTAATGTCCGAGTTTACAGTTACGGCTTGTGCAGTTTTTTCCAATATATTCATTATAACATTAATTTCACTTTCTAGGTAACCAATTTTTTCTGTCTGCGCCATTGCAGAAGCAGCTACCTTGTCAAAAAGTTCAATTAGTTGTTCGGTGCTTGTGTTTATGTTTTTAAATATTATGTCCGTTTTGTCAATTTCCACACTGCCGTCTTCAATTGCTGAAAGCGCACTTTCCATTAAAACAGTAGTGTCTTTTACAGCTTGAACACTTTGGTTTGAAAGGTTTCGCACTTCTTCGGCGACAACTGTGAAGCCTGCGCCGTACTTGCCTGCCCTTGCGGCTTCTATTGAAGCGTTAAGCGACAAAATGCCTGTTTGAAAAGAAATGCTGTCGATTGTAGCAACTATTTTTTCAATTTCTTTAGACTTTTCTGAAATTGTCTGCATAGATTTAAGCACTTTACGCATTTGCTCGTTACCTCCTTGCACACTTGTTTTTGCATTTATGGAAAGAGCAGTTGCATTTTTTGCCGCTTCCACGTTTTCTTCCACTTGCTTTGAAAACTGGTGAAGCATGTTAAAAAAGTTGCTAATACCTTTTTTCTCCTCATCAATAATTGAAAGCAAAACCCCCACTTGTTCGTTCATATGCTTTGCTTGCAAGTTAACTTCGCTTGAACTTTTTGCAATTTCTTCTATTAACAAAGAAAGCTCTCGCTTTAATTTTTCTGTTCGTTCAAGCATTTCTTTTGCTTCAATTGCTTTTACTTCTTGCTCTTTTATAATTTCGTTATTCTTTTTAATTAGCTGTTCTAGGCTTTTTTTGTTTTTTTGGTCGGCTTCGGCTGCTTCTTCTAGCTGCTTTTTGCTTTCAAGCTGGTACGCAATGTTCCTTTCGTTTTCCTCAAGAAGCGTTTGCATTTCTTCTGCGGATTCCTTTTCTTTTTCCAGCATTTTTTCAATTTCTATAGTTTTTTTATGTTGCTCTGAAATAAAAAACTCACTGTCGGCTATGCTTTTTTTAACTTGTATAGGAAGAACAACAATAAAAATGCTAATTGTTGCTATTGCAATTAAAATATCAGTAGTGTTTTCAAAAAAGCCTTCACTAAAAATTGAAAACATAATAATGCTTGCCAAAACTGATGCACCGCACATAAAGCTAATAAGCCGTATAAACTTGTAGTCGTTATAAAAAGTAAACATTAAAATAACTGGAAAACAAGCTGCAAACATTAAAAAGTTGTGCATCATAACAAGCGAATAAGTAACTGGAAGGTAAAACCCTAAAAAACCAGCCATTCGCATTTGTGTAGTTTCTGGAAACTTCTTTAAATAGTAAAAGGAAATTGAAATTGGAACAATCGTAAGAGCTGCAATAATTAAAAAGTCGGACACAGGTCTGATTTGTTTAATAAACACTTGAAATACATAACCTACAAGCAAAAAAGCCGCTGCTGCAATAATTGTTTTAAAACAAAGCTTGTTTGCCTTTTTAATGTCTACATACATTATCTCATCTCCTAGTTTGCAGCTTTAAAAACAAGTTTTTATTTTATTATACGAATTTAAAGTTATGAAATAACTTAAATATATGTTACAATAGATTAATTAAGTAGTCAACATTTATAAGAACTTTGTATACAGTAATTTCCTGAAAGGAGAACCACAGTGGAGTTTAAAATTAGCTCACAATATAAGCCAACAGGCGACCAGCCCCAAGCTATTGAAAAACTTGTTAAAGGAATACAAGAAGGCAAAAAGTTTCAAACGCTTTTAGGCGTTACAGGCTCTGGCAAAACTTTTACAATGGCAAATATAATAGAAAAAGTTCAGCGCCCTACGCTTGTTATGGCGCACAACAAAACGCTTGCAGCACAACTCTTTAACGAGTTTAAAGAGTTTTTCCCAGACAATGCAGTTGAATACTTTGTAAGCTACTACGACTATTACCAGCCAGAAGCATACGTTCCTTCAACAGACACTTATATAGAAAAAGACTCGGCAATTAACGACGAAATTGACAAGCTGCGCCACTCGGCAACGGCTTCGCTTTTTGAACGCCGTGACGTAATTATCGTTGCCAGCGTTTCGTGCATTTACGGCTTGGGCGACCCTATAGACTACAACGAAATGGTTGTGTCGCTTCGCCCGGACATGCAAAAAGAGCGTGACGACGTTTTGCGCAAGCTTGTTGAAATTCAGTACAACCGAAACGACATGAACTTTGTGCGTGGAACGTTTAGAGTGCGTGGCGACGTGGTGGAAATTTACCCTGCGTATGCCGACAACAGGGCTTTCCGTGTAGAGTTTTTTGGCGACAGAGTAGACCGCATAGTTGAAATTGACGTTTTAACAGGTGAAATTTTGGGTGTTCAAAAACACATTACAATTTTCCCAGCTTCGCACCACGTTACATCAAGGGAAAAGTTAACGGCCGCCATAGAACGTATTCAAAATGAACTTGACGAGCGCATAAAAGAGCTAAAGTCGGAGGACAAGTTACTTGAAGCGCAAAGGCTTTTGCAGCGCACAAACTACGACATTGAAATGCTTCAAGAAATGGGGTTTTGCCAAGGAATAGAAAACTACAGCAGGCATATGGCAGGCAGGGAAGAAGGAAGCACACCCCACACGCTTTTGGACTACTTTCCAGACGACATGTTAATTTTTGCAGACGAGTCACACGTATCAATTCCGCAAATTCGTGGAATGTACGAGGGCGACCGCTCACGGAAAACCACTCTCGTTAATTTCGGCTTCCGCTTGCCGTCTGCACTGGACAACCGTCCGCTTAAATTTCACGAGTTTGAAGCAAAAATTAAACAAATGGTTTTTGTTTCGGCTACACCATCTGTTTACGAAAAAGAACATTCAGAGCAAACGGTGGAACAAATTATTCGTCCGACAGGGCTTCTTGACCCAGAAATTTTCATTAAGCCAGTCAAAGGGCAAATTGACGACCTTATGGGCGAAATTAAGCAGACAACGGCAAAAGGCTTTAAAGTGCTTGTAACCACGCTTACTAAAAAAATGGCAGAAGACTTGACGACTTATTTAAAAGAGCACGACATTCGTGTAAGATATTTGCACTCGGACATTGACACTTTAGAGCGGCTTGAGATAATTAGAGATTTGCGGCTTGATGTTTTTGACGTGCTTGTAGGAATAAACCTTTTGCGTGAAGGGCTTGACATTCCAGAAACTGCGCTTGTTGCAATTATAGACGCCGACAAGGAAGGTTTTTTGCGCTCTGAAACTTCGCTTATACAAACAGTTGGGCGTGCCGCAAGAAACGCCGACTCAAAAGTTATAATGTACGCCGACACAATTACACGCTCTATGAAGGCGGCCATCAACGAAACAAACAGACGTAGAAACATTCAAATGGAGTACAACGAAAAGCACGGAATTACGCCGACAACTATTATTAAAAAGGTGCATGAAATTATTCAAGCTACAATAACCGAGGAAGAAAAGAAGCAGGCAGGGCTTGCAAAAGACCCAGAGTCAATGGACAGGGACGAGCTAAAAGCGGCAATTAAAAAGCTTGAAAAGGAAATGAAGCAAGCAGCTATGGACTTGCACTTTGAACGTGCTGCTAGTATTCGTGATGAAATTGTTTCTTTGAAGAAGTTTTTGTACTAGGCTTGTTTATGAGGTAGGCATATGACCACCATATATTTTGTAAGGCACGCACAGCCAAATTATGAAAACCATAATGACGAACTTAGAGAGCTTAGTGAAAAAGGGTTAACAGATAGAAAGCTGGTAACAGAATTTTTGTCTGACAAGGCAATTGACGTTGTACTTTCAAGCCCATACAAACGGTCGGTTGACACAGTAAAAGATTTTGCAGACAGGTATGGCTTTGAAGTAATTGTTTGCAACGATTTTAGAGAAAGAAAAATTGATAGTGTATGGATTGAACATTTTTCTGCTTTTACCAAAAAACAATGGGATGACTTTTCTTTTAAGCTTGCAGACGGAGAATCTTTAGAAGAAGTTCAGAAGCGCAACATTTCGGAATTAAACAACGTTTTGGAAAACTATGAGGGCAAGAATATTGTAGTAGGAAGCCACGGCACAGCTTTAAGCACAATTATAAATTATTATGATAAATCATACGGCTATTCTCATTTTAATAATATGGCAGGGCTTATGCCTTGGATTGTTAAATTTAGTTTTGAGGGTAAAAATTGTATTGATATAGAAAAAATTGATGTGTTTGCATGATGTTTTAATTTGGGCATAATAAAAAGCATTTCAACCATTGCTTGGCACTGCCGTGTCGTTCAAGTTGTTTACGCCGCAACCGTCAAACGTGTATGTAATTGTAGTGTTTGGGTTAATGTAAATTGTAACTTGCAAAGAAGGCTCGTCTCTGCGTGTGCCCGAGTTAAACTGTGCGTCAAACGGAATGTTGCTTTTTATTAGCAACGTACACAAAGCATTAAACTGAACAATGCTTAAAGTGTCAAGGCAAACTAATTTTTGAAATGCCGCTGAAGTTATAATTTGCATAATGTCGTCTGCTAAAACGCCCAAAGCAATACCCCATTTCCACTCTTTTTAAACATTTTATGTGATAAAGTTTAAATGGTTACATGGGCAACATAAATTAAAAATAAAAAAGCTTATCCAAATTAATTCACCTTTTTGGATAAGCTTTTTGTTTATTGCCTTGTTACAATTGTTGGAACAACTAAACTTCCATCTATAATTTGCTCTTTTAACTCGGCAATTTTTTGCCTGGTTTCTTCAGCTATTTTGTCATTAAACCGCCCATACCCTGTTGTATCGACAATGCCGTCTGACATTCCAAGAACTTTAACTTCTCCTTTAAACTTACCTTCACGCACGTCTTTTATGGCACGCATAACTAAAGAAGGCACATTGTAAATTGTGCTTACAATAACTGTGTCGGGTGCAATGTTGCTTTGGTCATAAGAGTCGCCGGAAGCCAAAACATTTGCTTCCTGTGCTGCTTTAATTGCACCAAAGCCTGCTTGGTTTGCGGCATGTGCTATAAAGTCTGCGCCAAAATAAGCCATGTCGCCAGCAGAAGCACGAGCCTTGCTTACGTCCTCAAACGAGCCTGTATATTGTTCAAATATTTCTATGCTAGGGTTTATAGAACGTGCTCCAAGCTTAAATGCTTCAACCATTTTAATAATAGCCGAGCCTTCAACGCCTGCCACCATTCCAATTTTGTTTGTTTTTGTAACGCTTGCAGCCAATGCACCAATTAAGTACGTTGCTTCTTCGGCTTTTATTGTGTATGAAGCTACGTTTTCGGCAGAAACATTTCCTTCGACGCATACAAATTTTACATCTGGGTAACGTTTTGCAACCTCAAATACGTTTTCACCAAACTGAAACCCATGCCCAATTACAACATCGTACCCTTCACTTGCATACTTTTCAAAAGCGGCTTCCATGTCTTCTGGCATCAAATATTCTGTGTAATCTGGAATAATTCCAAGCTCGTCTTTTGCCTGCATAAGACCTGCATATGCAATTTGGCACCAGCCGCCGTCGTTTACTGTGCCCGTAAGCAATAGCCCTACCTTGAGCTGTCTGTTAGGCACTTTTGCGCTTCGTTCATTGCAAGAAGAAAGTGCGAAAACTAAAACCAAACAAAAAATTGTTGCAATATACTTTTTCATATAAAGCCCTACTTTTTCAAGTTTTTAAGTTTGTTACTTTTATATTAGTGCAATAATTAACGATAATACCCTACATAATTTAAGATGTCAATAAACGTTGCGTTATCAAACAATCATGGCAATTTGAATTAACATTTTTACGCAAAATGGTGGCTACAAAAACTCACGTTGCTAAAAATTCACGTTTTATACTTGATTTTATAGTAAACTTTTAAATAAAAATTTACCATAAAATTGATTCAACTCAAAAAGACGAAAAATTTTGCTTTTCCTTTGTATATTTTGTGAAAAATTACAATAGCAAAATTGTTTGTTTTTTTAACAATTTAATTGACATTAAATTCCTCAAATGATATACTACCGATATTTAAAAATTAAAGGAGTGATACTATGGGCAACAACGAAAGCAATGGCAAAAGTGCTGGTAGAGGTACATGGGGGAGCAATTTCGGCTTTATTATGGCTGCGGTTGGTTCTGCTGTAGGGCTTGGAAATTTGTGGGGTTTTCCTTATAAGCTCGGCAAGAGCGGTGGCTTTGCCTTTTTACTTGTTTACCTAATTTTTGTCGTTACAGTAGGTGTCGTCGTTATTTTGGGCGAGCTTGCTATCGGGCGTAAAACAAAATTAAGTCCTGTAGGCGCTTACCGTGCAATGGACAAACGTTTTACGTTTAACGGTTGGTTCGGAATACTTGCTGCATTTGTAATCTTATCTTTTTACAGTGTTTTAGGAAGCTGGTCACTCAAATATTTTATTACATACGTTTTAGAAATTTTTGGTGCTGGGTTTAACGGCATGAGCGGCGGCGACTTTTTCGGCGCATTCGTAAGCGACCCAGTTCAGTCAATTATTTATCATACAGTTTTCATGGCTCTTACAGGTGTAATTGTTCTTGGCGGAGTTCAAGCAGGTATCGAAAAGTATTCAAAAGTTATGATGCCAGCTCTGTTTGTATTACTTGTTGTTATTATCATAAGAAGCGTTACGCTTCCTGGCGCAATGGCAGGCGTTGAGTTTATGTTTAAGCCTGACTTTAGCTTTTTATCAAATGCAAGCTCGTTCTTTAGCGTAGTTTCTACGGCTCTTGCACAAATGTTCTTCTCTCTTTCTCTTGGCATGGGCGCAATGGTTGCATACGGAAGCTACTTGGGCAAAGACTCAAACCTTGTTAAAAACTCAATGATTATTCCAGCGCTTGACACTCTTGTTGCTTTGATGGCAGGGCTTGCAATTATGCCTGCGGTTTTTGCAACAGGCATTGACCCAGCTTCTGGTCCTTCACTTTTGTACATTACGCTTCGTGAAGTTTTCTCTCACATGGCTGGTGGCGCAATTTTCGGTGCAATTTTCTACTTGTTAATAGTTTTTGCTGCTTTAACTTCAGCAATTTCGCTTCTTGAAGTTTCTACTTCATACTTTGTTGACGAGCAAAAATGGACTAGAAAAAAAGCAACACTTGTTGCTGGTGCAGCTACTTTTGTAGTTGGTATACCTACAGCTTTAAGCTTTGGCGTTTTAAGCAAAGTTCGTCTTCCTGCTCTTAATGGTCAAATGATGGAAATTCTTGACTGGATGGACTACTTGGGCGAGTACGTTTTAATGACACTCGGAGCATTCGTTATGTGTATTTTAATTGGTTGGGTTGTTAAACCAGAAAAGTGCATTGATGAAATTGAGGCAAACGGCGTTAAATTCCCACTTAAACATGTTTGGAGCTTTATGATTAAATACGTTACACCAGTTTTTGTTTTAATGACTTTCCTTACTTCGGCAGGGTTTGTTGACCTTATAATTAATGCTTTATCTGGTAAATAATATTTTTGTAATTAAAAAGCCTTTCCTTCTTAATTGAATGGAAAGGCTTTTTTAATCTATGGAATGTTTGGTAAATCTGTACTAAACGATTTACAAAACACTCCCTAAGAACTACCCAAAACCAACCCAGGCACAGCATTAAGCGAAAGACCGTCCCTAACGCCATTAACATACCTAAAATACCCAGCGCAAGCAATCATTGCCGCATTATCCGTGCAAAAAATAGGTGAAGGCATATTAAACTCAAAACCGTTCTCTGCACATGCCTTTCCAAATTCCTCTCTTAAAGCCGAGTTGCTTGCAACACCGCCTGCTAAAGCAATTTTACTTACGCCTGTTGCTTTTGCCGCCAAAACCGTTTTGCTAACAAGCACTTCAATGGCCGAAGCTTGAAAAGCCGCCGCAACATCGTTTGTAACTACTTCAACACCGCTCATGTTACATTTATTTATATAGTTCAAAACAGCCGACTTTAAGCCGCTGAAGCTAAAGTCTAAACTGCCGCTTTCTAAAAACACTTTCGGAAAAGAAATAGCGTCCTTGTTGCCAAGCCTTGCCGCCTTGTCAATTTGCGGCCCTCCAGGGTAACCAAGACCAACAGCCCTTGCAACTTTGTCATACGCTTCGCCGCAAGCATCGTCTTTTGTTTTGCCCAAAACATCGTATTTATCATAGCAAAGCACATGAACAATGTGTGTGTGTCCGCCAGAAACAACAAGGCAAATAAACGGCGGGGCAAAGCTTTTGTTTTCAATATAATTTGCTGAAATATGACCTTCAATGTGATGAACGCCCACAAGCGGCTTGCTTAAAGTAAACGCCAAAGCCTTTGCGTAAGAAAGCCCAACAAGCAACGCACCGCTTAGCCCAGGGCCATGTGTAACAGCAATTACATCAATGTCGTCAAAAGTTTTTCCTGCCTTTTCAAGTGCTTCGTCAACAACACCGCTTATTACTTCAATGTGCTTGCGTGAAGCAATTTCTGGCACAACGCCGCCAAACCTTTTGTGAATTTCAATTTGTGAAGCAATTACGTTTGAAAGAACGTCACGCCCATTTACAACAACAGATGCGGCTGTTTCGTCGCACGAGCTTTCAATTCCTAAAACGCAGACATCTTTTTTACTATCCAAAATTTTCAACCTCCGCAGTGCTTCCTTTTCTGTAGTAAATAAAGTACTGAACAGCTACAAGCACTACAAACACAAGCAAAATTAAATATTTAGACGAATCGGCAAAGCCAGAAAGTTCGCCAAAAAAGTGTGTAAAAAAGGTTGAAACGTTTGCATATACTGCACTAAGGTCTGTAAGCATTTCCGGAACAAAGCTTAAACTGCTTGACAAGTAAGTGTTTTCTGACAAAAGCTTTAAAATAGCAACTTCGTTTAAAACAGCAACGTAACCCAAAAGCGCTAAAGCTACAAAAGCACCAAACACCCAGCAGCTTATAGTTTCAAGCAAGCCTTCACGCTGCACGGCATTAAGCTCTTTTTCAATCTCTAATTCATCATACATTGGCAAAGGTACGATAAAAGGCTGGTACTCAACAGTTTCATTAATTTTTGCAATTACTTTTTCTTCAAAGCCAGCAAGTGCTTCGGTTAAACCTACACTAGTTAAGTCAATTTCTTCTGCTGCTTCAAAAATTTCTGTAAAAAGTGCAAAATGTTCTTTGCATACGTCACAAGCTTCGACGTGGCTTAATAAAACCTTTTCCTCCTCGTGAGTTAGCATTTTATCCATGTAGCCAACAATAAGCTCATAATATTTCTCACAGGACATAGCTCTCACCTTCCCACATATTTGTTAAAGCTTCTTTAAGAAGCTTCCTACCCCTAAAAATTCTATTTTTAACTTTTGAAAGCGGTTCGTTTGTCGCCTCTGAAATTTCTTGGTAAGACATTCCCTTTTGGTGATACAAAACAATGGGCACCTTGTACATGTCGGGCAAATGCTCCACAGCTTCGTTTAGCTGTTTTAGCTGCTCGTTTTTAACAAGCGACACTTCTGGAGAGTAATGTGTTGGTGCATAAAGCGTTTGTTCGTAGTCTTCAATTGGGTTTGTTTCTGCACGTTTTTTGCGCCTATAGTCGATTATGTGGTTTGTCGTAATACGCATTATCCATGTGCTAAACTTAAACTCTGGACTATACGAAGAAAGCCCACGGTACGCCTTGAAAAAAACTTCCTGCGCCAAATCGTTTGCTTCTTCTCCGTCATTTGTCATTCGTAAAATAATAGAATATACAAGGTTTTTATAGCGTGACACAAGCTCTGTAAAAAAGCTAGTGTCACCTGCTAAACAATTTTTTATAAGTTCATAATCAGTTAATGCCTTAACGTCCATATCAATCACCGCCTATATATACGCTGGGGGGGTTGTTTTAGTCTGAAAAATGTCAAATTAATATTAAATTATTTAAAGACCTTGGGGCGCTGCCCCAAACCCCGCCACTTTTGAAAAAGTGGACAAAACTTTTATTCAAATGA
>CAZBLK010000031.1:0-28096 GCA_964492715.1 uncultured Defluviitaleaceae bacterium | reverse complement strand
TGCGTTAGCTACTTTGCGTGGCAAGTAGAAAAACCACGGCGAGTGGCTACCCCTTGCGAAGAAAAGGATAGCCACTTGACTAAATTACACCGACATTGACTACATGATATAACGTCCAAACGAGCGTTTTTTATCTTTCGTAATCATAACTTTTTTGTTGCTTGCCAAAAATATTTGGGCTTATTTTTCGCATTTCATTTTTCACCTCAACATCAAGAGCAATGTTTTTTAACATAGCATCGGCTTGCTCCGGAAAATTATTTTTTTCAGCAAGCCTTGCTCCGTAGTTGGCAAGTGCGTCAATCATAGTTGATTGTTTGGGTGAAAGATTTTGGATTTTGTAATCGGGCGAATAATTAAAATCGTATTTTAATAATCCAATTGCTTGAATGATTTTTGTTATTGCCGAATACGCCTCTTGAAGTTTTGCTGAAAGAAATTTATTCTCATTGATGAGGGCAATTGATTGACTTTGCAGATTATCACGCTCCATTTTTACCCTTACTGCGTTTTTAAGTATGTCCTCTTTGCCGTCAAGATTTTTTTCCCTGTCAGTGAGTGTTTTATATCGAGTCTTAATCTTACAGCAGAAGAACTTCTAAAACATTCTCGTTTGGAATGGTCAGTTGAAACAATGTACTGGCTACTGGAGGTTTATTTTTTTGAAGATTTTTGCCGTGTTGCTGAGCAACGTACACAAGAAAAACTCAATATTATTAGAAAAATTGTCCTTAATTACATCAGAAATTTTAAAAATGAAAATTCTTTGAAAACTCCCTTTTCTGGGCTTATGTTTGACTGTTTACTTAACCCTGTTAATATTGTCAAGTTTTTGTGATGAAACTAAATTTCCATGCTATAGAAACTCCATGTTTGACAAACCCAAAAATATATTATAATATAAAATATAATTGTAGAAAACGAAAAACGGAGGGTTTTGCATGTTAAATAAAAGCCTTACACATCATCACCACATTTAAGCGGTTACAAGTGATTTTTCACGGGTGTAATCGCTTTTGGTCGTGCCTGTGATGATATAGCGAAATTTCTAGTCATTCAGGTTGCGCACCGAATGACTTTTTTTATAAAAAATTTGAAAGGAAGCAGAACAATGAAAGTAAGTACCGTTAAAGGAATGAACGACTATCTCCCAAGCGAAGTAGCACTTAGAGACTTTTTGCAGTCAAGTATTCTTAAAACATATCAAGAAAGCGGCTTTGAGCGCATTATGACTCCAGCAATTGAAGACATAGAAAACTTAGATAAAAGCGAAGGCGGCGACAACTTAAATTTAATTTTTAAAATTTTAAAAAGAGGCGAAAAGCTTACCTCGTCGGTGTCAAGCGGAAAGCTTGATGAGCTTGCAGACATGGGGCTTAGGTACGACTTAACCCTGCCATTAAGCCGCTACTTTGCAAACAACAAAGAAAAAATTGTACCCCCGGCAAAGTTTATTCAAATTGACAAGGTGTACCGTGCTGAACGCCCGCAAAAAGGGCGGCTTCGTGAGTTTGTTCAGTGTGACATTGACATTTTAGGCTCTCAGTCTATAAACTGCGAAATTGAACTAATTCATGTTACCGCAAAAGCCTTGCTTGAAATTGGTTTCAAAAATTTCACCGTAAAAATTAATGACCGTCGAATTTTACGCTCCATACTAATTTCGCTTGGCTTTTCTGAAGACAGCCTTGACAGCGTGTGCATTACGTTTGACAAGTTTGGAAAAGTTGGCACAGACGGAATTAAAACCGAGCTTACAGAAAAAGGATATTCAGAAGCGAGCATAAACAAGCTTTTAAGCATTTTAAGCGAACTTCCACTTTCAATAGAAAAAGCAAAAACACTTTGCACCGAGCAAGAAGCGGCTTCAAGCCTTGAAACAATAATAAACAGCGTAAAATCACTGTCATGCGGAAAGTACGAAATAGCTTTTGACATTTCTCTGGTGCGTGGCCAAGGATATTACACAGGAACAGTTTTTGAAATTGAAACAAATGATTTTAAAGATTCAATAGCAGGCGGCGGAAGGTACGACAATTTAATAGGCAAATTTATAAACGAAAAAGTACCAGCTGTAGGTTTTTCCATAGGCTTTGAAAGAATTTTTTACATGCTTTCAGAAAGCAAATTCACTGTACCGAACAAACGTGAAAAGGTTGCTGTTTTGTACGATGGTGACTTTGTAAAAGCGTATGAAGAAACGGAAAAGCTTCGCACCACTTACGACACTGCGCTTTTTGAAAAGCCGAAAAAGGTAGGCAAGTTCTT
The DNA here is from genome assembly GCA_964492715.1 of uncultured Defluviitaleaceae bacterium. GTDB lineage: Bacteria > Bacillota > Clostridia > Lachnospirales > WRBF01 > CAZBLK01. The sequence goes on along the minus strand of CAZBLK010000031.1, from coordinate 25,828 downwards.
AAACAGGTTGCAGGAAAGTGGATACTTTGGATTTTACACTTGTGGTCAATCCGAAGAAGTTAGTGTTTTTAATAAATAGACTAATCTAATGGGTGGGTAAGACATGGCTGAAATTAAAATGGAAGGTAATGGAGACATTATTGAGATAGCAAACCATTTAGCTAATGAAATTGAAAACAGCGGATTAAGCTGCAATCTTTTAAGCAAAATTTCACATTCATATAGTAGCTGTATAATTTGTACAATGGTTTTTGAAAAGTATTTTATGCGTGCAAGCAACAGAGTAAGCCTTACGGTTGTTTTGTCAGGTGAAAACGGCAAAGTTTATGCTGATATAATTGGCTCTGGCGGCGGAAATGGCCCTATATTTAAGTTTTCGTTTGGAGCAGAAGAAAGCTTTGAAAACGATGCTGTAAACATTCTTAAAAGATTAGGGCTTCGTTAAGAAACTGTTTTCAAACTGGATAAGTCATGTTTGTAAGTACACAAAAAGTATTTTTAAACAAGACTTATCCAGTTGTATACATATAAAGATTTACTTTCTCCTCACCCTTTACAAATAGTTTTTCTTCTTCATAAGAAATGTACTTACCGTTCATTTTGTAGAAAAAATTCTACAAAATGCCATCAATTTCGACCTTTCGCATGGTTGCCATATCTGCCAGTTCTTTGCTAGCACCTTTGCTAGTTTTAATATTAGAAAAAAATTCTTGTGCTATATGCAAATCACCGTATCGGAAATTAAGCTCACCCAAAATCATTGTCACCTGCATTTTGGCATCTGCTGTTAAATTCATATTATAATAAACTTTATTAAAATGTTCCAACGCATTTTCTCCAGCCTTTTTTGCCATCTCTCTGTGGTTGCAGTCGCCGTAAAGCCATGAAAGGTTTAACCATGTGCGGGCTGTTGGCAACGGTTTGTTTCTTAAATACAATGGCTGACAAATTAATGCCAAGTAATAACTGGCAAAAACCATGTCGCTAGTTAACGGCTCATTAAAATTAAAGTTCAAGTCTTTCTTATGTACACTCATATTATAAATAATTTCTTCGCTGTTTTTGTCTGAGGCTTTTTCAAAATCCGAGGCAAAAGCACTAAACCAACAATGTGGGCATGTGACAATTGCAAATAGTATTGGGTCAAAGTCTTTATATCGTCTTCTTAAATCGAAATCGGTTTTATCTAGCCGAAGTTTGGTGTTTCTAACTACTGGGCGTTCAAATTCTGTGCTGCACATGGGGCAGGCAAATGTACTTTTCAAAAAGAAGTTAGGTGTAATTTCTGGAAGTTCTAATTCATAAGTACCATGACCTTCTAAAAAAAGGTTGTTTTTGGGAAGCTTTGAAGTAGGTGAATACTTAATGCTTTTATCGTTGTCTTCTTTTAAAGAATATTCGTGCACTGCATTGCCTTGAGAAGTGCTAAGCTTGGTAAGCATTTGGTTAGATTTAAACACTCTGTCACACAGGCTTACAATTAGCTGAAAAGTTGCCTCCGGTTGGGTTTCAAAAAACATAAGTGCGTTATCACGTGTCACTTCAAAGATGGTAACTTCTGAATCGGCTACAACTGTTGCAGAGCGTGGCAGCCCCATAAAAAGGGACATTTCACCAAAAAAAGAACCTTGCTGCATTTTCGTAATCAAAACTTGGTTTGGCTTACCATAGTGCTTGTAAACAGCCACTTCACCTTGCAGAATAATAAACATGCTGGTACTGTGCTTCTGTCCTTCTTGCACAATTACCGTAGACTTTTCAAAATTTTTGAGGTTTGATGATGTCTTTAGCTTTGTAATATCAATCATTTAAACTCTCCTCTGCTCCGAATCGTTATTTTTTAGATTATACCATAACATTTAAAGAAAGGGTAAAAATTTATGTTAAATTTTTTATCAATATATAAGAAGCTAAAATTTAACATAACTAATCGTCTTGTGCTTTAAAGTACAGGTCTTAGCACAAGACGATTCACAAATTGTTATCTAATGAAGTTAATTCACCATTCGTTCCTCATTCAGCATATTTTCAATAAAAATTCCGTATCCCTTAGTAGGGTCTTGCACAAAAACGTGAGTTACTGCCCCAATAAGCTTTCCGTCTTGAATTATCGGGCTGCCGCTCATGCCTTGAACAATGCCGCTTGTTTTTGACAAAAGGTTTGGGTCTGTAATTCTTACGACCATACCACGAGAATCATCCATGCTGTTTTTGTTTACGCTTTCAATGTAAACATCGTACTCCAAAATTTCTGTGCCGCTTACACATGCACGAATTTTGGCTGGCCCTTCGTGCACTGCATCTTTTAAACCAACTTGAACCTTTTCCTTTGGCATATGAACTATTCCTGCAACGTCAAGCGTGCCGTAAATGCCGTATGCAGAATTTCTTTTTACATACCCCAAAATACTTGTTGAATTTATGTCGCCCAAAAGCTCGCCTGGTGTTCCACGAGAGCCACGTTTAACCGAGTTTATTTGCGACTGCATTAGTCGTCCGCTTCCTACACTTAAAAGCTTTTTTGTGTCCACGTCCTGAACGCCGTGCCCTAAAGCCGCAAACTTACCTGACGAAGGGTTATAGTACGTTACTGTACCAATGCCCTGTGTGCTGTCACGTATCCAAACACCTATTGTACTTTCGTTTTTTTCCTTGCTTTTAACAGGTGTTACCTTTGCATTTATAATTTCGTTTTCTCTTTTTACCGTAAATTCTATGTCCGAATTGCTGTTTTTTACTATGTCCATAAGTTGTTCCTTGTTTGTTAGCTTTTGGTTATTTGCGCTTAAAATTAAGTCACCAGACTTTAAAATTCCTTCGCTTGGGTTTACGCTTTGCCCCGTTTCGTTTGTAACAGAACCTGTACCCAAAACCATTACACCCTCTGTATCAATTCTTATGCCTACAGCCATTCCGCAAGCTACAACATCAACATCAGGTAATATGTTTATCATTACTTTTTTAACAGGCATACCAAACGCATTTAACGTCATCATTGCTGTGCCGCTCTCAGGGGAAGAAAGCGTCAACGAATCGTTAAGCGTTACAGTAATGTTTTCAGTAACTTGCCTGTCGTTTACATTTAAAGCAGTCACGGTTTCAGGCGTTATTGTAACCTCAATTGGTGCGCCTAAATTAAGTTTAAAGTTTGTTCCGTTAATAAACTTAATATTATTAGGAAAAAAAGCATATACTGAAACAAAATAAAACGTTGTTAGTGTTAGTGCTGCTAAAAGCGTAATAAAAAGGAGCAGTTTTTTATTTAATTTGGCAAATGGCTTCATTTCTTCACTTCCTCACAGTTTCAAGTCAAAAAACATATGTCGCACGTTTATAATTTAACCTTTTACATAGCCATCTATACTAGCTAATAAATCAATCATTGCCAATGTGTTCTTTGGTAAAAGCAAAATTAATATTTTTTGAGTTTATATTTCAAATTCTATCATTTTCCATACATTTTCTTAATTAAAACAAATTCTTTTAAGTAGAGTTGCATAAAAAAACTTTTAGTGATAAAATAAAATACAAGGTTTTAAAATGTATATATTATACAAACGATTGGAGAGTTTTATGGAAAATTTGCCTAATATACGCATTGTCGCAACAGGCGGAACAATTGCAGGGGTAGCAGAAAAAAAGACACAAACTACAGGCTATAAAGCTGCAAAGCTTTCTATTAATGAACTCATAAATGATGTTACTGAGCTTTCGCAAATTGCAAACATTACAGGCGAGCAGTTTTGCCAAATTGCAAGCGAAAACATGAACCCTTCTATCTGGCTTGAACTTGCAAAACGGATTAACGAGCTTTTGTCGCAAGACGACATTGACGGAATTGTCGTTACACACGGAACTGATACTCTTGAAGAAACAGCATACTTTTTAAACTTAACTATAAAAAGCCAAAAACCTGTCGTTCTTGTTGGCGCAATGCGCCCAAAAACAGCTTTAAGTGCCGACGGGCCGCTTAACCTTTTTAACGCTGTTTTAGTTGCCGCAAATAAAGCTTCAAAAAGCAACGGTGTTTTAATTTCGCTTGGTGACACAATTTTGTCGGCAAGAGAAGCAACAAAAACTTCAACGTACCAAACAACAACTTTTCAGGGGCGTGGCTTTGGCTGTGTTGGCGTAATTGTAGGCGGAAATGTAATGTACTACTACAAGTCTACAAAGGCGCACACATTTGAAACAGAGTTTGACGTTTCAAACGTAAGCAAGCTTCCTAAAGTTTCAATTATATTTGAATTTGCTGGCAGCGGCTCGGAAATGGTGCGTGCTGCTGTCGAATGTAAAAACGACGGAATAATTTTGGCGTGCAGTGGGAACGGAAGCATAAACGACGACTTACGTGAATATATAAAATCGCTTGACGAAAAACCAGTTATTGTGCGCTCTACAAGGGTTTCTTCTGGCGCAATAACAAGAAACGGCGAAGTAAACGACGACGAGTTCGGCACAATTGCAGGAGATGACTTTAGCCCGCAAAAAGCAAGAATTCTTTTAATGCTTGCGCTTTGCAAAACAAAAGACTTAAACGAAATTCAAGAGTTTTTTTATAAATATTGATATTTTATAATTACAAAGGTTTTGGGTACAATAAAATTATTACTTTTTTAGGAGTGATGATAAAATGGCTAAAGCTGGAATGCGACGCCCCGACCCAAAAGACCCTCACGGCACAGAAAGCAACAAAAAAATGCACATGCCGAAAAATGACGTTGAGCCTGTTCCTGAAATTAGCGGAAAAGCTAAAAGCGGACATGAAAAGGCTAATAGAGCATAAATAAACAAAAAAAGACGGCGCTTTTTAGCCGTCATTTTTGTTGCATTTATTTAGCTGCTTTAGCTTTTTCAGCCAATATTCTGTCTTTTAAATCAATAGCCCTATCTTTAAGGCGTGGTGTAACTGTCTTTGAAGTAATAACCTTTGGCAACAACCTAAGAGAGTCGTCCAAGTTTTTCAGCTTAAACGCAAACATTGAAAGCAAATATATTAACGTGTTTTCGTCAAGCCCAAACATAGGCGGTGTTTCTGAAGAAAACGCAGAATTAAAGCTGTCGTATGCTTGCTTAACAAACATAAGCTCGTTTTCAACATCGCCTTTAATTTCATAAAGCCACGAAATTTTCATACAAATGAAGCCTTTTTCACTTTCCTTCGCCCTTTTAACCGCAGAATTTACAAGCGCAAGCTTGTAGCACTCTATAGCCATGTCAACGTCCATAAGCTCTGGGTAAAAAACAGGCTTAAAGTTTGGCTTAATTGTTTTTAAAATAATGTCTGCTTGCCTTTCGGTAATAGAAGTAAAATTTTGCTTTAATGCGCTGTAGCCGCAGTTTGTGCAAACAATCGCATCATAAAACAAAGGGTCAATCGGAGAATAAATTGGCCTAAGGTTATCATTAATTGACTCTAGCTTTAGCTTAGAATTTTTAACTGTAAAAGCTTTAAATTGTTTATCACAAACAGGGCAATCATAAATCTTTTCAAAAATAAAATCTTTTGGGTTTATTTCTTTTTTTTGGCTTGCAGCCGCTGCACCCTCGGCTGGCTTTTCCACTTCAAGCGGTGTGTTTTTTAAATGTCCAAGCCCAAACTTCTCAAGCCCTTCAAAAATGCTCAAATTAAGCCCCCTCCTTCAACGTACATAAACTATTGATATACTATCATAAGTATATCAAAAAATCTAGTCTCTGTCTGTAAACCACTACAGCAATTCCGTTTAAGTCTACATTGCCTATCATTAAAAACTCCATTTGGTGTAGGTTATTTTAAAAAGCTTTCGCCTGCAATGCCGCTTTCAACCCCAAAGAAGCTGCAAATGCTTTTGCCAATGTCAGCAAACGTGCTTCTTGTACCCATGTTTTCACTTTTTACAGAAGCACCGTAAACCAAACATGGAACGTATTCCCTAGAGTGGTCTGTCGATTCTGTAGTTGGGTCGCAGCCGTGGTCAGCAGTTATAATTAGCAAGTCCTCCTCTGTAAGCTTTGATGTAATTTCAGGAAGCCTGCTGTCAAAATATTCAAGTGCTGTTGCATAGCCTTCAACATCGTTTCTGTGACCAAAAAGCATGTCAAAGTCAACAAGGTTTGTAAAGATTAAGCCATTTTCAACAAAACCAAGTGCATCAACAGTTGCTGTAATTCCATCTTTGTTGTTTGTTGTGTGGTTTTTGCTTGTAATTCCCTTTTGGGCGTAAATGTCCTCTATTTTGCCAATGCAATGTACGCTGTAGCCGTTGTCTTTAAGCTCGTCAAGCATTGTTTTTGTGTACGGTGCTGTAACAAAGTCTTTGCGGTTTTCTGTACGTTTGTATGCACCGCTTTTGCCTTCAAACGGTCTTGCAATAACCCTTCCAATTCTATACTCATCATAAAGCATATCATACGCAATTTCACAGTATTTATAAAGTGTTTCAAGCGGAATAACTTCTTCGTGCGCTGCAATTTGGAAAACACTGTCGGCTGATGTGTAAATTATTGGAAAACCTGTTTCAACGTGTTTGTCGCCAAGCCTTTCAATAATTTCTGTTCCGGAAGCAACCTCGTTTCCGATTGTTTTTCTGCCGATAGCTTCCTCGTAAGCTGTCATAAGCTTTTGCGGAAAACCGTCTGGGTATGTTTTAAAAGGCTTATCCAAAATTAGCCCTGCAATTTCCCAATGTCCGCTTATAGTGTCCTTTGCTTTTGTAACTTCGGATAGCTTGCCGTACATTGCTGTTGGGTTTTCAACTTTTGGAAGCATAGAACCGTCAATATTTCCAAGCCCCATAGAATAAAGGTTTGGAATGTCAAGCTTGCCACGCTCTTTAAACATGTTGCCTAATGTATGTGAACCTACATCACCAAATTCCACAGCATCTGGAAGCTCGCCAATGCCTACGCTGTCAAGAACGATTAAAACTACTCTTTTCATTAAATTTCCTCCTGTATACTTAATTGCCTTTATTAATTTTTAAAATGAATGTCTGATTTAACTTTACTTGAAGTTTCCTCGCCTTTAAGAAGCGAAACAAGCCTAAGCGCAAAAGCAATTGTAGAGCCTGCTGCTTGCCCTGTCGTAATATTTCCGTCTGTAACAACTTGTTCGGCTGAGACTACGGCACCCTTTAAGCCGTCCTCCATGCTTGGAAAGCATGTTGCCTTTTTACCCTCTAACAGCCCAAGCATACCAAAAATTGTTGGTGAAGCGCAAATTGCAGCAAGAAGCTTGCCTTCTTCGTTGCTTTTTAAAATTAAGTCAATAAGCTGTGTATTTTGTTTTAACCTGACATGCCCTGGACCACCTGGAAGAATTAGCATGTCAAAGTCATCAGCGTCTAAGTCTTTAAACAGTTTGTCTGCTTTTATTTCAATGCTTCTTGCGCTTGTTACGGCTAAGCCGTTTTCTATTGAAACAGTTTCCAGATTTATTCCAGCACGCCGCAAAATATCAACTGTTGCAAGTGCCTCTATTTCTTCAAAGCCGTTTGCTAAAAACAGCAACGCTTTTGACATAGTAATCCCCCCAAAATATGTACATATACAATATTACAGTTTTTGGTGTTTTAAGTCAATAAATTTATGTAATAATAGAAAGCAATATACGCAAACTTCCCCCTGCTATAGCAGGGGGGACATTTTAAAACTCTGGTAAAATAACTTTAACATCTCCCGATGTTCCCATTTCCAACCATTCGTTTATTACCTTTTCCATAGAAGTTTTTAAGTCGTGACGCTCTGCCGAGCCAGCCGCCAAAAGAGGAATTTCCTTAATAACCTTGTCGCCGACAATAACTTTAGCAACGCCAAGCGTCTGCCCTTTTTCCACTGGTGCCATTACACTTGGCGGAATTTCTTTGCTTACAGAAAGCTTTTCTGCTTCGTCCTTGCGAAGCGGAAGCATTAACCCCTCGCTAAAATAAAGCGGAATAGTGTCAGTTTTTGACCGTTCAATTTTAACACTGTCCGCACTGTCGTTTGCGTTAACTATGTTTTTGTATTCAAAGTTGTTAAAGCCGTAGCTTAAAATTTCTTTTGTGTCAACCCACTTTTGCGCCTTTCCCTTGTCGCCCCAGCCACTTGCAAAAACAACAGAAATTAGCTGCATGTCGCCACGCTTTGCAGAGCCTACAAAGCAATGCCCTGCTTTTCCTGTAAAACCTGTTTTTACTCCGTTTGCTCCTTCAAACTCACGCAAAAGCCTGTTTCTGTTTTGCAAGTCATATGTTTGCCTGTTGCTTGTAATAACAATTGAGGGGGTGTTTATTATGTCAACAAATTTTTTGTTTGCCATTGCGTAACGTGTAATAATTGCCATGTCTCTTGCTGTTGAATGATGTTCGCCTTTGTCAAGCCCGTTTGGTGTTTCAAAAATTGTATCTGTTGCACCAATGCTTCGTGCCTTTTCTGTCATCATTGCACAAAAGTTTTCTACACTTCCACCAACATGTTCTGCAACAGCAACGGCGGCGTCATTATACGAAACAAGCATAAGAGCATAAAGCAATGACTCAAGTGAAACTTGCTCCCCAGCTTGCAGCTTCATTTGAATGTCTGGTGCAGAAGCAGCACGTTTTGAAACCGTAACCATGTCGCTTAAATTTCCGTTTTCAAGCGCAACAATTGCCGTCATAATTTTTGTTGTGCTTGCCATAGCCATTGGTGTAGTTTCATTTTTGCTCCAAAGAATACGCCCTGTTTTATAATCCATGAGCGCTGCACCCTGTGCCGAAACAGCAGGCTCTTTTTCTGGTACTTTTTCCTCACCTAAAACATTTGTTGTTAGTGTAATGCTAAGTAATACAGCAATTCCGAAATTAATCGGTATAAGCTTCAGCATATTTTCACGTTGAAGTGTTCGTGAAAAATGCTTCCCTTCTACCTTTATTTTCTGGAATTGCTTTAGTGTACAAAATGTTTTTTGTAAAATTGTGCTTTTTCTATAGCAACTTATAGTTTTTTTCATAGTACACCTCCGTAATGGAAGTATACCCAATTTGTTTAAATAAATGTAAAATGGCGTGGCTTGGCGTGGCGTGGCTTGGCTTGGCGGCTTAAAATTATAATACTCCCAAAACTTCGCCAATGCTTTCATTAAAAATTTGTTGTACATACTTTTGCGTTTTAACCCCACATATGCTACAATTTTAAAAAAGTATTTATTGAGGTGCTTATGCTAAAGTTTAATAAAAAAGAAATCGAGCTTCTTGCTCCTGCTGGTACACTTGAAATTTTTAAAGAAATTATAAACGTTGCAGATGCAGTTTATTTTGGCGGCAAGCTTTTAAACATGCGGCTTCACAGAAAAGAGTACAACTTTTCGCACGACGACATAAAGGAAGCGGTTTCACTTGCACATTCTCTTGGAAAAAAAGCTTATGTCACTGTGAACAACTTGCATTCGTCAGCAGACATTTCTGTTTTGGGCGAATATCTTCATTTTTTGGAGGAAGTTTCACCTGATGCAATTATTATTCAAGATTTAAGCATTATTGATTATATAAAGAAAAACAATTTAAAGCTAAACCTTCATTCTTCCGTAATGATGGACGTTCACAATGTAGAAACCGTAAAAGCTTTGCGAGAGCTTGGTGTTTCTCGTGTTGTTATGTCACGAGAAGTTAGTTTAAGCGACATTAAAGCAATGTCTTTTCAAACTGACATGGAATTTGAATATTTTATTCATGGAGACATGTGTGTAGCACACGGCGGACAATGCTACTACAGCGGGGTTCTTTTTAACAACAGTAGCAACCGTGGGCTTTGCATGAAGCCTTGCCGCTGGGATTATAAAATTAAAAAGGACGGCAAAGTTTACGACACACAGTTTCCTCTTGCTGTTAAAGACATGTACATGTACGAGCATTTGCCAGAGCTTATCGAAAGCAACGTGTGCAGCTTTAAAATTGAGGGGCGCATGAGAGAGCTTCCTTATTTAATGCAGCTTGTTCAACTTTACAGAAATGCAATTGACAGGTATGTAGACGACCCTATTAGCTATGAAAGAGCAAAAGAAAGCGACGTTATGCACGAAAACCGCAAGCGTGACTTTTCAACATTTTTTGCAGTAAACCAGCCTACGCTTGACATTATAAACCTAAGAATGGAAGGAACAGGGGCTTTTTACAGCACTGGGAAAATGTTTAGCTATGCAACCGAAGAAAAAGAAGCTACGTCAACAGAACTAAACTCTTTAAAGGAATTTTTAGCACAAAATTCAACAAACAAAGCAAGTGCAAAGCCGCAACTTAGCGTAAAGGTTAACAATGTTGAAAGTGCTATGCTTTGCATAGAAAAAGGCATTGACAACGTTTATCTTTCTGGCGATGTGTTTTTGCCAAACAAACCTTTTTCTAAAGCTGACGTTTTGTCTGTAACGTCAAACAAAGGTTCGACCAAAGTTTATTTGGGGCTTCCGCATTCAATGCAAGACCAGTGTTTTTCACAGTACGAACATCTTTTGGAAAACGACTTGGGAATTGACGGAGTTTTGGCTACAAATTTGGGCGCTGTAAACAAGTTTAAAAATAAATATGAAGTTATCGTTGACTACACTATGAACGTTTACAATGCAGTTTCGGCACAGTTTATGAAAAACTACGGTGCAAGTGCTTTTACTATGTCTATAGAGCTGCCTGCTTCCGAAGTTGTTAGCGTTTGTTCACAAAGCGACTGTGCAGAAATTATTGTTCACGGAACGCCAACAATGATGCTTACACATATTGACCTTTATGATAACGCAAAAATTAAACCTGTCATTAAAGAAGGCAGCAACACAAGCGTAGCAGACGAAATTATGGTTTTGGTAGACGAAAAAGGTTTTGAACACCCTGTGTTTAAAGATAATTCGGGCAAAAACCACCTTTTGCCGTATAAAGACATTTGCCTGCTTGGGGTACTTAAAGAGCTTTACAATTGCGGCATTAGCAGGTTTAGAATTGAAGCAAATTCTATGACTGCCGAGCAGCTAAGCTATGTTTTAGATGTGTATAGCGAAGCGATTAAAAACTTGGACGAATGTGAAGCAATGTACAACAAGCTTAAACCACGCTGGGCGGGCTTTACACTTGGTGCAATCGGAAGAATTAACTAGGAGGTTTTACCATGCACATAGGACCAGAGCAAATTTTATTAAAGCGTCAGCAGTTTTTAATACCATGTGTAAACTATTTTTACAAAAACCCACCGCAAATTGTGCGTGGGGAAATGCAATATTTGTTCGACCACACAGGCAAAAAGTATTTAGACTTGTTTGCTGGAGTTTCTGTAATGAATTGCGGACACTGCAACCCTTTTATTGTTGACAGAGTTGTAGAGCAAATGAAAACACTTCAGCACACAACTGGAATTTATTTGACAGAGCCAATTGCAACGCTTGCAGAAAATCTTGCAAACGTGTTGCCACAAAACGTTGACACAAGCTTTTTTTGTATGTCCGGCTCGGAAGCAAACGAGGGTGCAATGCTACTTGCCAGGCTTTACACAGGCAAAACTCACTTTATTGCACTTGAAGGTAGCCTACACGGACGAACTTACATGACAATGAGCGCAACAGCAATTCCAATGTGGCGCACGGACGAGCATTTAAGCGACAACGTTTATTTTATTTCAAATTCTAAGGACGAAACTTCTGCACGTCATTCTCTTAATGAACTTGAAAATTTGCTGGCTCAAAATGCAGAACATATAGCCGCATTTATATGCGAGCCAATTCAAGGAAACGGCGGAATAATTACACCGCCAGAAAATTACTACGAAGAAGTAATGAAGCTGTTGGAAAAGCACAACGTTTTGTTTATAGCTGATGAAATTCAAACAGGGTTTGCACGCACAGGCAAAATGTTTGCCATAGAGCATTACGGCGTTACACCTCACATTATATCAATGGCAAAAGCTTTAGGTAACGGCACGCCGATTGCAGCGTTTTCTGCACAAAAGCACATTGCAAACGCTTTAAACAAACCGTCAGCTTCAACACTTGGCGGAAACCCTGTAAGCTGCGCCGCTGCTCTTGCCGTTTTGGATTTTATAAACCAAAATGAATTGGTTGAAAAAGCACGTGTTCTTGGGGAAATGCTTAAAAATGAACTTATTAAGCTTAAACAAAACTACCCTTTTATACACGAAGTGCGTGGCAAAGGGTTAATGCTTGGTGTTGAACTTAAACTTGATGGCAAACCGCTTTCAGAAGAAACTGATTTAGTTCTTGAGCATATGAAAGATAACGGTGTAATCATTGGTAAAAACGGGCTTAATAGAAACGTGCTTGCAATTCAGCCGCCGCTTGTTATTAGTGAAGAAGATGTTGCTTTTGCGGTTGAAAAGCTTGATTTGGCTCTGAAAGCAATTGTAAAATAAAATGTATTAAAAAGACACATACATTAATCTCTAGGCATAAAAACCTATACAAAGGAGAGAAATGTATGTGTCACAAAACCAAGATGCTTCACCCACTTGAAAGTAAACTAAATATGCCATTGTATTGAACTCATTTTGCTTATTTGTTAAGAAAATATTTCAACCATTTTTAAATCGCCATTCCAATTAACCTGTGCCCCAAAACTTTCAGATATTGCACGAATAGGTACAAGTGTTCTGCCACCAATTATTTTAGCAGGAACGTCAAGCATAATTTGTTCATCGTTTTTATATAAAATATTGCTGCCAATTTGCAAAGACAAAGTAATAGTAGCTTTATTGGCTGTAATAGTCTTAGTTGCCTCGTCCCATTCAACAGTAGCACCAAAAGCTTCAAAAATTGCTCTCAGTGGCACAAGTGTTCTATCACTTTCAATTATTGGAGGTTGGTCAAACACCATAAGTTCACCATTAAACTTTGCAGTAACTAATTCTCTAAACAGAACGCCTTGTTTTTTAGAATAACTTTCTATATAACTGCCTTTATTGCCATAAAGTGTTAACGTTTCAGGTATTGATGTAAAGTCCTTCATGTCTACACTTCGTCTTCTCCAAAAATTAAAAAATTCATCGCTAGATAATTGTTCGACACTATTATTTACGACAACAGTTGTTAAGCTTGTGCAGTTATTAAAAATAGGTTCAGGAATTGATGTTATCCCTTCCTCTATCACAACAGTTGTTAAATTGGAACACTCCTCAAATGCGTCTGGCAATATTTCTTTAACATTCTTTGGAATTGTTATGCTTGTTAAATTTTTACAACCCTTGAAAGCAGCATTTCCTATTACACTTACATTTAAAGGTATTTCAATGCTTGTTAATGAAGAATCAAAAAAAGTTCCGTCTGATATTTCTGTAAGCCCATTTGGTAACTTAACAGTTTTAAGAGAAGTGTTTGCAAAAGCGTTAGACCCTATTAAAGTAACACTTTCAGGTATTTCTATGTATGTCATTTTTGTTCCTGAAAAGGCATGCTCTCCTATAGAAACAAGATTTTTCGGAAGCTCTGTTTCTGTTAAACTAGTCCCCCAAAATGCAAAGTTACCTATAGAAATAAGGCTTTCCGGAAATATAACATTTGATAAGTTATGACAGTTGCTAAATGCGGAATTTCCAATTTCAACAAGGTTTTCAGAAAGCTTAACGAATTGTAAATTTTCACATTGGTAAAACGCATTTTTGCCAATACTTATAACACTATCAGGAATTTCAACGCTTTGCATGTTAGTACGTCCTCGAAAAGCTCCTTCACCAATACTAGTAACTTGAAACCCTCTAATTGCAGCGGGCACTTCAACATGCTCTACACTAAAGCCATCATAAAGCGTTATCGTGACCTCACCATTAACAATTTCAAATAAAAAGTTACCTTCAGAATAACCCTCAGCATAAACACTATTAATAGTAGCAAAGGTTATGATAATTACTAAAAGCATACTTATAAATTTTTTCATAATATTCACCTCCAATGTAAGTATATCACAAATTGTATTTTAAAAAACCTATAGTTTGTAAATATTTATACTTGTGTTTACACAAAGTGGTTGACATGGTATAGTAAAGATGATTAAAGAGAAGGAAAGAGGAGAATCCAGCTAACCTTCTTGCTAATTTATTTTTTGTAGATGATTTTTTTGCGTACTCATCGTTATTTATACTTAATGGTAACTTATAAATTAAACGAATGTACGGAAAATAAGACATCGTATTTGGGTGATTTTGAAGTTATATGACTATAGACTTAAATATACTATTCTGTTTTGTGAGGTGAAAACATGATAAAAAAAATATCTATGGAAGAATTAGCAAGATGCCTTGATATAGTTAAAACAAGTTACGAAGATATAGCCATCAAATTTGGAATGACAGAAGATAATTGCCCTTATAGAGGAAGAACCTGTTTGCCTTTTCATATATTTGAGAACGAATTTAATGAAGGATACTTGATGTACTCATATTTTTATGACAATGACATAGTTGGTTTTTTGTCGTTAATTGCTAGCGGAAATGAAATGAAAATTCACGATTTAGCTATACTTCCTAGCTATCAAAACAAAGGGTTTGGAAGTGAACTAATTCAATTTTCAAAGGAAAAAGCTAAAGAACTTAAATGCAGTAAAATTACTTTAGGAATGGTGCATGAAAACATAGCTCTAAAGAATTGGTATGAAAAAATTGGGTTTAACACTGTTAATTTATTAAAGTTTGACAAAGTTACTTATACTGTTGGAATTATGGAATTGTTGTTATAAAACAAATCCGTAATTTTGGGATTAAAATTCAAACTAGATTACGCACTATTTTACAGCAATTCCGCTTTTAATTGACATAGATATGTAAATAAAACGGAATTGCTGTATTTAATAATAATGTTATAACAATTTTGCAATATCGTTAAAAGCAATAACACCAGCCAAAACCATTAGCAAAACAAAGCCAATAAAGTGAACCATTCCTTCACGCTCTGGTGGAAGCGGCTTACCTCTAAGCCCCTCAATTCCAAGGAAAACAAGCCTTCCGCCGTCAAGTGCCGGAAGCGGCAAAAGGTTGAACACGCCAAGGTTTGCGCTTAAAATAGCAATATATTTTGCCATAACTTTAATTGTAACAAAAACGCTTTGAGAAATTGTTGTTACATAAGTTTTGTTGATTTCGCTAACCATACCAATTGGGCCAGCCATTTCGTTAATCGAAACATTAAATGTAAAAAGGCGTACAATTCCAACCAAAATTAACTTAATCCAAAAAATAACAGACCAAAAACCGTTTACAATGTAGTCTAAAATGTTTCCTTTCACTGTGCCCTCCGCAGCTTCCCCAAAAAGCCCAGAAATTACAGAACTTTTTATACCTATAAAGTAACTGTTTTCAATTTTCTCAGGAGTAATAACTTTAGTCATTTTTTCGTTGCCACGTTTAATTTCAAAAGTAATTGAGCTACCGCTACTTTCAGAAATAGCAAACGACATGTCGTCATAAATGTTCACTTTTGAGCCGTTTATGGAAACAATTTTGTCTCCTGGCAAAATTCCAGCTTTAGCTGCTGGCATTCCTTCAACTACCGAAGAAATAACTGGTTTTGCAAAACCGTCAACCAATGAAAGTGAAACAAAAATTAAAAACGCAAGCAAAAAGTTCATTACAACTCCGCCAGAAATAACAACAATTCTTTGTGCCACAGTTTTGCTGGAAAAAGAACGTGTGTCATTGCTGCTCTCGTCTTCGCCAAGCATTTTGCAAAAGCCGCCTAACGGAAGCAAGCGAATGGAATACAAAGTGTCGCCCTTTTTTACACCAAATATTTTTGGCCCCATTCCAATTGCAAATTCTTCCACTAAAATACCGTTTTTCCGTGCTGCAAAAAAGTGTCCAAGCTCATGCACCAAAACAATAACACTAAAAACTATAATAGCAATAATAATAGACATTTAAAACCTCCCAACAAGTTTAGTTTGCAGTAACAAACTGCCGCCCAAAAGCGTCTGCTTTTAAAACGTCATCTATCGAATAATCGTATACGACAGTATATGCCTGCATTGCTTTTTCTATTAATTCAGAAATTTGGTTAAAACCAATTTCTCCACGTAAAAACCTTTCGACACAAACTTCGTTTGCGGCGTTCATCACAGCAGGAAGTGTTCCGCCAACTGTAACCGCTTCAAACGCCAGCCTAAGGCAAGGAAAAGCTTCCATGTCTGGTTGTTCAAACGAAAGTGTTTTAAGCTTTGTAAAGTCAAGCCGTGGGTAATCGTTTAAAACTCTTTCAGGGTACGTCAAAGCATATTGAATTGGTACACGCATGTCGGGCATTCCAAGCTGTGCCATTACTGCGCCGTCTGTAAACTCTACCATTGAATGAATTATACTTTGAGGGTGAACAACAACGTTAATTTTTTCAACAGGTACATCAAAAAGCCATTTTGCTTCAATTACTTCAAGTCCCTTGTTCATAAGCGTTGCAGAATCAATTGTAATTTTTTTGCCCATAGACCAATTTGGGTGCTTTAAAGCTTGCGCTACTGTTACATTTCCAAGCTGTGTACGGCTGTAGCCAAGAAAAGGTCCACCCGAAGCCGTGAGGTGAATTTTTTCAATGCTGTTGTAAAAATTCCCTTGCAAGCATTGAAGAATTGCCGAATGCTCGCTGTCTATAGGCAAAACGTTTACCTTGTTTTCAGAGGCCAAACGCATAACAAATTCTCCAGCCGTAACAAGTGTTTCTTTGTTTGCAAGGCAAATGTCTTTTTTAGCTTTAATTGCCGCAACAGTCGGTTTTAACCCAACACTTCCAACAAGTGCGTTTACAACCAAGCCTGCTTCTTCAAACGTAGCCGCTTCAATTATGCCGTACATTCCAGAAACAACTTTTACATCAAAAGATGTAGTTAGTTTTTTCAAAGCTTCCGCCTTTTCTTCGTTAAAAATTGCAACAAGCTTTGGTTTAAATTGTTTTATCTGTTCAAGTACAAGCTCAATGTTTTCGTTTGCAGTAATTGCTGAAACGCTAACATTACCCAAAGATTTAACAACGTCAAGAGTTTGTGTGCCAATTGAGCCAGTAGAGCCAAGTATTGTAATTTGCTTCATAAAATCCCCTCATTGTGCGGTGCTTACCCTAACGAGCAAGTACATTACGATAAAAACGCCTGGAGCAGTAAAAAGAATGCTGTCGAACCTGTCAATAATTCCGCCATGCCCTGGAATTATTTTACCAAAGTCTTTTATTTTGGTATAGCGTTTTATAGCCGAAGCCGCCAAATCTCCAAACTGTGCAAAAATTGAACCTGCTGCACCAATTACTGTACACATAGCAATTATGTTAATGTCGCCGCTTATGTTAAAAAATTTAGTAATTGTAAATGAATACAAAAAAGCAATCAATGCCGCAAAAACTACCCCGCCTATAGCACCTTCAACAGTTTTTTTAGGGCTAAGTATGGGCGCAAGCTTATGCTTTCCAAAAAGCATTCCGGTAAAATACGCCCCTGTGTCGCAGCCCCACGCCGAAATAAAAATTAGCCAAACAAAGAACTGCCCGTAATCATGTCCACGTACCAAAAAAACAAACGACATTAAAACGGAAATATAATAAAACCCAAAAACTGTAACAGCACAATCAATTACGTTTACTTTTTGGTGGTAAACAATTAAAAAGGCTAATACAGCTATAAGAAAAAAGGCGCAAGTAATAAGCAAGCTTGTAGAATTAAAGTCACTTAGTGCCAAAAAGTATATTACCGAAAAAGTGTAACCAACCCAATGAATGGGTAAGTGCTTGCTTGACAACGCCTTGTAAATTTCGGTCATTCCTAAAACAGAAAGCACCATAAGCGCAAGCTGAAGCGGCGTTTTGCCCACCACAACAAACGCCGCCAATATTGGAAAAGCAATTATGCTTGTCATTATCCTTTTAATCATTTGTTAAGTCACTCCAAACAAGTGAAATTAAGTGTTATCGTGCGCCAAAGCGCCTGTCACGATTTTTAAAGCTTTCTATAGCTTTAGTTAAGTCGTCAGGCTTAAAGTCTGGCCACAAGGTGTCTGTAAAGTATAGTTCTGTGTATGCAAGCTGCCAAAGCATAAAGTTGCTAAGCCTAAGCTCGCCGCTTGTGCGTATTAAAAGCTCGGGTTCTGGAATTTCTTGAGTGTCCAAAAACTTTGCTATAGTTTCTTCTTTAATATTATCTATAGAAAGGCTTCCGTCATGCACGGCTTTTGAAATGCTTTTTACTGCTCTCACAAGCTCGTCTTTTGCCCCGTAGTTTATTGCAAAAATAAGTTGAAGCCCTGTTTTATTCATTGAAAGCGATTCAAGTGTTTTAATTTTTTCTTGCAGCTCCCCGCTAAGGCGGGTTATGTCGCCAATTATACGAAAGCGCATGTTATTCTTTTTGCTGTCTGCTATATAGTCTGAAATATAACTGCTTAAAAGAGAAAGCAAGTAGTCAACTTCGTCTTTTGGCCTGTTCCAGTTTTCCGTGGAAAAAGCGTAAACAGTTAAATATTTAATGCCCAGTTTTTCTGCTGTGTTTGCAATTGTTTTTAAAGTGTTTGCTCCTGCCTTATGCCCTGCCGACTTTGGGAGAAAACGTTTAGAAGCCCACCTGCCGTTGCCGTCCATGATGATGGCAACATGTTTTGGTATGTCGCCACTAATTGTTTTATTTGCCACCATAAACCTCCACAAGGGAATACCCTTGACCTATTTTCCTTTTAAATGCTTTAACCCCAGCCAAAGGCTGGGGAATAAAATTAAATAGACATAATTTCTTTGTTTTTTGACTCAACAATTTTATCAATTTCAGCAACGTTTTTGTCTGTTGCTTTTTGAATTTCGTCTTCTAGGTGCTTCAATTCATCTTCTGTAATTTCGTGCTTCTTTTCAAGCTTTTTAAAGTCGTCAATTGCATCACGTCTAATGTTTCTTATTGCAACTTTAGAGTCGTCACCCTTTTTCTTAACGTCTTTTGTAAGTGCCTTTCTGCGGTCTTCTGTAAGCTCCGGGAAAACTAGGCGAATTACTTTGCCGTCATTAGTTGGGTTTATGCCAATGTCAGATGCAAGAATCGCCTTTTCAATTTTCTTTAAAAGGCTACTGTCCCAAGGCTGAATTTGCAAAAGCCTGCCTTCAGGAACTGTAATGTTTCCAACTTGGTTTAAAGGTGTTTCAACACCGTAGTTTTCAACAGTAATTTTATCCAAAACATGAGGGTTTGCTCTGCCTGCACGAATTGTGTTAAGCTCAGTATTAAGTGCAGCAATTGACTTTTTCATTTTTTCTTCGTATGGTGCAATTTTACTTGCCATAAAACTCCTCCTTTATATCTCTTTGTATTTTTGTGCCGCCAATTGTGAAAATTCCGTCGTCGTCACCTTGGCAAGCAACAACAATTCCGTTTTGTGTATCAAGTGAAAAAACAACAGAAGGAATAGTGTTTTTTGTGCCGTCTATTACGCAAATTGCAGGAATGTCTGCAAATTCAAGCCCTTTTTCAACAACTGTTTTGTAAGAAACAGTTTTAAACTTTTTAGCTGCTTTGTTTGTTTTTGGGTTGCTGTCGTAAACACCGTCAATGTTTTTTGCAAAAATTACGGCATCAACCGAAAGCTCTTGTGCCCTAAGCCCCAAAATTGTGTCGGTAGAAAAAAATGGGTGCCCTGTGCCACCGGCAAAAATGACAACGTTTCCATTTTGCATGTGTTTAACCGCAGAGCTTACAGTAAAACGCTCTGTAAACATGTTTACATCAAACGGTGTCATGCAAACTGCATTAATTCCACTTCCAATAAAGGCTTCACATAAATAAATACCGTTCATAACAGTGGCAAGCATACCAATTTGGTCTGCTCTAGCGTTGTTCATAGTGGGTGGGGCGCTTCTGCCACGCCAAAAGTTTCCGCCGCCTACAACAAGCGAAACTTCTGTTCCATTTTCTACAAGCTGTTTTACCTCATTTACAATTTTCCCAATTATTTCATTATTAAACGGTAAATTGCCTTCGCCACCAATCATTTCGCCGCTTATTTTTATTATAACACGTTTATACACAAGACAGCTCCTTAGTACGTAATTACATCTTTATCTTAGTTACTTCTTCATAAATAATTTACCACATTTTTTTACAAAATGCTATAGGTAAACTGTGAATTATGCGTGAATTTTTTGTTTTATAGCAATTCCAGTTTTTAACGATATTGGCAGAGGGAAGCC
Source organism: uncultured Defluviitaleaceae bacterium (assembly GCA_964492715.1). GTDB lineage: Bacteria > Bacillota > Clostridia > Lachnospirales > WRBF01 > CAZBLK01. The sequence continues at coordinate 5,709 of CAZBLK010000031.1, read as the reverse complement.
AAACGCCTAGTCGTTTGGCTTTTTGACCTATAGACAATGTCGATTAAAGACGGAATTGCTATAGCTTATAATCCACAAAAATATAGGGAAGGATTAAAAATCCTACCCTATATTTTTGTTTATAAAATGCTATTAGCCTTGCATTGTCTTTTTAACTTCTTCAGCAAAGTCTTCGCTTTTCTTTTCCAAGCCTTCGCCTGTTTCGTAGCGAACAAATGCGTTAACATCAAGAGTAATGCCAGCTTCCTTAGCTACGCTTTCAACGTACTTGCCAACTGTAAGGTCAGATTCCTTTACATACTCTTGCTCTAAGAGGCAAAGCTCTTTCAAGTTTTTGTTAAGCCTGCCAGTGATAATTTTTTCAACAACGTTTGCTGGCTTGCCGTTGCTTAAACCTTCGTTGTCAGCTTGGTTTGTAAGAATTTCCTTTTCCTTTTCAATAAATTCAACAGGAATTTCTTCACGTCTAACAAACTTAGGGCTCATAGCCGCAATTTGCATACAAACGTTTTTACCAGCTTCTGTTACTGCTTCGCTGTTTGCGCCTGCTGCAAGTGAAAGCAAAACGCCAACTCTGCCGCCACCGTGAATGTATGAAACAAGAACTTCGTTTTCAGAAGCAACAAACTTTTCAAACCTTCTAAGCGTAAGGTTTTCACCGATAACTGCAATTTTTTGGCTAAGAGCTTCTTTCACGTTTACAGTTGTGTCAGCGTGCCAAGTTTCCTCGAAAAGTTCTTCAACAGTTTTGCTGTTTGAAGACGCAACTTGTACAGCAACGTTGTGAACATAGCTCTTAAATTCTTGGTTTTTAGCAACAAAGTCAGTTTCGCTGTTTACTTCAACGATAACGCCTGTTTTGCCGTCTTCTGAAATGTATGTGTAAACAAGACCTTCTGTAGCAATACGTCCAGCTTTTTTAGCAGCAGCCGCAAGGCCTTTTTCTCTTAAAAGCTCAATTGCTTTTTCAAGGTCGCCGTCTGTTTGTGTAAGAACGTTTTTGCAGTCAACCATTCCTGCGCCAGTGATTTCTCTTAATTCCTTAACCAATTGTGCTGTAACAGCCATAATACAACCTCCGTTTAATAAGTTATAAGCTTGTTATAAGCCTATATTATATAACATCACTCATTGTTTCTTCTTCGTTTTCTTCAACTTTTTCGGAAGAAGTTGTAAACTGAACACCTTGTCTTGATTCGATAATGGCATCAGCCATTTTGCCAACGATAAGCTTAACCGCACGGATAGCATCGTCGTTGCCAGGAATTACGTAGTCAACTTCCTCTGGGTCGCAGTTTGTGTCAACAATTGCAAAAACTGTAATGCCAAGGTTGTGTGCTTCTTGAATTGCAATGCGCTCTTTACGAGGGTCAACGATAAACATTGCATCAGGAATTCTTGTCATGCCTTTAATTCCGCCAATGTTCTTTTCAAGCTTTTCTTTTTCGTGAAGAAGCTTTGCAACTTCCTTCTTAGGAAGAACTTCAAAAGTTCCGTTTTCTTGCATTTCTTCAAGCTTTTTAAGCCTTGCAATACGAGTTTGAATAGTTTTAAAGTTTGTAAGCATACCACCGAGCCAACGCTCATTAACGTAGTACATGCCGCATCTTTCAGCTTCTTCTTTAATTGACTCTTGCGCTTGCTTCTTTGTTCCAACGAAAAGCATTTCGCCGCCGTCTTTGATAATTTCGCAAAGTGCGTTGAAAGCTTCGTCAACTTTCTTTACAGTTTTTTGCAGGTCAATAATATAAATGCCGTTTCTTTCGGCAAAAATATATTCTGCCATTTTTGGGTTCCAACGTCTTGTTTGGTGCCCAAAGTGTACACCTGCTTCGAGTAATTGTTTCATAGAAATAACGCCCATTAAATTTACCTCCTAGGTTAGTCCTCCATAGCCGCTGATAATTAAACATTTAGTGCAAATCACCTAGCTACAGTTGCGGATATGTGTGTATGTTGTGTTTTTTTCAAAACACTTTGTAGTTAAAATTCTACGGCAATGAGTATAGCACAATATTATAGTTTGTGCAAGTGTTTTTTTAAAATGCCACGTTCGTTTCATAAACTCCATTTGCTTGCATATGGAAAAGTATTTAAGTTTTACAACAAATTTATCCATTCAATAAGATAGTTGTTGGCTTGGTTATTAACTGTAGGCTGTTTGGTAGAATTTATCCTGTTCATTTAATTTAGGACACAACCCAATTTTTATGGCTTAAACTAGGGGCTGTTTTAAAAATCTATATTAGCGTCTTTTCGGTAAATTTTCCGAATTGCTTCGTCAGCAAAAATCTTACGTACCTTTGGGTACGTGCGGTTTTCGCTTCCTCGCACTTCAAAAAATTTTTAATCCACTAAAAGCTATTTTTAAAACAGTCACTAAATGATTCCGCTGAAATTTAGGGCTTACCCTTCCGATACCACTGCATAGAAAAAGGTGCCAACTTGTCGGTTGACACCTTATAACGTTTTTTATTATTCTACTGTCTACTTGGCATGGGGCAATTCAACTGTAACCGTAGGTTTTTTGTCATTTTATGGAACCTATTTGAGCATCGCCTTGATGAAATTCATAAAGATTGCCGCTACACTTGCCCGATTTGCCGTGCCCTTGGGTGCGTATATATTATCGCCCACGCTACTGATAAGGCCGAATTTCATCTACAGGGGTCTGCGCCCATGGGCTGATGCTTTCTTTGTCAGCAAACGGTGTGCCACCCTTATTATTAGGAAGAGTTATGCCCTTGTACTTCATATACTTATACAGCATCACCGCCATTTCCTCACGAGTGATGAGCTTGTCTTGGGCGAACAAGCCGTCGCCTACACCGCCTGTGATACCCTTAAACTCGACACTGTGTAAACGCTTAATTCCGCACTGTCAAGCATTGCCAAAACAGTTACAAACATGGCTCTCGTCATACTACTGTACTATGAATGTAGTGCTGTCTCCGCAAGACAGTTTTGTTTTAGATAAAGAGCTTATTGTTTATTTTGCTGAGGTCGGTGGCGATATTGTAACCTCTCTCGTTCCTGTATTGTTTATTGTAACTGTTTGGGGGACTGGAGGCGTATAGTCAGGAGTTTGGTTAGCGAACGTCAATGTTGATTGGCTTGCCGTAATTTTGTAAGAAGACATTGGTATAACTTCAAAGTTAACTTCAACATTTGAATTAACACCATTACGTCCTGTTATGTTTAGCGTTTCATGATAAACGCCAACTGCTAGCCCCGCATTTGGCTGCACGCCTAGCGTTGCCGTGGCTCCTGAAGCTAAGGTTGTTTGAGATAAAGAGCCAATTGTAAAATTCACCAAGGAAGATGGTTGATTTATTGTTACATCGCCCGTTCCTGTGCTTGTTATAGTAACCGTTTGTGCATTTGTCGGTATTGTAGCCGAAATAAATATTTGTCAGTAAACTAAAAAAACGTATGTCAGTAAAATAAAATAATTTTAAAATTATATTGTCAGTAAAAATGGGGCTGTGCAAATTTGGTTTATGCAACGGAAATTAAGTTTCATAACAAAAACTTGACAAAATTTACAGGGTTAAGTAAACAGTCAAACATAAGCCCCGAAAAAGGAGTTTTTAAAGAATTTTCAAATTAGAAATTTCTGATGTAATTAAGGACTATTTTTCTAATAATATTGAGGTTTTCTTATGTACGTTGCTCAGCAACACGGCAAAAATCTTCACAAAAATGAAGGTCCAGTAGCTAGTGCATAGTTTCAACTGACCATTCCAAACGAGAATGTTTTAGAAGTTCTTTTGCTGTAAGATTTCGACTCGATATAAAATAATGCCATTCATTTGTTTTATTCTTGGATATTTCTAATTGGGTATTTATAGCCCCAATGCAAGCGTAGGGTAGACAGCCGACGAGGTGGCTATAAAGCTCCTTTTCCGTCTGTCCCCCTCAGAACCGTGCTTGATAGTTTCCCATCACACGGCTCGCCAGTAATTTCATTTCAGAAACGTTTATGCTGTTCCATTGTGAATTGCAGTATGGCATTTATGGCAAACAACGAGCGTCTTTCTTCTTCTTTTTGACATTATTTGCGCCCAAACAGGTTTTTCTTTTCTGCCTTTCATGATTAAATCAGCGAGTTTGCGAACATGGTGTACTTTAATAAATTCTTTACTGCCGCATAATTCGCACTCGTTAGCCAATAGACGCTTGATTAACTCGTTCATGCCTCCGTAAACAACATAAGGCGTATCTTCTATCACAACATTTTTATCGTAAGACAGAGAAATACCACCCCACCTTGCCACAAGAGGCTTTTTACCTTCACGTTCTACAACTTTTTCAAGGCACTTCAGAGTTTTACCCGTCCGTTCGTCCACGGTTTCTGCTTGATATTTCTTTTTCTGTTTTTTCATGGTTGAACGGTGTTTACAAGCCAAGGTTTTGAGCAGTGAACCTTCCATTATCCAATGCAGTTTGCTGAACCAGCATACATTTTGAGCCATGAGGTAATACTGAACAATTCCGCGATACTGCTCTTGGAAAGTCTGTATGATGGAAAAGTCATCATCACTTTGCAGCTTACCGATGTGAATTGTTTTGCCGTTTTTCATGTATGCTCTGCATTTTGTTTCCACATAGTTTCGTTTGTTACTCCTTCTGTCATAGCACCATCGTTTGAATAAAGACGAGCGTATGCCGAAAGATACAGTTCGCGGTTAAATAACAATTTGTATACCCTTTCGAGTTCCTGCTTCTCAGTTCCTCGCTTCTGAATGACTGTTAAAATAGTTTGGGCTGTACTTATCTCACGCACCTACTCCTTTCTAATCAATCGAAATTACCTGTCGCACTTCGCCCTGTACAAGGTTTTCCCTTGCTCTGACTACTATTGCGACTCCGTCACCATAGGGCTCGCGCCCCTTAGGCAATCCTACAATTTGTCAAAAATGTACGTATCGAGTATTCCTTAGGCTTCCCGTTCGTCCCTTTATTCGCATTTATCATGCGCTCTTTCATCGTAGGAAGTTATTCGTCCAAAATGACAACAACGAATATACGATGACACCGGTTTCAACCGTTTTCCCGCGGGCAATGCTTTGCACCAAGTCAGGACTGGGATTCAGGCAGTTTAGCTTTAGCCATAGAACACGGAGTTTGCGAAACCTATGCCCTTTACGGTTAGGGCGGTATCCGCTTTTCCAGTATGCGATTGTCCCCGTTGTGTTTCCACGCAAGGTAAACTGGCTACTCCCGTTATATTTTCTTCCAATAACGCCCTCCTGTGGAGGGGATACATTTTTGCGCTTTGTAGCGCACCAAGTTTAGCCATTTGTCCTTGCCGAAAAGCCAATCAATGTCGTTTGTAACATATGCCGTTCTTGTTTAAATGCGTTCACGGTTTTTCTCTGTTTTTATAGTTTTATCCATTAAAAAGAGGATATAAGAAACCTCAAAAAACTGATTCTATATTATAGGGTCTTTTTAACTACCTTTGCTCAATATGAAAAAGTTATGCAGCCCTATTAATTCATAAAACTCTTGCTATATATTGTGAGTTCAATGTAATAAGTTTCATCGAGCTTTTCATTGCATTCATAACGAATTTGAGGAAAAGGCACCTTAAATTCTTGATCATAACATGAAAGTTCCTGGGCAATCTAATCCGCTTTGCAGATTATCCGACTTAGGGCGTGTTTTGTAAATCCATCACACTGAACAATTTAACCAAATGCCAAT
>CAZBLK010000030.1:0-30510 GCA_964492715.1 uncultured Defluviitaleaceae bacterium | reverse complement strand
GTTAACAATTTTCTGTTTTCAAGGTTCGGGGCTACGACTTCTATTTTCGTAGCAAGGTTTAACACTGCAAACTTTGTTTGTATAGCAAGGTTATCAACTTTATTTGCAAGCTCGGAAACTGATGTTTTTGGCAACACTGCTTCAATTGACTTGAAACTGTTGGAAGTTGTTAAGTCAAACATAGCCATAGTTTTGTCACCGTTATTTTTTGACACTTCATCTGCTGCTTTTATTGCGTTGGTTACTACAGACTTAGGTATGCCTACGCTTAATACAGAGTCTTTTACAGTTACAGAAACAACAGGGTCGTCTGTTTTGCTGTCGTCTTTGCTTGATACAACTACGTTAATTTTAACGTCTTGCTTTACTTCCTGCTTAGAGTCTGTAACGTCCTTTATGAAGTCAGGCTTTGGTGTAGGCGTGGACGTAGGAGCAGGTGTTGGTGTTGGCTTAGATGTATATGAAGGTCTTGGTGTTGAAGTGCTTGTTGGTGTAGTTGTTTGAGACCATTGTGCGTAAATTGTAGTATCTTCTTCAAACACTGTATTGGTTGTTACACGTGTTCCACCGCTACTTTCTGTAAACCAGCCGTTAAAACTGTAGCCGCCACGAGTAGGTGTAGGCAGGTTAGCAAGCTTGCCATTTGCGTCGGTGGTTGTTGACGCTGGTGTTACGCTACCGCCGTTTGCATCGAAACTTACTGTAAATGATGATGGCTGTGCAACAGCTTTATATGTTACTGTGCTACTTGTTGTACTCCATGCTGTAGCTTTATCAAGCAGCACACCAGTGTTACCATAAGGTAAAATGCCATCATTCAGTACAGGTTCTTTATTAAGCGCACCTCCAAAACCATTAGCATTGATTTCGGTAGACTCTCCACTAAATGTAATTGTACCATTATTTGCATTAATACCTTTGCTGACTGTTCCTGTACGGGCAGATGTAGCAGTAACGGTACCCCCGGAAATAGTCACATTAGAATTGCTATAAATACCATATCCTCCAGTAGAACTATTTGTTGAAGTTGCAGTTACATTTCCGCCTTTTATTTCAATGTCATTTGACGCATTAATGGGGTGAATTCCAGCTGTAGTAACCTGAACCTCTCCGCTTTCGATAATCAGTTTACCATCAGTAGTAGCGCTACTTTTTACAGCCTGTAACCCACTACCACTTCTCATATCTACAGTAACAGTAGCCTCTTCAATTGTTAAATTTCCCCAATTCGCTTTTATACCACTTGCAGAAAAATCGCTAGAATAATTTTGGACAACAGACACTTCGCAATCGCTGCCGCTTATTGTAATGTCACCTTGGTTAGTTTGAATACCGCCACCAGGAGTATTACAAACCAATTCAAGTGTTCCGTTACCAGTAATGTTTAAATAACCAGAAGACGTAACATCTATTAGAAATCTTGAAGTATTTTCTGCCTCATTTTGAATTGTAGCATCGCCATCCAACACAATTGTTGTGTTTCCAGGAAGTTTAAGAGGCACTGCACGAGATACTTGCATGTTCAAGCCGTTTAAGGTGAGTGTACTGCCATCTGCGCTATACTCCCATTTCCACCCCTCAGTGTCAAGTTTATCCTCCGAGATATTTGTATTCGTTGTTAAGTCCAACTGTGAGGTAAGTAGACTAACTGCAAATGGCTGTATGCCAAATGCTTCTACGCTTTCCGACGCTGACGCTAGAGATTCTTGAGCTTCCTCTTGTGGTTCTTGAACTTCCTCTTGTGGTTCTTGAGTTTCCTCTTGTGGCTCTTGAACTTCCTCTTGTGGCTCTTGAACTTCTTCTTGCGGCTCTTGAGCTTCCTCTTGTGGCTCTTGAACTTCTTCTTGCGGCTCTTGAGCTTCCTCTTGTGGCTCTTGAACTTCCTCTTGCGGTTGTTGAATTTCTTGCTGTGGCTCTTGAACTTCTTGCTGTTCTTCCGCAAATGTTGTTATTGTAAGCATAGCAAACGCCAAGGCAAGTGCGGTAATTAAGCTTAAAGTTCTTTTGAATTGTTTCATTTTTTACACTCCTTTTTATTTTTTAACATCAATTTTCAGAGTTAACACAAATGTTTTTTATAATACTTATGTAACTACAGTGGTTACATTAACAATATATGATAGAGCAAAATCACCTCACTACTTTTTTAATGTTAATGTTAAAATTTAATGTCAGTATTCTCTGTGAAATTAAATTATAAAAGCAAATGAATTACAAATGACTAACAGAATAAACAAATTATTGAATCATTTTTAAAGATATAACAATTTAAGCTGCTTCGCAGCCCGTTCTACTTTGCCGAACTCACTTTAAATTATTTAAACAGCTTATGCCAAAGCGTTGCTACTGTCATTTCGGCCCAACTGTATTGGCACATGTATTCACCCATATATCTATTTAATGCTTCGACATCCATTTTCAGCAACTCGTAGTAATCGCACTCAATCTCATTTACATTTAAGGAAATGCTGTTCCATTGCTTTTTTACTATGTGGTCAATCCCCACTGCCTTTAGGCTTTTCATCATATGCCAAATAATGCTCTGCACCTGCTTTTGCATAGAACGGTCATACGGCTTATCTTCCCAAAGAACAGCCGCAATTTCTGCCGCCTTCACGCTTGCGCCTTTTCTGTCAACAAGGTATGCAAAAGTCTCCTTTGCCTTTGCTCTGCCAAAAACAACAGGCTTTCCGTCTGCAAACACATCAAAATTCCCAAAAGTTTGTACTTGCACTTTGCTTTTAGGTGTTCTTAATAATGCTGACAGAGCGTTGTCGATTTCTTCTTTCATCTCATCTTCTTTAATAGGCTTTAACAAGTATCCGCTTGCTCGCACCTTAAAAGCATTTACGGCATATTTTGAATGCCCTGTGACGAATATAATCTTAGTTTGCGGCAAAACGTCCTTTAATGCTTTTGCAAGCTCAAGTCCGTTCATACCTGGCATTTCTATGTCAAGAAGTGCAATGTCTGGCCTTATGAACTTTTCTTTTATATCATTTAAGGCGTCTGCTGGGTCGATAAACATGTAAACTTCGCTGTCGGGGTAAAGTTTAGTAAGCATTTCCGCATGCCCTTTTAGAATTATAGTTTCATCGTCCAATACAAGAATTTTCATTTATTCACCCCTTTTTGGAACTTTTATAGTTACAGTTGTTCCTACATTCTCATAGCTTTCAATCTCAAGAGTTCCGCCTGTTTGCATTGCAACACGGGTTAGCACATTTGAAATGCCTATGTGTGTTCTGCCGTCATCTTTCTTCTCATCTGTATTAAAGCCAACGCCGTCATCTTTCTTCTCATCTGTATTAAAGCCAACGCCGTCATCTTCCACCGCAATTATAAAGTCAGTTTCAGTTTCTTTTGTGGAAATTTTAACAGTGCCACCTTCTCGTTTTTTTGTAACACCATATCTTACTGCATTTTCAACTATTGGTTGCAAAGTAAGTGAAGGTACAAGAAAGTTGTCGGCTTTTATGTCGTATTCAATGTTTAGGTTGTCACCGAAGCGAAGCTTTTCTATCCACAAATAGTTTTTTACGTGGTTAAGCTCTGTATAAAAAGGTATAAGTTCATGAGTGCCAATTGTGTCTAAATTGTTTCGCAAAAAATCCGAAAAAGCTAATGTAGCCTTCTTTGCTTTGTCGCTGTCGTGGTCACAAAGGTATGCTATAGTTCCAAGAGTGTTGTATAAAAAGTGAGGGTTTATTTGTGAAACCATAATTTCCGTTTGGCTGCGTTCCAGCTCAAGCTCTAATTCTGCCGCTTTTTGGGCTGTTAAAATTGCTAGGTGGATATACCTCATTGCGTGTATAAACTGTGCTGTCATAAGGATAAAAAAACCGATAAATAAGATTCTTGACGAAGCAATAAACTCTAGCTCATAATTTATTATCTCTACAGAAGCAAAGCCAAGAAAAACAAGGCACGGAATCATCATAAATTGAAACTCATGGTTTTTGCAGGTACAAACTTCGTATAATACTTCACCAATGCTTATAGCTGTAATCAAAAGCATTAAAACCACTAAATAATCCCTCACAGCATAAGAATCTGCCAGCTTCATTACTTGTAGTATAAGAAACAATACGTATAAAGAACCGCAAACTAGTAATATTTTATTGTTTATTTGCCTTGTTTTTGCACGCATAAATGTTCCAAGGTATACCGGCCAAATAAGGCTTGAAAGCATCATTGAAAAAGTTTCAAGCTGCATAACCAGCGCTGTGTTGTCTAAAACAAGTGTGCTGTAATAAGGGTTAAACAAAATCCAAATACATGTTGTAATTGTAAAGCAAGAAAAAAGATATACAGAAAGGTGAAGCTTGATACACCTTGCCGAAAGCACAAAAGCATATATTAGCAGTAGCAGACCTAAAAATATAAACGTAATGCTGCCGAGAAAGTAAAAGCCGCTTTCATTTAAAACATTCCGTGCCAAAGCTCCACTGTCACCTGTTTGCAGGCTATTTAAAAAATCTCTGTAAGCACTGTAGTAATTGTTTTTGTATTTGCTGTTTAACACGATAGTCCATTCATCTTCAAATGAAGTGTTTTTTGGCACAACAAAATGCCCCCACGACATTCCGGAAGAATTTACAATTGAGGCACGGCTATCCTTTGTACCAAAAGAATAAAGCTTGGTACTGTTAAGAAAAATTTGCACCTCCATATATTCCATTAGAAAAAGCATCTGTTCCCCCTGAAGCAGAGGACGGTCGAAATGCCCTTTTAAAACAACTTGGTTATCAAGAGAAGCATCAATTAAGTTTTCGTCTAGCGGGATTGGGGCGGCATCAGTTAAAGTTTGATATGTACCAATAAAATTTATTGGCTTAACCTCTGTTTTGTATTCATTTCTATAAGGTACTAATTGCACAATAATAAGCACCGACAAAACCAGTGCTAATGACACTAAAAAAATTATTGCATATTTTTTACTTTGCAGCATAGGTTGGCACAACCTCCAAAAAGCTATTACTTTATTTTTGAATAATCAAAAATATAACTGAGTTATCTAATTCTTGTATGTCAAAATTACACTCACTCGCCTTGCCTAATCGCTCCATGTCATTTTCAGAAAATGTAGTTGAAATAAAACCGTCTTTGCAAACTATATTACCATCTTTTGTTTTTTCTAAGTCAATTTCTCCAAGCAACCCTTTGCTTGCCTGTTCCTGAAACCAAGCCAGCCTTGTTTCCCAAAACTTTGAGCTGTAGCTGCTAAAATAAGCCCTGCCGTTCTTTTTAAGTGCTTTCAAAGCTATGTCTACAAGATGAGTATCTTTACCTTTAAAAGCCGAAAGTGCGTTTTGCAAACAAAGCACTGCGTCGTATTGAATGTCAGAAGTAAATTTATAGGCATCTTCCATTTTCAATTCGCAGTTAGGGCATTCTTTTAAATACTTTTGCCCAAAAGCTACCGTGTTATCTGAAATATCTATTCCATATACAAACTTTACACTTGCAGCCAATTCCTTCATAATACGCCCATAGCCAGCTCCCATTTCAAGTATTACATCGTCTAAGGATAGATGATTACGTACAAATTCTATTTCCTTGCCGAGGTGTTGTTTTACTCTTTCAATTTTAGTTTGGTATACTTCAAATAGTTTTGTTGCATTTAAGGACTCTGAATAATAACTTCCCATTAAAATCAACTCCTATTAATAATATAAATCGCTGCAAAGCATTCTAGGGCGTGTTTGACAAATCGCTTGGTTCGGGTTTTCGAGCAGACTTTTCGTTATACGAGGAAGGAAAAACTGCATTTACTTAGAACCTGTGTTCAGTAATGGATTGCCCAGATTTAAAACAGCCATTTTCGCCATTCTAGGCGTGGTGGCGAAGGCGTAATAGAAAAATTATGTCAAGCCGCCACAACGAAGAATGGCGGAATAATCACTTTAATGATGAGTAACAGCTTACTGAACACAGGTTCTTAAAGGTAAATAAGGTTTTTTGTATGAAGTATAGAGAAAAGTCTGCCGAAAACACGTGCTAATGGATTTACAAAACACTCCCTAACTAACCCCAGAAAACCTCATAACTCTAAGGTTTCTGGGGTTACGTTGAACTTTTTGTATGATTTTCATGAGAGCCTTTGCTTTACAGAAAATTATTTAAACTGGCTTTTGCCGCAACCAACCTACTGGCTGAAGCAAGTATTAGAACCTGTGTTCAATACGAAGTCGTCGTATTGAACACAGGTTCTTAGTTAAGTGCCTCAATTCCACACTTTGAAAACTAAAAATCTATAACTTCTGGCTTATAATTATCTGGCAGTTCTTCTTCATAAAGAAATTTAAAATTTTCATCATTCAGTATTGGTATAAAAACTTCGTACGGAATTTTAGAAAACTCACAAGCATAATTGCTGGCTCCGAACCACTTACCTTCTTTACTGCTTAAATTTAAATCCCTTGCAAACTTTGTATCGTTAGAGCAATCATGAATTAATAAATCCCAGTTTTCTTCACTAGCTATTTTCATGAATTTCAAAGTTAATTCCCTGCTCCAAATTGGAGATATGTAGCCATGCCTTGAAATGTACATATTTTCTCCATAATAATTGCCTATGTTATTCTCATTTAAGTGTAATTCTGCACAATTGATAAAATCAAGCTTTGTCTCAAAGATTGCTTGCTGTTTCTTAAAAAACATATCAAAAAACTCTGGAGTCATTGGAGTTTCAATGCCTACTTTTTCGATATATTTTTTCGCTAACCCAATATTTTTAATTACTTTATCCGAACAGTTAGAAGCCCCAAGGTTAAAACGTATCTCGTTAAGACCTGCTTCGCCCAGCGCTTTTAATGTTTCTTCTGTAGCAAGTGTTCCATTTGTGTATAAATGTTGGTGAATTCCTGCATCACTAAATTTCTTTATAACAGGATAGTATTTTTCAATTTCCATAAATGGCTCTAAATAAACGTAGGAAACTCCAGTTGGTTTCTGATGAATAGAAATAAGCAAATCAATATCTTTCTCGTAAAACTTTGTGCCTCCAATTTGCCACATATCTTCTCCAACTGGATTAATATCTTCCAGTTCGCCAAAATTATAACAGAATTTACATACTAAATTACATTTGTTAGTTTTCCTAATTGGGCCCAAGCCAGTGCCAAAAAGACAAGAGCGACATCCTTTTGGGAATTTGCTTTCGTTTCCCACAAAATTAGTTCTACTCTGCAAAGTTTTTAAATTTCTAATTTCCGACATTAATGTTTCATTTCTATGGTTAATTGCTGCCTCAATTTGGGCAAATGTAGCGTAAATTATTTCTTCATGTTTTACACTAATTTCATCTTCCTCTGTTAATTGCGAAAAAAAGTCAAACCATAACAAAGCATCACACTTTGAAATTTTCATAATATATCCACCTATCTTATCTACCTAATCACTACAACTTAGAACTTGTGTTCAATTCTCTAAAATTTATTTAAACAGTATTTTCATTATAACACTTATTACATAAACATTTCTACCTAAACTTCAGCTTGCTGAAATTTAGGTTTGTTTCAGTGCGTTTGGTAAATTTATTATTCATAAAAAAGACGCCCAAGTTTTGAGCTCCATATATTGTGGTATCTGAGGGTCAATTATTAAAGCTCTTTAATAACATTCAAACAAGTGGTTTATCAGTTTAAAACACTTGTAATTTTTTAATTTTTATAATAGAATTAGAAGCAATACTGAAATTTGGGGGGGCATTTCATGAGTGTCATACAGTTGAGCAATTTAACAAAGTATTATGGTAAGGCACGAGGAATTAAAAACATAAGCTTCTCTGTTGAACATGGCGAAATTTTTGGTTTTATTGGGCCAAACGGTGCTGGAAAGTCTACAACAATTCGTACACTGCTTTCATTGTTGCGCCCTTCATCAGGCAATGCAACAATTTTTGGCAAAGATTGTATTCGATTTTCTAAGGAAATTGCGAAAGACGTTGGTTACGTTCCAAGCGAAGTTTTTTATTATGACAACATGAAAGTGCACGACCTTTTAAATTATTCTGCTTCATTTTACAAAAAAGATTGCAGAGAAAAAATAAAACATCTTTGTGACACATTTGAAGTTGAAACACACAAAAAAATTGACGACCTTTCTTTTGGCAACAGAAAAAAGGTTGGCATAGTTCAAGCACTTTTACACAACCCAAAGCTTTTAATTCTGGACGAACCTACAAGCGGCCTTGACCCAATTATGCAGCAAAAGTTTTTTGACATTATCCGTGAAGAAAATAAAAACGGTGCAACAGTTTTATTTTCGTCACATATATTAAGTGAGGTTCAAAAGCTTTGCCACAGAGTTGCAATAATTAAAGAAGGACAAATTGTAAGCTTAGAAACAATGGATAGCCTAAAAGACAACGGATATAAGAAAATATATATAGAAACTAATGCTCCAATTGATAGAGAATACCTTAAAGATGCAGGTATTGCAAAGCTTGTTTTTAAAGAAACAAGTGCAAGCTTTATTTACAAAGGAAATGTTCATGAAATTGTGCGTAAGCTTTCACGGCTTCCAATTAAAGACATTAATATAGAAGACCCTAACCTAGAGGAAATTTTCATGCACTATTATAGCTAGGGGGACGGAAAATTATGAACATTTTTATCCATGAAACAAAGCAGTTTTTTTTGAAGACTGCAGTTTGGACGTTTACCATTATTTTGGTAAGCATAGCGTTTTTTTCTGTTTACCCTGCTGTGTCCGAGCAAAGCGAACAAATTTTAGTTATGCTTGAAGGCTTCCCGCCTTTTGTTTTTAAAGCTTTGGGGGCTATTCTTGACATGTTTTTTTCGCTAAATGGGTTTTACGGTTTTTTCTTTGTTTATGTTACAATTTTTGGTTCTATGCTTGCTTTAAATTTGGGAATATCTGTAGTTTCTAAGGAAGCAACAAAAAAAACTTGCGAGTTTTTGCTTACAAAGCCTGTTAGAAGAAGCACTGTTCTTTTTAGCAAACTTTTTGCGGTTGTTTTCCTTATTGCGCTTTCAAATGCAGCTTTTATTCCTGTTGTTTACAACGCTGCACTCCAGTTTTCTAACAGCTTTAACAAAGATGTGTTTTTTTTAATTACGTTTTCGCTTCCTATAGTACAGCTTTTGTTTCTTTCACTTGGTTTTTTTGTAGGCAGCATTGCAAAAAAGGTTAAGTCGCCAGCATCTGCTTCAAGTGCAATTGTTTTTTTCTTTTTTGCTGTTTTAATAATAAATAATTTGTCTAATGACAAAATCATTAAATATATTTCGTTTTTTAAATACTTTGACCCAACGTATATAATTATGAACAAAGCTTACAGCACTCAGTCACTGTTTTGCACAGCATTTTTTGTAGTTTTATTTTTAGCTAGTTCGTTTGCTTACTATATGAAAAAGGACATTCATATTTAAGAGCCTGTTCATAATTTCGCTTTGAAGCATCTTTGATATAATTTTTTGTTCTGCAAGGAAGTGCCGACGACGCATATTGCAGAATATATGCTAGGAGGCATGACGATGCAGAACGGAAAATTAGCCAAAAATGGAATAATTAAGATTCTGAACAGGCTCTAAGTAAAAGCACTTGGCGTTTCGTACTTTATGCTATATCAATTTGCAAATAAAAAACTATGTAGCATAGAAAGGAGGTCAAAATGAATCTTGTTATTCATGAGTTAAAATATAACTTTAAAGCATTGCTTTTTTGGTGCATAGGTATGTCTTTTTTAGTAGCCGCTGGGCTAATGAAGTATGCTGGCGTTTCTGGTGCTTCCGAAAGCATGGCAGACATTCTTGGGGCAATGCCCCCTGCCGTTTCTGCCATTTTAGGAATTGGTGGGCTTAATATCGCAACATTTAGGGGGTATTACGGCGTTATTTATTTGTTCATTGCTATAATTGCGGCTTCACATGCGGCAACGCTTGGTGCAGCAATTGTTGCAAAGGAGCAGCGTGACATGACTTCGGAATTTCTTTATGTAAAGCCGATACTACGAAGCCAAATTATTTCTGCAAAGCTTTTTGCTGCATTTTTAAATTTATTAACCTTGAACATTGTTTCATATGCTGTTTCAGTTGGCGTTTCTCGTTACTTAAACGAGGAAGGTATATATGGAGATATTCTCAATTTAATGGTTGCAGTTTTTTTAATTCAGCTTTTCTTTTTGGCAATTGGTGTTTTTATATCTATTGTTTTAAAAAATAAAGCTGAAGCTTCTGGCATTTCTTCTGCAATAGTTATGCTTTGCTATGTGTTTTATGTGCTTTGCGGTTTAAGCGACAATTTATATTTTACTGCTTATTTTTCTCCTTTTAAATTTTTTGAAGCTAGCAAAATTTTAAAAAATGGGTTAGAATTTAAGTATGTCGCTGTATCCCTTGCAGTTTTTGCACTATGTACTTTAGCGGCATACCTCTTACACGAAACAGAGGATATAAGTGTTTAATTTTATAACAAATTTATAACAAAGGCATATTAGATAATTTGAGGAAATCTATACTTAATGAATTTTCAACATGCCATCAATCCACAACAAAGGAGGTCTGGCTGCTAGGCTTAATGCACTGGCAGCAACTACATGAGGTTTAAAACTTTTAACTTGATATCAACATCTAGTGTAATTTTGCTTGTTCCTGTAATAGTTTTCTTACTTTTTTATCTTTCTGTTCTTCAAAAAGATATAATCGGTCTTTACGACGACAAATATAGGCTTGTGGAACAAGCAGTTCGACTTTCAAACGCAACAAAATATTTAACAAATGAAGTGAGAACTTACATTCAGTACGGCGACCAGTTGCACCTTGACCTGTACAACGCTGAAATAAACACACATGACAATAGAGGCAGCTCTATTGAAGAAATGAAAATAATTGGCATTTTAGACTCGGAGTTTGAATTAATTGAAAAAATGAAGGTTGATGCCGACAAGCTTGAAGCATTTGACAAGCAAGCAATAAACTTTTATGAAAGTGGCAATTATGAAGCGGCTAAAAACGCTTTGTACGGCAGTGAGTACATTGCAATTAGGTCTGACATTGATGAAAAGCTAGACGTATTTACAAAACAAATTTCAGACAGAGTTTCACAAGGAATTGTTAAAATTGAAAATGTCAAGGCAATACTTGGTGTTGTTTTTACAATTCTTATTATTGCGTTGATTGTAATTTTTATTTGCATTTTTATTTTTACATCTAAAAAGATAATAAACCCAATAAAACGCCTTAGTGCTGCAATGCAAAAAATGGCAAAAGGTGACTTTGAAGAAAAACTTTCAATTAAAGTTGACAACTCTGAAATAGGCATTTTGGTTAAAGCTTACTACGATGCTGTTATGAGTGTACACTGCCTTGTTGAAGAATTTGAGTATATTAAGCAAGGTATAGTTTATGGTAAGCTTACCCAAAGAAGTAACGCTGCAAAGTTTATGGGTAGGTACAAAGATGTTGTTCTTGGTGTAAACAGCATTATTGACACACTTACAGGCTACATGGATAACTTGTCTTTACCAATTATTTTAATAGGTAAAGATTTTAGCCTAAATTATATGAACAAAGCTGCACTTTCGCTTTCGGGCAAAACACAAGATGAAATTCTTGGTACAAAATGCTATGATTATTTCAACACAAGCCATTGTAAAACAGAGCATTGCGCAGTTAAAAAGTGTATGGAAAGTGGCCAAATTACAAAGGCAGAAGTTGATGCACACCCATTTGGGAAAGACCTTGTAATTGAATACGTTGGAATACCAACCCGTGATGACGAAGGAAACATAGTTGGCGCATTGGAATATGTAATAGATTTTACAGAGCTTGACAAGGCAAAGAAGATGGAAACAGAACGCTCTAAATATCAAGAGGGAGAAATTGACAAGCTTACAGTTGAACTTTCAAAGCTGTCTGAAGGAAAACTTAACATTTCATACGTTCCTGCCACACCGTCGGAAGGAACAAAAGATGTGTATATAAGCTTCTCAAAAATTAGCCAAAGCCTTGACACAAGCACAAAGTTTATTAAAAGCTACATTGACGAAATGTCTAAAATACTTGAAAAGTTTTCTCAAAAAGACATTACTGGCAAAATTACACGAGAATACTTGGGCGACTTTGTAGCGCTTAAAACATCAATTAACACAATTCAAAAAAGCCTTAATGATGTTTTAGGTGAAATTTTGAGTTCTACAAATCAAGTAGAAGTTTCTGCTTCGCAAGCGGCAAGTGCAAGCCAAAACCTTGCGCATGGTGCAACCGAGCAAGCTGGCTCTATTGAAGAAATAAGTGCAACTGCAAGCCAAATTAGCACTCAAGCAAAGG
Organism: uncultured Defluviitaleaceae bacterium; assembly: GCA_964492715.1. Taxonomy (GTDB): domain Bacteria; phylum Bacillota; class Clostridia; order Lachnospirales; family WRBF01; genus CAZBLK01. Next base: position 18,214 of record CAZBLK010000030.1, on the reverse strand, counting down.
CAAACTCTGAAAATGCTGAAAAGGCTAAGCAGCTTTCGTTTAATGCTAAAGTAGATGCCGAAAACGGCAACGAACAAATTATTGAAATGGTTTCTGCTATGGACGCAATTAAGGACGCTTCAAAAGATATTGCTAAAATAATTAAAGTAATTCAAGACATAGCTTTCCAAACAAACCTTTTGGCACTTAACGCCGCTGTTGAAGCAGCAAGAGCTGGAGTTCACGGCAAGGGCTTTGCTGTCGTTGCAGAAGAAGTAAGAAACTTGGCTTCACGAAGCAGTAAAGCAGCTAAAGAAACAACAGCTTTAATTGACAATTCGCTTTCAAAAATTGAAGACGGCGTTACTATTGCGGCATCTACAAAAGAAGCTTTGTCAAAAATTGTAAACAGTGTAATGGACACAGTTTCGCTTGTTGAAACAATTGCTGACGCTTCTGAGAAGCAAACATCAGCAATTTACCAAATGGAGCAAGGCATTGAGCAAATTTCAAGGGTTACACTTTCTAACACGGCTACGGCAGAAGAAAGTGCGTCAACAAGCCAAGAAATTGCTGCACAAACACAGCTTCTTGAAGGGCTAATAAGTGAATTTAAACTTAGTGATAATAACTAAAACTTACAATAGCGATTTCAGCTTTTTGTGGGCTATAGCAATTCTACCTTTTAACTATATTGGCAGATGAGAGTAAACGTCTAGTCGTTTGGCGTTTTGACTGATAGGTGATATAGAATTGCTTCATATAGTACACGTAAAGCGAAATTGCTATTGTCTGCGATAATATTTATGAACAAGCACTTCAGCAGAGAATTCAGCAGAAAGTAACTTTTTATTTTAGGGAGGGTAGCTACGTAAGTAGCATTTTTATGAAGCTTTCAACTTTTAATAGGGTTTTAACAATTGTTGTAATGATAACAATTCCTTTTGTAATTTTCTTTCTGTTGTATTTTAGCCGTGTTAACAGCCAAACTTCAGCTATTAGAGATAACAAATTGTTTTTAACGGAACAAACGAGACAACTTAGTGATGCAATTAACTTTTTAGCAAATGAAGCACGTGTTTATGTTCAAGGCGGTGTTTCGTCACATTACGACAAATACTTGAACGAATTAAACAACCTTGACAGCCGTGGAAAAGCCGTTTCGGTGCTTAAAAATTCTGGTCTTTCGCAAGAAGCACTAAGTATGATTAATCAAATTGTTGTAGCTTCGGACGAAATTACTTCTATTGAAACACAAGCTATAAACTTAATGCACGATAATAACAAACAAGATGCTTCAAATTTAATTTTTGGCAACGACTTTGAAGTTCTTAAAGATAAAATTGATGTTATGTTAGAACAATTTCAAAATGAAGTGCTGTCAACCGCTGATGAAAAGCTTGCTGCACAGCAAAAAATACAAACTATTTTAGGAACATTTTTTTCTATAGTAGTTTTACTAGTTCTTTCATTGCCAGCAGTAATTGTAATTTTGGTTAAACGCAAAATAATAAAGCCGTTAGCCCAAGTTAGTTCTGCCATGCACAATTTGTCTGAAGGAAACTTTGATGCCGTGCTTAACATGAAGCCTGACGACACTGAAATAGGCCAGCTTGTTGCCGGATACAACCATACAAGGGAAAGTGTTTACAACCTTAAAGCTGGGTTTGCAAGAATTAAAAACTCTGTCATGCTTGGAAAGCTTTACGACAGAGGGCGTGCACATCGGTATAAAGGTGATTTTAATGAAATTGTATGTGGGCTTAACAGCATTATCGACACACTTACTGGGTACCTTGAAAACATTGCTTTGCCTATAATTTTAATTGATAAAGATTTGAATATGAATTACATGAACAAAGCTGCTTTAAATTTGTCCGGCAAAAAGATTGAAGACGTAATCGGCACAAAATGTTACGACTATTTCAAAACGCACCAATGCAAAACGTCTGAATGTGCTGTTACACGTTGTATGAAAGAAAACACAATGGTCAAAGCAACAACTGAAGCACACCCTTTTGGAAATAAGCTTGACATTGAATATGTTGGTATTCCATTAAGAGATAAAAGCGGGCAAGTTGTTGGTGCGCTTGAGTTTGTTGTTGACATTACGGAAATTAACACAATGAGCATGACAGCTACTAAACGCTCTGAATATCAACTTGCTGAAATTGACAAATTAACAGAACAATTACAGCTTCTTGCAAATGGCAAGCTTGAGGTGAATTACCAGCCAAACGAACCTGACAATTTTACAACTGACATTTTTGACAGCTTTTTAAAAATTAGTAAAAGCCTTAGCATAAGCTCTAAGTCAATTAAAAGCTACATAAGCGAGCTTTCAGACGTTCTGGGAAAGATTTCAAACAAAAACTTGACACAAACTATCGACAGAACATATATGGGTGACTTTGTTGAAATCAGAACGTCGATAAACAACATTGTCGAAAGCCTTCGTGAAGTTTTTGGAGAAATAAAAGGCGGTGCAGAACAGCTAGATAATGCGGCAGCCCAAGCTTCAAGCGCAAGCCAACATTTGGCAAATGCTGCAAACATTCAAGCAAGCTCTGTTCAAGAAATTACTGACACAATTTCCCAAGTAAGCGAGCAAGCAAAGCAAAATTCGGAAAATGCCGAAAAGGCGAAAAAACTTTCGTTTAACTCTAAGGTTGACGCTGAAAACGGAAACAAGCAAATTTCTGAAATGGTTTATGCTATGGACGCAATAAAGGAAGCTTCAAAAGATATTGCAAAGGTTATTAGAGTTATTGACGACATAGCTTTTCAAACAAACCTTCTTGCGCTTAATGCGGCTGTTGAAGCAGCAAGGGCAGGTGCACACGGTAAAGGGTTTGCAGTTGTAGCAGAAGAAGTAAGAAACCTTGCAGCAAGAAGCAGCAAGGCGGCTAAGGAAACTACTGTTATGATTGATAACACGCTTTCAAAAATTGAAGACGGCTCTGTAATTGCCGTAAGTGCAAAAGATGCGCTTGACAAAATTGTTGAAAGTGTAATGAACACAGTAGAACTTGTTGAAACAATTGCTTCTGCATCAGAGCTTCAAACAGGAGCAATTTTTAAAATGCAAAAAGGTGTGGAAAATATTTCGGAAATTACAACCTCAAACACCGCAACATCACAAGAAAGTGCTGCAACAAGCGAGGAAATTGCAGCACAAGCTTCTAACCTTGACAGCCTTATAGGGCAGTTTAAGTTGAACTAGGGAGTGTTTTGTTTATAAATTAATTTGGGGCTATCATTTTATGGTAGCCCCATTAATATGCCCTATTAACATTTATCTTCTTTTACTTCTGCTTTTTTGCACCATCATTTCAAGTGCTTGCTCCACTTCTTCAAGCCATGATGCCCCTGCTTTAAAGCTGGGTGAAAACCCACGTGCTCCTGGTCTTTTAGGTTTGTATAGCATCATCTGAATTTTCCTTTTTAATCTATGCAAATTCATAAAATCACCTCTAACATATCATATGTTTAAAGCTAAGTAAACGTTTTGTTTAATTTTTTGAATTGACATTCCATTTTCACAATCCTTTGCCAACGGTTAAATATTTTTTGCCATACTTGTGAAAACAGATAGCGACTATTCGGGCTTGTTCGAGCTTGCTTTGAAATTAAAAATCCTGCCAAATATAGCAATTCCGTTTTTAATTGACATTGTCTATCGGTCAAAGTAAAGTGTACCCCTATGCCAAACACAAATTTAAAATTCTTAATGACCTTTTAACAAACCAACTATACTTTTTTATTATAATTTGCTACACTTTTACTTTACAAAATACATAAAGACATAAAGACATAGTAAGATTGGCTTGTGGGTCGAGGTCTATAGCTAATGCACGTTTGCAGATTCGGACGAGTGCCGCACATAGATATATTGCCCTTGTAGTTTTTCCTACGCCACCCTTTTAATTAGATACAGCTATTACTTTACTCATTTAATTTTCCTCCTTTGGTTGGTTTGCTGATTGCTTTGGATACAAAAATAGGGCTAAAGCTGTCAACCATCTAAGGTTTTATACTTTAGCCCTATTATAACAGCAGAGTAAGACCTTGATATTCCCAGTTTTTCAGCAATTTCTCTTTGAGTAAGCTCATCATCACCATAAAGCCCATACCGCATTTTTATTACCGTTTTTTCCCTGCCCTTTAAAACACTTTTAATCTTTTCGTGCAAAAGCTTTGTTTGCATAATAAGGCTAACTTGTTCGTCAATGCTTTCAATGTCGTCGGCTATTTTGTCTTCGATTGTTACTTCGTTTCCCTCTTTGTCAACTCCAATTGGCTCTTGCAAATAAATGTTTCCGTTGTGCTTTTTTCCTGAACGAAGGTACATTAGAATTTCATTATTAATACAACGTGAGGCATACGTTGCAAACCGTGTCCCTTTTCCTGTTTCAAAGCTGCTTATGGCCTTTATTAAACCTATATCACCAACTGAAAGCAAATCTTCTGTGTCTTTAACATGGTTGTTATATTTTTTTACGATATGAGCAACAAGCCTCAAATTTTTTTCAATCAGAATGTTTCTTGCTTCTTCATCGCCATTTTTGGTGCGTTCAATTATTTCACGTTCCTCCTCTGGCGTAAGCGGAGTTGGATACGAATTTGTGGGTGTAATGTACGAAAATACGAAAAAAAACTGTAAAAATGAGAAAAGCATAAAAACACTCCTAATTAAGTGATACTTAATTAGTATATGCGAGTGTTTTTATACTGGTGAAAGTCCATATTTTTTATTTTTTAAATATAATTTAGAAATTATCCTAAATATTAAGTAGCTAATTTGGCAATGATTGTCACTTAAGGCATTGAAGTAACAAGTCCACCAAAGCAGTGGTTCGGATTTTGATATAAGTTCTAAGAACCTGTGTTCAGTAAGCTGTTACCCATCTTTAAAGTTTTATTCCGCCATTCTTCGTTGTGTTGGCTTGACATAATTTTTCTATTATGCCTTCGCCACCACGCCTAGAATGGCGAAAAATCGCTGTTTTAAATCTGGGCAACCCATTACTGAACACAGGTTCTAACTATCGCTATGCTTTTTACAGCACTTTAAAAAAAATAACACTAAATATAGATTCCTGTTCAAAAGCTTTAATTCAAAAAGAGGTAACCGCTATCAATTCTGCGGCTACCTCTTTTGTATTTCAAGTCACTATATCCGTTTTTTATACGCACGCATCGCAAAGAAACACGTCCTAGCCCATCGACTGAAACTGCAATGTTTTTCATTACAATCCGCTCTCCTGCCTTAATTTATTTTGCATATTGTTGTTTAACTTTTTGCCAAAGTTATCCGTCCACTTTTTTGTATCACGCATAAGCTCGTCACAGAACCCTGCAACGTCATCGCCTGTTACATCAAGAACATGTTTACCATCTGCCGCGCTGGCTTCAAACAACTCCACGAGTTCATACTGCGTCCTCAGCATATCCGATCCATCTCCACATGCAAAGCTCCACATATACCATTGTATTTTTTCAAATACAAACCGATAATCTTTCGGTATAGCAGCTACCCTTGCCATTTGTTCCCGATACTCTTTTTTGTCCTCAATCAGCTTTTTTATTAGGTTAATCATTTCTTTTTTACCTCCTAGTCAAAATGTTCTTTAATTTCTCTGTTTAATTTTTCACGCAGCGTTTCGGCATTACCTGCCGATGCACGCATAAACTCATCTGAGAATTTGCCGACATCATTGCCTATGACATCAAGCACAGACTTACCTTCTGCCGCACTTAATTCAAACAAATCCACTAAGTTTGTGAACATTTCCATATTGGTAAATATCGTTATATCTCCGTTTGGCGAACCAACACTATACATATATTGCCTAATTTTCTTGAACGCATAACTATACTCTTTGGGCAGAGCATCAACCCGCATCATAAACTGTTTATACTCTTTCTTTTCCTCCAAGTCACCTATGACCATTTTAACTATAGAATCAAGCATTGCTTATTGCCCCTCCTTTAATTGTTTTATTTTCGATGAAACAAATTCCCACTTTTCCCAAAAGCGACGCAATTCATCACGCCCAGCGTCGTTCAACGTAAAAAACTTTCTCGGTGGGCCCATATCTGACGGCTTTTTATCCACAACTACAAGTGCATTTTTTTCAAGACGCATAAGTATCGTATAAACAGTCCCTTCTACTACGTCTGTAAAGCCGATGGCATTTAGTTTCCGTGTAATTTCATAGCCGTAGGTTTGCTCACGGCTTATAATTTCAAGAACGCAGCCTTCTAATACACCCTTTAACATTTCAGTTAGGTTTTCCAAGCTCATACCTCCAATAGCTATTGTGCATAACATATAATATGTATTACATATTACTAGTATAGTGTAACACTTAGTAGCTATAGTGTCAATAGCAATTTTATAATTTTTAAAATATATTTACAGTAAGTAGTTGACCACCTTGGTCGGCTGTGATATACTGTGATATAACATATCGCAATTTGAATAAACTGTTCACAATTTTGCGTCAAAAAATCGTTGTAGTAATTGATATTTTTGCCACAAAATGGATTAGTGATTATAAAAACGAAAATGCTATACCAAATTGATTGGGCTGGAGGGACTTGATTTGCATGAAAATTTTTTAACCTTAGAACAGGAAAAACGTGACCGCATCATGAATGCAGCAATGTCTGAATTTAGCTTGAAAGGTTTTAGGAATGCCTCAACAAATGAAATTGTAAAGAAGGCAGGAATATCTAAAGGGGCTTTGTTTCATTATTTTTCATCAAAGAAACAATTGTTTGAATTTTTATACAGCTATAATGCAAAAGTCTTTACCGATAATTTTTATCCAAAGATGGATTCGTTGCCTAAGGACGTGATGGAACGCTGGAGTGTCTTTGCTGTTATGAAAATGGAAATGGTTACACAATATCCTTTGATTTTTGAATTTATGTTAGCTGCACGGAAAGATGATGACATTGGTGTTCAGGATTTTTTAAAAGATATAAAAGTGGATTTCACAAAGGAATTTATGAAAAAAGTCTACGAAGGAATTGACTATACAAAGTTTAAAGAAAGCATTGATGTACAAAAGGCACTTGAAATTATTTGGTGGACCTTGGAGGGCTTTGCCGTTAAAATACAAATGAATTCTACTTTTGACAATGTCAAGGACAAAAGTTATATTTCAGATAGCATAGCAGAAATGAACTGCTATTTATCCATGCTAAAGCTCACTTTTTATAAGGATGAGTATTTGGATAAACATTGATAACAAGGGTTTATTGTGGAAAAATATTAATCTGCAGAGGTGAAAACAATGTCTAAAAAATCCGCACAAACTGGCTCGGGTCCCACCGTTGTTATTGCCATTGAGCAGTTGTTTGATACAGAACAACGTGTCCTCATTGATAACTACGCCTACAAAATGCTTCCTTCAGCAATGAGGGCGCTTGTTAAGGGGCTAAAGTGGCTGCATTTAGTTGACTGGATGATAAATTCCAGTGAAAAGGGTATACCTGGTGTTTGGGCAGGTATGCTGATTCGCAAAAAGTATATTGATGAAAAGCTCGTGGAACATGCAAAGCAGGTTGAATGTGTCGTTAATCTAGGTGCAGGTTTTGATACACGTTCCTTACGTGTGCCACTGCCAGCAGGTGTAATGGTTTGGGAGCTTGACCAGCCCTCTATAATCTTGGAAAAAAGAGAAATTTTTAAAAAAGAGTTTAATACCATTCCCACAAACGTAAGACTGCTCTCAATAGATTTTGATACACAAAGCATTGATGAAGTTCTAACGAAAAGCGGTTACAGCCATACCAAAAAGTGTTTCTTTGTGTGGGAGGGTGTAACACAGTACCTTACTAAAGAAGGCATAGTCGGCACATTCGAGTTTTTATCAAAAGCGGCTTCTGGCAGCAGAATAGCTCTTACCTATGTTCCAAGGGACTTTATAGAAGGGCGCAATTTGCTTGGAATGGAGAGGGCATATAAAGAATATGTTACAGACAAAAAAATGTGGATATTTGGCATGAACCAAGATGAATGGCCAGAATTTTTGAAACGCTATGGGTATTGTATTGTCGAAGATGTTGGGAGCGACAAATTATTTGAAAAGTATATTGCTCCTACGGGTAGGATGTTAAAAATAACGCAGCTTGAAAGAATGCTCCTTGCAGAAAAAATATAACCTTAACGCTTAGAACCTATGTTCAGCAATGGGTTGCCCAGATTTAAAACAGCGATTTCTCACCATTCTAGGCGTGGTGGCGAAGGCATAATAGAAAAATTATGTCAAGCTGTCACAACGAAGAATGGCGGAATAAGCGCTTTAAAGATGGGTAACAGCTTACTGAACACAGGTTCTTATTAAGGATTATCAAACAATGGGTTTTAATTGTTTCACAATTTAATGCAAAAACTCTGTGAAATCGTAGTCAATAGTCTGTAGGATAGCTGTGTTACAGATTCTAAGCGCCATTTACACAGTAGGTAAACTGACCTATAGCAAGTCCAATTTTTAACATATATTGGCAGAAGAAATTTAAATACCTAGTCGTTTGGCGCTTTGACCGACAGACAATGTCTATTAAAAACGGAATTGCTTTAAGGTGCGGATAACAAAACTAGGACATTAACCTTATGGCTTTTGGCTTAGGCAACCTTTGGAAAAATCAGTAAAAGCTCAAAGGCTAAATTCAAAAAAAGTCATCTTCTTTTTGTTGACCGAATCGGTTTAAAGTATTATAATAATATTAAACCGATTCGGTTAATTTTATTTTGAGGTGATTGTAAATTGGAAAGGTTTTTGAGCCTGCCACTGGAAAAACAAAATGTAATTATAGATGCTGCTATGAGCCTGTTTGGAGCGGTAGGTTATAAAAAGGCTTCTGTAGCTGATATAGCCGAGGCTTCTGGTATCTCAAAGGCAATGGTATTCTACTACTTTGGTAGTAAAAAGGCGCTTTATCTGTACCTAATAGAGTTTGCTGGAAAAACCCTCAAAGCCGAAATTGATAACCGTTTTGACAAAACAGTCACTGACTTTTTTGAAAGAATCCGCTTAACCGCTGAAATTAAGATGTCGGTGATGAAAAGATTTCCTGGAATACTCTCGTTTTTGACAGGTATGTATTATGAAACCGACAAGGGGGTTACTGGTGAAATAAATCAAGTTTTATCCGAGGGTGAGGCTTTTGGCTCGGCGTTTGTTTTTGAAAACATGCAAGCAAAAAAATTCAAAGATGATGTTTCCCCTGAGCTTGTAATGAAAATACTGACTTGCTATTCAGAAGGATACATGTCGGGTTATGCCATGCGGCAGTACACAGATTTCGACGCACTGATGGCAGATTTCAATAAATGCCTCGACCTAATGAAACGACATTTTTATAAAGAAGAGTATGTAAAAGAACAGGGTTGAAACCTATGGCGTGTTTGGTAAATTTATTTGAGCAAGCCAATGACAGTGTGGAAAAAGCTTTGGTAATTTTAATCCAGCGTATTAACGAAAAAGGAGTGGAGAAGAAGATACTCTTTCTGACTGATAGACAATTCCAATTAAAAACGGAGTTGCTATAACATAAAGGTATCATAATATTTGTGAAGCGTATTGAATGAATATTATTGTAAAACAATGGGATATTTATGGATTCCCGTGCGATTTTGTCAGGTGAAGCAGTACAACACAGCGGTGAAATTTATCAGCAAATAAAACAGCTTGGATTGGAGGAAAAACACATGTATATATCCATTAATAAGCTTTGCAAAAGCTACGGAAGCGGCGAGGTAAAAACCTCTGCTTTGAAAAACGCTTTCTTTGAGCTTGACAAAGGCGAAGTCGGCGTAATTTTAGGCCCATCAGGCAGCGGAAAGTCCACGCTAATGAACATTTTGGGCGGTATCGACCGAGCAGACAGCGGAACTGTCCTTGTGGGCGGCGAAAACATTGCAGTGCTGGGCGACGATGCGCTTACAGAATACCGTCGCAGCAAAGTTGGCTTTATCTTCCAAAGTTACAACCTTGTCCCCCATCTGACGGTGACAGAAAACATAGAGGTGGTGGAAAACATTAGCACCTCTCCAATTGCGGTGAGCGAGTTACTTAACGCCGTTGGGCTTTCCAAGAAAAAGGACCGCTTCCCACGTGAGCTTTCGGGTGGCGAACAGCAGCGAGTGGCCATTGCACGGGCTATAGTCAAAAACCCAGAGCTTTTGCTCTGTGACGAAATCACTGGTGCGCTGGACTTTGAAAGTGCTATTGAGGTGTTGGCACTTGTACAGGATATCAGCAAAAAATTTGGCACGACCATTGTAATGATTACACATAACAGTGCAATTTCTGCAATGGCTCATCGGGTGTATAAATTCCGTAGCGGCGAGGTGGTGGATGTTACAACAAACAAAGACCCTGCTCCTGCAAGGAAGGTGGTGTGGTGATGAAGCTTAATAAAAGTGTGCTACGTGTTATAAAAGAAAACAAAGGGCAGTACCTTGGAATGTTCTATATGGTGCTTCTGTCAAGCTTTCTGTTTGTATTCTTCATGCTTGCTGCAGCTAATCTTTCCACTAACAAAAATGCCTATTTTTCCGACTACGCTATGGGTGATATTGAGTTCGGAACTCGAGCAGAAATTGCAAGCATCGCTGACATTGAAAAGCACTTTGACATTAAATTGGAAGGTGCGCTAACAAAAGACGTTGCAAACGAAAGCAAAACAATTAGGCTGTTTACACCAAACAAAAAGGTCAACATTCCTGCTGTTTTAGACGGTAGGCTGCCACTGCCAGGGGAAATCGCCCTTGACCCACAGTTTGCAAAGGCAAACGGCTATAAGCTTGGCAGCACCATTACGATTGAAGGCAAAAGCTACACTGTTTCGGGTACTGTCTGCCTGCCAAACTACGCCTATGTGCTGAAAAAGCCAGGTGATTTGGTCAACGACTTTAACACCTTTGGGGTTGCAGTGATGAATGAGGCCGACCTCACAACTGGCGAGCTGCTCTACTCGGTTAAGTATAACACGCCGCAGAAAGATATTTACACACAGGCAAAGCCACTAAAGGCCTACTTGAATCAACAGGGCACACAGCTTCTTTCATGGAACTACGCCAAATACGATATGAAAACCAACATGCCCGACGTAGAGGTGCAAATGATTACCGTTTATTCGTGGATATTGCCGCCATTTTTGATGCTGCTTTCGGCGGCACTGGCAGCGGCAGTGCTTGGTAGAATGGTCAAAAGCCAGTCTGGAGTGATTGGAACTCTTTATGCCACGGGCTATCGCAAGGGAGAGCTTATGCGCCATTACCTAAGTTACCCACTATGGATTGGCACATTGGGCGGCGTACTGGGCGGTGTCATAGGAATGGCAGTCTTTGTTCCATTTCTGAACCTTATGCTAACCTTTTTCCCAATGCCGATTAAGGAACTTATCTTTAACCCAATTTATATACTGCTCGGCACAGCTTTAACTACTGTCATTCTTTGTGCAGGTGTGTATTTTGTGCTGAATAAAGTGCTGTCCGCCTCACCTGTTTCTCTGATGCGAAACGAGGCAAAGACCGGAAAGCCAAACTTCCTTGAACGTAGGCTTCACCTCTCTGGTATGAGCTTTGAAACTAGGTTTTCAGTTCGGGAGCAGTTGCGTTCGCTTCCTCGTTTTGCCCTAATGCTAGTAGGCGTTTTGGCAGCCACTGCACTACTTATGTTTGGGCTAATCACGAAAAGCTCTATGGATTATCTTATTAGCAGTGAGGGAACAAAGGCCACGCTTAACTACAGCTACGAGTACGCATTACACGTTCCGCAGAATACGACACCCCCAAAAGGTGGCGAACCGATTGCTGGGCGCAAGTTTGTTCCGGACTTTAACGCCGAGCAGCGCTTTGAGATTATTGGTTCTGTTCCTGGTGGAAGCGTTGTTTCCTTGTTTGACAAAAGCGGAAAGCCTATTCAGCTAGACAACAATAAGGCCGTAATAACAAAAACAATGGCCGCTAAATATAGGTTAAACCCAGGCGACACAATTAGATTTGCCGATATTATTTCCGACAGGGAGTTATCTCTTACTATTACCGACGTTGCTGATGCTAGTCTTGGGGACTACATCTTTGTATCGCTTGAACACTTTGATGCACTGCTTGGCTGGGAAAAGGGCGCTTACAACGCCATTATGTCCCATTCTCTAATTGACGTTGACCCAGCTTTGGTCTACAAACTAACAACACCCGAAAGCCTTACCGACAGCCTTGCTGATTATATGCTGCTGATGAATACCGTTTTGTACGGCATTGCAATTGTGGCGGCAATAATCGCAATGATTATCATCTACATTCTTGCAGCAGTTAGCATTGACGAGCAAAAGGGCGGCATTGCGCTGATGAAAGTGTTCGGTTACAAAAAAAGCGAAGTAGGCACACTTATGACAAACAGCTCACGATGGCTGGTGCTTGCAGGTTTCGCTATTGGCGTACCGATATCATACTACTCAATTAGCACTGCTCTGACATTTATCTTTGGGCTTTTGAATTTGACAATTGAAGTACGGCTGGATTGGTATTTTGTTTTGCTAGGGCTGGTGCTTATTGTGGGTGCGTTTGAGCTCTCCAAAAAGCTATGCCTTAGAAAGATTGCCGGCGTGCCTATGAGTGAGGCGCTAAAAGCGCAGAAAGAGTAGCGGGGCAGTTGAAAATGAACCTATATATACCAATTCCAATTTTTAATGATATTGGCAGAGGTAAGCCAAACGCCTAGCCATTTGGCGTTTTGACCTATAGACAATGTCGTTTAAAAACGGAAGCTATAGTAAGCAACGTGTATTTTGGGAAAGTGCTGTGGGCAAACGGAGTTCGGTGCGGAGTTATCAGGAAGAGTGCTAAATACCCCACCAGCGACAAGGGGTATGTAAAGATTTTGGAAAGGAACGGTGCGCTATGAACATCATTGAAATAAAAAATCTAAGTAAATTTTACGGTAAGCAACGTGGAATTGAGGACATTACCTTCTCTGTGGAAGAGGGCGAAATATTTGGCTTCATCGGACCCAACGGTGCAGGTAAATCGACCACTATCCGCACATTACTTGCCCTCTTTGAGCCAACAAGCGGCAGTGCTCATATCTTCGGCAAGGATATAATCAAGGAAGCCAATGTCATAGCCCGTGACGTGGGCTATGTTCCCAGCGAAGCGGCTTATTATGACAGCATGAAGGTTAGAGAGCTACTCACCTACACAGCCGAGCTTTATAAAAAGGACTGCAAGGCAAAAACCGACGAGCTTTGCCGTCGCCTAAGTCTCGACCAAAGCCGTAAGATTGCTGACTTATCATTTGGCAACAAGAAAAAGGTGGGTATTGTGTCGGCACTGCTCCACTCCCCTAAGCTGATTATCTTAGACGAACCGACAGCAGGACTAGACCCACTTGTCCAGCAGACATTCTTTGAAATACTTACAGAAGAAAACAAGCGAGGTGCTACTATCTTCTTTTCGTCGCACATTCTAAGCGAAGTGCAGAAGTTTTGTAAGCGTGTAGGGATTTTGAAGGATGGCAAGCTCATTGGTGTACAATCAATTAAGGAGCTGCGGGAGAATGGGTACAAAAAGGTATCGGTTACGGCAAAAGCAGAAATTCCAGCGGGCTTTTGGCAAAGCGGCAATGTTGCCAAGCTTGTGCAAAGTGGAGATACTGCAAGTTTTATGTATAAGGGTGACGTAGATGCTTTGTTTAGGCAAATTGCATCGCTGGGAATAGCCGATGCATTTGTGGAAGAACCAACCTTAGAGGAAATTTTCCTGCACTACTACCAATAGGAGGTGTCAAGATGGCGATTTTTAAATATGAATGGCGACAGCTACGCTGGTACACCTTTTGGTGGAGTATTACTTGCGCCGTGTCTATCTTTATGATGCTGCCAGTTTATCTCGGCTTTATTTCGACAGAAACGCTTGACTTTAGCATGTTGGCAAACAATCCCGTCTTTGATTTGCTGGGTGTAAACCCAGAGGTCATGACACAGCCGATTGGTATATTTGGCTTCCTAACCTCGTTTTTCGCAATTGCAGCAGGCATAAACGGTATGTTTTTAGGATTTAAAGCTTTCAGCAAGGAAACGGTCGGTAGGTCAGCCGAATTTCTATACACTAAGCCTTATAAGCGCAGCAGCATATTTTGTGCAAAGGTTGTGGGGGCGTTGCTGTCAGCTCTAATTATCGGTATTTGTTATTACAGCGGAGCGATGGCTTCGGGCTATCTTAACATCACAGACAGCTTTGACTTTAGGCTCTTTTCGCTGATTGCGCTGTCCTTTTTGTGGGTGGAGCTGTTTTTTGTGCTACTTGGTGCGCTAGTTGGGGCAGTCTATCCCAAAATAAGAACGCCTCTGCTTTTCTCCAGTGGCGTAGTGTTTATACTCTATGTCTTTTCGGCCTTTGCAAGCAAAGTCGGTGCGGAACTTATTAAATTTTTCACGCCATTTTCTTGGTTTGGCGCTAGTGTCATTGTGGAAAACGGTGGCTATAATTATGGGTATATTGTTGCGCTTGTCGGACTGTGTGCGGTTTTTGTAGCAGTCGGCTTTGGAACTTTTGTTAAAAAAGACACTACTCTGATTTCATGAGGTGAGAACATGGGAACAATCTTTAAAAAGGAACTGAAACGCACCCGAAAAGGGCTTTTGATTTGGAGCCTAATTGTAGGTCTGACCGCTTATCTTGGCATTTTAGAGTATCCTGTTTTGGCGCCATACACCGATATGCTGACCAGCACACTATCCATGATTCCAAAAATTGCACAGCTTGTTTTCGGCGTGTACAACGTCCGTTTGGGCGATACCATCGGGTACTACATCGTCATGTACTATTGGGCTGGGCTGATTGTTTTCGTCCACGCCATTTATACGGGTGCTTCGATTATATCAAAGGAGCAACGGGACAAAACAGCGGAATTTCTGTTTACCAAGCCAGTTCGCCGCAGGGACATTGTGTGGGCAAAGCTTTTTGCTGGGTTGGTGAACATAATTGGAGTTGGTGCTGTCACACTGGCAATGTCTCTGTTGGCGATGATACCCATTACAAATGACCCTACAGCGTATGGGCAGGTTCTACTTTCAGGTATAGGCATGTTCCTTACCCAATGCGTACTTATGGCAATAGGGCTTTTGTGCAGCGCAATTAGCAAAACATATAAATCTGGCGTTATGCTTGCTTTGGCTGTTTTAGTTGCAAGCTACTGTTTGATGTTTTTTGTGCAATACATCGATATGCCACAAATTAATTTTCTTTCTCCGCTGCTCTACTTCAGTGTTTCAGAAGTAGTTGTGAGTGGTCTCAACGTGTGGTATATCCTGCTTTCGGCAGCAGTCATTGCAGCCAGTACAATTTTCACCCTTCGACTTTATGAGAAAAAGGTTATGGTGGGGTAACAGGAGGTAAAAATGAAACTTAAAAGAATACTTAGTCTGTTGTTGACAATGACGCTTTGTCTTTCGCTGGCAGCTTGCAATAACGCAACTGACACACAGACACCTGATATTGACTATGAAAAGATGGCAAGTAACTTTGCCGAAATGCTTAAAAATGAGCAGTACGATGAAAGTGTCGCACTATTTACGCAACAAATGAAAACTTCAATTCCGGCCGATAAATTGAAAGAAGCTTGGAATGCTACAATCGCTATGTCGGGCGAATATATCGGTATTGAAAAAATTGAAACAGAGCAAAATGACGGTTCTGAAGTCGTCCAGCTTTATTTAGCTTTTTCTGCACAGGGCGTAGTTATTCAGATGATATTTGATAAGGACGGAAAAATCAGCGGCCTTTGGTTCAATTATTACGCTTCGGATTTAAGTGCTAGTACAGACAAAACATTGCCCGATGGACTTTTAGAGAAGGACATTACAGTAGGAGATGGTGAGCTAAAGCTTGCAGGAAAGCTGACTGTGACGACTGGTAAGCAATCTAAGTATGCTGTGGTGCTAGTTCACGGTTCGGGTCCGCAGGATATGGACGAAACCATCTCAGGCAACAAACCATTTCGAGATATTGCATGGGGGCTTGCAGAGGCAGGCATTGATGTTCTTCGTTACGACAAACGTTCCTACTCCAAACCGGAATGGTTCGCAAAGCCAGAGAACGTAAAACTCACGGTGAAAGAGGAAACCATTGACGATGCTGTGTTGGCTGCAAAGCTTCTTGCTGACATGGGCTATGAGAAAATTTATCTTTTGGGGCACAGCCTTGGAGGTATGCTTGCTCCTAGAATCTATTTTGACAGCGAGGAACTGTTTTCAGGCATAATCATCATGGCAGGCAGCACCAGAACACTGACTGATATTTTGCTTGACCAAAACAACGATGCCATTGCAACTTTACCCGATGAGCAAAAACAGGTAGCCAACGATGCGGTGAAAGCGGAACTTGACAAGCTTGCCAAGCTCAATTCACTAACTGACGAGCAGCTTTTAAACGAAACTGTGTTTGGAATGCCCGGCTGGTACACAAAAGAGATGAACAGCTTCGACACCTCTGCTCTTGCGGCAAAAATAGATAAACCGATATTAGTGCAGCAGGGAGCAGAAGATTTTCAGGTTTTTGCCGAGAAGGACTACTTACTATGGCAGGAAGCGTTGAAAGGAAACAGTAAGGCACAATTTAAGCTGTACAAGGGCTTAACACACTTGTTCACTTTGGCGCCAGATGAGCAGACAAGAACGGTTAAAGACTACACTCCAGCCAAGGAAGTTTCACCAGAAGTCATTGAGGATATCGCAAATTTTATAAAGGGATAGCAAAATACGAGGTGTACAATATGGAAAAAATTACATTCAAAAAAGAGATGGAGACTCTGCTCATTACGTTGTATTCCAAGGCAAAGATGAGTGCAAGTGGGCAGATTATCACCGATAAAAAAGCGGAGAGCATCATTAAACGTCTGGACTATGACTTTAAAAAGCTTGCTGTTAACAAAAAGACGCAGGTATTTATGGCACTTCGTAGTGCCATTATCGACGACTTTACCCAAGAGTTTATTCGACAAAACCCAAGCACAATTGTTTTGCATTTAGGCTGTGGGCTGGACTTTCGAGCCCAGCGCATAAAAAAGGCCAATGCTACATGGTACGACCTTGACTATCCTCAGGTTATCGAACTGAAAAGGAGCTTTTGTGAGGAAGACGAACACTACCAATTCATTGCTTCATCAGTAAACGAGCTGTCATGGATTAACCTAATTGACTATTCTGGCCAACCAGTGCTTGTGATTGCTGAGGGACTGACCATGTATCTATCGGCGGAAGAAATTGAGAGGCTGTTTATGTCTATCAACAAAGGTTTTTCTAGTGTAACGTATATTTTCGACGTGTATTCCGAGATGTCGGTAAAGCTTACCCAAATGAAGCTAAATAGCCTTATCACCCGTACCGGTGCAGAAATAAAATGGGGCATCGACAATCCTAATAAGCTGGAACGGTTAGGCATGAAATTTGTAAAAAGTCTTTATCTAAATGACGAGCGGTTTGTTAAAACTATAAAAAGCAGTTATTTTAGAACGATGTTCAAGCTAACTATGGGTAGCAAAACGGTTAACAATGCTATGAGAATACTTGTGTTTAAAAAAAGAGATAACGTTAAAAAAGTTTAGAAATCTTTATTGTCTGTATAATGGGGTTAAAACCCTCGCCTTTTAGGTGATACCTTTAGGTCAACCACCTAAAGTGCTAATGAAAACAAGTCAGGGAGTAACTTCTTTAGGTCTTAAATGAATTTGCCAATTTTAACCGTGTAGCCGATGGTTTTATATTGTTAAGGATAACACATAAAATCTTGTAATACACTTGTGGCTTTGGGCGGCTTTAGCCGCAAATCCGAACCTACCGCCTTTAGGCGGTAGTGGTTTGGTTTTAATGCGAATCAAGAGTTGAAATAAAAAAACAAAAGAAACATAGCTCAAAATGTGATAAGATGACACTATGAAAACCAACAACGATATCATAGAGGAACTCATCAAATTATATTGCTATGTCTCTGATGAGTATAATAACAAATTAAAGGTAGATGTGCAACGATTTAGCAACAATTGTCTTCCAAAATTTACGGATGCAGAAATGATGACAGTGCATCTTTGGGGTATGAAGCAAGGGCAATTGAATACTAAAGCGATATACAGCTACATAAAAAGTCATTGGATAGAATTTTTTCCTAGGGCGTGTTTTGTAAATAAAAAATGCACAAACGCTACCAAAATGTGTTAAA
>CAZBLK010000029.1:0-30909 GCA_964492715.1 uncultured Defluviitaleaceae bacterium | reverse complement strand
GCCATTCCATTATTTTACCATATTTTTAGATTGTTATCAACTGCGTTGAGTATATCGTCAAGGGGCTTGAAAGCAGCGAATATTTTTTCAACGCCAAAAAAGCTAATAAGGCTATTAAATTCATTGAAAACTTTTGTCACCATTGTGAAGGGCGAAATGACCTGTTAAAGCTAGAACTATGGCAAAAGGCTATGGTATCGGTAATATTCGGCATTGTCGATTGTGACAACATGCGGATATTCCGAGAAGTTTTTGTAGTCATATCAAGAAAGAACGGTAAAACGCTGTTTGCAAGTGCAGTTATTGCTTGCATGGCATACCTTGACGGCGAGTATGGAGCAAAAATATACTGCCTAGCACCAAAGCTAGAACAGGCAAACATTGTATACGACAACTTCTATCAAATGATACAAAAGGAGGACGAACTAAGCGGAATATCACGCAAACGCCGCAGTGATATATACATTGAACATAGCAACACGAGCGTTAAGCCGCTTGCCTTCAATGCAAAAAAGTCAGACGGCTTTAACCCTAACTTAGTTGTTAACGATGAGGTTGCAAGTTGGAGCGGTGACGGCGGCTTAAAGCAATACGAGGTTATGAAATCGGCTTTAGGTGCAAGGCGGCAGCCGATAATTTTAAGCATTTCAACAGCAGGGTATGTTAACGATGGAATCTATGACGAGTTGATGAAACGCTCAACGGCTTTTTTGAAGGGAAGCAGCAAAGAGCGTCGTTTATTGCCATTTTTGTATATCGTTGATGACCCCGATAAGTGGAACGACATAGAGGAATTAAAAAAATCTAACCCGAACATGGGCGTATCTGTTTCAGCAGACTTTTTCAAAGAGGAAATAGCCGTAGCCGAAAATTCACTCTCCAAAAAAGCGGAATTTTTAACTAAATACTGCAACGTCAAGCAAAACAGTAGTGTAGCGTGGCTTGATTATGGATTAGTTGAAAAAGCAAGCTTGGACGGAAAGTCACTAAAAGATTTTAGAGGTAGTTACGCTGCAGGCGGTATTGACCTCTCACAAACAACAGACCTAACCGCCGCCACTGTAATAATAGAGCGTGAGGGAAAGCTCTATTCCTTTACACAATTTTTCATGCCAGCTAACCGCCTTGAAAAAGCACAGCAAACGGACGGCGTACCCTATGACATATTTGTAAAAAAAGGTATCCTCACATTGAGTGGCGAAAACTACGTTGACTACAAAGATGTGCTTAAATGGTTTGTTTCTTTGCGTGATGAGTACGACATTTATGTTTTAAAAGTCGGCTATGACCGTTACAGTGCACAGTATTTAATTAACGACATGAAAGAATACGGCTTCAACATGGACGATGTACACCAAGGCGAAAATCTTACGCCAGTTATACGTGAATTTGAGGGCATACTCAAAGATGAAAACTTCTACATAGTTGAAAACAGCTTATTAAAAGCCCATTTCTTGAATGTAGCGTTAAAGCAAAGCTTAGAAACACGGAAAGTTCGCCCTGTAAAAATTGAACAACGTGCAAGAATTGACGGCTTTGTTTCTGTCATAGACGCTATGACCGTTCGCCAAAAGTATTGGAACGAGGTAGGTGAGCTTCTTAAAAATGCTGCATAGAAAGGGGGTTAAGGAGTGGGATTATTTGAAAACATATTCAAAAGCAAAACAGAAATAATAGTAGCAAATTATTTCAAGGCATTTACAGCATATACGCCAGTATTCACAACCTACGAAGGCGGCGTGTATGAAATGGAACTAACACGAGCGGTTATTCATTCGTTCGCCACGGCTTGCAGCAAACTTAAACCCGAAATTTCGGGTACGGCTTACAAAAGCTTAGAAAAGATACTGCAATTCAAGCCGAATCCGTTCATGGATACAAGCAAATTTATTTATAGAATTGCTACGATTCTATCAGTTTGTAACAATGCCTTTATTGTGCCAATTGAGGACGAATACGGCTACATAAGCGGATATTACCCCATACTACCGCAAAATTGCGAGGTTTTAGACGTTGGCGGCGTTGCATATTTGCGGTATACGTTCGCCAACGGACGAAAAGCGGCAATTGAGTACAGCAAGGTTGGAGTATTAACACAATTTCAGTATAAAGACGATTTTTTCGGCACTGATAACGCAGCCTTAAAGCCGACAATGCAGTTGATACACACCCAAAATCAAGGCATCATAAACAGCGTTAAAAATTCCGCTACTATCCGCTTCCTTGCAAAGCTTGCAAACATCATTAAGCCAGAGGACATAAAAAAAGAGCGTGAACGCTTCACTGAGGATAATCTCTCGTCAGAAAACCAAAGCGGAATGATTATTTACGACAATAAATTTGCAGAGCTAAAGCAAGTAGAGAGTAAGCCATTTATCGTTAATGCAGTCCAAATGAAGCAGATTAATGAAAATGTATACAACTACTTCAACACAAACGAAAGTATTTTGCAAAATAAATTTAGCGAGGACGAATGGAACGCATACTATGAGGGCAAAATAGAACCTTTTGCTATCCAGTTATCGCTTGCCCTGTCGAACATGACGTTCACGCCCCGTGAATTAAGCTTTGGAAATATGATAACCTTAACGGCTAACCGCCTACAAATACGCCAGCAACAACACAAAGCTAAACATATCAACACAGTTATTCGACCGTGGGCTTATTACCAGAAACGGCGTAATGGACATATGGAACATGGCACATGTTGAGGACGGTGACAAATATTATATCCGCAAGGAATACACAGAAGTAAGTAATTTAAACGCAGGGGGTGAAAAAGATGTCAAAGTGTAATGGTATAGAATACAGGGCTTTAAGCGTTCCGCTGAAATCAGGCGGCAGCAACAAAAGATTTAACACTGATTTTTACGTTGAGGGTTATGCCACGACTTTTGTACCTTATTTGCTCTACGAGTATGATGGGATTAAGTTTTACGAGGAAATCGACCGCAACGCATTTGACGGAGCAGACATTTCAGACGTTATTATGCTTTACAACCATGAAGGAAAAGTCCTTGCACGGCAGTCTAACAACACGTTAGGCATTGAGCCAGACAGCAAAGGGCTTTTTACATTTGCGGACTTGTCAAAAAGTGTTGCCGCTAAGGAGCTTCACAGCGAGATAACCGAGGGCTTAATCACTCAAATGTCATGGGCTTTTACGGTAGCGGAGGAAAGCTACAACAAGGAAACAAGGACACGCAAAATTTTAAAGATTAAAAAGGTATATGATGTTTCAGCCGTCAGCATTCCAGCTAATGGCGATACTGAAATATCAGCAAGGAGCTTCGCTCAAACAAGATTTAAAGCAGAATCGGTATTTAGAGCAAGGTTATTAAGTTTAAAAATAAAATTGGGGGTATAGGCATGAAAAGGAAGCAGTTGTTAAAAATTAATCTACAGTTTTTTGGAACAAACAGAGGTCAAGAAATTGATGCCCGTTTAGCCGCCATAGCAAGCGAACTTGAAACAAGGGCAGCGGCATTAACCTCAGAGGAACTAACAGCCTTTGAAACCGAAGTAACATCATTGAAAGAGGAACGTAAAGCTTTAAAAGATGAAGCCGAGCGGCGTGCAACATTGCTTGGGGCAATAGCCGAGGGGCAGACACATCAAACAATCATTAGGACTTTCCCTGCTGAGCCAAAGGGCGAGGAAACAGACCCACTTAACACACCAGAATACCGAAAAGCGTTCATGCAGCACGTTTTGAGGGATACACCAATTCCAAAGGAATACAGAGCCAGCGAAGTAACAACTACAACAGACATTGGGGCAGTAATTCCGACAACGGTGCTAAACCAAATTATTGAAACAATGGAAGCAACAGGCATGATACTTCCGCTTGTCACGCACACAGCGTATAAAGGCGGTGTGCGTATTCCATCATCAAGTGTTAAGCCTACTGCTACATGGGTAAGTGAAGGGCAAGGAAGCGATAAGCAGAAAAAAGCAACTGGTGAAATTGTATTTACATATCACAAATTACGTTGTGCAGTTGCTATCAGCCTTGAAGTTGACACTATGGCTATGTCAGTATTTGAAACAACGCTCATTAATAACGTTGTTGAAGCAATGGTTAAGGGCATTGAAAAATCAATTATCAACGGAACAGGCACAGGACAGCCCAAAGGCATTTTAGCAGAAGCCGCCCCAGCAAAACAAAAAATTGACGTTCAAACCCCTTCTTATAACGACCTTATCGAAGCGGAAGGGGCGTTACCACAAGCATACGAAAGCGGAGCGGTGTGGTGTATGTCAAAGAAAACGTTTATGACGTACTACGGCTTAACCGACAGCACAGGGCAGCCCATCTGCAGAGTGAATTATGGAATAGGCGGTAAGCCAGAACGCTCATTGCTAGGGCGTACCGTCATTGTTTGCGACTATGTAAATTCGTATGACGCTTCTTTGGCGGCTGGTACAACGTTTGCGTTTTTATTCAATTTCAAGGACTACGTGCTAAACACCAACTACAACATGGGCGTTAAAAAGTATGAGGACAACGACACCGATGACATTGTTACAAAGGCTATTATGCTTGTTGATGGTAAGGTTGTTGATAAAAATTCATTGGTTATTTTAAACAAAAAGGCGTAGGTGATATTATGCTTGAAGCGGTTAGGTTAGCTTTAAGAATAACAAGCACAGCATTTGATAGCGAAATAACCGCACTTATTGACGCATGTAAAATTGACCTCAAAATATCGGGCGTTGTCAACATAGATGACAACGACCCACTTATTGTAAGAGCGGTTACACTTTACGCAAAAGCCAACTTTGGCTATGCAGACGATGGCGAAAAATATCAAAAGTCCTACGACATGCTAAAAACTTCTTTATGTTTGGCTGGTGACTACAATGTTTAACGATGGAATACTCGAAATATACAAAAAAATTCCCCAAAAGAGCGAGGGCGGCAACGCTATGGACGTTTTAGTGCCGTATACAACGGCTTTTTATGGGGAAATCGGCTTCACGACCGAGGAATATTACGCCGCAAAGCAAGCGGAAACGAGCATTGACAAGCGTGTTCGCATACACCAAGATAAAAGCGTATGCAATAAGCATGTTATTGTTGTAGATAGCGTTCAATACGAGGTTGGCAGAACTTACAGCGGCGTTGTAAAGGGCGTGGCAGTAACGGACATTACACTAGAGAGGGTGACCGCTAACTATGACATTGCTTGAATTGTACCAAAAAATAAGCAGTGCTGGTGTTTCAATATGGCACTACGAAGCGGCACAAGCCAAATACCCTTATGCGGTTTATCAAGAGTACAACGTGTCCTTCGACTATGCAAGCGGAAAGCGATTCAGAGAAAAAACAAGGGTAGCTATAACATATTTCAGCAAAAGCGAGTTTGACGAAACATTGGAAAAGCTCAAAACCGTGTTGCTTGAAAATGATTTACTGCCCGACATAGCCATAACATTCGATAGAGAGGACAAAACAATAATCTATCAGTTTGAAGTAACCCTAACAAGGAATATTGGAGGTTGAAGCCATGAAAATAGTAGTAAGCCAAGACGGACAGCAAGTTTTTACGCTGGGCGAAAACAACTTAATAAATATTGCACCTGTTGAAGTTGAAAACCAAAAAATAAAACCATTCTCAATTGGCATAGAAGGAGTTAGTTTTGGCATGTTCAAAGATAAGGGAAAAGCCGAGCATGTGTTGAGCGAGCTTGTTAAATTCCTTTGCAGCAGAGAAGAACGTTATACAATTCCTGCCGACAAAAAGTAAGTAGGTATTGTATTATGGACATTGGAAACGGATTCGCAGAGCTTGCCGAGGAATTGGCAAGCATCAGCAACAAAGTAACTGATGAAAACATACGCCACAAAGCGTTAGAAGCTGGGGCTACACCAGTAGTTGACCGTGCAAAACGCATTATAAGCACTCACAGAAAAACGGGCAACCTTGAAAACAGCATTTCATCAGAGTACAACAATACCACAAAGACACAAGATGTCGGTTGGGGCAAAGATGGCTTTTATGGGCGGTTTTACGAAAAAGGTTATAAGCCAGTAAAAGGGAAAAGAAAAAACGGCAAGCTTATAAACAAAGCACCTTCGGGCAAATTAATCAAGGCAGAACACATAAAGCCAGCCTACGAAGCCGAAAAAGAAAACATAGCAAATGCAATGCTTGACGTTTACAAACAAGAAATAGGGGGTTAGTTTATGGAGTATTTAGTACCCGAATATGAAGTAACAGTAGGTTCGTCCTTTCTTTGCCTTATCAAAGAACGAGATAAGAGCAAAATCACATATGAGGACAAAATACTGGAATTGCCAGTTATTAAAGAACTTGGGTTAGCACGGACAATGTCAGAACTTGAAGTCTACGCAAGCGGTATTGTGTTTGACTACATAAACCAAACGTCTGGGGGCGAAATATCAATCAAAGCTGTTGTTTTACCTCCAGAGTTAATTGATGTAGTTGAGGGGGCAACAAAAAAAGACGGCTTCACATTAAACAAAACAAACGACAAAGGGCGTGAATTTGCGTTCGGTTACTGGGGCGAAAATTCGGACGGCTCATTTGTTTATTATTGGCATCCGTTGTGCAAACTTGTTCCAGCGGACGAAAAGCACAAAACAAGAAATAAGGATATACCAGACCCCGAAGCGGATTATAAAATCAAAATTATTCCATACAACAAAGTTTGGCGTACCAAGTATTCAACAAAAGAAGCAACAGTGGCAGAACTTACACCGCTTACCAAGGAACAATTTTTCGCACAGCCGATATACAGCGAGGAACAAATATCGTCAATTATTAACCCAACGCCAACGGCGTAACAATAGTAGCCCACTACAGCTTTAAAAAGCTTTAGTGGGTTTAATTATTTATTTATGGAGGGTCTTATGAAGTTCAAAAAAAGCAATTTAGAGCCTATCACAATTGAGATAAACGGCGAAAAATACCCAGCAAGGCTAACATTTAGAGCGTTGGCAGAGCTGGAGGAATTGACAAAGGTAAGCTTTATAACATTGTTTAACAAGCTTGCCGAAGGAAGCTTTGAAACTAACGACATAATCTACGTTATTTACGTTGCACTTAAATACGGCGGTGTTGAGGTTACGCTTGATGACTTAAACGACACAGATTTTGATTCTGCACAGTTTAAAAATACTTTGTCTGAAATATCAAAGCTATTAAGCAGAACACAAAAAGTAGTTTCGTCACTCCAAGACAACGACAAAACAGGTGAATCCGAAAAAAAGTAGCTGAATTTGACTGGTTTTATCATATCCACTTCGCCCAAGCAAAGTTGGGGTGGACTTACGACCAGTTTATGGACGCTACTTTTTACTTTTATTACGGAGTTGCGGAGCAATGGCTTCTAGCCAATGGTGCAAAAAAAAGAAAGAGTCCAAAAAAAGTAACCTTCGACCAGTTGCCAAAGGGTTATTGGTAACGTTAAGGCGGTGACGAAGTATTGCAAGCGAAACAATTAAATATGCAGGGTTAAAGCTTACTGTTGATGGTGTGGCAGAATTTCAAAAGAGTATGGGCGAGATTAATAGGGAGCTTAGACTTAGCCAAGCGGAGTTAAGCAAGGTTACCGCAGAATTTGGAAAAAACAGCAAAAGCATTGAAGCATTAACCGCACAGCAAGCACACTTAGAAAAAAGCTTAAGCCTAAACAGAAAAGAACAGGAACAATTAAATGATTTGATGGCTAAGGCAACCGCACAATATGGAGAAAATTCACAGGAAGTTGAAACCCTAAGAATTAAGTTAACACAAGCGGAAGCCGAGGAAATACGGTTACAAAGAGCATTAGAACAAACAAGTCGTGAATTAACTGTACAACAAGGCGGCTGGACTAAGCTTGGAACAGCTTTGACGGAAAGCGGTAATAAGTTAAAAGAAATAGGCGGCAAACTTTCCGAAATTGGAAATGGCTTAACTTTAAAATTGACAACTCCCATTATTGGTGCTGGTACTGCTGTCGTTAAATTTTTTGGTGATTTTGAGCAGGGCATAAACAAGATTAATACACTTGATATGTCAGCCACGCCCGAAAAAATGAACAAAATAAAGTCAGAAATATTGTCCTTATCATCAGAAACAGGTGCATCAGCTACGGCATTAACGGAAGCAACTTATCAAATGGGTTCGGCTTTAGGAAGTTTGGGCGATGACGTTGTATCGTATGTTGAAGTAGCTAATAAAGCTGCAATTGGAGGATTTACAGACACTTCTACTGCTGTTAATGGACTTACAACTGTTATGAATACATACGGGTTAAAATCAGCAGAAGAAATGTCAAAAATTTCAGACCAAATGTTAATGGCACAAAATTTAGGTAAAACATCTTTTGGGGAAATTGCTTCATCTATTGGTAATGTTGTACCTATAGCAAAGGCGTTAAATGTGTCAACAGACGAATTGTTTAGCTCATATGCAACGCTAACAAAAAACGGAATAGCCACGGCACAAGCTACGACAGGACTTAAAGCAGCTTATTCTAACATTATTAAGCCATCATCAGAAGCAAGTAAAGCGGCTGAAAAGCTTGGAATAGACTTTAGTGCAGCACACCTGCAGTCAGTTGGTTGGGCAAAATTTTTGGACGAAATAAAACAAAAAACAGGCGGTAACACCGATGTAATGGCTCAATTATTTGGTTCGGTGGAAGCCTTGAACACAATAACCGTTTTAACGTCTGAAAATGGTATGAATGACTTAAATAATGCACTGTTAGCTATGGAAAATTCGACAGGTGCTACAGATGCAGCATTTGAAAAAATGCAAGAGGGCGTTAATAAGTCATTTTCTATGATTCTAAATGATTTAAAAAATACAGCGATACAATTTGGTGATATAATTGCTCCCGTTATCAGCCCAATTGTAGAAAAGATTAGCGAAGCTGTTAAATGGTTTGGAAATTTAGACGAAAGTGCAAAAACAACCGTGTTAGTGTTCGCTGGAATTGCCGCCGCCATAGGTCCGATAATAACAGGCATAGGCAGCTTAACAACTGCTGTAGGTACAATAATGACAACTTTCGGCAGTTTAAGCACAGCCATAGGAGCAGCAGGTGGTTTAGTACCTGCACTTGGCACAATAGCCCCTGTGATATTGCCAATAGCAGGGGTTATAGCAGGAGCAGTAGCAGCAGGGGTTTTACTTTACCAAAACTGGGATACAGTAAAAGAAAAAGCAAAAGCCCTTTATGAGTATCTAAAGCCAACATTCGAGGACATAAAAAACTTCTTTACAAGTTGGGCTGAAACAGTAAAACCAATATTTACAGCCCTATTTGAAAACATTAAGAAGTTAGCCGAAACTGTATTCAATGGAATAAAAGACTTTTGGAACAAATGGGGCGATACAATAAAAAACCTATTTGAAACCCTGTTTACCAACGTTAAAACCATTGTCGGCACAGCATTTGAGGTTATAAAAACTGTTATCAATACAGCACTTAAAATTATAAGTGAAGCAATAAACCTTTTTACAAGTGTCTTAAAAGCCGATTGGCAAGGGGCTTGGGATAGTATTAAAAACATTTTCTCTACAGCTTGGGAAGGGATTAAAAGCGTAGCTGCAACACTTTTAAGCGGTTTACTGGACTTGTTCAGAGATTCAATTTCTGGAATGGTAAGTATCGGTGCAGACATTTTTGGCGGCTTAATTGAGGGTTTAAAAAGCCAAACAGACGCAGTTAAAAACACAGTAATAAACATGATAAGCGGCTTCACGGACAGCATTAAAAAGTTTTTCGGAATATCCTCCCCATCAAAGCTAATGAAGCAGTATTTTTCATGGGTGGGAGAAGGCATGGTTATTGGGCTTAACTCCCAAGCGG
This sequence comes from uncultured Defluviitaleaceae bacterium, assembly GCA_964492715.1. Lineage (GTDB taxonomy): Bacteria > Bacillota > Clostridia > Lachnospirales > WRBF01 > CAZBLK01. Next base: position 21,078 of record CAZBLK010000029.1, on the reverse strand, counting down.
ACGAACTTATAAAAACCTCAAAAAGCATTTCCGAAAGTGTAGCCGATAGCCTACAAATAGACCCAACAGAGATTATAACAAGCTCAAAAGATGTGCTGTATAGTATGCAAAATGCCTTGCCAGACTTACAAACCAACATCAACAGGGTAGTAAGCGTACAAACAGAGCGAGCCAACACCAAGCCGCCAGACGTAGTTATCAAGGACAACACCTTTGTAATCCGTGAGGAAAGCGACATAGCAAAGGTTGCCAAAGAAGTAATAAGGCAATTAACCAAAGAAACACAGTACAACAGCCGAATAGGAGGGATAGCCATAACATGACTTTAGGATTTTTCTTTAACAACAAGCACAGCGGCGAATTTGATATAGCAATGGAAACCGCAGTTCGTGGGCTATTGCCGTCCTTACGCCGTAACGACTATGAAATAACAGGCAGACACGGCACTGTTGACTATGGAAATGAAACATACAACACAAGGCAAATAACCGTTAATATCTGCTTTATCGAAAAAGATGTTGAAGCATTGCAGTTAAAAGCAAGAAATACAGCCCACTGGTTAAGCGGCAAAGGTATTCTAATTTTTGATGATGAACTAGACAAAGCATATAACGCACGGGTGTATGAAGCAGTAAGCAGCACAGAACAATTAATTAGAGCAAAGCGAGCATCTGTTACATTTGAATGTCAGCCGTTCGCCACTTCAATTAATTATCTGCAAAGCATTAATACAGGCGTTAGCAGCGGCAAGGAAATGCAAGTTATAAGCAGAGGTTCACAGCCCACACCTTGTATAATAATTATCAAAAACACAGGCGGCGTAAACATCAGCAACATAATCATCACAAGAAAGGCGGTAAACAGATGAATGCAAGTAATTACTTAGAGGAAGCTATTTTAAACCACTTTTTCAGAAGCGGTAATATCCCATCACCGACAAAGCTGTACGTAGCCCTGTATATTTCAGACCCCACAGACGGTGACACAGGAACAGAAATATCAGGCGGTGGCTATCAACGACAAGAAGTTAGCTTTTCAGCCCCTGTCCAGATAAGTGGGAAAGCAACAATACAAAACAGTAACGAAATACGCTTCCCTGTAGCAACGACTAATTGGGGAACAATTTCGCACTTTGGCATACGCCCAGCCTTAACAGGTGGAAACTTATTAGCTTCGGCGGCTGTACCAAGTCCAAAGTTAATTGAAAGCGGTGATGAAGCCAAGTTCAACATAGGTACGCTTACCGTATCTATGGATTGATAAACAAGGGAGGGCATTATGTTTAATCGACAGCCCTTTAACAGAGGTAAATTTAATACATCAAACGACAGGAGTATAAACCTCCACGGCAACGCAAGCGTAAGCCTTGAAACGTCTGGAAGCGTTATTGCTGTTAAATCATTTGAGGGTTTGGCTAAAACGTCATTACTTATGAGCGGTAATGTAAGCTTTGTAAACACACTAAGCGGAAATGCAAACATTGCACTATATTCAGACAACTATTTTGGTGTTATCAAAAGCTTAACAGATATGCTTGTAAGCGGAAGCATGTTAAAAGTTCGCAATTTAGGCGATGCCTTTAATGTTAACGAAAACAGCAGTCTTAATAGGCTTCATTTTAACCGTGGAAAATTTCTATACAAACAGTAAAGCGGTGCTAAACCTTGGTATTGGTGGAAATATAAGCACTATTTTAGCTATAAAAGGCAATGCAGATATGCAGTTCTCATTGAACGGCAGGGCTAATTTTGTAAGTACTTTTAAAGGGAAATCCGAGTTTTATATGCTTGCAAACGGCAAAATAAATGCCATTAAGCAAGTAAGAGGAAGCATATACACTGCTTTAAAGTCAAACGGTAAACTAAATATTGTAATAGCCTATAGTGGCGTTGCCGTTGTTGTACTTGTAGTTACAAGCAAAGGCTTTAACACATACCGTTATGAATACTTAAAGCTTACAGACCTTGTTATGCGTGTCGGTGACGAACTTGTAATAAACACAGACGAAATGACAGTAACGCTAAACGGACAGAACGCTATTCAATATTTAAGTATGGATAGTGAATTTTTCCTATTAAACCCACATGAAAACGACATTATCTATACAAGCAACAACGCAAACGACAAGACAGACATAAAAATACTATGGAAAGACGCTTATTTGTAAAGAGGTGAAGCTATGGGAAACGCCAACATACCACAAGTATTCGACCAAAGCATGAAAAGGCTTTGCTTCTTGGATAAAGCAATTAGAATCGGATACAAGCAAGTTTACAATGGCTTATGGACGGCTACATTTACGCTTCCAGCAGATGACCCCAAAAACGCTTATTGCAAACCCTTTAACTACGTTGAAATTTACGATGACAAGCGGCGAATTGAATTGTTTAGAATACTACCAAGCACATTAGCACGAGGGGTAAATGGCTACATCACATACGAATGTGAGCATGTCATAGCCACACTTATTGATAATGTGCTTTTTAAGTACCACGAAATAGGCAATATCGGCGTATTTACAACCGAGGTTATTCAGTACGTGCTTAGTAAGCAGACAACAAAAAACTGGAGGCTAGGAAAATGCAACTTTCAAAAGCAATTCCTTTACAAATGGGAAAATGAAAACCTTTGTAGTGCATTGTTCTCTATTCCCAAACCGTTTATTGAGGATTACCATTTTACATACGATACTTCAAGTTATCCTTGGACACTTAACCTTGTAGCAGCCGAAACCACTGTAGGTTGTGAGATACGTTATCGAAAAAATATGCAGTCCATAGAAAAGCATGTAAACCCTGCAAACCTTGTAACACGCATATACCCACTTGGGTATGGTGAGGGTGACAACCAATTAACTATTGAAAGCGTTAACAACAAAATACCATACCTTGAAGCCGACACAAAAAACACATACGGCTTAAAAGAAGTTATTTGGGTAGACAGGCGTTTTGAGGACGCAGAAAGCTTGAAGGCTACAGCCCAAAGCATGTTGAACGAGTTAAAAATACCGTATATAAGTTATTCAGTAAATTCCCTAGACCTGTTCAAAAAAACAGCCCAGAGTTTTGACGAATTTAAAGAAGGCAAAGTAGTAAGGGTTATCGACAAAGAGGACAATATAAGCTTTGCCGCTAAAATCGTTGAAATTGAAAAGAGTGATGTCACAAAAGCCGACATTAGCGTTACAATAGCCAACAAAAACAAAAGCATAGCTGGAAGCATTGCAGACATGCAAGAGAGGGCAAGGATAAACGAAACATACGCCCAAGGTTCGGCTACACTTATGACTATTCCGTACATTGATAACGCCGACGTTGGTTACCCTGCTGTTTTTGATTTTTACATACCTTCAAGCATGGTTAACATAAACAAAGCAATGCTAAGAATACAACTACAGCCATTCAGAGGGTACTCAAAAGCAGTAAAAGGCGGTGGCGATATTGCAACGTCAACGCAAAGCGGCGGTGGAAGCCAGCAAACTTCGTCAAGCGGTGGAGGTACTACCACTTCAACATCAGACGGCGGCGGCAGCCAACAAACTTCATCAAGCGGCGGCGGTACAAGTACCTCAACGGAAAGCGGTGGCGGCAGCCAAGAAACTTCGTCAAGTGACGGAGGAACAACACAAACCAGTGCAGGAAGTGTATGGGGAGGAAATGGCACAAGTGGCACAGATGCAACAACAACAGAAAACCGAGGTACGCCATACGAACACTCCCACGCTATAACGTTGCAGCACTCTCATAGTGTTACAATAGGAAGCCACAGGCACACAGTAAGCGTACCTTCACACACTCATAGCTTTACAATACAGGCACACACTCATAGCATAAGTATCCCAGCACACAGCCACAGCGTGACCATACAGGCTCATACACACACAATAAGCATTCCAGCACATAGCCACAGCGTGACTATACCGCCGCATGTGCATGACATAGAGTTTGGTATTTATGTAGGTACAACGGCAAACAGCATTAGCTTAAGGGTTGACGGGAAAAATATTTCTACAGTTTCGGACATTAGCAACATTGACATTATCAATTATTTAGCAACGGATAAGGGCGGCAGAATTACAAGGGATACATGGCACAAGCTAGAAATTATACCCGATAGACGTACACGTATTTCTGCTTATTTATTTTTGGATATTTTCACAAATTCAAGGGGCGGCGGTGATTATTAATGATACTAAAAGAAATGTATAGCGGAGTTGTAAACAGTACAGAAACATTTATTGTAGGTGATATTACTGCTACTGATACAACTATTTACGTACAAGATGCAACAAGCATACCCGATGCACCAAACGTGCTTGTACTTGGCGGCAATTTTTCAAGTGCGGAAACGGTTAAACTGATTGAAAAGCAAGGCAACAAGCTAACAGTACAACGGGCTTTTCAAGGCACAGCCAAGAGCTGGGTTACAGGCACAATTATTGCCCGAAATTTTACAGAATATGACTACGAAGCCCTACGCCAAAACGTCATAGAAACCGCCAAAGAACTAGAACAAACCCAACAAAGCAACCTAGTTCTAGACACAGCAATGCTATTTTTTGACGGTCAAACGTTATCAGTGGCAGAGCCAACAACCGACAAAACCGTACCCTACACACTAACAGGCTCACAGGCTGTCACCAAGGACTATACTTACACAGCAACAGAACCGCTTAAGATAAGCCCTTTGTCGTATTACAGCATGAGTTTAATATTAAGTGGGCTTGCTGTTAACACGGTGTATAGCGGACGTGTAACGTACAGCTTCGGGCAGACTACTATAAGCGTTAAGCTTTTTGAGTTTAGGGCAACAATGGCGAAAGAGGAATTTGCCGTATTTATGCCCGAAAACAGGTTGACACAGCTTACTGATGTTGCCGCAGGTGATAAGCTTACTTTAAGCATATCATTAAGCAAGTCAACAGGGGGGACGCAAGAAGTTAGTATATTAACTGGTGCTAGTACGCCAAGTGTTTTTGTTCGTAATGGTGGAGGCGTTAGTAGTAATGATGTGTACGACTTTGACGGCGTTCAATTACGCAGGCAAAGAAGCATAAACGCCGAATTTAAAAGCCAACTTGCGACATTAACTGCATCAAAATATGTTACTTACACCGTGAAAATAGATGAAAACAACTCTAATCCCTTAACTGCCGTAACATACCTTAATGACGCCATGGGCATGGCAAAAGGAAGTAGCGATTGGGATTCAAAGGACATTTTCAAAGATATAAAGCCTTGTATGCTACTAAACGGTGCGATAAATTACTACTTAAACCCAAACAACTTTGAGCAGAAAGCAGATGGTACAGTTGCCGACATAACTTCGGGTAATGACGGAGACGTGATGATTTCGCTTCCATTTGCTGGATACAAGTTTGAGAGAATTGGCACGGACTTATACGTTAGCATCACAAACGAACCTAACAAACCTGGGTACTCCTATGACGCATTTTCCCGAGAAACCCTTGGTGACAGAGATAAGGCTTACGTGGGTGCTTATTTATCTTGGTATGATGGCACAAAAAACCGTTCTTTAAGCGGTAAAATACCAACAGCAAACATTACAATAGGAACACAAAGAACACGCTGCCAAGCAGGAGGTATAGGATATCAACAATTAACTTACGGATTGCTTAAGTATTTACAGTGTTTATATTTGATAAAATATGGCAGCCTGAACAGCCAAGCAGCTCTTGGGCAAGGCTTTACGGCAGGAAGTAATTCTGCAGCTACTACAACAGGTGGTGCAAACACAAAAGGAATGTATTTCGGCGAACAAACAGGCACGCAACAAATGAAATTTGCTGGAGTTGAAGACTTTTGGGGAAACTTACGGCAGTGGGTTGATGGGCTATATATTGACGCAAGCTGGAACATTTTAACAAACTACAAAAACTTTAATGACGCTGGCACAGGGTATGCCGATAATGGTAAAGGTGCTATATCAAATATAAGTGGATATATCACTAGGGTGCAAGGAACAAACGGTAGCGGTTTTTTGTGTAAAACGGTAAGTGGTAGCAGCTCTACTTATTACACCGATGACGGTTATCTTTACGCTTCGTGCTTGCCGTATTTCGGTGGTTTTTGGGCGATTGGGGCGAGTGCGGGGGCGTTCTTTCTTTTTGCGAGTTCTTCGGCAGCGTCTGCGAGTTCGTATTTCGGTGGTCGCCTGTGCTTTATTTAGTTTGGCTACTATAATAAAAAAGGATAAATATAATTCTTTCAGTTAAGGAGGGGACAAATGTTAAAACTAACAAACGTCCGAAGCTCTACCGAACCATTGCAACTAGAAGTTAACGTTGATACCGTGTATATACGCACCAATATACGCAGTATTACAACTACAGAAGCAACGGTAGAATCAGTAAACATACAAGAATGGGAATATGATGAAACACAAATGACGTTCGGTGAATACTTGGAGACAAATAAAGATTTTCCAAGTCGGGCTGATAAGGCGTTGGGTGAATTGTCTGTAGCTGTTGCAGAATATCAACTGCAAAATGATATGGCTATTGCAGAATTGTCAATGGCGTTAGGGGGTGTACTAAATGTTTAATAAAGATAGTGGGCTTGTATTGACTTGGGTAAGGCTTGTGCAGAATGGTACTTACAGCAAAGAATTAATACCCAATATAGGTAATTTGCGTGAGGTTGTAATATCAGTTCTTGATGAGTCAGTTATTAGCGAGGGGGAACAACCATGAAAGAAATAACAACCAAAGGGGGGCTTGCAGCCTTGCTTTCAATCGCAGGGTTCATGTCAGAAAGCTTCACACCTCTTATATTTATCCTTGTACTTTTTGAAGTAGTTGACTACATAACAGGCTTAATATCAGCAATTGAACACGGCGGCGTGTCAAGCAAAGCGGCGTTACGGGGAGCAGTCAAAAAAGGCTGTTATTTTTTTCTCGTTGGGCTTGCGTTTTGCATTGATTATGTGGTTTTTCAAGTTGGCATTGAATTTGGTGTACATTTCACTTGGCATGGCATTTTTGGGATTTTGTCGGTGTGTTACCTTATTTCAACGGAAGGAATATCAATTCTTGAAAACCTTCAAGAAATTGGAGTTTCAGTTCCTTTTTTGACAAAGATACTGCACACATTCAAACAGAAAATAGAACAGGAAGCTGAAAACAAGTCAAATGCACTTTCAGAAGGGTTTTTAAACAGCGAAAACAAGGAGGGTTAATTTTGAACATAGAAAAAAAGCTTATTGCAATGAACTACAGTAAAGGCGTTGTAATTAAGCCAAAATACGTTGTTATCCACGAAACAGCCAACAAAGCTAAAGGTGCAAACGCTTTATCCCATTTTAATTACTGGAACACAAATGCCGCTGCCAATTCATCAGCCCACTTCATTGTTGATGACAAACAAGTTATACAGCTTGGGGAGTTTGAAAACGGAAAATGCTTAAAAATGTGGCACGTTGGGGATAACAAGGGCAAAAGTGACATTACAAACGACAATTCAATCGGCATTGAAATTTGCGTAAATTCAGATGGTGACTACGCAAAGGCAAGGCAAAACGCTATTGAGCTTACAAGGTACATACTTGCAAAAACAGGCTTGCCAGTTTCCGCAGTCAAACGTCATTATGACGCTTGGGGCAAACATTGCCCTGCTACTATGCTTGATACCCCAGAGCTTTGGACGGACTTTATCAAGCATCTGGAAAAGCCCACAGAGCAACAACCGCCGCAAACCGCCGTTAGCACCGTTAAATTTGATTTATTCGGGCAAAAAACGGTTGACATCAATGGAAACATAGTCAACGGCGTTACATTCGTGCAAGCAAAACAACTTCTGGAAGCCTTGGACTTTGTTGTAGTATGGAATGACAGCACAAAAACCATTGAAGTTAGGCTAAAAGCTTCCGTTAATGTAAGCAGTGAGGAACTAACAATTCTACAAAAAATCGTGCAAGCAGAAGCAGGCGGCGAGGACAGGAAAGGTAAAGTCCTTGTAGCAAACGTCATATTTAACAGGCTAAAAGCAAAAAGCTTCCCTAACACGATTAAAGACGTAGTTTTTCAGCCACAGCAGTTTGAGCCTACTCGAAACGGTGCTTACGAAAAGGCAGTACCGAAACAGGATACAATTTTAGCAGTACAAGAAGCCCTATGCGGAGTGGATTATTCGCAGGGGGCTTTGTTTTTTAGGACGCTTAGGGGGGCAACAGCTGAATGTTGGCATGAAACAGCATTAACACGCTTATTCGACTACGGTGGGCATAGATTTTACAAATAAATGAAACAAGAAAAAATGAAGCCGCTCATCTTGCTTTTGTAGGCAAGTGGATCGGCTTGCATTGTTATTTGTACTTAGTAGGCGTTATGCTTCTATCAAGTACGATTCCGAACAGACCATTAACAAAAATGTATTTTGGGTGTTCGGATTTTAAATTCGAAAGTGGAGGTGAAGCTCCTGCATAGCCTTCCACGAACTAAGTTTTGTATCGTGAGTACTTTTAATGTCATAAAATACATAGCTCTATTTTGAGTTTTCACAATATTAAACCATACATATTTTTTAGGTCAATCATAAAGTAGTATTATATTGAAAAATATGATAGCCTACTTTACTTAAAAAATCAACTCTTATTTGTATGCCTAACGTTGGTATGCTATAATAATTGTACTAATATCACCAATTATTGTATCTAATATTATCTATAGAAAGGAAAATGACATGGATTACTCAGCTGAGAAAATTGCTTTAGCACTTTCGGGTGGAGGAATACGAGCATTAATTTTTCATTTAGGGGTTATTAAATGGTTAGCTGAAAAAGGGCTGTTAGAGAGCATATCAAAAATTTCAACAGTATCAGGTGCTAGTTTGGCAGTTGGTTTAATTTACTCATCAAATGGCTATAAATGGCCTACAAGTAAAGAGTTTTTATGTGAAGTTCTTCCAAGAATTAAAAAAACTATTTTAGAAAACAATATCCAAAAGTCGTTGGTAGTAAATAAACTTTTACCTTTTAATTGGTTTAAAGAGCAAAATATAATTTTATCTGATACTATTAGGGAAGTTTGGTCAGTAGATACAAATTTATCTGATATCAATTCATACCCAGAATGGCAAATAAATTGTACAACTTATGAGACAGGAAAAAGATTTAAATTTTCGCAAGAACAAATGGGGGATCATAAGATTGGATATACAAGGTGTGATGTTAAATTATCAAATGCACTTGCTGCTTCAGCAGGATTTCCAGTCTTAATTGGGCCATATAAGCTGAATATAACTGACTACATATGGGAAAAGTCAGAATTTCATGAAGGCACTTATAAAGAAAATTATAATGAACTGCATTTGTGGGACGGAGGAGTGTACGATAATCTAGGAATAGAATCAATTTTCAAGCCAGATGATGGAGGCAGGTTAAGTGATGATATTACATATTTGATAGTAAGTAACGCAGGTAAAAAAATTGGTACGCAGTTTAGAGAGAAGGGGCTTTCACATAAAAACTTAAGAAGATTACTGGACATAGCAACAAGTCAAGTTACTGCTCTAAGGACAAGAATTGTTATAGATTTTTTTAAACGCACAAAACAAGGTATGTATATTAATATGGGTAATTCTGCTAGCTACATTATGAAAGATGTTACAATGGATGCAATAGAAAAAAATAATTTAATATCAGAGTGCTTAAAAGATGACAAAGTGTTTAAGGTATCAAATTATCCCACAGATTTAAGGAAGCCGTCTGAAGACACATTTAATATGATTTTTAAACACGGATATGATGTTACAAAATGTATGTATATTAGATTTATTAAAGATTAATATTTTTTGAAGTTAACTGTATTTTCAGTAACACATAAGCCTGTTGATTTATCCATTTGACTTAGGTTAATTGTTTTGTCAGGTCCAAGTTTGGGATAATAGCAAAACATATTTTATTCAACAGGCTTGTATAATATGAACATAACTATAATTCTATTCCTGTAAAGTGAAGCTTTTATCTAATTTGTTGAAAAATCCTTTTAGCTTCAAATTGAACATATTTAGTTCTGATCGAGTTGCCTTAAAATCAAATCCAGTAACTGTTTTATCTAGAAAAGAACAGCCCAAATACAATTTTGTACCTATCCTAACATCTTCTTGCCTTGACAAGTATAATTCATAAGGTGTAGTTAGTTTGCGTATTTCATGAAAATAGACATCTGACATTTTGCAAACGCAAAGGTAAAGTTTGTATCTTTTTTGACTCTTTTCTTTCAACAACTTTATTAAATCAAGGGCTGTATCGGTATGTCCGATAATCATACAGCGATTATCATTTCTACCATCATAAAGGATAAAAAAGTCATCTGAATTATCGATAATAAATAGCTCTCGTCTTGTCAATTCCGAATAGAATTTTGTTCTTTCGTGAAATTCTTCAGTAGAATCAATCAATTTGCTTATATACCAAATCATATGCCAAAATTGGTTCTTGCACTTTCAAGCGAGGAATAGGTAGGAAAACCTAGCTCAATATCACCATTTTTAGTATTTTTTATGACCTTACCTTTACGTACATTAGACTTCATTAAATCATCTGAACCTCCATTAGAGTTACCAGTATTATCAGATACAATAAAGGTATGATTTGCTGTATCAGTATCATTAATTTTTTCAAAAATAGCCTCTGCACTCACTAACTTTCCATGATGAGGCAATTGAATGTAAAAATAGTTTGTTAAATCGCACTTTACATTTTCAACTGCTGCATCTCCCAAGAGTAGCAAGTTTTTACTATCTTGTATGGAGACTGCAATTTGCAAACTGGTAGAGTTTACAAGGGTTTCTTTTCCACTTGATGTTTGAATATCATTTTCCTCAATTGCTTTTGCCACCGTTTCTATCATTGTATCTTTGTCTGGGCCAATAAAGGTAATGCCTCCAGGTAATTCTTCTTTATGTATATATATCTTTAAGGTTGTTTCCTTTCAACTTAAAGATATTATCGTATAATTCGAGAATGTGTTCTTTAGTACTATCGGGTTTACGTCTTTTATCATCAAGTTTTTTTAAGATTGCATCAACATATTTCAAAAGTAAGGTAGTGAAGATTCTATCAACTTTATCTTTATCTATCAACTTTTGAATTCCGTTGAAGTGGTCGCTATCGTTATGAGATAAAATCACGTCAGTTTTTAAAATGCTATTATCATTCATAAATTTTAGTACTGTATTTGCATGTTGTTCAGAACCACAGTCATATACTACCATCTGTTTATTCTGATCGTTATAAATTATAATACAGTCACCATGCCGTGCACTGCCATCATCTTCATAACCTTTTGTTCCTAAAACCTTCACACTATAAATGTCTTTTGTTTTAAGCATTTAAGATTACCTCCTTTTTATTAGCACTCAACTGTTGTGAGTGCTAATAAAATTATACCAAATATTTACTAATTGTCAATAGCATATTTCTTCGACATGCTGATTATGTTATTAACTTTTAGGATTGAAGTATGGCTATGTAAAAAACATTTAAACCTGTTTTCAAAGACTTCTAGTATAATCAAGGGGTCATGTCCGAAACAATCTGAACAGGGAATAATCATCCAAAAGGAAAGTAAGCTATAGTAGAGGTGAAGAATGAAATTGACACTGACGAGTTATTCCGCTTTGTCGTGCACAGCCAAAAAAGACTTATTCTTTATCACATTAGCCTTAATGAACCAATTAACTTTACAAACATATATAATTATTATGAAACAATATCTCTAAAACTAAAATGGAGGTTAAAATATTCCAAAATGATCGTTATATAACAAAGTCTTCAAATTCATTACAAGCAAATAAAACGTTAAAGTGCTTACTAGGAAGTCAACAAGTTTAAGAATGAAGTAATTCATGCACAACGCTAAGCAGAAAAAACTTAAATGCCCAAACTTACTATTGACACCTTTCCAGACATATTTTTAGCAAGACATATTTTATTTTTTATGCAATCAAGAGATAGGGTAAATATATCCATTTTAAGATACGAAATAAAATTACCTGCTTATATTATTAAAGAAATGTGTTATAATTAGTTTCGAATAATAAATGAAAGGAAAATATAAATGATAAGTGCCTCCAAGTCAAATAATATTTCAAATAATAAATATTTAACTATAAATCAAATTTACCACGGTGACTCTACAGAAATGCTCAAATCCATAGAACCTGACTCTATAGCTCTTAGTTTTTGGTCACCTCCGTATCATGTTGGAAAAGAATACGAAAAAGAACAAACTTTTGATGATTGGTTATATTTATTAAAAACTGTTATTAGGTTACATTTTGATATCTTGAAACCTGGTTCTTTTTTAGTAGTAAATATTGATGATATTTTAGCATTCCCTGATGAGTCTATGCCAAAATTTCAAGCATTAAATAAATCAAAATTGAAATGTACTGTAACCAAAGAGCAAATTTTAGATGCAATGGAACGATATCCTAACTACAACAGATATCAACTTGCAAAACTGCTAGGTTGTAGCGAGCAAACTGTTGATAGAAGATTAAATGGCAATAATATTAGAGGTGGAAAATATAATACTCAAACAAAAGTAAAACTTGTTGGCGGATTTCTAGAAGATTATGCTAAAGAAGCAGGTCTGTATCTTTATGATAGGAGAATTTGGGTAAAAGACCCTACTTGGACAAATTCGCAATGGCACTCAAATTCTTATAGATCCGTGTCCGAATTCGAATATTTATACTGTTTCTGGAAACCGGGGATTACATTGGTAGAGAGAGATAAACTAACAAAAGCTGAATGGTCTGAGTGGGGAAGCAGAGGGGTATGGTTCATACCTTCCGTACGAAAGAATAATGATCATGAGGCAAAATTTCCAATTGAGCTTGCTCAGCGGGTTATCCGCTTGTATACCCAAGTTGATGACACTGTTTTAGACTGTTTTATGGGAAGTGGCACTACTGCAATTGCCTCTATTTTGGAAAGAAGAAATTTTATTGGTGTTGAAAAAGAATCAAAGTACGTTAATTTAGCAAAAAAAAATGTAGCTAACTGTTCATTACAAATGAAGCTGCTATAGACTAAGTCTATAGTAGCTCATTTTCCGCTGCTATTACTGATAGCCGCCACAAATCAATTTTTCGTATAATATCGAATGACACCCTACAACGCAATTTCTTTATACTTTTATTTTTATCATCTTTACCCGGAAATAGCAAGTTAGGGTAAGCCGATAAATAATTAGGATTTTTGGTTAATAGCAACCCGTTAGGCAAACTAATAATTTTAATTTTTTGTAACGGTTGCCCATGTAGCATTGAATTATACTGGCTAAGCATACAATAAATAGGTTTTATAAATATATGAATAGTTGGACATACAATACCATTTTTTAAAACATATATTGGTGAAACAGCAGGATAGAAATCATGAGATGTTCTATTACCTAAAGCTTTCATTGCAGAGTTAACTAAATTTTCGTTAACAGTTTTCCAAATACCATCTCCGGAAACTTGGTAAGGAGAAACAACAATATGTTCAGCATCATCTCTAGGTCCTACAGACTTCACATCAATAAAAACCATTACAGAATCGGTATAACCTGTAATTTCTTTAATCTTTGGATGACTTATTATGTAACGGTCATCACTGCCTGACGGGAGTGAAACTTCACGAATAGAGTAGCTTATAGAAAGCAGTCGTGTTAGTTTATGTCCAATGGAATGTTCACCAACCTCAATCCAAGGTATTTGGTCACCAATAGGCATTCTACCCCTATCTTCTGGTGGATAATTGCCCCAAAAAGGTTGTAGGTAATTTGCATGGTTATAGTCTGATGTAAATTCTTCAATATTAGATTGTATGGTATCTGACACTATTTTATGTATATAATTTTCTAACAATATGAGCTTATCGCAATATTTAGCAAAGTATTGGTATGCAGTATTATATTTTTCAAAAATGTCAACTCTATATTTGTAGTACATACTGTGCTCCTTTCTCTAATTAGTTAAATTTTGTATTACAATTCATAAAAAGTATATATCATACAATGCTATTTTTTGCAAGTATAATTTAAAGGATTGATAGACAAAAATGTAAAAACACTCTCAAAACTATACTACCTGCAAGTCTTCACTCTCACCACAAAACCCAAAAGCACCAAAATACATACCAAGAAGTAGAACATGTCCAAGAAGTACCACCATTCAACCACAAACACACAATCCAAGCAGAAAAACCCCTAAACACCAAAATCTTTGTAATTGACAACACACCTACCAACTATGCTTTTAGTAAGCAAATATTAAAAGGAGGTTTATTTTTTATGCAAACAAGAGAAAAACAGTTAACTGACATAATTCAAGAAACAATTGTACTACGTGCTGAGGAACGGTTTTCAGAATTAAAGGACGAAACTTCTCTAACTGGTGTAAACACAGCTATAAATGAGCTTTACGAAAGTTTTTCAGACGAAGTAAAGCAAACCATTATTACCTACGAGGAACTAAAAAGCGAACAACACGACTCTTTAATAAAGCAGATGTATGAAGAAGGCGTTAAAGATACAATTTGCCTTTTTAAGATGTTTGCCAAGCTATAGTACTATTATTTCTAAATTTATAAGGAGGTGTTTGTGTGCCGTTATTAATAAAGATTTTCATTAAAATTATAATTAGACCACTTTAAAATCAGCTTCGCTTACATGTAGCTGTTTTTTTAAGGTATCTAATTGCAAAACCTCATTCAACAAGAGAGATAATTCTAAGGAAAAGAAAAGTTTCAAAAAATCACCACCTTTTTGCTGACAAAATATCGTAAGTGCCGTAAGTACCAAAAGAAAGGAACATATAGAAGGGCACAACCGCTTGCGACTAGGGAGCAAGCGGACGACTGTGGTAACAGTCGGCAAGAGCTACGAAACGACCCGAAGCCCAAGCGTAGGGAAAGTGTAGTAGCTTGTGTGCCCATTTGTCATAGTATAAAAACAACACTTTGTAAGCACATATATTACAGAAAGGACTGATAAAATTGCACGTTAACCAAATTACAGAAGTAGTAAAACCAATTATTGACAGCTTCCCCCACAGGAAGCTGTTTTTTAATGCCGTTTGGCTAGAAAGCTATAGCTTTGAAGCGAGCGAAATTTCCGAACTTGAAAAAGTAAGTAAGATTGCTCCAACACCTGACAACCTCATAGCTAGTTTCGGTTACGTTAATGATGAAAACGGTAACGAGTACGTAGTTTACACTGTTTACTCATACAACGACAAAATTCATTTCCTAACTCTCCAACTCGACAACGGAACATACACTTTTGACTTTTCTAGTTCAAGTTGGGTTAAATGGGCTGATTAAAAACTGCAACAAAAAGTATTTATTTTTGAAATTAAATTATATATGAAAGAAGGTTAAATTAATGAAAACCACCGAAAGCACATTGCAAACCATAGCCATTTACAGTGACGACAACCAACACCGTTACTTACTTCAAAAAACATGGGATAGTTCAAAGAAAAAAGCTACTGTAATTATGATTTTTCCGTGTTCTTCTGACATTACCCAACTAGACCTAACAACCATGTTAGTGCTTAACAACCTAGCAAAGCTAGACTACGGTTCAGTAGATATTCTTAACCTTTTCTCAAAAACAGATGCAAACCCAAGTAAAGAACTAGCTTCAATTAACACTACTGATAACGATAATCAAATTTTAGCTTCTGCTGAAAGTGCTAATAGTATCATCATAGCTTGGGGTAAAGGCGGTGACGGCAGTAAAAAGATTATGCTACGACAAAGAGCCGTACTGAAACTGCTTGAGCCACACAAAGACAAAGTGTTCACTACGTTAGACGAGCGTGGCACGGCTGGACTTCATCCGCTGACACCCACTTTAAGACACGGCTGGAAGCTAGAGCCTTTAGACTTTCCAACCTTTGCGGAGAGCCTCGAAGGGAAGGAAAATGGCACAAGTAAGGACAAGGACAAAAAGTCACAAAAGCACCTAAAAAAGCTTCACAACGGCACGCAAGGGGAGTCCTTGTCTGTTGGAGAGGACGAGGGCACACAGCCATAGTAAAAAGTTTTAGACATTAGTTAGCAAACTACAATTAAAAAGTTTTAAAAGGACAAAAGCTGTGCTTGCAAATAAATTATAATAGTACTAAGGGGATGATTTTTATAAATGCTGAGCTAAGAAAACAAAATTTACTACAGCTTTACTGTGTTATGGATTCAATTAAACAAACGATTGAAGCTGAAATGGATACCCTTGCAGAAAAGGGCAACACTCTAGCTTTTCAAATACTTTTATTGGAAATGGTAGAACTAACAGTCAAACTACTAAAGTCTAACTCTTAGGGGGTATTATTAATGAAGAAAGTAGTTAGAAATTTCATTCGTAACGTAGCAACGCAAGACCTTGACTTTGAACCACTTTTCGTAGAAAACATGCTTGACTACGTAAACCAATTGGAAGTAACAACAAAAACACGTAAGCCAGCTAAAAAGGCTAGACAGAAGAAAATCCTTGAAGAAAAGGCAAGGGCTGTAAACCCAACCTTTGGCAACCTTGTAGTAGCAGTTAATGAAATTGATGATAGTATTAACAAGTTCGTACAAAGTTTATTTGCTGATGATGAAAATGTAACATCTTCTAATGTTCAGCTACTACAGCAAAACAATACAGAAGACTTTAATTTTGAAGATGATGAAGCAGAGTACGAATAACTATTTCTTTTTACTTTTCACAACATTAACTCTAGGCTTCAAAAACTTCGCTAAGTCAAGCAAAAAAGAAAGCTCATCTTCTGTATAGTCGTACAAAGCGGCTTTCAGGATATCAAATTTTGGAACATCACTTTCAGCTTTTGAAGTAGCTTCGCCAGTAAGCAGGTAGTCAACCGATACACCAAACACTTGTGACAGTTTGTAAAGATTTTCTATACTAATACCACTGTCACCACGTTCTACTAGCCCTACAAAGGAAGTTGAAACCCCAATTATTTCTGAAAGCCGTTCTATTGTTATCTTGTTTTTAATTCTCAAGTCTTTAAGTCTAGCCGAAATATCTTTCCAGTTTAATTCTAACATTACATACACCTCAAGTTTATTGTAGGGTATGTAAAAAAGGCTTGCAATTTAGTTTAGCTATTGATAAAATAAATAGTGTTACTATTATACAAAATTCTACTTATACTTCTATAAGGGGGACTGATTTAAAATAATTAAAACAATTTCATAAATTATACATAACAAGGAGGTTTGCAAGTTAGTGTACAAAAAATTACTGACACCATTGACGTTAATTCTAGTAATAAACCTTTTTATTACAAATGTTTCGGGTTCACCGCCTGTATTTGATGACCCTAAACCTTTTGAGGATTTTATTAAAGCTACTGAAACACCAAAACTTAATAAAGATACTAGTAAGACATATAGGGAGGAAATGTATCAAGAATATCTAA
Source organism: uncultured Defluviitaleaceae bacterium (assembly GCA_964492715.1). Lineage (GTDB taxonomy): Bacteria > Bacillota > Clostridia > Lachnospirales > WRBF01 > CAZBLK01. The sequence goes on along the minus strand of CAZBLK010000029.1, from coordinate 3,634 downwards.
ATAGTATCTCTCCTACACCATCACCCATACAAGCACCAGTTCCGACATTAGCACCAACGCCAAAACCAACACCAGTTCCAACTACTGTAGTTTCGGTACAACCAAGTATAATTCCAGCTTCATTTAATGAATCAACACAACCAACATTTCCTGATATAAAAGGACATTGGGCTGAAAACGCCATTTTGTACTGTTATGACCGAGGGCTTGTTAATACTTATGGTGGGAACATCATTAACCCTAATAAACCCATAACAAGGGCAGAGTTTGCATACTCATTAAGCAGGTGGATTGATGAAAATAAAAGTTTACTTGCAAAACTAGGGGCAGTACATAAATCAACATCACCAAAGTTTACTGATGTTTTGGCTGAAAGCTCATTTTCTAAGGAAATAAATTCAGTAGCTTCAAAAGGCTTGATGAATGGTGCAAGTAATCTTTTTAGACCAAATGATAACTTAATTCGTGAAGAAGCCTGTAGTATATGGGTTACGCTTTTTAAACAGCTAACTAACTGCACTATTGACGAAGCCTATTTAAGTCAATTAAAAACTGATAAAATAGTAGATAAGTACAATGATAACAAAACTATTTCAAACTGGGCTAGGCAAGCAGTAGCAGTAATGACAGACCAAAAATTTATAAATGGTTATCCTAATGGTTCTTTTAATGCTAGTGGTGTAATTACTAGAGCAGAGGCGTATACAATAATCGCAAACATTGAACTACAGCTTAAAAAGTCTATTGTTAACCCTACTCCTACCGAAAGCGTTTCAAATATTAAGCTTATTAGAATTCAAGCTAAAAATGTTGCAAATAATGGGTTTAACTTGGAATTTACAGTTAATGACATAGCTGTAGATAAAAATTCTGATGTAGTTTTTGCTTATACTACTAAAAATGATTTGCTTGTAACAGAGGATAATATTGAGAATAAAAGCGTACTTCCTACAACTAAAACTGTGAAGCTTAAAGACTTGAAAAAAGTATCGGAGTTTGCTTATCAAAGTATTTATTCTACATATATTAATGAAAGCTTTCCAAACACTTTTTACGTTTATGCTATGCTTAAAAGCGGTAATAGTAAAACGGACGTTAAGAACTGCGTTATTAAAGTTGATGTAAGGACAGAGTACGTTGCGGTAGGTGGCGGAAGTGGTACGACTTATGACCCAGCTCCAACTCCTGTGCAAACTCCTGTTCCTACGGCAGCACCAACGCCAGCTCCAACACCAATACCAACGGCAACACCAGTTCCAACAGCAGTACCAACACCAACGCCAACGCCAACGCCTACACCAGTACCTACACCAACTCCAACGCCACAAGCGTTGATTATAAAGTCAGGTGCTAATAATTCAATAGTTCTTGATAATACTAAAACATCATGGGCATGGGGTAGAAATAATTTAGGGCAATTGGGGAATGGCACTAACACAGATAGCAATATCCCAATTAAAATAATGGACGATGTTGTAAGTATTGATACCAACTTTGCACGTACAATGGTAATAAAATCTACTGGCGAACTTTACGCTTTTGGAAACAATCAAAATGGTGCATTAGGTATTGGTACATTTACTCATTCAAACACTCCAGTTAAAGTAATGGATAGTGTTAAAGATGTTTCAACTGGTGATTATCACACAATGGCTATTAATGATTTGAGTGAACTTTGGGCGTGGGGTTCAAATCAATTCGGGCAGTTAGGAGATGGAACAACTAATAGCAGTAATGTACCAGTTAAAATATTGGATAATGTGAAAGCTGTATCTTCTGGTGGTGTGCATTCTATGTGCATAAAGGAAAACGGCGAACTTTGGGCATGGGGACGAAATAACTGGGGGCAAATAGGTGACAATACTACAACAGATAGATACAACCCAGTTAAAATAATGGATGATGTAAAGTTTATTTTTGCAGCATCTGACCGTTCCTTTGCAATAAAGCAAAATGGAGAACTTTGGGCGTGGGGTAATCTGATTTGGGATAATACAACTAGCGATACGCCTATAAAGTTAATGGATAATGTAAGTGTAATAACCGCAGGACTTTCACACAATTTAGCTCTAGCCGAAAATGGAGAAGTATTCGCATGGGGTACTAATCTTTATGGTGAAATTGGTGACGGTACTAATACATTTGCTAATACACCTGTAAAAGTAATGGATGAAGTTAAGGCTATATCAGCAGGTGATTATCATTCGGCTGTCATTAAAAATAATGGGGAGGTTTGGTCTTGGGGAAGGAATAATGGCGGACAGCTAGGCGATGGTACAAATGGTAATAGTGATGTTCCTATACAAATCACTATACCGTATACATCTAGTTAAGTGAATATAATCTTAACTTAATTTAGTTTCAAGGGATAAAAGATAGGCATGGAGTTAGTCTCCATGCCTATCTTTTTGTACATATTACTAAAAAATGACACTGCTAATTTTTTTGGCATAGTTTTTCCAAATACTTATAAATTTTAGTATTGTCATACTTTTTTTTCAAATGTATGATAATGCCTCCTACACCTATAGTAATAAGAGAAACTTCCTTTAGGTACTTATCCCATAAAGCATTTGCAATTACTTGCTCATATCCACGGTCAGTGAATTCAAGAAGAATTGTTTTATCCGTAAAACTAAAAAATTCTTTAGAATCCTCATCATTATTATTGGTAGATTCCTCGCTTACATCAGAAGTATCATTTTTTTTAGCACGTCTTAAGGATTTGCTTCTAGTTTCTCTTACTCTAAGATTATATATTAATTTGGGTAAGAGAAAATTTAGCAACAATGTACTGTTTAAAGAGTCTTCCTCCTTTTTTTCAACTATGTTATACTCTTTATTATTTTTTTCTATCAAGTTGTTATTAATCAAATGATTAATATATCTGTATAAAGTTGATACAGGAATTTTTGTGGCTTCACTTAGCTCTTCTATATTAATTTTTCCTTTATAAGTAATTATGTCTGTAATTAATGTAAGCTTTTCGTCACTAATTTTTGACTTTCTTTTTTTCTGTTCAAGGTCTGACATAAAAACACTCCTTAGATGGATATAATTTTTATCTTTTAATTATTTTAAATCTTTTAAATGATAAATGTCAAGTGTTAAGTGAAAATTATTTAAAAAAATTGATAAGGAGAAAACTGTAAATGATAAGTTCGAAATACTATAAAGTAATAAAATTAAACATAATAAAGTCGAATTTTAGTGTATCGTGAGTAATTATGACGAAGAAAAATGATTGACCAGAACTCGAAGCTGATATATAATTAGACATGAGGCAATCGTAAAATTGCTAAGAATGAGAAATATTGAAATTTTTATTACTTGATACAAGGAACCCATAAAATTGTCAAGCGGCTTTTAAAGCCTTGATGTAGTTAGCTAGCTTTGAACTTTTAAACTTTTTTGGTTTAAGGGGGCGGTTGATTAATATTATCCAAAAAAATTATACAGATTTTAAAGCCGAGTAACTACACACTAAATACAATGCAAAAAGGATTGCTTCAATAATACCGTACGGCTCAATGGGATTGATTTAATTGTGCTTGCGTTAAAAATTATTGGAGGATTAATATGAACATTGCTACGAAAATAGAAGTCGTAGCCCCGAACCTTGAAAACAGAAAAT
>CAZBLK010000028.1:0-31783 GCA_964492715.1 uncultured Defluviitaleaceae bacterium | reverse complement strand
ATTTTATTTCTCCTTAACACTAATTTTTTCAAATCTTTATACATATTATTACCTATATACAAAACATTCTTACTATTGTATAATACATTATTGCAATGACATGTTCAACATATGCTTTTGCTAAAATTACTTTTCACAATTGTACTTTTCACAATTGACGGAGTATTTTTGTTTTTAGGGGTTACGGGGGGATAAAATGAAAAAATACGAAAACGTAAACGTTATAGAAAAAAAGCTTGCCCACATAACTTGCAACTGCTGCGGAGAAAAAATTGAAACATCAAAAAGCGGCAGAACTTCTGACCATTTATCAATTGAAAAACGCTGGGGGTACTTTTCGCCATTTGACAACGAGGTTCATTCGTTTGACCTTTGCACAAGCTGTTACGACAAAATTGTTAGTACGTTTAAAATTCCTGTGAACTGCGAAGCCTCTTTACGTTGCGAAGCTTAACTGTACTTATATATAGAAAATTAATGTATACTTGAACTTTTTATTGTACATTTTGTATCTTGAGTCCATGGGCAGTCGGCAAACGACTGCCCAAGATTGTGCAGTGGCTTTTAGTTTCCTAAAACACTTTTATCCATTCACTTCTTCTTGCTATTTTTCAATTGCTTGCTAATAGACTTAAACTTCTTTGACTGCTGTCTTAAATAAGCCTGTTTATCCTCGTAATACAACGCTTCACGCATAAGTGAAAAATAGTTTTTTACTCTTGTAGCAGAAAGCTCACCGCTTTGAACAGCGGCCTTTAAAGCACAGCCAGGTTCTTTTTCATGTTTGCAGTCTGCAAATCTGCACTTTCCAAAATACTGCTCAACATCAGCAAATGCACTGCCTAAACCTACACTTACGTCCCACATGCCAAGTTCTCTCATTCCTGGCGTGTCAATTAGCATTACGCCGTTATCCAGCATAATAAGTTGCCTATGAGTTGTGGTATGCCGCCCCCTAGAGTCGTCCTCACGGATTTCGCCAATGCCCATTAAATCTTCGCCGGAAAGAGCATTTACAAGGCTCGACTTACCAACACCAGATGAACCTAAAAAAACAATTGTCTTTCTTGGCTTTAAATAGTCTGATAACATTTCCATGTTTTGCCCTGTTTTTGCACTTACTGCAAAAACTCCAACGCCAAGCGCAAGCTTTTCTACAGAGTTAAGCTTTTCGCTGTAATCGTCAACTAAGTCAGCTTTTGTTAAAATGACAACAGGGACAGCACCGCTTTGCCACGCTGCCGTTAAATATCTTTCTATACGGTTTAAATTAAAGTCGTCGTTGAGTGACGACATAATAAAAACGTAGTCAAAGTTTGCGGCAACTGCTTGCTCTGTAGGCCTTTTGTCAGGGTCTTTTCTTGAAAAAAGAGATTTTCGGTCAAGTGTTTTTGTAATGACACAGTCGCCAATGCTGTTATACTTGGCTAAAACAAAGTCGCCTGTTGTTGGAAAGTTTTCATCACTGTCATTAAAATACACGCTGCTTTTAAGCCGTGCATGTGTTACACCATGTTCACAAACAATTTCATACCGTTCTTTGTGTGTTGCTGTTACTCTTGCTGGAATTACGCCGTTCAAGTTTTCAATATCAATAGTTGCTAGGTTAAACCCATAATCAATTATGTTTACCATTTATCCTCCATTTAGACACAAAAATAACACACCTAAAGTGTGCTAACAAGTTTAGAAAGAATATAAAACCGTATCACAAAAAGGCTTATGTTTGCGGCACTAGGGGAAGTTGAAAAGTACGCTAAAAGCTACCCTTTTAAAAACACCCTAAAAAAGCCGCTACAAATATTTATTATATAAAAACCACCAAATTATTTACTGTCATAAAACATCTCTCCCTTCGAGAACTATAATAATTATAATATACTGCTAAATATTCCTAAAGTCAAGCCAAAGTCGTCAACTTTAGAAAATATTTTCTACTTAATCGACTGAGCAATTTCTGCTATTGCACGCTCTAAGTCTATCTTGAAAAATTCTAACACCGCTTCGATTCGGCTTAATATCAACCGAAAACCTTGAAATATCCACAATTATGCGGTTTAAAAGTCGATTACGTTTTTTATCGGAATCCGCCAAAAGCATTACATGGCATTCTGCGATTTTTGGAAAATGCCTTTGTTTCAGGCATACGTGCCTTTTGACCCAGGTTTTTCTCTTGGATTACATTGTTCATATCGCTCATTATTTTCACCAATGCGCCTTTGCGTTTCATCTTCATCACCAAATCAAATTGATATACCAAATAACAGTATCCGCTTCAATTTTGGAGCTGCTTTTGTTTTGTCAAGTGGTAATTTGCACAATGTCTATGGCGTTATGCTGTGCAAGTTGATATAACCACTACGTTGACGACATTGGATTTCAAGGGGGAGTTTTAATTAAATTGTTCTGCAAAGTTGCAATAAAAAATGCTTGTTAAAAAGCCCAGAGGAATAACCTCATGGGCTTTTTGGAAAAGGAATTGTTACGTTGGTTTAGTTAGTTGCTGCTGTGAAGCTTGCAGTTGGAGCAGTACCTGTACCAGCTGTAGCTTGAGTAAATGTGATAACACCTGCATTTGAAGTGACATCAAATGCAGTCAAAGCTGTATTAAGTAAAGTTGCAAGTTCAGTTGCTTGGTCAGTTACTGTTGTGCCAGTGCCGAAGCCACTAGTAGTACCAAATGTGTAATCTGTGCCATTTACAGTAATTACATCACCAGCAATAAGAGGTTCATTGATAGTTAAAGTGTAAACACCCTTAACTGCAGTTGTGCCAGCAACTCCAGTTGTAACTAGAGTTACTGCACCTAATGTGCCAGTACCACTTGCAACTGCAGCAGTAGGTGCAACACCTGTACCTCCAACTTTTTGTGTAAAGGTTATTGTACCAGTAGCTGCTGTTACATTAAAAGCAGTTAAGTTTGTGCCAAGCGCTGTTGCCAACGAAGCAGCTTGAGCAGTAACGTCATCACCAGTAAACTCATTAGCTGAAGGAGTACCAGCAACGTGTACATAGTCTACGCCGTTTACTGTTACTTTATCGCCAACTGCAAATGCAGCTGTAACTGCTAGTGTCCATTCACCCTGAACTGCAGCTGTTCCAGAAGCACCAGCTGATGATGTATTAACAGCACCTACAACACCAACTGCAACTGTTGAACCTTGTGCTACAGTTACTGTCGGAGCTGTAGCTGAGCCGTGACCTACTGTTTGAGTAAGTGTTAATGTGTCTGTTGCGCCTGTTACTTCGTAATTAGTTGGCATATTGCCTACGAGAGCAGCTAAAATATTTGTTACTGTAGCGTCAATTGTTGCACCTGGAACGAATGAAGTTCCTACAACAGGATTACTTTCAACTGCAGTGAGTGATTTTCCAGCAATTGTTATAGTGTTGCCTACTACAAGGTTAGCGTTGATTTGTGCTGTGTATACTCCAAGTGTTTCAGCAACTTCTACAACGGGGGCTTGAGTATTCTGTAAATTTATTGTTCCTGTAGCACTACTAGTAACAACTGTAGCAGTTACAGCTTTTGCAGGGTCAACACTTGCAGTAGCTTGTGTAATAGTTATTGTAGCACCGTTTACTGTTACAGTAAAGTCACTTGTTAAAGCTGTTTCAAGCAATGTTTGTAAGGAACTAGCTTGCTCACTTGCACTTGAACCCACAGCAAATTCATTAGCTCCACTTCCACCTGTAGTACATTTATATGTTGTGTTATTTATTGTTACTTCTTCGTTTTCAGCAAATGCAGTTGCAATTGTCAAAGTCCAAACGCCTGTTGCTTCAGTAACAGCTGCAACACCAGCTGTTGTTGTACCAACAGCACCAACTACACCAACGGCAACTGTTGAACCTTGCGCTACAGTTACTGTTGGAGCTGTAGCTGAGCCATTACCTGTTGTTTGCGTAAGTGTTAATGTGTTTGTTGCACCTGTTACAGCATAACCAGTTGGCATATTGCTTGCAAGTGCAGCTACAATATTTGTTACTGTAGCGTCAATTGTTGCACCTGGAACAAATGATGTTCCTGCAGCAGCACCACTTGCAACTGCATTAAGTGTTTTTCCTGCAATTGTAATAGTGTTGCCTGCAACAAGGTTAGTTGTAACTTGTACAGTGTATACACCAAGTGTTTCAGAAGTACCAGCATTTCCTGCAGTTCTTAAAGTTACTGCACCAATTGCACCAGTGCCGCTTGCAATAGAAGCAGTAGGTGCAGCGCCTGTGCCGCCAACCTGTTGTGTAAATGTTATTGTACCAGTAGCAGCTGTTACATCAAAGTCAGTCAAGTTTGTATTAAGAACTGTTGCCAACGAAGCGGCTTGCGCTGTTGCATCAACACCAGTAAACTGATTGCCAGTCGGGTTGCTTTCAACATATGTGTATTCAGTGCCATTTATTGTTACTTTGTCACCACTGCCACATGCTGTAGTAACCGCCAAAGTCCAAACACCTTTTACTTCAGTTGTTCCAGCATTACCAGCTGTAACTGTTGTTACACCACTAATTTTGCTTGCTACAGCTGGAGCTTTAATATCAGCTGCTGTCAACGTAAACAACTTGAACTTAACAACATTGTTAGAAGCATCAACTTCATAGATAGCAAGATACTTGTTTGTTGTTGCATCAACACCACTAATGTCAGCACCGCTTGTATAAGCTGTTACGCCTGTTACAGCATCTCCCACATTTGGTGTTGCTACAGTTGCGTTAGAAACTTTATACTTCAAGCTGCCTGTCAATGTATCTCCTACTGTTACCTTCGTTGTGTTGTCTGCTGAACCTTCTGCTACTGTTGCATTTGTGAAAGCAGGTGCAGCTTGTGCTGCCACAAAAGGAACAAAATTAACAGTAAAATCAACCGCTGTTGTATCAGCTTTACCCTGTTCCTTAATTGCAATTACCTTTCCTTCTGTTCCAATGTTTTCAGACTTCAACCACCATACAAATGTCTTTGAACCAGTTGCGCCAGCAGTTAAAGCTTCTTCAACATCAGTATCCGAAAGGTCAACAAATCCACCACCTGTATTTACAGCCAAAGTGTTAACATCTTTATTTGTTGTAATAAGAACGCCAACCCATTTTGCAGCGCCTTGGGTGCTATCAGCAGATTCTACATTAACCAATGCTTCAGTTGCAGTAATAGTAGTTGAATTATTAGAAACTGCGCTAACTGTATACTTGTTAATGTTTGTAGCACCTGTACCTATTCCGTCTGCAGTTGGTTTGCTTACACTTGTAACAGCAAGTGCTTGTGTAACTGGTGTTGTAGCAGTAGGCCTTGGTGTAGAAGGTCTGTAAGTAGGCTCTGAAGTAGGTGTAGTAGTACCGCCAGAAACTGTAACATTGCTAGATGTGCTTCCAACCTTACCACTACCGTCAACGTGTAATGAAACAGAAGACGAAACGCTAGTTACTTTACCTCCCGAAGAAACAGTAACGCTTACAGAGTTTGCACTGTTAGAAATTGAATTAACTGTGCCAGAAACAGTAAGTACAGTGTTTGAAGCGTCTTCTTCAACAGTTAAGTTTCTTACGGTTGTGCCGCTGCCAACTGAAACTACAGCGTTTTTGCCAACTACAGTAACGTTTGTTACAGTAGCAGAAACAAGGTTTACGCTTGACTTAGCTTGCGCTGTAACAGTGCCAACTTTACCTTGTACGTTCACCTTTTGTTCGCTTTCAGCAGCTACAAGGTTTACAATTTCAGCAGATGATGCAAGCTTGATAGAAACAGCAGCATTTCCGCTTTTGCTTACGTTTACTCTTTCGAGCTTCGAGTTTTTAACGATAACAGAGTTTGAGCCGCCGCCACGAACATAAGTTGTGCCGCTTACTTTTACGTTGTCAAGTGTAACTTCACCATTTCCAACGCCTTGTGCAATTACAAGGTCACCGTTTACAGTTAAGTCCTTTAAAGTTGCGCCAGATGTGTTTACAATAGCTGTACCACTTACTGAACCTGTGTAAGTTTTTGCTTGGTCATAGTAGCCTACAGCTGCGTTGTTTATAATTGACATAACTTGTGCACGTGTAATTTTGCCGTTTGGCTCGAAAGTGCCGTCGTTATGACCGTTCATGTAACCAGCGTTTAAAACAGCGTAAACGTAACCCCTGTTTGCAGACGAAATTGACTTTAAGTCTGAAAGTTCTGCGTTTGTGCTTGAAGCTGGTGCAAGATTAAGAGCCTTTGCAACCATAACAGCCGCTTCTTGGCGAGTTAAGTTTTGGTTTGCACGAATGTAGCCTTCGTCAGCTGTAATAACGCCTGCTGCTGCTGCACGTAAAACCGCTGGAGTGTAGTATGCTTCTTGTGGCAAGTCTTTATAGCTGTTTTGAGTAGTAGTTTGGTACTTCATAATCTTGTCCAAGACAATAGCAAGGTCGCCCCTTGTCATTGCGTCGTTTGGACGGAAGTAGCCGGCGTAACCGCTTAAAACGCTTTTTTCGCTCCACTTCATAATTTGGGCTTCTGCCCAGTGGCCTGGAACGTCGTAGTACGAAGGTGCTGCTTTAACAACGATTGGTGTCATAAGAGCCGCTGCAAGCGTAAGTGACGTTGCTAAATGAAGAATCTTCCTTTTCATTTTGTTCCCCCCATAAATATTTAAAAATTTGTAGTAAAGAAATATGTATAATATTCCCTAGTTTATTTTAATGCTACTTGCGTAAAAAGTCAATGTTTGTAACAAGGTTGTAATATAAAACCGAGGGCGGATTCCCTCGGTTTTTTGAAAAAGAAATGTTAAGTTGGGTTAGCTACCTATTTCACCTGTTACCATAGTATGTGACTCATAAGGATCAGAGGCAAATGCTGACCCAGTAGCTTTTACTCTAATAAAGACTTTATCGTTTTCAGTAGCACTGATTTCAGTGGAAGCAACAGTTGTAGCACCAGCCTCAACCCATGTAGTTATTGCTTCCACAGTAGCTGCAATAGCTATCTCGTAAGCTCCACCTGTATAAGTCAAGGTAATCTTTGTTGTTCCTGCTGTTCCAACTGTAGCTGAAACAGCAGTAATTTCTGATGCTGTTGGTGCTGCTGGTCTAGCAGGAATTACAACATGCTGAACTTCACTTGCTGCTGATTGTGTAGCCATAACCATCGTTGCTGGGTTTTTAGCAGTTGTTACTTCTGGTGCTTGAATGTGGAGATAATTATTGCCACTAGCAGGAATATCTGCAGAAATATCAATCTTGCCATCTGCAACAGTTAAGTTCAATCCATCTTCAGTATTAGTTGTTGCATCAACTAAATAAACAAGACCATTAGCAGCTGCAATTGATTCAGCGGCAAAGTCAATTGAAACATTAGGCGTAGCTTGCGCTGGTATCACGTCAGTTACATCAGCATACTTACCTGTTACTGCGTCACCTTCATCATTATAAGCAACTACAATCAAACCAGTAACATTTTCAGGAATAGTAGCATTAGTAAATGTATACTCATATGTTTCGCCTTGCGCTACTGTTGCAACAGGTTCTGCACTTTGTGGTAAGTTAGATTTATTTTCATCTATACTCCAATACACATGGTATCCAGTTACATCAGTCTCAACGCCAGCACCTGTCCATGTCAATGTACCGCTGAATTTACCAGCTGTTGCATCTCCATCTTCTGTAGGTACAGTAATTGTAGCTGGTACAACATTAGGAACATCACCACGAATATTCTCCTCAACTACAGAATAATACCCAGCATCAGAAGCAAAAGCATTTTCAGTTGCCTTAATTCTGTACCAAACCTTGTCGGTTGCTACAACGGTTGTAGTGCTGTCAACAGGCGAATCAGTTAAAGTAGTCCAACCTTGCTTAGCAGGATTACCCACGCCACCAACATTGTCGTTTTTATCTGGGGCTGCATTTTTGCTAATATCAGTTATAGCATACTCATAAGTACCAGTGCCAGCCCCCTTCTTCAAGCCAATCGTACCTACAGCCGTACCCTTGCTAACAACAATAGCAGCAGTTTCATCAGGCGCTACTGGTCTAGCAGGAATTACAACATGCTGAACTTCACTTGCTGCTGATTGTGTAGCCATAGTTGTTCCTACTTTAGCAACAACTTTCTCTGGTGCTTGAATGTGGAGATAATTACTGCCACTAGCAGGAATATCTGCAGAAATATCAATCTTGCCACCTGCAACAATTCCACTTAACTCCGCTGTAGTAGTTGGTTCTGCATTAACTAAATAAACAAAACCATTAGTAGCTGCAATTGATTCAGTGACAAAGTCAATTGAAACAGTAGGCGTAACTTGCGCTGGTATCACGTCAGTTACATCAGCATACGTACCTGTTACTGCGTCACCTTCACCATTATAAGCAACTACAATCAAACCAGTAACATTTGCAGGAATAGCAGCATTAGCAAATGTATGCTCATATGAGCCGCCACCTACTGTTACTGTTGCAACAGGAGTTGCACCTTGTGGTACGTCAGATTTATTTGCGCCTGTACTCCAATAAACATGGTATCCAGTTACACCAGTCTCAACGCCAGCACCTTCCCATGTCAATTTGCCGCTGAATTTACCAGTCGCTGTATCTCCATCTGTAGGTACAGTAATTGTAGCTGGTGCAACAGTAGGAACAGGACCACGAATATCACCCGCATCTACAGAATAATACCCAGCATCAGAAGCAAAAGCACTAGAAGTTGCCTTAACTCTGTACCAAACCTTGTCGCCTGCTTCAACATTAGCTGCCTCCAGATTGTCAACAACAACATCAGTTAATTCAGTCCAAACTTGCTTGGCTTTATTACCTGCTCCATCAATATTGCCGTCTTTATCTGGGGCTTCATTTTTGCCACTATCAGTTATAGCAAACTCATAAGTACCAGCGCCAGTCCCCTTCTTCAAGCCAATCCTACCTTCAGCCGTACCCTTGCTAACAACAATAGCATTAGCTTGTGTAGGAGCAGCTGGTCTAGCGGCAGCAACTAATGTTTGCACATCACTTTCAAGCACTGAACCAACAGCCTTTGTTTTAAACTCGTATGTTGAACCAGGGTGAATAGCTACAGCTACAGCTGCACCAGAATCCCAGTTAGGGTCTGTAGATTTTCTGTACGTAACAGTTTCTGCTACAGCTGTACTTGTTTCTTCTTTTGCATAGTCAATAGCAAAAGTAGGCGTAGCAGCCTTTGTTACAGCAATTGTTTGAATTGCACCTGGAACAGTGTCATCTGTACCTGCAACACGTACCTTAACACCGTGTGTTACTGTTACAGTTTTGTCTGTAAGGTCTGTATCAGTTGCTGTACAAGGAGTCCAAGTGTTTCCGCCGTCCAAGCTGTATTCATTAGTTTCATCTGTACCTGTTAATGTCATAGCTGCAAGGTCAAGCAAAGCCGTAGGTGCAGCAGCAGGTGTAAGTTTGCTTTCTACTTCAGCCGCTGTGAATGTTTTGAAGAAACCAGCAGTCGTTTCGTTACCTGTCACATACACAGTAATTGTTTCAGTCTTTGAAATAGAAATATTGTCAACCACATTGGTTGAAATAGCTACTTCTGAACCGCCTTGTACTTTGTAGCTCATACCAGTTGCGCCGCCAACAATTTTAATTGTGTTTGCACTCGTGCCAAAATCAATTGTTGTGCTTTGAACAGCTGCTTTAAGCATTTCTTCTGCTGATACAACCTCGAAGGTGTAAGTTGATTTTGTAACACCGTCTTCCGCTGTAGCTATAACTATGTCGTTTGCGGAAATTGCCTCACTAGCACCCGATTTATCTATTGTATCACCAGCAAGGTACATGCCGAATGTCCCGCCATGCTGTACTGACAATTTAGCAGCTACTTGGCTAAACGTAGCACTTTCACCAACTGATATTGTTTTTGCAGTGTTGTCAACACTAGCTATACTGGCATCATCAGAATACATGTCTGTCGCACTAGATAAAAGCACTTTGCTTGCTGTTACATTTCCTCCATGTGCAACAGACTGTGAAGCTGATGTATCCGTTTTGTACCCAGTCTTAGAAAACTCTATAGTGTAAGTTCCAATAGGAACATTTGCAATTGAGTACGTGCCGTCGGCAGCAGTTGTTGCTGTTTTAACGGTCGTGTTTCCAGCTTTTACAGCAACAGCAACACCTTGAAGCCCTGCGGAAGTTCCTGCGCCGTCACCAGTTTTACCAGTTACAGTGCCGCTAACAGTACCCTCTTGAACCCAATTAACAACTGTTTCGTAGCTAGTTGCGCCAGTTTTAGAAACTGTTAAAGTGTACTCAGTGTTAGCTGTCAAGCCAGGGGCTACTGTCAAAGTATATGTTCCCTCCACACTGTCATAGGCGCCTGCTGTAATATCTTGTGGAATTCCAGCTGTGTCACCGCCAGAAAGTGCAAAGTTTTCAGTCACCAATGAGTCATCTGTAGTTGTAACTACGATTTCAGTAGCAGAAGTTACCTCAACGCTTTCAACACTAACACTTGGTGTAGAAGGTGTGCTTGTAGCAGTAGGCCTTGGTGTCGAAGGTCTTGAAGTAGGCTCCGAAGTAGGTGTAGTATTACCGCCGGAAACTGTAACATTGCCGGAAGTGCTTCCAATTGTACCACTACCATCAACGTGTACAGAAACAGATGACGAAACTGTAGTTACCTTACCGCCAGAAGAAACAGTAATGCTTACAGAAACTGCGCTGTTAGAAATTGAGCTAACTGTGCCAGAAACTGTAAGTACAGTGTTTGAAGCGTCTTTCTCAACAGTTAAGTTTCTTACGGTTGTGCCGCTGCCAATTGTAACTACAGCGTTTTTGCCAACTACGTTAACGTTTGTTACGGTAGCAGACGCAAGGTTTACGCTTGACTTAGCTTGTGCTGTAACTGTGCCAACTTTACCTTGTATGTTCACCTTTTGTTCGCTTTCAGCAGCTACAAGGTTTACAATTTCGGCAGATGGCGCAAGCTTGATAGAAACAGCAGAGTTTCCGCTTTTGCTTACGTTCACTCTTTCGAGCTTCGAGTTTTTAACGATAACAGAGTTTGAGCCGCCGCCACGCACGTAAATTGTGCCGCTTACTTTTACGTTGTCAAGTGTAACTTCACCGTTTCCAACGCCTTGTGCAATTACAAGGTCACCGTTTACAGTTAAGTCCTTTAAAGTTGCGCCAGATGTGTTTACAATAGCTGTACCACTTACTGAACCTGTGTAAGTTTTTGCTTGGTCATAGTAGCCTACAGCTGCGTTGTTTATAATTGACATAACTTGTGCACGTGTAATTTTGCCGTTTGGCTCGAAAGTGCCGTCGTCATGCCCGTTCATATAGCCAGCATTCAAAACAGCGTATACATAACCTCTATTCGATGATGAAATTGATTTTAAGTCAGAATGGTCTGCGTTTGTGCTTGAAGCTGGGGCAAGATTAAGAGCTTTTGCAACCATTACGGCTGCTTCTTGGCGAGTTAGGTTTTGGTTTGCACGGATGTAGCCTTCGTCAGCTGTGATAACACCAGCCGCCGCTGCACGTAAAACTGCCGGAGTGTAGTATGCTTCTTGTGGTAAGTCTTTGTAGCTGTTTTGAGTGGTAGTTTGGTACTTCATAATTTTGTCCAAAACAATAGCGAGGTCGCCTCTTGTCATTGAATCATTAGGTCGGAAGTAGCCAGCGTAGCCACTTAAAACACCCTTTTCACTCCATTTTGAAATTTGGGTTTCTGCCCAGTGGCCTGGGACGTCGTAGTACGTTGGTGCTGCTTTAACAACGATTGGTGTCATTAGAGCCGCTGCAAGCGTAACTGACGTTGCTAAATGAATAAATTTCCTTTTCATTTTATACCTCCCATATTAAATTTTTGAAATATGTATAATATTTCCTACATTATATTGTAAGACTTCTTAAATAAAAAGTCAACAAATTCGTCAACTTTAGAAAATATTTTCAACTTAATCGACTGTGCAATTTCTGCCATTGCACCGTCTTAGTCTATCTTTAAAAATTATAACACCACTTCTATTCGGCTTAATATCCACCGGAAACCTTGAAATTTCGGCAATTATGCTGTTTGAAACACTTTCGTATTATCGAAACACTTTTTATTAAATGTATTTGTATTGATAAAAAAGCACAAACTTAATTATAAAATAATTAGTTTGTTTGGCAATTGATTTTTTAGTCGAAATGAGGTATTATAGAATTTATTTTAAAAATTTATTTAAGGTTTGTTTAAAGTATTGGAAAGGAAAAGAGAGGAAAAATGCAAACAAAATACATTTTCGTTACAGGCGGTGTAGTTTCTGGCCTTGGCAAAGGAATAACGGCAGCTTCGCTTGGACGCCTTTTGAAATCACGAGGAGTAAAAGTTACAATTCAAAAATTTGACCCATACATAAACATCGACCCTGGTACAATGAGCCCGTACCAACACGGCGAAGTTTTTGTTACAGACGACGGGGCAGAAACAGACCTTGACGTTGGTCACTACGAGCGTTTTATCGACGAAAATTTGTCCTTTTCAAGCAACACAACAGCAGGAAAAATTTACTGGTCGGTGCTTAACAAAGAAAGAAAAGGCGAATATTTGGGAAGCACTGTTCAAGTAATCCCTCACATTACAAACGCAATTAAAGACAGAATTTTCCACACTGGAAAAACAATGCAGTCTGACGTTGTTATAACAGAAATTGGGGGAACAGTAGGTGACATTGAAAGCTTGCCGTTTTTAGAAGCAATTCGCCAAGTTGCACACGAGGTTGGGCATGAAAACGTTCTGTACATTCACGTTACGCTAATCCCCTACCTTTCAAAGTCGGGCGAAATGAAAACAAAGCCTTCGCAGCACTCGGTTAAAGAGCTTTTATCAATTGGTATTCAGCCAGACATAATTGTTTGCAGAACAGAGCGCAGAATGTCTAAAGAAACTTGTGAAAAGCTTGCTTTGTTTTGCAATGTTGACGATGATTGTGTAATTCAAAACATCGACTGTGACTCTCTTTATGAAATTCCGCTTTTGCTTGAAGATGAAAACCTTGCGCAAATTGTTTGCAGAAAGCTTAAAATAAGCGCAGCAGAGCCCAACCTTACAGATTGGCGTTCAATGGTTGACAAGCTTAAAAACATTGATAAAACTGTGAAAATTGCTTTAGTTGGAAAGTATGTAGAGCTTCACGACGCATACCTTTCAATTGTAGAGGGAATGCGTCACGGCGGAATTGAAAACGACACTTTAGTAAACATTAAATGGATTTTTTCAGAGGACATCAACGAAGAAAATGCACATGAGTTGCTTTCTGACGTAAGCGGCATTCACGTTGCATATGGCTTTGGTGAGCGTGGAATTGAGGGCAAAGTTGCTGCTGTAAAATATGCTCGTGAAAATAAAATTCCATTTTTTGGCATTTGCCTTGGGATGCAATGTGCTGTAATTGAATTTGCCAGAAACGTGCTTAATTATAGTGATGCAAACAGCTCTGAATTTGTGCCAGAAAATTCACACCCTGTAATAGACTTAATGCAAGAACAAACGTATATAGAAGAAAAAGGGGGAACTATGCGCTTGGGTGCTTACCCTTGCAAGCTGAATCCTGGCACACATTCATTTGAAGCTTACGGTGAACAGCTTATTTATGAACGTCACAGGCACAGGTACGAGTTTAACATTCAATACAAAAACGAGCTTTTGGACGCTGGGCTTGTTATTGCTGGAATTTCACCTGACGACAGACTTGTCGAAATTGTAGAGCTTCCATTTGAAACTCACCCTTGGTTTGTTGGTGTTCAGTTCCACCCGGAATTTAAGTCACGTCCAAACAGGGCACACCCGCTTTTTAGAGAGTTTATTAAGGCTGCTGTTATAAAAAGCGAAAATTAAAAATAATACACAATAAATTGGAAGGAGCTACATCAATGAAATTTAAAAAAGTTCTTAGTATGGTTGTTTCAATGTCTCTTGTTTTTTCTTTGTCTGCTAATGTTTTTGCAGCTACGGCTTCTACAAGCGTCAAAATAAACGGAATTTTAACGCCCATGCTAACAAAACCAGAAGTTATTTCTGGAACAACAATGGTAAATATGGTTGAGTTTTTGCCACTTATTGGGGCAAAAAGTGTTTGGGACAGCGAAAACAAAAAAATTAGCATTGTTAGGGAAAATGTTACAGTAAGCATGAAGCTTGATTCAACAGATGCCTTTGTTAACGACATGGCTAAAAAGCTTTCTGTTGCACCGTATTTTTCGGGTCCAAATTTAATGGTTCCAATGTCGTTTGTTTGTGAAGCTTTTGGTTCTACTGTAATTTGGAACAACGACACACGCACTATTGACGTAAAAACAAAAGACGGCAAGCTTGTTGGTGTTGACCTTACTGTGCTGAAAAAAGACAGTGTCATTACAGGCAGCACAACAAAACTTAGCTTTAAAACTGCCCTTGATGCGTCAATAAACAGCAATTCACAAGTTTCAAACATTGCAGAAAACTTGGAGTACATGAAGGAAGTTCGTGGCGACTTAAAAGACAGCCGTGACGATATTGAAAGAACCATTTACAACCTTGGGCAACAACACAAACAAGCTGTTTCAGATGAAGATATGGCTAAGCTTAACTTGTATTACAACCCTACCCCTGAAAACTACGAGCTTTATCAGGAGTCGATTCAAATTAAAAACCAGCTTGAAAAACAACAAGAAGTTGTTGAAGAGCAGCTTGCAAATGTTTTAAGGCAAGAAAAATCAGTTAGAAACCAAATTTCAAACGTTGACGTAAACAAGCAAATGATAGCTGACGGCAACGAATACATGCTTAGAAGCTATGTAACAAACATAAACGGTTATGCCCTTGACATTCAAAGCATGGAAGCGAAAATTGAGCTTTCAAAGCTTAACAAAAACAACGTTGCCTTAAAACAAAGCATTGGCTTAGTAAGTGATACAGATTTAAAGCTTGCAGAGCTTGCTTTGGAGCAAGACATTGCAAACCTTAATTCGCTAAAGCTCATGCTTAAAAGCGAAAGAGAAGCACTTAACCATTTGCTTGGATACACTGCAAGCAGAGATGTTTATGTTGTATATGAGCCTACTGTAACACCACTTATAATTGACGACTTAAACCAGCACATTAGGCTTAAAATTGAAAAAGACCCTAGCATTTATCTTAAAAAGCAAGCGGTTGATGAAGCAAGCTATAAAATAACTACAGCAAAAGACATTAGCAGCGAGTCGGAGCTTCAAAACGAAAACAATTTGAAAAAAGCAAAGCGTGATTACGAAGATGCAAAAACTGCTATGGATAAAGAAATGCGCAGCACATACAACTCGATTAAGCAGCTTGAGCAAAAGCAAAAGCTTTTAGAGCTTGACATTAAAAAGGCAGTAAACGATTATAACAACGCGCTAGCTTCATATGAAGCTGGTAATATAACACTTTACAATGTTAACATGGCAAGGCTTGGCATTTTACAGGCAGAAACTGCAATGGTTAAAAACGCTTTCACTTATGCAAACACAGTGTTTTTGTTTAATACACCTTATATGTTAGTTAGGTAGTTATGTTTTAAGGGGTGTTTCCTGTTTGGAAACACCCCTTCGTTTTTTACATTTCTTTATTTTGTAGCATACGCATAGCATTTAAAATGGCAATGACAGAAACACCAACATCAGCAAACACAGCTTCCCACATAGTAGCTATACCTCCAGCACCAAGCATCAATACAAGCAATTTTACTATAAAAGCAAACCATATGTTTTGTTTTACAATAGTTAGTGTCTTTTTAGACAACTTGATTGCTGTAGCCAATTTCGATGGCTCATCAGTCATAATTACAACATCTGCGGCTTCAATGGCTGCATCAGAGCCTAGCCCACCCATTGCAACGCCAATATCTGCTCTTGCTAAAACTGGAGCATCATTAATTCCGTCACCAACAAAAACTAACTTTTTGTTTTTGGTTTTTTCTTTAAGCAATTTTTCTACCCAAGTTACTTTGTCTGTAGGCAACAGCTCTGTGTAAACTTCGTCAAGCCCAAGCTGGTGCGCTATAGTTTCTCCAACCTTTTTTGCATCACCTGTAAGCATAACAGTTTTTTTAATGCCTGCTTGTTTTAATTTTTTAATAGCAGTTGATGAATCTTCTTTCACAACATCTGATATTATGATATTTCCAGCATAAATGTTGTCAATTGCAACATGAACAACTGTACCAACGGACACTTCATCATAAAACGGTATGTTCATTTTTTTCATAAGCTTGCTGTTTCCTGCATAAACAAGCTTTCCATCAACTACAGCGCTTATTCCGTGACCTGCAATTTCTTCAACATTGCTAATTCTTGAGCTATCAATTTCTTTGCCATATGCCTTTATAAGAGAAACAGATATTGGGTGGCTCGAAAAGCTTTCTGCCAAAGCAGCAGCTTCTAACAACTCGTATTGTGAAATTCCTTTTGAATTGATTTTGGTTACATTAAACACGCCTTTTGTAAGCGTACCCGTTTTGTCAAAAACAACTGTTTCAACTTGTGAAAGAGCTTCCAAATAATTGCTGCCCTTTACAAGGATTCCCAGCTTTGAAGCACCACCAATGCCGCCAAAAAAACCAAGCGGAATTGAAATTACAAGGGCGCATGGGCAGGAGATTACCAGGAACGTTAAAGCCCTGTAAGCCCAGTCGGAAATTGTTGCACCGTTAATTAATAAAGGCGGCAAAACTGCCAAAAGTGCCGCAACAATAACTACAGCAGGTGTGTAATACTTAGCAAATTTAGTAATAAAGTTTTCGGAATTTGACTTTCTGGAGCTTGCATTTTCAACTAAGTCAAGAATTTTTGAAACAGTAGATTCGCCAAATTCTTTTGTTACTTCCGCTGTCAAAACCCCGCTTACATTAATGCAACCACTTAAAACTTCACTCCCAGCAGAAACATCCCGTGGAATTGATTCACCTGTTAATGCAGAAGTATCTACAGCACTGTTACCATCAATAACTTTGCCATCAAGAGGTATACGTTCACCAGGCTTTATAATAATTATGTCCCTTACTCTAACCTCATCAGGGTCAACTTTTATTATTTCGTTACCACGTTTAACATTCGCAAAGTCAGGACGTATGTCCATTAGGCTTGCAATTGACTTCCTTGATTTATTAACAGCATAGTCTTGAAAAAACTCACCTACCTGATAAAACAGCATAACAGCAACAGCTTCAGGATATTCCCCAATTATAAATGCCCCAACAGTAGCTATGGACATTAAAAAATTTTCATCAAAAACATTTCCTCTTAAAATATTTTTAACTGCATCTAGTACAACGTCACCGCCGATTATTAAGTATCCTGCCAAAAATATTAGCAGGTTAACCAGCGTATTATCTAGCTTTAAAATTATTCCAGCTACAAAGAACAAACCGCCGCCAATAATTTTTGCAATTCTTACTTGGTTTTTCATAAAAATCCCCCCCATTTATGCCTTTTTCATTTCAATAGAAGGGTCTGTTTTTTTTACAGCAAGCTCTACAGCTTTAATTGCAGCGTCTAACTTTTCTTCATTGACATCAAAAGTTAATTTTGTTGTCATAAAATTTACGACTGCGTTTTCTATGCCGTCAATTTTGTTAATTGCCCTTTCAATTTTTGCTGCACAGTTTGCACAGTCTATTCCGTCAAGCTTAAACGACTTTTTCAATGAAATTCCCCCAAAATTTAATTACTATTCTTCTATATGTTCTAACCCTTGGTTAAGGATTGATTTAATGTGGCCGTCGCACAGCGAGTAAAACACAACCTTTCCTTCACGCCTAAACTTAACAAGCCTGTTTGTTTTAAGCACTTTAAGCTGGTGAGAAATTGCAGACTGGCTCATGTTTAAAATGCTTGCAATGTCACATACACACATTTCAGACTCAAAAAGTACGTACAAAATTTTAATACGAGTTGTGTCACCAAACACTTTGTATAGCTCGGCCAAATCGTATAATATTTCGTCGTCAGGCATTTTCTCATTTACGCTTTTTACTGTATTCTCATGAACACATAAAAGTTCACAAGTAGGTATACTAGTTTTTTCATTCATTTTTAATACACCATCTCCATTCAATATATTATCATATGAATAACTGTTCAAATGTATTTTACAACAAGTTTTGACATTTGTCAATGATTTTCAAATGTTGTTAAGTGCTAGGGCGTGTTTGGTAAATCGCTTAGTATGGATTTTCGAGCAGACTTTTCGTTATACGAGGAAGGAAAAACCACATTTACTCAAAGGTAAATAAGGTTTTTTCTGACGAAGTATAGCGGAAAGTCTGCCGAAAATACGTGCAAATGGATTTATGAAACATGCCCTAACGCAAGACTGCATTTAGGGCTTCACCCTCAAACTCCCAGAGTTTATCTGCTTTGGGCTTTACCGATTGAAAAAGCGGCTGACATATTTGCCAACCGCCAATCGTATAAAGCCACGGCTTGCATCAGGTTGCTCTCCAGCATTGCCCTGTAAAACACGCCCTAGTAATATTATAATAAAAATGCCTGAAACTGTATGTTTTATACAATACCAGGCATTTTGTCAGCACGTACAATTTAATAAATTACAGATTATTCCATTACAAACCCCAAATTAATCTATTGGCTTAACCTTAACGCCATTTTTAAGTTTATCGTTATCAGAATCTGTAACAACTAAATCCTCAGGGTTAACTCCTTCCTCAATTATAGTTTCTGACCTTAATTCAAGCCCTTTTGTTACCGTTGCCTTTTGGGCTTTTCCATCTTTAACAACCCAAAGCGTATCTACATCATTTTCTTGAAACAACGCTGTTTTAGGAACAGCCAGCTTGTTTTCTTCGCTGTAAATAATAAACTTTACATCTACGTCGAACCCTGGTCCAAACTGTACGTTTTCTGGCAACTTAGTTAAATCAGCCCTAATGCTAACCTTTACTTTGCTTTCCTCAACGCCTACCGCCGACAGCTTGATTTCTGCAGATGTGGCTATTTGTACGATTTCTCCTTCAAAAGACACATCTCCGCTTCTCCGCTTCAAAATAAGCTCTGTTTTATCGCCTACTTTTATGTTTTCCAAGTCTCTTGTGGAAACATAGGCTTCTACTAGCTGCTGACCATTTGAAGTTATTTCTGCTATTTCTGTTGTCATGCTCACTACATTGGAATGCTTAATGCTTAGGCTTGAAATAACTCCGTCCTCTGGTGCTGTTATTTTACAGTTGTCTATGTTTGCGTTTAACTGGCTTATGCCCGCTTGCTCCGATTGTATTAACGCTTCGTAATAAGACCTCATAGCTGTAGAATAATCCTTACTCATTGATGTGTTAATTGCATCAATCTGTGAGTTAATTGATTCCTTCATAGCCTTGTAATACTCTTCTTCGCTTATTTTAGTGTCTATTGCTGAAATAGCTAACTCCTGCTTGCTAATATTTAAGTCGTTTTCATACTTTTTAACCAGAGACTTAGCGCTTTCAAACTCGGAAAGAGATATTCCCCCTGCGTTGTATAACAACTCAGCCTTGCGCAAGTCTTCCTCTGCTCGCTTTAAGTCGCTTTCTCTCTGCGCCACTATAATGCTTTGAAGCCGCTTTTGTTCCTCTACCGAAACATTTTTATTTGTAACTCCTTCATGGCTTAAAGCTTCCTGCGCGTCCAACGCCTTTATTTCACTTACTAAGTTGTTTTTATTTGTCATCATGTCGCTTATGGCCCTTTGACGTTCAAGCCCTAAGTTAGCTATTTGTGCCTCATAGCCCTTTATTATTCCTTCGACCTTACTTATTTGCAACGTATAAGGAGAAGAATCAATTTCACATAACACATCTCCTTTTCTTACGCTTTGCCCTTCATTTACGTTAATTTTAACTATTTCCCCTTGAACAAGAGGGTATACCTTAACTGACCTTTCAGACACAGCACGCCCTATTTCCGTAAAGCTAACTTGTGCGGTTTTAGGCTCTACCTTTGTTAACGATAGAGCTACAGGCATGTTTATATAATAAAGTCCTCCACCAACACCTGCCAGCAGCACCACTAAAGCTAAAATAATTTTTACGCTTTTCTTCACGTCAATTCACCTCGCAAAATTTATTCACGTTCTTTTAAAACCTCAACCATATCAAATGTACTTATTCTCTTTTTAGCAGATAACCCAGATAAAATTATCGCTACGGAACACCCAACAATGCCTGTTATATAAGCTGAAAGAGGCAAAGTTGACGGCATACTGAAAAGCGACATGTCCAAAATAGAATTAATTGCGCTTATTAAATACTTAGCAAATGGTATTCCTATAATCATACCGATTATACTAAGTGCCCAATACTCAAAGTCCATAATTTCACAAACCTCTTTTACTGTAAGCCCCAATACTCGCAAAGTTGCATATTCCCTTTTGCGTTCGGAAAGTGAAATTGTAGACGTATTGTATATAATCGCAAAAGCAATTAAAACGCCCATAACATCTAAAACATAAAAAATACTTGAATACAAATCCAGCATGTTTTTATATTTTTGCAACGTGCTTTCTTTATCTTCTATTGACAAAACATTGTCTGCCGTCTTAGTGTACTGTTTTAAATGCTCTAAGTCGTCTGTGTTTAATATTAATGACGTTGCCGTTTTGGGCATGTTCAGAAAGTCCGAAAGCGCAGAAATCTCCATATAACAACCGGAACCAAGGTTTTGTTCTATTACATTCGTCACATACACAGGAGTGTCTTTTTCCAATAGCTGTGAAGATAAATATATTTTGTCTCCGACTTTAGCGTTTAGCTTCTGTGCAATTCCGTTTGTTAAAATTACTCCCTCAGTAGGTGGGTGGTGTTGAACTTTGCTGTTTGTGTCAGTAATTGCGTAAAGTTTAGAGTCCTTATCCACACCTGTTACAACAATTCCCTCTTTTAAATGCTTATTTTTTAAAACAGCAGGAATTTCCAAAATTCCCTCGGCTGTCGTAACGCCGTCAATGCTGTAAGCCGTTTCTATTGCGTCACCATATTTTTGTGGATTTTTAAGGGGAACTTTTACTTCATAAAGAAGAATGTCCTCAAACTGGCCATAAATCATTTTGTCAATTATTGTAGTAAGGCTTCCCACAATCGTAAGCAACGAAAACGACAACGTTACACCGATAACAATAAACCCAGAGCGTACAGGGCTTCTCATTATATTTCTAAGCGCCATATGCCCGCCAGAATTAAGCACATATTTTAACGCCTTTATTTTACCAATGATGTCAAACTTAGTATGCTTAGGGCTTTCAGGGCGCATAGCTTCCGCAGGGTTTAAATTAAGTGCTTTTAAGGCTCCCATAAGTGCCCCCAAAACGCCGCTTATTGTTCCAAGTAAAATAGCACTTATTGAAAACAACAGGCTTACGCTATTGGTTGCGCTTGGAAGCATAAAAAACTGTAAAAACAAAGATAAATAAACCCCTGAGGCAAAATAACCTACAATAAACCCAAACAACCCTCCCGACAGCCCAGTTACAACGCCGTAAACCATATAATGCCTAAGTATTTCAGCATTAGAATAGCCAAAAGCTTTTAGCGTACCTACTTGTGTTCGTTCCTGCTCAATAACCCTTTTCATCATCAAGTACATAACTACCATTGCCATAAGCATAAAAACTATCGGCATAATTTTCGCCATAGAGGTAATTGCAGTTATTTCCAAGTCTAAAAACGAAAAGCTTGTTTGGTTTTTCTTTTCATATAATTCCGTTAAGCCGTATGGCTTTAAAGCGTCCTCCAACTGAATTTTTACGTCATCAAAAACGTAACCGTCTTGTAATGAGAACACTAAATCGTTTGCAAGCCCTTGAGATTGTGTCAAGCTGGACAGCCCCCTGTTTGACACATAGCCAATTCCAAACGCCTCCTCATCAGGCAAAATATCAGTGGTGCTTTTTGTAATATAGGCGTATTCGGGGCTTAAAGCAGTGCCGTTAACATAATAAATTTGTTCACGTCCGCCATAAAAAACTTTTATCGGATCACCTATTTTAAAATTATGCGCTTTGAAAAACGCAGAGTTTACTAGTATTTCGTTATCGTTTACAATTGGGTTGCCTGTTACTATGAGATTGTTTAGTCCGTCATAAGTTTCCTCGTTATAGCTTTCGTCAAGGGAAATAAGCCGCATTGTAATTGTAGCATCCGAGCCTTCAACCTCGGCCCTCATTTCCGTAACGTTACGAAGCTGTGCCTTATGTATGCCTTCAATATCTGTAAAAATGTCGGCTGCATTAACCGGAATACCCTTCACCTTTGCATAAACATCTGCCAAGTTATAATTAGTGTAAAACTTATCACGGGATAAAGCAAGCCCTCCCACCGCAACGTTCATGGCGGTGTAAAGGATAATTCCCATCATAATCAAATAAATGCAAGATATATATGCCTTTTTGTTTTGCAAAATGGCACGGACAGCTTTTCTGTAAAGCATCACCATGACACCTCCTCCGGCGGTATCGGATTACTGTTTTCAATTATTGAGGCAATATAGCCGTCCTTAATGCTTATAATTCTGTCGCCCATGTTGCCTATAGCTGAGTTATGGGTTATTATTACTACGGTTTTTTTGTACTTTTCATTGAAGTTTTTAAGAATCCGCAAAACTTGTACGCCGGTGTTTATATCAAGTGCACCTGTAGGCTCGTCGCATAACAGTATTTGCGGGTTTTTGCTTATTGCCCGTGCAATTGCAATACGCTGCTGTTCGCCGCCTGACAACTGAGCTGGAAAATGCCCACCTCGTTCAAAAAGCCCCACGTCTTTTAATAAATCGTCCGCACTTATTGGCTTTTGGGATAATTCAGACGACAAAATAATATTTTCTTTTGCGGTCAAGTTGGGTATAAGGTTGTAAAACTGAAAAACAAAACCTACGGCGTTTCGCCGGTATAACGTAAGCTCTTTTTCTGAGGCCTCCGATATGTTTTTGTTTGCATACATAACGGTGCCTGTTGTAGGCTTATCAATACCGCCGATTATGTTTAACATTGTGCTTTTGCCAGACCCTGATGGCCCTAAAATTACAACAAATTCCCCTTCATAAAGCGATAGGCTTACTCCTTTTAACGCCCTAACCGTTACTTCACCCATTAAATATTCTTTGGTTACGTCGTTTATCTCCATAATTTTGTCCACATCATCACCTGCCTATGTTAATTAATTTTTTGTTATATATATTCTTCTTTAAAAAAGGATTCCTTTAAAATGCCTGAACAATCGTTTACTTTCTTTATTACTGTCTTGATAAATTCTTATCGCTGATTTGTTCAAGCCTTATGGCGCTTTGCTTAGTTCTTGCATAGTCTTCCAGCACTCATCAAAAATTATCAGCAAAGCCTTTTCAATATCAACTCCCAGTTTAAATTTAGACGTATCAATGTTTGAATAGATTTTTTCTTAAAATCTCCAATAAACTTTTGCAGGACATCTACTGTAAATTACGTCATAGCGGCTTACTCTGGTTTGTTTTTCTTTTGCTAAACATAAACTTTTTTTAACAACCTCCCATTTCATTGACCGAATTGGTCTATAGGTTTATTATACTCCTGTTGACCAATACAGTCAATTATTTTATTTTATTATTAAGCGTAAAAAAGTTCCTGTAAATTAATTAAGAGAATGTAACTGATATTATTATATCCTGTATTTAACGTTGTAAAAATGTTGATATATGGGAATGATAGTCAAATTTTTGCTAATTTTTGTAATATCTTAGACTTTGGAAATGCGACTGGAACCGTTCAACCAAGTTAAGGTTTACTTAACACCCCAACGTTTAGGCTATGAGGTGCAATGACGAAATTTGTAGGAGGTATTGGAAAATCTGGTATGAAAAAATTGGAATTAACTTCACTTAGAATAACAGCTTTCAATTGTACACCTTGAAATCAGGCAAGAAGTGTCGGCTTGCTTTCGAGAAAAAGTAGCGTAAAATCCTTTAGAACCTATGTTCAGTAATGTGTTGCACAGATTTAAAACAGCAATTTTTCGCCATTCTAGGCGTGGTGGCGAAGGCATAATAGAAAAATTATGTCAAGCCGCCACAACGAAGAATGGCGGAATAATCGCTTTAAAGATGGGTAACAGCTTACTGAACATAGGTTCTTATAGTCATATAACTTCAAAATCAGCCTAATACAACGTCTTATCTTATTAGACAGTTTTAATGTTATATGACTATAGTACAACTTTAATAAACGATATTCACAAGCCGCCCCTTAATATAAATTGCCTTTTTGACAGCCTTATCACCAACAACAGACTGTATTTTTGAACTCTCCATAGCGGCTTGTTTAATACTTTCCTCACCTGCACTGCTGTCGACCGATATGACATCTTTCAAATTTCCGTTTACTTGAACAGCAATTTCCATTGTGCTACGAACTAGCTTTAATTCATCATAAGACGGAAAACGTTGGTTATGAACCGAATATGATTCACCGATATACTCCCATAATTCTTCTGTCATATGTGGCGCAAGTGGAGCTAATAACAAAATTAAATCCTTTATAAGAGAAGCTTCATACGTAACATTACGGTCATTTCTTTTTTGATAAGCGTACAAAGCGTTAACAAACTCCATAATACGTGCAATCGCTGTGTTAAAGCTAAACACTTCAAGCTCTGCTTCTACCTGCTTAATGGTGTGGTTTCTGATGTATTCCAATTGTTCATCATCTATAAAGTTGGCTATAAGATCAGCTTTTCTTTGTGTGGACTTGAAGCTAGTAAAATTTTCAATCAACCGCCCAACCCTCAATGCAAACCGAGCAATCGCCTTTATACCGTTGTCGTCCCACATACCTCCATCAACATACGAAAACCCAAAGCCAAGGAACATACGGAAAACATCAGAGCCGTACTCAGCAACTAAAACATCTGGTGATACTGCACCGCTGCGCTTACTCATTTTCTTGCCGTCATTGCCCAGAATAATCCCTTGATGAAACAATGAAGGAAAAGGCTCATCAAAATTCAAATACCCCATGTCCCTCAATGCCTTTGTAATAAACCGTGCATACAAAAGGTGCATAGCTGCATGTTCAATGCCTCCGACGTATTTGTCTACTGGCATAACTTGCTCTAACCGTGCAGTATCAAACGGCACGTCAGGGTTTTTGCTGTCATAAAACCGAAGAAAATACCATGATGAGCAAACAAAGGTGTCTAAAGTGTCGGTGTCACGCTTTGCAGGCTTACCGCAATTAGGGCAAGCAGTGTTCACAAAATCATCACAGGTAGAAAGCGGAGAAGCTCCGTTTGGTTTAAACTCCACGTTGTGCGGCAGTCTAACTGGCAAATCTTTTTCTGGAACAGGAACAGCACCGCACGTATCACAATGAATTATCGGAATTGGCGTACCCCAATACCGCTGGCGTGAAACTAGCCAGTCACGCAAACGATACTTAACTGTCTGCTTTCCATTTCCAAGTGCTTTCAAATCAGCAGTAATTTTTTCTCTTGCTTGTTCCGACGATAAGCTGCTGTATTTTCCGCTGTCGATTAAAACGCCATCGTCACAAAACGGCAACGGTGAATTATTGTTATCTTTCACTACACGAACAATTGGCAAGCTGTATTTTTTGGCAAATTCAAAATCCCTTTCATCGTGTGCTGGAACAGCCATAACTGCGCCAGTTCCATAACCGAACAACACATAGTCTGCTATCCAAATTGGAATTTGCTCGCCAGTAATTGGGTGCTTGGCATATGCACCTGTAAAAACGCCTGTCTTTTCTTTCACAGTTGACATACGGTCAATTTCTGATTGCTTTGCGGCAAAGTCACGGTAAGAATTTACAGCGTCTGCTTGCTCTTGTGTAGTAATCTTGTCTACCAACTGGTGCTCTGGCGCTAAAACAACGTAGGTCGCTCCCATAAGCGTATCTGCTCTTGTTGTGAAAACCGTAATGCTTTCTTCGCCTGACTTGAAATTAATTTCAGTGCCAAAGCTCTTGCCAATCCAGTTTCGCTGAATAGTTTTGGTTTTGTTCGGCCAATCCAAGTTATCTAAGCTAACAAGCAATTCTTCCGCATAATCGGTTATTTTGAAAAACCACTGGGTCATATCACGGCGAACAACTTCGCTGTCACAACGTTCGCAAATTCCCCCTGCCGCCTGTTCGTTTGCAAGCACTGTCATACAAGACGGACACCAATTTACTGGGGCTTCCTTGCGGTAAGCAAGCCCTTTTCTAAAGAGCTTTAAAAAAAGCCATTGCGTCCACTTATAATAGTCTTCAAAACAAGTGATAACTTCATAATTCCAGTCGTAAGTTGTTCCCATTTCACGAAACTGCTTTTCCATTGTGGCAATGTTGTTTTTTGTAGAGTCGTGTGGGTGCGTGCCTGTTTTAATGGCATAATTTTCAGCAGGCAAACCAAAAGCATCAAACCCTGGTGGGTGAAATACATTATACCCTTGCATACGTTTTAACCGTCCAAAGCTGTCGGACAAACCATAGTTCCACCAATGTCCAGTGTGCAGGTTTTTGCCAGACGGGTATGAAAACATTTCAAGCAGATAATATTTTTGCGAAATTTTAGACTCGTCAAACTTGTACAAGGAAGTTTCTTCCCATCTTTGCTGCCACTTTTTGTCAATATCTCTTGAATATATAAATTCTTTCATTTAGTTTTACCCCTTTTAAGTTTTTTAATTATTTAAACGGTAAAACCTTTGAGCATTGCGGCTACGACCATAGCCTAACCACCTCCCATACTAAGTACGGGGCAAAATAAAAAAACTTTCGCCCGCATACGAATTGTACCGTGATTTTTGCCACGGTTTGCAATCTTTTGACTGCTTATTCGCATATTGGGACGAAAGCTGACACTTTCGCTATACCACCCATTTACAACATACCAACATATGCGTTCCATTTTTACGGTTAGAAATCCGTCATAACCTACTTGGAATTAACTCCGTTCGATATGCAACTCGGGAGTGAGTTTCGGCAAGGACCTACTTGTATTGGGCTCTCAGCAACGCCCATTCTCTGTATCGTTCGGTCTTTACTTACTTTCTCCGTCACAGTATTTTTATTACAGCAATTCCGAAAATAATCGCTATAAGCTTCAGCATATTTTCACGTTGTAGTGTTTGTGAGAAATACTTGGCTACTATCGTTATTTTCTAGAATTGATTTAGTATATCAAAAAGAAAGCCGAGTAGTCAATCAAATAATTTACCGTCAAGCTTATTTGCTTTCCACTCATCTAACCCAGCAACAACTGGATATTTATTTGTGTTAGCAATAGTAATTCCGTTTAAAATTCCTATATGGCACATAAAATGCCTAAACTGCCCAAGAATTAATTCTAACCTATCACATGTTTTCATACTTATTTCCATGTTATAAAAATTCAATTCAGTTTGCTGTAATATTGATTTTACAAGTTCGTTACCCATAATCCCCCTCCTTGTGCCTAATTGTATCATAACTGTATTCCCCATACAACCAATAGAGTAATTTTATACCAAAAATAGTTATAATTTATTTCTCATTCTAACAGTTTTTCTATTAAAATGCCGAACTATATAAAATATTCATTTCATATACATGTTAAAATAAATCCTTTTAATCCGATTTCTTTAATTAAACTGTGCACTTTGCTACTCATTAAATTTTTTTGTGTATTTATGCAATATTTATTTTATTGACATTACCTTACTGAAATAGTATAATATCAACTATACTATACATAAATATAGTGATGCAAGGAGATATTACACTATGAACATTCACTTTTTCAGGCTTTTAAGAGAAAACTTCCTTTTACAACGAATGTGCCGTTAATTTTACGGTACTCGATTTTTAGCTGTAAATTACCTACTACAATTTACATGCTTCTTTTCGTGTTACTTTTCACACTTTTACCCTTTTACGTTTAAGTTCAACTTTCATTCAAGTTTTACTTACAATTTCATATTTTCCAAAGTTTTTTCTGGAATGTTTTTTCGCACGTTTTTTTGTCGTGCAACAAAAACGGAGGTGATAATTTGGGTGACGTTTTGTTTAGTATAAAAAACGTACACAAGCAGTTTGTATCAAACGGTACAAATGTCAAAGCACTCGAAAACGTCAACCTCGACATTTACAAAGGTGAGATTTTTGGCATAATCGGCATGAGCGGCGCAGGCAAAAGCACGCTTGTTCGGTGTATGAACATGCTGGAAAAGCCTACTGAGGGCCGAGTAGTTTTTGACGAAACAGACCTTTGTAAACTTGGCAGCAACGAGCTTCGTTTGCAAAGGCAAAAAATTGGAATGATTTTTCAACAGTTCAATTTGATGGAACAAAGAACTTCGCTTGAAAATGTTTGCTTTCCAATGGAAATTAAAGGTGAAAAAAAGGAAGAACGTATTAAAAGAGCTTCGGAGCTTTTAGAATTAGTTGGGCTTTCGCAAAAGCTAAATGCGTACCCGTCGCAGCTTTCAGGCGGACAAAAGCAAAGAGTTGCAATTGCAAGGGCTTTGGCAACAAACCCAAAGGCACTTTTGTGTGATGAGGCTACAAGTGCGCTTGACCCCGACACAACACAGTCTATTTTAATGCTTTTAAAGGACATTAATGCACGTCTTGGCATTACCGTAATAATTATTACGCATGAAATGGCTGTTATTGAAAGTATTTGCCACAGGGTTTGCATACTTGACAATTCAAAAGTTGTGGAATGTGAAGATGTTGTAAAGTTTTTCTCTGCTCCAAAGTCGGACGCCGGCAAAAAGCTTATTTACCCAACAAGCAAGCAAGCATCGGCGCATAAAATCGGCGAACGATGCTGCCGAATTGTATTTAACGGTGAAAAAACATCTAAGCCGATAATTGCAAACATGGTTTTAAGCTGCAACGCACCTGTAAACATTTTGTTTGCAGACACAAAGGACATTGATGGGAAGACGTTTGGTGAAATGGTAGTAGGGCTTCCTAATGACGAAAACGCTTGTGGGAAAATTATTTCTTTCTTAAAAGATACTGGCTTAACCTTTGAGGAGGTGAAAGCCTATGATTAGCAAAGCAATCTTAGACATGGTTTTGTTAGGCATAGCCGAAACACTTTACATGACAATTGTTTCAACGCTTTTTGCTTACATAATTGGCTTGCCACTTGGTGTTGTACTTGTTGTAACGGGTAATGACGGAATAAAGCCAATTCCCATACTAAACAAAACTTTGGGCGTTGTTATAAACATACTCCGCTCTGTTCCGTTTTTAATTTTGTTAATTACCGTTTTGCCATTTACAAGGTTTATTGTTGGCACAACTTTAGGCTCTACTGCAACAATTGTACCGCTTGTTATAGCTGCTGCACCTTTTATTGCACGGCTTGTAGAGTCTTCGTTGCAGGAAGTTAACAAAGGAGTAATTGAAGCGGCGTTTTCTATGGGGGCTTCAAACTTTGAAATTGTGTATAAGGTGCTTCTGCCTGAAGCAAAGCCTTCCTTGCTAGTTGGTGCAGTAATTTCTGTAACTACTATTTTAAGCTACTCTGCAATGGCTGGCATCGTCGGCGGAGGTGGGCTTGGAACAATTGCAATTAACTATGGTTATTACCGTTATCAAAAAACTGAAATGTTCATTTGTGTAGCACTGCTTGTTGTAATTGTTCAAGTTGTGCAGGAAGTTGGCATGAAGTTTGTGAAAACGGTTGATAAAAGAAAGTAAACAAAAAAATAATTACATAATTTGGAGGAATTTATTATGAAAAGAATTTACACTTTGGCTATTACTGCTGCTGTCACACTTGTTGCTTTAGCTGGTTGTTCGTCTGCAAAAGACCCTAAAAAAATTGTTGTTGGTGCAAGTGTTACACCACATGCAAAAATTTTAAGTGAAGCAACTGACATCTTAAAAGAAAAGGGCTATGAGCTTGTTATAAAGGAATATTCAGACTACGTTCAGCCAAACCTTGCTGTTCAAAACAAAGAGCTTGACGCAAACTTTTTCCAACACCAGCCATACCTTGACGATTTTAACGTAAAGCAAAAAACTGACTTAGTTTCAATTGGTTCAATTCACTATGAACCATTAGGCATTTATGTTGGAAAAACAAAAACATTGGCAGACTTGCAAGACGGAGCTGTAGTAGCTGTACCAAACGACTCGACAAACGAAGCTAGGGCTCTTATACTTCTTGAAGTTAGCGGTTTAATTAAGCTTAACCCAGACGCTGGTTTTGGTGCAACAGTTGCTGACATTACAGAAAACCCAAAAAACCTTGAAATAAAGGAAATTGAAGCGGCGCAGCTTGCACGCTCACTTCAAGACGTTGACATTGCTGTAATAAACGGAAACTATGCAATTGAAGCTGGTTTAAAGGTTTCTGACGCTTTGGCGGCAGAAGATTCAAACTCTCTTTCGGCTGAAACTTTTGCAAACATTATTGCAGTTAGAAAAGGCGATGAAAACAGAGAAGACTTAAAAGCTTTAGTTGAAGCTGTAAAGAGCGCTAAAGTAAAAGCTTTTATTGAACAAACTTATCAAGGTGCAGTTGTGCCATTGTTTGAATAAATTGTAATATCGCAATTTGCATAGCGGAAGTATTACTCGAAATTTTGGAGTAATGCTTCCGTTTAACTTTTATGAATAAACTTGCAATTTGTAAAACCTAAATTTTGCGCCAAATTTCAATTGACACAAGCACGTAAAGTATTATATAATTCCTGTAAAATAAAGTTTTGCGGGTGTGGTGGAATTGGCAGACACGTAAAATTCAGGTTCTTATGTTCGTATGAACATGCAGGTTCAAGTCCTGTCACCCGCACGTGATAAAAAGCATTTTGTTCTTTTAGGTTTATGTTGTAGTTATAATATTTATAAATGAAGTAATATAAATTAAAGTTGTAGTATAATATAGATATATACAAATTGCACTTTGATAATTAAAAATATGGGAAGGCTAGTTTAGTGCCTAGATAAGCTCTTAATATAGCTTGGAGGTTTTATATGAAATATAATAGTTTTAAAGAAAGTGCAATTATCACAGACGCACAAACTATTACATTTGTTGATTATGATAATTGGCGGTACGGTTTAAAAAACCAGCATAAAATTGAAACAGATGTAAGCGAATGGTTTACAGACTTAAAGAAAAAGGGCCGAATTCGTGATGTTTTCTTTTTTGGCGACTTTTCTGATTTACCAAACGAAGAAAGGGGGAAATTGACTAGCATAACAAACAACTTGATAAACTGCCCCAAAAGTTCAAATGGCAAAGATTTTACAGATTTTACAATGCTTCATTATATTTATAAAGAATTTATCGAAAATTCAGACGTAATTCAGCAATTTATTTTATTTTCAGGAGATGCTCATTTTAAAGACGTTGCTTCTTTTTTAAAGAATTTTAAAGATAGAATAATTGGAATTTATGCCGTTAAAGGAACTTTAAGCGCACAACTTGCTGAGGCGGCAAGCTGGTATGTTGAAATTTCGCCAGACGATGTAAACCCAAATATACTTGCAAAAGCTATTATTAATAATTTGAAATGGACGAAGGAGCAAGTTGGTTTAATACCAACATTTAAAAGAACGATTGATGTAGTTGCAAGCCAAAACCCCCTTTTTAACCACGATGAACTAAACAGCATTTTGTCTGACATGATAACAAAAGGGTTTGTAAAACAAGTAGAAAAAGAACTTACAGACGGAAAAAATGTTCGTGCGCTTGAAATTGATTGGGATAATATTGATTTTTATAATTACTTATAATTTCAAATTTGTAGTGTAGTGAGGTATTTTAATTAAGCTTCCCATAATATATTTAAAAAAAGGGGCTGTTGCAAAACACCAGCCCCTAAAAACAAGAAAAACGAGCCTAAT
>CAZBLK010000027.1:0-32852 GCA_964492715.1 uncultured Defluviitaleaceae bacterium | reverse complement strand
GAACCCTGGACCCACTGATTAAGAGTCAGTTGCTCTACCAACTGAGCTAAAGATGTATAGTATTAAATGTATTTCATGTGGTTTTTGCTACTTCCTCAACCGACTTCGTTATTATAGCATTCGTTAAGTAGCTTGTCAACACTTTTTCAAATTTAATTCATGTTTTCTAAATCTTCCATATAAATTCCAAGTAAAAAAGCACATGGTCATATAAAACACCAAAGGAACATGGAGAATATACCACTTTCTTATAGCAATTCCATATTAGGGTGTGTTCCCACTACCGTTCAACGCCCATCTTTTGGCTGTTTTTCCGCCATACTTCGTTAAATTTTCTTGTAATACTTATGTATTACTTAGAAAATTTGCCTCGTATGCCGAAAAATCAGCTCAAAATCTAGGCATTTCAGATAGTGGGAACACGCCCTAATCTACATTGTCTACCGACAAAACACCAAATGACTAGGCACTTTGCTTCCCTCAGCCAATATAGCTAAAAAGTGGAATTGCTATAAATTGTAGCTTTCGATTGTTTTTTGTTCAAGCAATAACATAAAATATTCTGTATTATCTCAGCTGCTTATGTGAAAAAGCCAACTTAATGCTTAATTATTTCTATAAATTCTATTATTAATCTACATGTATACATTGGTCAAAATTACAAATGACTAGGGGTTTGGCCTCATTACAAAGTTAAGGTTTAGCCCCATAAATTAATTGTACAACTTCATCAGACGTTTTCAACTTAACAAACCTACCATCTGGCTTACCGCCAAGTATTCGGTTTTCATTTTGTATAATTTTTTCTGCAGGTAAAACATCGTTGTCAAATGTAGAATGGGCATCACTAACAAGTATGCTATTATATCCCAAAGAAAAAGCTCTTCTACACGTTGTATCCACACAAAATTCTGACTGCATACCCATAATAATTAAGTTTTCAATGCTCATACCTTGCAAAACCATGGTTTTGTGGTTTTGAAAAGTGTCTAATAAAATAAGGTGCAATACAGGAATTTTAGTTTTTATAGTCACCAATCCTTTTGCGCCAAAAATATCGAACACTTCAACGATTTTTTGACGAAAAATGGTGAACAATTTATTTAAGTTGAGATAATTCCATTTTACAAATATAAAGTCAAGTATATTTAAAAAATAATCCCCCTTTGGGAAATCCCAAAGGGGGGGGTAAGATTACTCATTCAAAACGTAAACAGTAATGTTTTTTCTGCCATATCTGTCTGCCGCTTCTTCACTTTCATAGTACAAGTCAATTTTGTTGCCCTTAATTGCGCCGCCTGTGTCAGCCGCCACAGCGTAGCCGTAGCCTTCCACATAAAGCTTTGTGCCAAGCGGAATTACCCTAGGGTCAACAGCAACAATTCCCGGCCTTACATATGCGCCAGAAGCAGTTACACCGTAGCCGTGGTCGCCAGGGTTTTTGCCTGTGCTTTTGTAACCTGCGCTATAAGCCGTTGAGTTCATAGTGTGTGTTTGAGCAATTGAAAGCTTGCTTAAATCAGCTTCTAAAACGCCTGCAATGCCGTATTCAACAATTTTCTTAACTGGCTTTTTTGTAACGTTTTCTTTAACAAGCTCTTTTGCTTGTTCAACGCCGCCAGCTTTTGTTACTTTAAAAGTGCTTTCTTTTTCGCCGTTAACGCCATTTTGCAAAACCTTTTCTTCGCCCGAACTCAAATCAAACGTTGTGCGAATTTCTGTTTCAAAAGGAACAACTTCTGTAAGCGTAACTACTTCTTCTTCAATGTCAGCAGCGTATGTTACAGCTTCATTTACAGTTTCTACAGCAAATGTTTCAGTAATTTCAGAAAGCTCAATCATGTCGCCTGGTTCAAGCATTTTGTAAATGTTGCCCGAATAGGAGTACTCCTTGCCTGTTTCTTCCTTTAAAACATTAATAAGTGTTTCGACAGTTGAACCACCTTTAACTGGCACGCCCTTTGAATTTTCACCAATTTCAGCAAACACAACGAAACCACGAGAAATTGTAATTTCTTTAGCGTCCGCCCGTGACCTTACAGAGTCTGTAAGCGGAAAAGCTATGCTGTCGTATTCACCAAGACTAATGCCGTTTTCAGCAAAGAAATCGCCGATTGTTTCCTTTGACGTTTTGTAAACGGTTGTTTTGCCCCTGTCTGTTACCTTTACTTCTATTTTTAAATTAGACTCGTTATCTGTTGCGTTATACGCACTTACTGTGCCTGCAAAGGCTGTAAGAAGAATAATAACTAAAACGATAACTCTTAAATATCTTGACAATAATTTTCCTCCCTTTGTCAACAAGACTTAACATTTTCGTAATAAAATGTCGAAAATTTCCTAACATTTTCCGAAGCTGTTATTTTGCCTTTCACGAATAAGTTTTTGTTCGGGCGTTAATTTTGCAACGTTTTTTAAACATTTTGAACTTATTCTTTTTTCATAAAAAGCATGATGTTGATTTTCGGCGTCTTTGAATAATTTTAAGCTAATAAATTTATTGCCACTTATATTAAACATTAAACATAAGTTAATGTCTAATTGTGATAAGAATTGTATTTTTTTGCGATATAATCTGGCAACAAATTTTTTGCTTGGCTTTTTGGCAAGCTGACCATTATACAACTTGCACAAAATCAGGGCAAAAAGCGTAAAAATGAGGATATACAGTAGAATGTATATCCTCATTAAGCTTTATGAACTTATATTAACACATTTGTAACAATTATGCAATACCTTTTTTAGAAAAAAACAGTTTCTTCCCATTTTCTTCCGTAATGTTTGCAACGTCTAAAGGGGAAAGCCCTTTTATTTCAGCAATTTTGTCAACTACGTGCTTTAAGAAAATGGAATTATTTCTCTGGCCACGGTGCGGTTCTGGGGTTAAATATGGTGCATCTGTTTCAATTAAAATGCTTTCAATTGGAATATCTTCCACAACTTTCCTTAGGCGGCTAGCGTTGTCAAATGTTACAACGCCCCCTATGCCTATATAAAAACCCATGTCAACGTAGTCTAAAGCCATTTGTGAAGCACCGGAATAGCAGTGGATTACCCCTTGACGAACACCGCTTTCTTTTATTATGTCAAACGTTTGCTGCGACGCTTCCCTTGAGTGAATTATTACAGGGAGGTTAACTTTTTTGGAAAGCTCAAGCTGTTTTTTAAACCAGTGCACCTGCAAATCCTTTGGGGAAAACTCGTAGTGATAATCAAGCCCAATTTCGCCTACAGCAACGCATTTTTCGTGTGAGCAATACTGTTCAAGCTTTGCCAAGTCGTCGTCTGTCATGCTTTTAACCTCGTGTGGGTGAACGCCTGGCGAAAAATAAATGAAGTCGTATTTTTCGGCAAGCCCACGGCTAAACTCTGTTGATGGCATGTCTGCGCCTACGTTTACAATGTAGCTTACACCATTTTCGTGCATTATTTTAAGAAGCTCGTCCCTATCCTTTTTGTAGCGTTTGTCGTCGTAATGTGCATGTGATTCAAAGTACATTAGCTTATCACCGAGCCGCTTTCTAAGCTTCTGTCCAAAGTTAAAAGCGAAAGTGCGCCGCTTTCGTCCTCTGCCGCAAGTAACATACCTTGGGATTCATGCCCCATAATTTTACGTGGCTTCAAGTTTTCCACAACCGCTACTTTTTTGCCGACCATTTCTTCTGGAGTGTAGTGCTTTGCTATGCCTGAAAGAATTTGGCGAACTTCGTTTCCAATTTTAACTTGCGATTTTAAAAGCTTGTCCGAGCCTTTAAGCTTTTCACACTCTAAAATTTCGCCTATTTTAAGGCTAATTTTACAGAAGTCGTCAAACTCCGCATATTTTGTCTCTGCTTTTTGTTCTTGTTCTTTTTGCGCTTCTTGCTTGTTTGCAACGTTTGCAATGCTTGACTTTTGCGCTTCTGCCATTAAAGCTTCAAGCTCTGCAAACTCCTTTTTCATGTCAATTCTTGGGAAAAGAATTGCACCTTTTTCAATTGCAATTTCTTTGTCCAAAAGCCCAAACTTTTCGGTAGCTTCCCACGTTAAAGCGTCAGCGTTTGACAGCATGTTAAGCTGCTTTTGAATTTCCTTAGCTGATGTTGGCATAAAAGGCTGTATTAAAACAGAAACAATACGAAGCGTTTCAGCAAGGTTGTACATTACGTTTGCAAGCTCTGCACGCTTGCTTTCGTCCTTCACCAAAACCCAAGGCTCTGTTTCGTCTGTATATTTGTTTGTGCGGCGAATTAAGTTCCAAATTTCAATTAAAGCGTCACTGAACAAAAGTTTTTCCATGTGAGCTTCGTACTTTTTAGGCAAAGCTGTAGCCATTTCGATAAGCTCTTTGTCAAACTTTGTTTCGGTTTGTTCTTTTGGAAGCTTGCCCTCGAAATATTTTTCTATCATGCCTACTGTGCGTGAGAGTAAGTTGCCCAAGTCGTTTGCAAGGTCGGAATTAATTCTTTGAATAAGTGCTTCGTTTGAAAAGTTTCCGTCTTGCCCAAAAGCTACTTCACGCATTAAAAAGTACCTAATTGCGTCAACGCCATATTTTGAAACAAGCACCTTTGGGTCTACAACGTTTCCTTTTGACTTTGACATTTTGCCGCCGTCAATTACAAGCCAGCCGTGGCCAAAAATTTGTTTTGGAAGCGGAATGTCCAACGCCATAAGCATTGCAGGCCAAATAATTGTGTGGAAACGAACAATTTCTTTGCCAACAAGGTGAACGTCAGCAGGCCAATATTTGTTAAAGTCTGTTTCGTCGTCGGACGTGTAGCCAAGCTTTGTTATATAGTTTGAAAGTGCGTCTATCCAAACGTAAACGACGTGTTTGTTGTCAAAATCTACAGGCACGCCCCATTTGAAAGATGTGCGAGAAACGCACAAGTCTTCAAGCCCTGGCTTTAGGAAGTTGTTTATCATTTCGTTTTGCCTTGTCATTGGAGAAATGAATGTTGGGTTTTCCTCAATATGTTTAATAAGCCTGTCCTGATATTTTGAAAGCTTAAAGAAGTAGCTTTCTTCCTTAACTTTTTCTACACCTCTGCCACAGTCCGGGCAGTTGCCTTCTTTTAGCTGAATTTCTGTGAAAAACGTTTCGCACTGTGTACAGTACAAGCCTTCGTACTCACTTTTATAAATGTCGCCTTGGTCGTACAGCTTTTTAAATATTTTTTGAACGGCTTTAATGTGGTAGTCGTCTGTTGTACGAATGAAGTAGTCGTATTCTATGTCGAGAAGCTTCCAAAGTTCTTTTATTCCTGAAACTATGCCGTCTACATATTCCTTTGGCGTTTTGCCTGCAACCTTTGCAACACGTTCAATTTTTTGGCCGTGCTCATCTGTGCCTGTTAAAAACTTTGTGTCAAACCCACGAAGTTTTTTGTAGCGTGCCATTGTGTCGGCGGCTACTGTTGTGTATGAGTGTCCGATATGGAGTTTGTCGCTTGGGTAATATATTGGTGTGGTGATGTAAAACGTTTTTTGGTTGTCCATTCGTGTTCCTCCTTTGTATAGTTAAGGGTAGACCTTGGGGGTGTGCCCCCAAACCCCCGCAAGGGGCTTGCCCCTTGACCCTTTTTTTGTGTGATTGTTGGTTATTCGTTAATGCGTTTGCTTTTCCAGCTCGAAGTTTATTAAGCTGTCTAAAAATTGTGCAAACGTTGTTCCGCCGCTTGTTGCTGCCTTTGGTATTAAGCTGTGGGGGGTTAGCCCTGGGAGTGTATTCATTTCTATTACATAAATTTGCTCGTCGGCTACTATCATGTCTACCCTGCCGTAACCTGTGCAGCAAAGGACGCTGAAAACCTTTTTTGCAATTTCCTTTATCATTGTTTGCATAAATTCCGGCAAGCGTGAAAGCTCCACTTTGCTCATGTGCTCG
Organism: uncultured Defluviitaleaceae bacterium; assembly: GCA_964492715.1. GTDB lineage: Bacteria > Bacillota > Clostridia > Lachnospirales > WRBF01 > CAZBLK01. The sequence continues at coordinate 26,983 of CAZBLK010000027.1, read as the reverse complement.
GTGTATTTTGCCTCATAGTCGAAAAACTCGTTGTCGGTTTCTATGTCCAGCACAGTTAAAACTTCAAGCCCATCTTTTGTTTCTACAACACCGCACGTTACTTCCATGCCTTTTATATACCGTTCGATAAGGACGTCGTCTTTATATTCACGCTTAACTTGTTCTACAGCGTCAATTAGCGAAAGTTCAGACGAAACAATTTTTACACCAATGCTAGAGCCGCCGCTGTTTGGCTTTACAACTAGCGGAAAGCCGATTTCACGGATTTTTGCCAGATGCTCGTTTAGTGGTGCGCTGTGTTTTACAAGCACACCTTCAGGAACTTGAACGCTGTTTAACGTCATCAACTGCTTCGCCATTTGCTTGTCAAGGCTAATTGCACTTGACATAACCTTGCTGCCTATGTACGGTATTCCCATACACTCCAAAAGCCCTTGAATTGCGCCGTTTTCGCCCAAGCCGCCATGAAGCGCACTTAAAACTATGTCGGGAGGGTTTTCAAGAAGCTGTCTAATCCAGCCAGTTTCTTTTTCCTTTGGAATTGTAATAAGGCTAATATCGTACTTTGCTTTGTTAAGGCTATCCATTATATATGAAGCCGAAAGCATGGACACGTCATGCTCAGTTGAATTGCCGCCTGCTAAAACACTAAGCCGTAACACTGTTATCAACCTCCTTATTTCAAAGCGTCACGCAAAACAGAAGCCGCCTTTTTCGGCTCTACTGAATTGATGTAACAGCCTGTCGAAAGCTCAAATCCTGCAAGGCTTCCAAGTCTTGGTATTATATGCAAGAAAAAGTGCCAATATTCGCTATTATTACATAAAAGTGGGGTGTTTTGCAAGCAAATGTTGTAGTCCAGCCCATTTTTAAAAACTTTGTTGTACGCTGTAAGGACTGACTTTAATATTATTGACAAATTGTACATATGTTTTACATCTAATTGGCAAATATCGGAAAAATGTTTTTTTGGTGCAATTGTTACACCGTAGCTGAAAAGCGAAGCGTGCGGTGCATATGCAACAAAGTCTTCGTTTTCACAAATTAAGTTTTCCTTTTCGTCAATTACTGTTTTAACTTCGTCACATAAAAAGCAGCTTCCGTTTTTTTGCTTATAAGAAGTAAAGTTGTTAAGCATTGTTAAATGTTTTTGTGCAACAAATGGCATTGCCACAATTTGCCAGTGGGGATGGAAAATGCTTGCCCCTGCTTTTACACCGTTGTTTTTAAACACTTGAATGTGCTTTATTTTTTCATCACTTGAAAAAAACTCTATTCTTTGCTGCAAAGCTCCAATTATTTCACAAATGTTTTCTGCCGAAAACTCGTGCAGTTTTTCCATGTGGTTTGGTGTGTCTATAAGCACCTCATGGTAGCCAAAACCTTTCTCGCTTTCTGGCTGCAAAGCAGGGTAAAGGTTTGGCACAACACGAATACGCCCTTTGGAATAAGTTTCCTTGGGCGTAATGTGCTTATTTTCGGGGCAAAATGGGCAGTTTATGTCGCTTCTTTCGCTGGTGCTTGTTGCTGCTTTAAAAGTAAGCGGACGTTTGTCACGGTCTGGTGCAATTGTCACCCAGTCGCCTGTTAAAAAGTCTTGTCTAAGTTCAGTCATTTAAAAACCACTCGTTTATGTTATAAAATGGGTTGTTGATTTTTGGCTTTTTGTCGCCGTATACTCTTGCGTCTGTAATGAGAGACGTTTTTTTGTACGCTATTCCTATAAACGGCAATTCTGTAACAATTTGCTTTTGCACGTTTTTAAGTGCAGTTTTAAAAAGGAAGTCGCTGTTTGCGTTAAACGCACTTTGCAAAAAGTTGTCCATAATTGTGTCGGCGTATGAAAAATAGTTTGTTCCGTTTTCAGCTTGTGATGAATGAAGCATAAACGTAAAGTCCGGAACAAGCGACATGTTAAAACCGCCGACAAAAATGTCGTAATCTCTTTCGTTCAGCCTTTTTAAATATTCTTCAAACGGCAAGCTTACAACTTTGTTGTTAAGCTCAAGCTTTGTTAATGCTTGAGAAACTATTTCAGCAGTTTTTTGCCGTGACTCGTTTTCTTCGTTCACAATTATTTCAAGAGTTTCGTCAGGCTCTATTTTAACAGCCGAATACGTAAGCTGCTGTTTTGCCTTTTCCAAGTCAAACTGATTTAAACCAACATCAACCTCACTGTTGTAAAGCGAACTGCTTTTATGAATTGGTGTAGGCGTTTTTTCTGAATGTGTTAAGTAAACGTTTGCTATAATGTCCGAAACATCAATTGCTTGTGCAATAGCACGCTTTACTTGTATGTTTCCTGTCAAAGGCTTTTCGTGGTTAAAGCCTATAAGCTCGTAAAGTGTAGTTGGAAACTCGTAGCTTTGGGTGTTTTTTGTGCCGCTGTATTTGCTCCAAACGCTCATGTCGGCAACTAGCAAGTCTGTTATGCCTTGCTCGAAAGTGTGAATGTCTGTTTCGTAATCAGGCGTAATGTGTACACTTATGCCGTTTATGTATGGCTTGCCCCTAAAGCAATTTGTGTTCTTTTTAAGCGTAAGCTTTTCCATTTGCTCGTATGCTTCAAATGTGTAAAAGCCGTTTCCTAGCGGAAGCATGTCAGTTTCCGCAGCAGGCTGTGAGTAGTGGTGCTTTGGAATTACCGGAAACATTAACAGGAAGCTTGAGCCGCCAAATGGTTGTGCATACGTAAGCTTTACTGTGTTTTCGTCTACCTTTGTGTGTTGTAAGACGTTCCGCACAGATTCTTTGTACAATGATGTATCGGGTGCGCTTTTAAGCACGTCAAGCGTGTAAACCAAGTCTTCTGCTGAAAGCTTTATCCCATCACTCCAAAAAACATCTTCTCTAAGTTTTATTACCATGCTAGAGCCGTCAGATGCAAGCGTAAAACTTTCGGCAACGTTTGGCGTTGGGTTTAGCTCGTCATCAAGCACAACTAAAGGCTCGAATAAAAGCTTTAAAATTGTGTCAACTGTTTTGTCCTCGTTTAAAAGAGGGTTTAACGTTTTTGGAACTCTCATAGAGAGGTTTAAAGTTCCGCCTTCTTTTGGGGTTACAACTTCTTCTGTTGGTGTAGGAGAAGGCGTTGCCGTTTCTGTTGGCTGTTCTTCTGGCGTGTCGTTAAAACACCCTGTAAGTGTAAAGGTAAGAAGCATAGCAAGTGCTATAGCTAATGTTCTTCTTTTTATCATAAGTTCCTCCAATAAGTTCCTGCAAAAAGAACAAACTAATTATCAAAAAAATTAAATATCTTTAAAACAACTCTGTAAATTTTAACATTTGTGTCAACCCTTTCGACATAATCCCTTGTTTCCTTGTACGGTATGTAGGAAAGAGTTTTGCCGTCTTCACTGTATCTTTTGTCCGAAAGCCAGTTTCTTACGGTGGTGCTTCCAGCGTTGTATGCTGAAAGTGCGTTTGTTACGTCGTTGTCAAAGCGGTCTAGCTGCATTTTAATGTAATAGCAGCCAAGCATTATGTTTACTTCGGGTTCAAAAACCATTTCTGGCGTAAATTCATCAATGCCCATTTCGTCTGCAACCCATTGTGCCGTAGAGCCCATAATTTGCATAAGCCCCCCTGCCCCTTTTCTTGAAACGGCGTTTTTGTTAAAGCGGCTTTCAGCATGGATTATTGCACAAACAAATTCTGGGGAAATGTCATTTTTCACTGCATTTTCCTTTATTATATCAATATATTTAAGTGGGTATAAAACGCTTGCAGCAAAAAACGCCGCAACGCCAAGCACTGCAAGCAAAATTGTTACAGTAAAAACCCAAATCATTCTTCTAAGTCTAATTGCTTTATACAATTGTTCACCTCAATTAAATGTCAGTTTCTATTATTAAATGCGCATGTTTTTTTAACTCGTCAAACGGAGTTTGGCTTTCAAAACGTTTAACAGCGTGTTGACGGCTAATTCCGTCACGCCTAATTACACGCTGTAGCCGAACTTCTTCACTTGCATAAGTTATCCAAACTTCGTTGCAAAATTTGTGTATTCCAGCTTCAATTAAAAGCGGTGCGTCTATTACGATATATTTATACGTTGTATTTTCGTGGGAAATGCTCTCTATTTGTAAAAACATTTCTTTTAAAACTTGCTTATGAGTTATCTCCTCTAATTTTAAACGTTTTTCGACATTTGTAAAGACAATTTCTGCTAAAGCTTTTCGGTTTATGTTTTTATTTTCGTCAAGTACGTTTTCCCCAAAGCAAGAAACTATTTCGTTGTATGCTGGTTTGCCTTGTTCCACAATATATCGTGCAAGGGCGTCGGCATCAAGCACAAACGCCCCTTGTTCTTTAAGTTGGTTTGCAACGTAGCTTTTTCCGCTTCCAGAGTTGCCCGTAAGCCCAATTATTTTAAGCCAATTATTTGGCGTCATACCACGTTGCTCCTTCGTGAATGTCTGTTTCTAAAACAACTTTTAAGTTTGCGGCGTTTTCCATTTCGTTTTTCAAAATTGTTTTTACTGTTTCAAGCTCGTCAGCAGCAGCTTCTACAAGAAGCTCGTCATGCACTTGCAAAATTAGCCGTGAGCGAAGCTTTTGTTCCGCAAACGCCTTTGAAACACGAATCATTGCAATTTTAATTATGTCGGCGGCCGTTCCTTGAACAGGCATGTTCATTGCAACACGCTCGCCGAAAGCACGCTCGTTAAAGTTTGTTGAAGCAAGCTCTGGAATGGCACGCCTTCTGTTAAAAATCGTTGTGGCAAAGCCGTCTTTTTTTGCTTGCTCTATAGTTTTGTCTAAATACGTTTTTACGTTTGGGTATTTTTCAAAGTAGCCAGAAATGTACCTGTCAGCTTCTTTTTTTGTAATTCCCAAGTCTTGGCTAAGGCTAAAAGCACCAATTCCGTACACTATGCCAAAGTTAACGGCTTTTGCATTGCTTCTTTGAAGGCTTGTAACTTTGTCAAACGGCACTTTAAAAACTTGCGACGCAGTTAAACGGTGAATGTCTTGCCCTTCGTTGAAGGCGTTTATAAGCGTTTCGTCGTCCGCCATGTGTGCAAGAACACGAAGCTCAATTTGGCTGTAGTCTACGTCAACAAAAACAAAACTGCTTTCTGGGACAAAAACTTTTCTAAGCTGTCGCCCAAGCGGAAGCTTTATCGGAATGTTTTGCAAATTTGGCTCGGTGCTGCTAATTCTTCCTGTTGAAGCAATTGTTTGGTTAAACGTAGAATAAATTTTTTCAGTCTCTTTGTCAATTACAGCTAAAAGACCGTCAGCGTATGTTGACTTTAGCTTTGCATACGAACGGTATTCAAGTATTTTTTCAATTACTTCATGGCTGCCTTTAAGTTTTTCTAAAACATCAGCGGCTGTTGAGTAACCAGTTTTTGTTTTTTTGGTTCCTTTAAGCCCCAGCTTTTCAAAAAGAATTACGCCAAGCTGGGCTGGAGAGTTTATGTTAAATTCTTCTCCAGACAAGTTGTAAATGTCTTGCGTAAGCTGTTTTAGGTGAACGTCAAGCTCGTTTCCGTAAGCAACAAGCCCCTCTGTGTCAACTTTAATTCCAAAAAGCTCCATGTCGGCAAGCACAAACGCAAGCGGAAATTCAATGTCGTAGTAAAGCGAAGTTTGGTTGTTTTGGGCAAGCAGTGTATTCATTGGCTCGTAACAGCGGAATGCAACTTGGGCTTGTCTGCAAGCAAATGTAAGAAGTTGTTCGCCGCTTAAAGCCGCTTTGCTTTTGCCTTTTCCAATTAGCTCGGCTTCCGAAGGGTAAACCTCGTTCAAAAAGTCTAACGCTATGTCATCATAGTTGTAGCTTTGCTTTGACGAGTTTAAAATGTAGGCTGCAAGCATAGCATCAAAAACAATGTTTTTTACATCAATTCCATTTTTTTTAAGGAAATAAACTTCATGCTTTGAGTCAAGACAAATTTTTTTAATGTCGGATTCAAAAAAAGGTTTAAACACAGAAACAATTTGGTTAATTGAAAAACTTTCCGAAGCTTCAACAAATGTTGCAGAAGTTTTTTCAGTGCAAAAGCTTATTCCTATAGGTGCTTTTGTCTTTATTTGTGCGCTTGTTCCATTATAAACAAATGTAAACGCAACTAAACTATTGTCAAAAAGTTTATCAACAAATTGATTTGCAGCTTCTTTTGCTTGAATTAATTTGTATTCATCTTGCACGAATGATAAAGTTAATTGTTCTTGTTCCTGCACTTGCTCGTTTGGCTTAAACCGTGGAACGAGCGTTTTAAAATCAAGACGTCTAATTTCTGCAAGCGAATTGTCGTTGAACATGTTGCACGCTTTCGTTTCTTCTGGAACAAAATCTATTGGAACGTTTGTGCAAATTGTAGCAAGTGCTTTGCTCATAATTGCGTCATCTTTGTGTGAAACAATGTTTTCCGAAGCTTTTTTTGGCGTAATTGAAGCGGCGTTTTCAATTGCGTTTTCAATGTTTCCAAATTGCTGAATTATTTTAACTGCTGTTTTTTCGCCAATTCCAGGTACGCCAGGAATGTTGTCCGACGTGTCACCCATTAATGCTTTAACGTCAATATATTCAGTTGGTGTAACGCCTATTTTTTCTACAACGTCATTTTTAAAATAAACTTCTGTTTCGGTTTTGCCGCCTTTTGTTTTTGGAATAACAATTTTTGTTTTGTCGGTTGCTACTTGCAAAAGGTCACGGTCGCCCGAAACAACAACAGGTGTCATACCCATTTGCTCTGATGCTTTTGCAAGCGTACCCAAAATGTCATCAGCCTCGTAGCCTTCAAGCTGGAAAATTTTAATTTCCATTTTTTCAAGCAAGTTTTTCAAAATCGGTAGCTGCTGGCGCAACTCATCTGGCATTGACTTGCGTGTGCCTTTGTACCCCTCAAATTGATCATGGCGAAAAGTTTTTGCCTTTAGGTCGAAAGCAACAGCAATGTAGCTGGGTGCTTCGGTGTCGTACAATTTTAAAATTATGTTTAAAAAGCCATAGACGGCGTTTGTAAACTGCCCCTCTTTGTTTGTTAAAATGGGCAAGGCGTAAAACGCACGGTTTATTATGCTGTTGCCGTCAATTAGCATTATTTTATTTTCCATAAATGCCTCCGTGTATCCTTTGACTAGGTTCTTTCGTTATTATACTATATTATAGTAGAGTTTTGCAAAAATATTTGGAAGCATATTGAATAATCAAAGTTGGTGTTGTAAAATGTTTTTATTATGTTTTATTTATTAAGGTTTTATAAAAAAGGTTTTATTAAAAAGCAAAGGTGATTTATGAAAATAATAAATTATGGGGTTGTTGGCTGTGGGTACTTTGGCTTTTCACTGGCTAAAGCTTTAAACAGTTTGGAGGGTGCAAACGTTTCAGCCATTTTTGATGTATCAGACAGAAGCGAGGAAGCAAAGCTTTTGGGCTGTGACATTTTTAAAAGCCTTGACGAGCTTGTTAAAAGTGAAAACGTTGACGCTGTAATAGTTGCAACCCCAAACGGTTTGCACAAAGAGCCTGTAATTAAAGCGGCTATGAACAAAAAACACGTCTTTTGTGAAAAGCCTGTTGCACTTTCAAGCAGTGATGTAAGCGAAATGGTTTCGGCTGTTAAAGAAAACGACGTTACTTTTATGTCGGGGCACATTATGCACTTTATGAATGGTGTGCAAACAGCAAAGCGGCTAATTTGCGAAGGTGCTATCGGTGAAATAATTACTGTTCAAGCTGAAAGGACAGGCTGGGAAGACAAAAAGGAAACTGTTAGCTGGAAGAAGCTTAAAGAAATGTCTGGCGGACACTTGTTTCACCACATTCACGAACTTGATTTTATTTGCTCGCTTTTGGGCGATGCAAAAAAAATACATGCTGTAGGCGGCAACATGTGCCACAACACCGAAGGCTTTGGCGACGAAGACGACGTTCTTTTCATTATGCTTGAGTTTGAAAAAGCTTTTGTTTCTTTGCACATGGGCTCAGCTTTTCACATGGGGCAGCATTTTGTAAAAATTAACGGCACAAAAGGAAGCATTTTGATAGACATGCAAAACGTTGCTGTTACGGTTAAAAACTATGCTGGCATTTCTTCATACACAGTTGGAGAAACAAAAGAAGAAGATGACAACCGTACTTCTTTAAGCAAAGATGTGGAAGTTGGCATAACGTATGGTTCACCTGGAAAAGAGCCGCCGCTTTGGCTTAACGCACTTATAAAAAAGGAAATGTCTTATTTTAACAGCGTGTTGCACGGAATGAAAATTGATGATGAGTACAAAGAGCTTTTTAATGGATATGCGGCTATGAGGTCTGTTTTGGCAGCAGAAAAAGCTGTTGCTTTAATTTCAAACAAGTAAAAATTAAAGTGGTGTGTCACAATTGCGACACACCACTTTAAGTTAGTTAAAAAAAAGTAATGCTATTAAGTTCATAACAAGAGCAATTGACGTTGAAGCAATTAAAAAGCTGCGCAAAGCTTTAGGCAGTGACTTTGGGTCGTATATTCTTAAATTCAAGTAAAGAACCATAGAAAAAACTGGCAAAGTAGCAATGTTTGTTAATTTAGGATAGTCAAAGCCTGTGAAAATGCGTAACAACAAAGCAACAACAGCGCCCAAGGACAACAAAATTAATAATGAAACAATAACTTTATCAAGCAATGTAATGTTTCTCACACCATTATTTTTGTTTATGAAGTCCATACATATCCCCCTTACTGTTTAACATTTAAACACAAGTTAATACTGCTCCTGTGACAAAAGCTTATCAAGGTCGAGTAACAAAACAACTCTGTCTGTAAGCCTGCCAATGTTTCTAATAAACTGGTTGTAGTGGTTTAGCTTTGCATTTGGCGGAGGCAGCACGTTTGACTCGTCAATGTGGATAACTTCTTCAACGTTGTCAACTATAAGCCCAAGTGAAAAGCTTGCATATTGTATAACAACTATACATGTTAAGTCGTTATATTCAATGCTCGGCTTGCCAAAACGCTTTCTTACGTCAATTACAGGAATAACTTCACCACGAAGGTTAATAATTCCTTCAATGTAATGCTCGGTGCAAGGCACTTTTGTAATTGCACAAATGCTGATAATTTCCTTAATACTTGTAATTTCAACGCCGTAAACCTCGTCTTCAATTACAAAGGTTAAATAGCGGTCGTTTGTAGTATCTTCTGCAAAACCAAAATCAGATGAATTGTTATCACCGTAATCAATTGTATTTTCGGTAGTTGATGACACTCGCCACAGCTCCTTTCAAAAATTATTTAGATTTATTTATCAAAAAAGCCTGCAACGTCGATAATTAAACTTATATCACCGTTACCCAAAAGTGTACAGCCACTTATGCCACGAATTTTCTTCAAATACTTGGACATAGTTTTAACAACAACCTGCTGCTCACCTATAAGCTCGTCAACGAACAAGCAAACGGTTTGGTCGCCGTTTTCTATCATAATCATTATGCCGTCTTCAATGTCTGTGACAGTGTTGTCAACGCCAAAAAATTCATAAAGCCTAACAACGTTGTAAACAACGCCACGAACCGTAATCATTTCATTGCCGCTTGGGTCAACGAAAATGCTTTCCTTTTTAGCCTTAAACGACTGTTTAATTGAAACAATCGGAATTGTATATTTCGCTCCGCCCATTTTAATTGTCATACCTGCAATAATTGCAAGCGTAAGCGGAATTTTAAGCGTAAAGACACTGCCTTCGCCTGGAGTAGACTCAACAAGCACTGAACCGCCAACTATTTCCAGGTTGTTGTTTACAACGTCCATTCCAACGCCTCTGCCCGAAAAGTTTGTTACAGTTTCGTTTGTAGAGAAGCCTGGAAGGAAAATAAATTGGTGAATTTCCTTGTCTGTGTACTCGTTTTCAGACTTACGCAAAAGCCCATTCGCCTTTGCCTTTGCCATAATTCTATCTTTGTTAAGCCCTGCACCGTCGTCCTTAATAATAATTAAAACGTCGCCGCCAGAATTTTTGGCTTCAAGCAAAACTGTGCCACGTTCTGGCTTGCCGTTTTTCTTTCTTACTTCTGGCATTTCAATGCCGTGGTCAATTGAGTTACGAATAATGTGCATAAGCGGGTCGGAAATATGCTCAATAATGTTTTTGTCAACTTCTGTTTCCTCACCAACAATTTCAAGCTTAACGTCCTTCTTTAACTGCTTGCACATGTCACGCACAATTCTGTGCATTCTGAAAAACGTAGTTGAGAGCGGAATCATACGCATTGACATAACATTGTCTTGAACATCATTTATAATTTTTCTAAGCTGCCTTGTTTCCTTGTGGAAGCTTTCAAGCTCAAGCCCTTCAAGCTCTGGGTTTTGTGTAACCATAGCCTCGGCTATAACAAGTTCGCCCATAAGGTTTAAAAGCTGGTCAAGCTTGCTTACGTTTACTGAAATAACGTGTTGTGTTTGAGGTTTTTTAACGCCCTCTGCTTCCTGCGCAGCAGCTGGTGCTACACTTGCTGGTGCTGCACTAGAAGACGCTGCTACAGGCGCTACTTCTGGCTTCATGTTTTGAATTTCCTCACCAAATGTTTCTTCTGGTGGAGCTGTTGTTTCGCTTTGGTTTGAAGGTGCAGGCCCTTCATAAGCGTTTGGAACTTCTTCAAGCGAAATACCTGATAAGTATATAGTTTGCAAAAGCAAATCATTTATTTTGTCATAGTCCAATTCAGACGAAAATTCAAGCATAAACCCATTGCTTCTTATTACTTGAATAGCGTCCTCGTCAATAATGTCGGCTGGAACGTGCGTAACATTTTTAATTACGTCGCCCATGTTATGAACAAGGGTGTACGCACGAATGTTTTCCATTTCACAACCGTCTTCAAAGCGTATTACAGCCTTGTAATGATGCAAGTCATTAGCAGATGTGCTACTGGCGGCAACTTGCTGTGGTGGCTGTGCTTGCTCTTTGCTAGGAGTAGCAACAGGAGCAGGAGCAGACACTCCTTTTAAATCGTTTAAAAATTCCTTTATCTGCCCAATAATTTTTGTGCCATCACCGTCTGGCGTTTCTTTTGCCTCAACTTTAGCAAGCTCGTTTTTAATAAAGTCCATTCCGGCAAGCACGAGGTCTGTAAGCCTTGAATAGTCAAGGTTTTGTGGGTTTTCATCACGCAAGAAGAAGAACAAGTCTTCAATGGAATGGGCACAAGTTGCAATTGTGTCAAAAAGCATCATAGAAGCCGAGCCTTTAATTGTGTGCATTATGCGGAAAATTTCGTTAATTTCGCTCATGCTGTAGCCCGACTCGCCTTGAATGACGTTTTGTTCAAGCTGTTCAAGAAGCTGTGTCATTTCAAAAATGAACATCTCTAACATTGATTCTCTATCGAAATCAGCCAAAGTCTATCATCACCTTTTCAATAAATTTTAAAATCTATATAAACGTCATAAAAAAATTAAATGGTAAAACTGTAAACTTAAATCACCGAACCACCTTTGTAAAGGCTTTTAAGTTCGGATAAATATAAGTTATACTGCATTAGTTAAGAATTGAAAATATTAACCGTTTTGAACATAATTTGTTTGCGTGCATCAAATTTTTTGATACACGGCTGGCATTATATACTTATATTGTGCGCCAGAACGGTTTAGTGATTCAGAGTGACCAATAAAAAGATACCCGCCAGGCTCTGTGTTATTATAATATTTACTAACAAGTTGGTTTCTTGTTTCATCATCAAAGTAAATCATTACATTTCTGCAAAATATAACTTGAAATTGTTTTTTGAAAGGAAAGCTTGGAAGCATTAAGTTTAACTTTCTAAAAATAATTTCTTTACGCAAGCTATCTTTTGCCCTGCTGTTTTCGGCGTCATATTTTTCAAAATATTCTGTCTGCCAGTTTTTAGGAAGCGATTCAATACTTTGGTTTGAGTAAATGCCGCTTACAGCCTTGTCAAGTACGTTTGTCGAAATGTCAGTAGCTAAAATTTGAGTGTCCCACTTGGGCTGTTTGTCCTTAAAAAAATCTTGAATTATCATTTGTAAGGTGTAAGGTTCTTCCCCAGAGGAGCAACCTGCACACCAAAGCCTAAGGTCTTTTTGATTTTTGTATTTTTCATAAAGTTCAGGCAGTACGTTGTCTCTAAAATAGTCAAAGTGGTCTGTCTCACGCATAAAGTAGGTGTGGTTTGTTGTAACTTTGTCTATAAATTCAACTACTGCATCACCAGACTTATCTTTAATTAAAAATTCATAGTATTGCATAAAATTGTCAAAATTTTTGGCTTGCAAAACTGTTCTTAATCTTGAGTATATAAGAGATTTTTTTTCGTCGCTTAAACTAATACCGAAGTTTGCCTTTATAAAGTCCCTTATTAAGGAAAACTCCTTATCCGTTATATCATTCATAGAACGCCACCTTTTATTGCTAGCTTATCGCTAGCATAAATGCTAGCAAACTAATTCACTTAATTAATTAATTTTATAAACTTACATACAATAAATATATATGAAAATGTCATTACTTGTCAACCATTATTCTGAATTTCAACGTGAAAAGCAAATATAAAAACTTTGCAAATTTAGAAAATTTTACACGTTAATGTAAGTTTTCTATGGCAAAACTTTATGTAATGTTATATGATTGTTACGAGGTGTTAATGACAAATGAAAACCGTTGTAGGCATAATTGCAGAATATAACCCATTTCACAATGGGCATAAGTTGCAGCTTGAAGCAGCAAAAAAAGTGACAGGTGCTGACTATGCAGTTGTTGTAATGAGCGGCAACTTTGTACAAAGAGGAGAGCCGGCAATTTTTGACAAGCACTTTAGGGCAAAAACAGCTTTGCTTTGCGGTGCAGACTTGGTTTTGGAGCTGCCTTTATTTAGCGCAGCACAAAGTGCAGCATATTTTGCAGAAGGTGCTATAAATCTTTTAAATACAACTGGAATTGTAGACTATTTGTGCTTTGGCTCAGAAAGCGGAGACATAAACTTGCTTAAAGCTGTGTCTGATACAATTTCAAATGAAACAGAGCTTTTTAAAAGCAAGCTTAAAAGCGAGCTTGTAAGCGGAGTTTCTTTCCCTACAGCAAGGGCAAATGCTTTTGGTGACGTCTTTGACGGAAAAATGGCAAGTACGCCTAATGACGTACTTGGAATTGAATATTTGCTTGCTTTAAATAAGCTTAATTCAAATAAACTTAATTCAAAAATACAACCGTTTACTATAAAAAGAGAAGCCGCCGACTATCATTCTGAAACAATTGAAGGAGAAATTGCTTCTGCTACAGCTATTAGAAAAGCAATTTACAGCGGAAACACAGAACATGCTTTAAATGCAATTCCTTTGGAGTGCCGCCAGCTTGTAGCCGAGCAAGTTTTGCAAAGCAAAATTGCAAAGCTTGATAATTTAAGTTCAATTTTCCACTATAAACTTGTTGACCTTGGTGAAAAAAAGCTTTCACAAATTGCAGAAATTTCGGAAGGGCTTGAAAACAGGTTTCTAAAGTATGCAGGTGAACATTACAAAATTAGTGATATAATTTCTTCAGTTAAAACTAAGCGGTACACGTACACAAGGCTAAGCCGGGCAGCCCTAAACATTATTTTAGGGGTTACTAAAAACCAATTCGACAATTATAAACATAAAGGGCTTGCCTATGTTAGAGTGTTGGGCTTTAAGCGTTCAAGCCAGCAGCTTCTTTCTTTGATACAGGAGCGCAGCAGCCTTCCTTTAATAACAAACCTAAAGCCGACAAGCCAACACTTAAACGACTACGGAAAAGTATTTTTAGACAAAGAATTAAAAGCAACCGACATTTATTATTTATCGCAAAATTGCTACAAAGCTAATTTATCAAAGCATAAAGTGGAAATGTCGATTCCTCTTTCAATAATTCCATAATATATTCTATTGATTTAAAATTCGACAAAATAGCTGTACAGCGCAGATAATGTCGATTTCTTGTGGTAATATTTGCTTGCACATTATGCCAAGCCATACTATAATTCTAAATAAATGGTAATAAATGCCATTTATTTTACGGATTATGAGGAGGTTAAGCATGGTGACTGTGACGGGCGAAAATAAATTTAAAGTATTTTTAGCTGATGATAACAAGGACTTCTGCGACGTTGTAAGCGATTACTTGGGAAAGCAGGAAGACATTTCTGTTATCGGCATGGCTTATGACGGCGTAGATGCTTATAACAAAATACTTGAGCTAAAGCCTGATATTGCCATTTTGGACGGAATTATGCCACGTCTTGACGGCATTGGCGTTTTGGAAAAGCTTAACAAGCTTCCGCAAAGTGAAAAAAAGCCAATTTGTGTAATGCTTTCGGCTATGACACAGGAAAAGGTGACACGGCGTGCACTTGACTTGGGTGCGTCTTATTACATAGCAAAGCCGTTTGACATGGAAGCACTTGTAACAAGAATTCGCCAGCTAAAAGAGCAGACAAGCGGCGTAAGGTCGAAGAAAAACAACGCCTTTGGACGTGCAGAGTCTATGGACCTTGAAGTGCGTGTTACAAACATTTTAATTGAAATTGGCGTTCCTGCACACATCAGGGGCTATAACTATATGCGAGAAGCAATTATGCTTGCCGTAGAAGACATTGACGTGCTTAACTACATAACAAAAGAGCTTTACCCTTCTATAGCCAAAAAGTGCAACACCAGCCCAAGCCGTGTCGAGCGTGCAATTCGCCATGCAATTGAAGTTGCTTGGAGCAGGGGCGAAGTTTCGGCAATTGACAACCTTTTTGGGTACACAATTAGCAACAACAAAGGCAAGCCAACGAACAGCGAATTTATTGCGCTTATTGCGGACAGGCTTAGGCTTGAGCTAAGGGCAAGCTGACAAAAAGACCACCTGAATTTGGTGGTTTTTTTGTTGAGATAGAAGTTGTTACAAGAAGTAAAAATGAGGATTTTAATAAGATATAAAGCTAATTGTGTAGCTTTAACAATAGCCCCTCACTTCCCAGAAGCTTTAACAACCGCCCTTTCCACAGCGTCCTGCGCTGTCCCCCAAGGCTCGTTTGCATAGCGGTAGTCAAACTTCTTTATAAACCAATCTAATTCGCCACAAAGCCTTTTCATGCTTTCAAGCTGCACTGTAAACAGCACCTCGTAAAACTTGTCATACTCCTGCTGGTTTAAAGCTTCCCTACCCTTTTCCAAAAGCATAGCAAAATGTTTAAAGCAAAAGCCGTTTCCCTCTTTTACTTTATTTCCCATTTCATCATTTTGCTTCCACAAATAAAAAAATGTGTCAATATATCTAAAAAATGTGCCATTAATTCTATTGCAAATATAGCAGTTGTCGTTTAACATATATAAATGGTCGGAAACTGTCGAACCTTCAGAAGCAGCTTTCTTTTTCATAAATGGCAAGCCGCTTTTTTGCGAAGCTGGCTTTTGTGACTTTGCAATTTTTTCAAGGTCGGCAGTAACTTTTAAAAAATGGGTGTGAAGCATAAGGGCAAGCCCCAGTACGTTTTGCTTTTTAGACATTTTGTCGTAATGCTCTTTGCAAAAGCCGATTTCGTCTGTATTCATGCGAATGTCGTCCTCCATGTAGGCAGGACCAAGCATGTAGTCAACAGATGCGTCGTCTAACGTTTTATACATGTTGCAAAACGGACATTCACCGCCTTCGTTAAAGCCGTCGGTTACAGGTATAGTGTAAATTGTTTCTTTCATGGGCGTACCTCCAAAGTGGTTGACTATAATTTTGATAGATTAAAATGTACCAAGGGCATGTGAAAAAAACCTTGGGGCTCCGCCCCAAACCACGCCACTTTTGAAAAAGTGTGCAAAGCTTTTAATAATTAATAATAATATCATAATGTACGTAAAAGGGGAAATTTATTTTGAATTACGAGCAAATTGGCGACAAGGTTGTCGCCTCAGGGTTTAAATGCTTTAATATAGCACACATTCTTGAATGTGGTCAGTGTTTTCGCTTTGTAAAGGTTGGGGAATTGGACTACATAGTAATTGCACACTCAAAGGTAATTAGGGTTTCTCAAATTGAGGATACAGTTCAGTTTTACCCTGCAACAATTCAAGAATTTGAAGAAATTTGGGTTGACTATTTTGACCTAAACCGTGATTATGAGGAAATTAAGGGAATTTTAAGTGAAATGGACGAGCATTTACACTCTGCTGTAAACTATGCCGGTGGAATTCGTTTCCTTAACCAACAAACGTTTGAATGTTTAATTTCCTTTATTATATCACAAAACAACCGCATACCAATGATACAAAAGGTTGTTGACAACATAGCTGTTCGGTTTGGCGACAAAATAAACGAGTACCATGCTTTTCCGTCATTGGAGCAAATAAAAAACAGCCAAAATTTGGATTTTATGGAATGTAAAGCAGGATTTAGGGCAAAATATATTGTAGATGCTATCCAAAAAATAGCAAATGGAGAAGTTGACTTAAACAGCTTTAATGAAAAAAGCACAGACGACTTAAAAACAACGTTAATGACAATTTCGGGCATAGGCCCTAAGGTTGCCGACTGCATTATGCTTTTTTCGTGCAGACGGTACGAGGTTTTCCCCACTGACGTGTGGGTTAAGCGTGTTGTAAGCGAGCTTTATTTTGCTGGAAAGGACATTAGTTTAAAAGACATTCAAGGTTTTGCAAAAGATAGGTTTGGTAATTACGCTGGTTTTGCAAACCAATTTTTGTTCCATTATGCCAGAAATAACCGTATAGGAACAGGAAAATAATATAAGTTGATTTAAAATTGAGCAAAGTGGAGATAATTTAAGCAAACGAGAGTATTTCAATAGTTTACACCGATATTGGGCGAATTTGTGCTATAAAAACGGTTGCAATAATTTTTGCTATAAACTAATATATTAAAAGAATTAGCACTCAATTATAGTGAGTGCTAACAAGTTGAAATACAACTTTTGAAAAATAACATTCAGAACCACAACATTTGAGGAGGTAAATATAATGAGGTTAAAGCCATTAGGTGACAGAGTTGTTATAAAACAGCTTGATGCTGAAGAAAAGACAAAGTCAGGAATTGTTCTTCCAGGGCAAGCAAAGGAAAAGCCACAAGAAGCAGAAGTTTTGGCTGTAGGCCCAGGCGGCATGGTTGACGGCAAGGAAGTTAAAATGGAAGTTAAAGTTGGCGACAAAATTATTTATTCAAAATACGCTGGAACAGACGTTAAGCTTGACGGCGTAGAGTACATTATTGTAAGACAGCAAGACATTTTGGCTGTTGTAGAATAATTAACTTAAATAGGAGGATTAATTAATGGCTAAACAATTAAAATTTGGTATAGAAGCAAGAAATGCTCTTGAAGCAGGTGTAAACCAGCTTGCAAACGCTGTAAAAATTACGCTTGGACCAAAAGGCAGAAACGTTGTTCTTGACAAAAAGTATGGCACTCCATTAATTACAAACGACGGCGTTTCAATTGCTAAAGAAATTGAACTCGAAGACCCATTTGAAAACATTGGCGCACAGCTTGTTAAAGAAGTTGCAACAAAGACAAATGATGTTGCAGGCGACGGCACAACTACAGCTATTGTTTTGGCTCAATCAATGATTCAAGAAGGGCTTAAAAACATTGCAGCAGGTGCAAACCCAATTATTCTTCGCAGAGGTATGCAAAAAGCGACAGACGCTGCTGTAGAAGCAATTAAAGCCGGAAGCCAAAAGGTAGACGGCAAAAACCACATTGCTAAAGTTGCTGCAATTTCTGCTGCTGACGAAGAAGTTGGCACAATGATTGCTGACGCTATGGAAAAGGTTTCAAACGACGGTGTAATTACTGTTGAAGAATCTAAAACAATGAATACAGAGCTTGAGCTTGTTGAAGGTATGCAATTTGACCGTGGCTACCTTTCAGCTTACATGGCTACAGACATGGAAAAGATGACTGCTCAGCTTGACAACCCATATATCCTTATTACTGATAAAAAAATATCTAATATTCAAGACATCTTGCCAGTTCTTGAACAAATCGTTCAAACAGGCACAAAGCTTCTTATTATTGCAGAAGATGTTGAAGGCGAAGCTTTAGCAACACTTGTTCTTAACAAGCTTAGGGGAACTTTCACTTGTGTAGCTGTAAAAGCACCAGGCTTTGGCGACAGAAGAAAAGCTATGCTTGAAGACATTGCAATTTTAACAGGCGGCACTGTAGTTTCTACAGAAGTTGGTCTTGAATTAAAAGAAACAACAATTGAAATGCTTGGCCGTGCTAAAACTGTTAAAGTTGAAAAGGAAAACACAATTATTATTGACGGCCACGGCGAAAAAGAAGAAATTAGCGCACGTGTTGGTCAAATTCGTGCTCAAATCGAAGAAACAACTTCGGACTTCGACCGTGAAAAGCTTCAAGAAAGGCTTGCAAAGCTTTCTGGCGGCGTAGCTGTAATTAAAGTTGGCGCACCAACTGAAACAGAGTTAAAAGAAAAGAAGCTTCGCATGGAAGACGCTCTTGCTGCTACTCGTGCTGCTGTTGAAGAAGGAATTACAACAGGCGGCGGTATCGTTTACATTTCTGTAATAAACGACGTTAAAAAGGTTATTGAAAGCTTAACAGGCGATGAAAAGACTGGCGCAGAAATTATTTTAAAATCACTAGAAGCTCCAATTCGCCAAATTGCTGAAAACGCCGGGCTTGAAGGCTCTGTAATTGTTAACAAGCTTAAAGAAGGCAAAAAAGGCGTAGGCTTTGACTTTGTAACAGAAACATACGTAGACATGATTGAAGCTGGTATTATTGACCCAACTAAGGTTTCAAGATACGCACTTCAAAACGCTACATCTGTAGCTGCTACACTTCTTACAACTGAATCTGTAGTTACTGATATTAAAGAGCCAGAACCTCCAATGCCTGCTGGCGGCGGAATGGGCGGAATGATGTAATATACTAACTTACTTACGGGCGGACGAATTTGTCCGCCTGTAATGCTAATTATTTAATATTAAATATATGATTAATTTACCAAAAAATCCTATAAAAATTTTAATAAACACCTTGACAAAATACTCGCTTAGGTAATAATATATTATGTAACATTTGTTACACTTAATACGCCCTTGCGAGTAAGCGCCCCAAAATCAGGGGAACGCCGAAATCAAGGGCTTTAATTTTATAAGCAGGAGTGTTTTATCATGAAAGCAGCAGTTCTTGTTGATGGAGGGTTTTATAGGCGAAGGGCTCAAGCAATATGTGGTGATAAGTCACCAAAAGACAGAGCAGATGAATTGTTTACTTATTGTCTTTGGCACTTATCCGATAAACACGGTACTAGTGAATTATATCGCATATTTTATTATGATTGCCCACCTATGGATAAAAAGGTATATCACCCTCTTCTTAAACGGACTATTGATTACGGAAAATCTGAATTATATGTATGGATGAATCAATTCCTTGCTGAACTTAAACAAAAAAGGAAAGTTGCATTAAGATTAGGCAAGCTTGCTGTTGAACAAGCTTGTTTCGATATAAACTATGATACGCTTAAAAAAATATGTAATAACAAAATTACTGTAGATGATTTAACAGAAAATGATTTTCATATAAATGTAGAACAAAAGGGTGTTGATATGAAAATCGGTCTTGATATTGCCTCGCTTGCGTACAAGCAACAAGTAGAAAAGATAATTCTTATCTCAGCAGACAGTGATTTTGTTTCAGCAGCAAAGCACGCTCGCAGAGAAGGTATAGATTTTATACTGGATAGCATGGGAAACACAATAAAAGCAGACTTGCATGAGCACATTGACGGATTACACTCTTTACATAAACGTCTCCTTAGACCGATAACGCAAGAAAGTTTTAATAATAATGAATAATAGCTTTTTTACTTTACAATACAAAATATGGTGATTACATGAAACAAATATATTTAAAGGCATATGCCAAAATTAACTTAGGGCTTGACGTTTTAAGAAGGCGTGACGACGGATACCACGACCTTAAAACAATTATGCAGTCGGTGTGCCTTTACGACACAATTTTAATTAAAAAGGTAGCAAAATTTCCGTACAAATTTGTGTGTGACTCAAACCGTTTGCCGTCAGACGACAAAAACATTGTAAACAAAGCTGCAAAGCTACTTATAGAAAAGTACGACATTAAAGACGGCGTGTTTATTGGGCTTACCAAAAAAATTCCAATTTCGGCAGGGCTTGGCGGCGGAAGCAGCGACTGTGCCGCAACACTTGTTGGTATGCGCAGGCTTTTTCAGCTTCCAATTACAAACGACGAGCTTATGCAAATTGGCAAAAGCCTTGGTGCAGACGTTCCGTTTTGTATTATGCGCAGAACAGCACTTGCAGAAGGCATTGGCGAAAACCTTACTAGGATAAAGCCTACATATCCCAACAACCTTTACGTTGTGTTGGTGCGTCCGCCTGTTTTTGTTTCGACGCAAGCTGTTTTTAAAAAGCTGAACCTAACAGAACAAACGAACCACCCAAACATTGATTTAACGCAAGCTCTTTTAGAAGAAGGAAACATTGTTGAAGCAGCAAAAAGCCTTGGAAACGTCCTTGAAGATGTTACTACAGAAATGCACCCTATTATTAACGAGTTAAAGGAAAAGCTTTGTGAGTACGGCGCAGTAAACGCAATTATGAGCGGAAGCGGCCCTACTGTTTTTGGGCTTTTTATGGATAAGCAAGCGGCACTTAAGGCTGTTTATAATATTAAACATGACTATTCAAATATTAAAGAAGTATTTTTAACAACTATGCTTTAAGGGTGCGGCTTACGTAATTGGGCTAAGTAGTGCAAGCGGAATGAGGATAAAATGTTAAAAGACGTTGCTTTAAAAACAATTAAAAAGTACACTATGCTTAAAAAATGTCAGGGTGTAGTTGTTGGGCTTTCTGGCGGTGCTGATTCAGTTGCACTTTTGTTTTTTTTAAACCAAATTAAGCATGAATATGAGCTTACACTTTATGCCGTCCATGTAAACCACCTGCTTCGTGGTGAAGCTTCGTTTGAGGACGAGCAGTTTGTCGTTTCGTTGTGCAACAGCCTTGAAATTCCAATTTCGGTTTACAGAATTGACGTTTCAAAAATTGCTGAGGAACAAGGCATTTCACTTGAAGCAGCAGGGCGAAACGTGCGCTACGATTGCTTTAACGAGGAACTTAAAAAACAAGGCGCACAAGCAATTGCTGTTGCGCACAACCAAAACGACAACGCCGAAACAATTCTCATGTGGCTTTGCCGTGGAACAGGGCTTTCTGGGCTTTGCGGAATTCCGCCTGTACGTGAAAAAATAATTCGCCCGTTAATTGAAACGAGCCGCCATCAAATTGAAGAATATTTGGAAAATAATAAAATACAATACAAAATAGATAAAACAAATAACGAAGCTATTTATGTACGAAATAAAATTAGGTTAAACCTTATTCCGCTTTTAAAAAACCAGCTTAACCCAAATATTGTAAAAACAATTTCTTCTTTGCCGTCGTCATTAATTGACGAAAACAACTTTATTGAGGAACAAACAGAAAAAGCATACAAAGCGTGTGTTTCAGATGTGGTTGAACAAAGCAAAATTAAACTAAACATAAATGCTATGCTGGCGCAGCATGTAGCAATTCAAAGAAGAATTATTAGGCTTGCTGTCTCAAAGCTTCTTAGCACCTCAAAGGATTTTGAGTTTGAACATATTGAATACATTCTTTCGCTTTTAAAAAAGGAAAGCGGAAAAAAAGTAAACTTACCTCATGGCATTTCGGCTACAATTTCTTACGGTGAGCTTATTTTATTTCAAAATGAAGCTGTGCAAGCTGGCTTTTGTTACAATTTACCGCTTGATACACCTGTTTTTATAAATGAAATGAACTGCTTTTGTGAGCTAAGTTTGTGTAAAAAAAGCTACAATAATTTAAACAACGTATGTACTAAAGCTTTTAATTATGATACAATTACAGAGATTAAAAAAGATTTTGAAATGATTAAGCTACGCACACGGCAGCAAGGAGACAAAATTTTTGTGAAAAGCTTTGGCGGACACAAAAAGCTGAAAAACTACTTTTCAGACAGAAAAATTCCTCTACTTAAAAGGGGGTTAATTCCACTTGTTGCTTTTGATACAGAAGTTTTATGGATTGTTGATGAAAAGGAGCTAACAAATGATAAATACTGTGTAAATGAAAACACCAAGCAAGTTTTATACATTAATTTTTATAACTGATAACGTTTAAATTCCAAAAATTTGATATAGAATTTTTATGGGGGACTTTACAAATGAAAGAACGAGTAAAAACACTTATACCAGCAGAGGAAATTCAAAAAAGGCTTGATGAGCTTGTTGTAGAAATTGAGAAGGATTTTGCAGGAAACGTAATTACGCTTATTTGTGTTTTAAAGGGCGGCGTGATTTTTATGGTGGACCTTGCTAAAAAGCTTCGCCACCCTGTTGAGTTTGACTTTCTTGAAATTTCGAGCTACGGAAACGAAACAGTTTCAAGCGGCCATATCAAAATTAACAAAGACTTACAAAACCCAATTACTGGAAAGCACGTTTTGCTTGTAGAAGACATTATTGACTCTGGGCATACTCTTAAAAAGCTTGTAAACCATTTAAGCCTGCAAAACCCTGCAAGCCTTAAAATTTGCACACTTTTGGATAAGCCCGACAGAAGGGCTGTTGAGGGTGTTCACGTTGACTACACTGGCTTTGTAATTCCAAATGAGTTTGTTGTTGGCTATGGGCTTGACTATATGCAGCTTTATCGCAACTTGCCGTTTATCGGCGTAATGGAGTTTTATGAAGACGAGCAATAATTTACAAATTGGCCATTTCTTGGTTTAGGAGGTTATTAGTTGAAGAAATATGCAAAAAGTATGAGCATGTACTTCATAATATTTTTTATGATTATTTTTGCAGTTTTAACTGCAAAGTACATGAACCCACCAACGTCACAGCTTCCATTTGTTTACTCTGACTTGCTTTTGGCAATGGAACGAGGCGACGTACAAAAAATGGATGTAATCCGTGAAACCGAGGCGTCGGACGCTTCAAAAGTTACAGTATACTTAAAAGATGGCAGCACTCACACAGTCAGTGTAAATTCTAACCAAGCTTTTGCTGTTGAACAGCACAAAGCAGTTATGGAAAAAGGGTTAATTGTTAACAACCAACCAATACCAAAAACAAGCTGGATTGTTCAGCTTTTGCCGTTTATCTTTTTAATGGGTGTTTCCATTTTCCTGCTGTTTTTTATTATGCAACAAATGCAAGGCGGCGGAAGCGGCGGACGTGTAATGTCGTTTGGCAAAAGCAAAGCCAAAGTTACGGTAGACGAAAAAAACAAAATTACGTTTTCGCAAGTTGCTGGGCTTGAAGAAGAAAAGGCCGAGCTTGAAGAAATTGTTGAGTTTTTGAAGCAACCTAAAAAGTTTACAGAAATTGGCGCAAGAATACCGAAAGGCGTTCTTCTTGTAGGCCCTCCTGGAACAGGTAAAACATACTTAGCAAAAGCTGTTTCTGGCGAAGCTGGCGTTCCTTTCTTTTCAATTTCAGGCTCTGACTTTGTAGAAATGTTCGTTGGTGTTGGTGCTTCAAGGGTGCGTGACCTTTTTGAGCAAGCGAAGAAAAACGTTCCTTGTATCGTTTTTATAGATGAAATTGACGCAGTTGGCAGAAGGCGTGGCGCAGGACTTGGCGGCGGACACGACGAGCGTGAGCAAACGCTTAACCAATTGCTTGTCGAAATGGACGGCTTTGGCATAAACGAAGGCGTAATAATTATTGCTGCAACAAACCGCCCCGACATACTTGACCCAGCTTTGCTTCGCCCAGGTCGCTTTGACAGGCAAGTTGTAGTTGGCAAGCCAGACGTAAAAGGCAGAGAAGCGGTACTTAAAATTCACACAAAAGGCAAGCAAATGGCAGAAGACGTTGACTTAAAGGTAGTTGCACAAACAACAGCAGGCTTCACCCCTGCCGACCTTGAAAACCTTCTTAATGAAGCTGCTCTTTTGGCGGCTCGCCATGACAAAAAGCTTATCGATATGGAGGAACTACGCAGAGCGTTTGTTAAAGTTGGCATTGGTACAGAAAAGAAAAGCCATGTCATTTCCGACAAGGAACGCCGCATTACAGCATATCATGAAGCTGGCCATGCCGTTTTGTTTGAAGTTTTAGAAGAAATTGACCCAACATATATGATTTCTATTATCCCAACAGGCAGAGCAGGCGGCTACACAATGCCTTTGCCTGGCGAAGACAGAATGTACGTAACTAAGAGGTCTATGGAGCACAACATAATTTCTTTCCTTGGCGGACGTGCGGCAGAAGAAATTGTGCTTCACGACATAACGACAGGCGCATCAAACGACATTGAGCGTGCAACAGCAATTGCTAGGGGCATGGTTACAAAGTACGGCATGAGCAACCTTGGCCCAATTCAGTTTGGCGATGACGACAACGAAGTTTTCATTGGGCGTGACCTTGCACACACAAGAAACTACGGCGAGGAAGTTGCTTCGCAAATTGACAAGGAAATTGGACGAATTGTTGACGAAGCATACACCGAAGCAAAACGCCTTATTACAATGCACATTGATGTTCTTCACCAAATTGCGAAACTGCTTATTGAAAAAGAAAAAGTTTCGGGCGAAGAAATTAGAAAGATGTTCCCAGAAGGTGTTTTAACAAGAAATGTTAAAGAAGGCTTGATGGTTTCAGATTCGGAAACTGAACTTGCTGAAAACAAGCAAGCTGAACTTGCCGAAAATGAACAAGCTGAAAATGACGAAGCGTAAATAAAAAAAGGTGTTTCTGCTTTTGCGGAAGCACCTTTTTATTTTGCCTAACTGTTTGCCAAGTCGTGCAATGCCTGTCCTGTCAAACGGTATGTACTCCACTCTGAAAGCGGAAAAGCCCCCAACGAAATGTAAAAGTCAATGCTGGGCTTGTTCCAATCTAAGCACACCCATTCAAGCCTTGCACAGCCACGCTCTACACAAATTTCAGAAAGTTTTTTTAAAATACTTTTCCCAATGCCTTTGCCACGGTGCTCTGGAAAAACATACAAGTCTTCTAAATAAATGCCTGCCCTGCCCATAAACGTGGAAAAGTTGTGAAAGAACAAAGCAAAGCCAACAGGTTCACCGTTTATTTCAGCAAAAAGAACTTCGGCTTTGTTTTTTTCAAACAGCCATTCCTCCAACAGTTGTTCCGTTGCAACAACTTCGTCAAGCATTTTTTCATACTCGGCAAGCGCTTTTATAAAATGCAAAATTGTAGGAACATCAGTGACGTCAGCAAAGCGAAAAGCAAGTGTTGAATTGTTCATAGTTACCCCCTTAATGTTTGTATGAATTGTTTAATAACATAATACTACTGCAAAAAACAAAGCAGGTCAACATTTAAAACGTTGACCTGCTTTAATATGCGGATGACAGGAATCGAACCTGCACCCTCGTCGGACAGGTTTCTAAGACCTGCGCGTCTGCCAGTTCCGCCACATCCGCAAGGAACTTTTGTATTATATACCAAAAAGGAGGGGTTGTCAAGGGGGAATTTTAAAGTTCTCAATTTTGTGAGAAGTATGGGATTCTTGAAGAAACTGGCATGTTGAACTGTGAAGTTTATTTCTGTGGACGTTTTGGCATAAAAAACCGAGGGGGATTTTCCCTCGGTTTTTAGTGGTTGTGCATATTAGTTAAACTGTTGCAGTCACAGTGTAAGTGATGGTCAAAGTGATTGTTCCACTTACTATTTCAACAACAATTGTATCACCAGATGACAAACTTCCTGCAGCAACATTTGTCAAAGTAATTACATCATTGCCACTTCCACTAGCTACAAGTGTAGCAACGCTAGAGCTTGCATTGTTACATGTTACATTATTTACTAGGTTAGACCCAGTCTTTAATGCTCCAGTAACTTTAGCTGCACTCAACGTTCCAGCCGCAATTGTTCCTGCTGCTGTTTGTGTTGTATCTTCAGTAAGTGCGGCTAGGTTAACACCCGTTGACAAAGCACCAGGTGTTGCAAGAAGCTGTCCAAGATATTCTGTAGCTTCAATTGCTGTAACAGCAGTTTTAAGTGCAGCAAAGTCTGCTGATTCAACAACAATGTTATTTGTGCCTGTTGACACAATTGCCCCACCACGAACAACGTACACAACATAAGTTCCTGTATCTGTTGGTGCTGAAATTGTTGTAGTAGTTCCATCGCCAACCAATGTTGTCATTGTTGAACTAGCTGATAAGCTTGCATATGCTGTTCCAGCTGGTGCTATCCAAACTGTTGTACCAACAGCAGGAGCTAATGATAAAGTGATGTTTCCACCACTAGTATGGTTACCAGCTGCTAATAATGCTTTAGCTTCAAGGTAAGCCACAACATTGTTATCACTTGCTGCCGAAGCTGCAGCGTCAAGTAGCAATCCAGTGTTACCCTTTGCTGTTACTTTGTAGGTGTAAGTACCGTCACCCGCTGTGCTAATTTCACTTGTGAAATCCGCACCTGCTGCTACGTCTGCTGCAAGCACATTCTTTGCAGAACCTACTGCAACGCCACCTTTGTAAAGCTGAACATCATAGCTAACTGCATCTGTTACTGCTGTCCAGTGTGCTACATCGCCAGTCCATGTTAAGCCTGCGCTCACTGTAGCCAATTGAACTACTGTTACAACTGGAGCTGATTTATCGGATTCAGGCGCATCACTATGTGTTGTTCCGTCACCCTTTGCTGTTACTGTAATTGTGTATTCACCAGCTCCTGCTGCTCTCATTGCTGCAAGGAAATCATGAGAGTATGTTGCTCCTTGGTTCACTGTTACAGCTGAACCTTGCGCTGCTGCACCCTTGTAAAGTTGTACGCTGTAGCTAGTTACACTAGCATCATCACTCGCACCAGTCCATGTTGCTACACCTAAGCTTGATAATGCTAATGTTGTTACTGTTGCTAATTGAGTTGCTGCTACCGTTACAGTAATCTTATAGTACAATTGTGTAGTTCCGTCTTGTGCAGTAACCTCAACCCAGATAACGTCACCATTAGCAATTGTTAAG
>CAZBLK010000026.1:0-35575 GCA_964492715.1 uncultured Defluviitaleaceae bacterium | reverse complement strand
TTAACAAAACTTTGGACGATTATTCCATTTACACTAAAGAATGTTCACAACCAAAAATAAATAAAGGGCTGTATTACACACGATTGTAATGCAGCCCTTTGGCTTAGACCTTTTTTTACTTATTGCTTAACTTATATACACAACAACACGTCTTTCTGTGTCGTCTAAATTTTTAATCAAGTTTACACATATTTTTACATACTCATTAAGCCCTTTTAGTTTGAATTTTCCTTCCTTTTCATTTTCATTATCCGAAGCATCATTTACAATAATTTTAAGGGCAGCATCATTCTCAAAAAAGTCGTAAAACGACTTTCCAATAATACCGCTTGCACGAAGCATTTTTTCTGCGTTTCTGTTGTTCATTTGGACTACGCCTTCACTGCTTAAAAACACAAGTGCCTTTGTGTCGCTATCAATCATTCTTGCCGAAAGCTCTCTTTCATAATGAAGTTCGTTTTCAAGCTTTTTAAAGTTGGTAATGTCCTTAGTAACGTTTGTAAAGCCAATTAGTTCGCCGTTTTCTCCATAGCGTGCAAAAATAGTCATGTCAGCAAAATAACTAGAGCCGTCACGCTTCGTGTACCAAAGTGTTCTGTTGCAAATTCCCTTTTCAAGAACTTTTGAATGAATTTGTTTTGCTGTAACAGAATGTTGGTCACGCTCTGTAAAAAACTGGTTTACATGCTTGCCGATAATTTGCTTTGCATTGAAGCCATAAAGCAGCTCCGCACCTTTGTTCCATGTTACTACAATTCCATCTCTGTCCGTTGCATAAATTGCATACTCTGTAATGCTGTCCAAAATGTCGTTTAAAAACTTAATGCGTTCCTGTACACGCCTTTCAAGGTCATCATTCAAGTTTTGAATAAGTTGGTTTTGGAAGCGCAGCTCACTTGTAAGCCTTTTTGCTTTGTCGTAAGTTATTCCATTGCTTACTGCTACACCCAAGTAATATTTTACAACTTTTATTAATTCAAGCTGTTCGTCTGTATAATTGTAAACACTTGCCAAAACAAGGCAGCCAACAACCTCATCTTGCGAAAGAATTGGTACAACTACAACACTTTTTGGCTTAATTTTGCCCAGAAATGTGCGTATAATATAAACTGTGTCTTCTGGTATATCGTTTATAACAGAAATTTCTTTTTTCAAAGCAGCTGTACCTATAAACCCTTCACCTAGAGAAAGGTCAAACTCGCTGTAAATATTTTTGCTAAAGCCTATAGAAAACTTAATTTCAAGCTTGCCAGCAGCTTGGTTTGCAAGATAAAACGCGCCACAGTTGCTTTTTGTTACAGCTACAAGCTTTGGCATAATGTCCGACAAAAGCTTGTCAAGCTCAATGTTAACAGCTACAGAGTTTACAATGCTGCGAAGCTCGGCTTGGTTTCGCTCACGCTGGTTAAGTGTTTCCTTTACAAAGTCAAGCTTTTTATAAACAAGCCCAAACCTTGCATCATAATTTTTATTTTCACATGTATTTTCGTTTTCATTTAAAAGTTTGTTAAGTTCATTTGCAAGTTCATTCACATTTTTTTCAAGTCGTTTATTAAAAATATATTGAACCAAATAGTAGACATACGCCGCTGTGCAAATATTTGCAAAAATAAAAACAACAGTGTGCAACTCCGAAAACAAAACATAACTAACAATAAATATGAAGGCCAACACGAAAAAGGCAAACACTAAAGCAGTTTTAATTTTTTTGTCCATATCAGTTTTCATGCGTTAATCCCTCCTTTAAAGCTTTGCATAATCAAAAAATCGACTTATGTTAAGCTTTGTGTAATCAGCTTCAAAACGTGACCGTATGTTTCAGTAGGTGCATAGTGGTATGTAACGTTTCTGCTTTTGCAGAAGCTTACAATGCCGTCTTTAAAGCTTTGAAGCGATTGCTTATATTTATTAATTATGTCGTAGTTCATATAAATGTCCACAAATTCGTTTGTTTCAGAATCAAAAAGCCTTACGCCCCCATCAAGTGAAGGTTCAACTTCTTCATTTGCCAAAACATGAATTAAAATAACGTCTTGTCCCTTGCTTTGCAAAATCTTTATGGCTTCGTCGTAACCATCAAGGCTGAAAAAGTCGGAAATTATAAACGAAACACCTTCCGTCAAACGATGATTTTTAATGCTTGAAATGCTTTTGTTAAGCATTGTTTCACCTTGAAGGCTCAGCTCATCTAAAAATTTTACAATAGTTGGGAACATATTTTTGGCAGATGTGTTTGTTTTTTCTAGTGAAATTGATTTATCGTACGCAAAAACATTGAATTTGTCTGCACTTTTAAGCGTTAAATATGCAATAGAAGCCGCAAAAAGCTTTGCATAAATTCCTTTGTTAACACTTCCAAAGTCCATTGACTTACTTCGGTCTAAAAAAACGTTTATGGTGCTTTGCTTTTCCTCGGAAAAAAGCTTAATAAACAGCTTGTCAAACCGCCCATAGCTGTTCCAGTCAACACGCCTAATGTCGTCACCCATTGCATAGTCCCTAAAGTCTGAAAACTCCAGTGAGTTACCTTTTGCTGATGAACGGCGAATTCCAGCATAACCAGACTTAACATTTCTTTTTATGTCAAGCCTAAGTGCTTCAAGCCTGTTCATAAATTCCTTAGTTAAAAGCGAAGTTACGCTTAAACCCGAAGTATTTAAAACAGAATCCATTATATCAACTCTTTCAAAATGTCATCAGAAGTTATGCCCTCTGCAATTGCTTCAAAGTTAAGGAAAAGGCGGTGGCGAAGTGTAGGAAACGCCGCCTTTTTAATATCATCAAAAGCAACATTAAAACGCCCATCTATAAGTGCGTGCATTTTTGCAATAGCTATAATAGCTTGCGCCCCTCTTGGACTTGCTCCGTAGCGGACATATTTTTTTGTAATTTCTGGTGAGTCAAGCTCTGGGTGTGTTTTAACAATAAGTTCCATTGCATAGTCTGCTACAGGTTTTGAAATTGGAACAACAGCCGCAACTTTGCCAAGCGCAAAAATTTTGTCACCGTCAAAAACCTTTTCAGGCTCAACCGTTTGAACGCCAGTTGTAAGCTGAACAATGTTATAAAGCGTTTCCTTTTCAGGGAACTTAACGTTAAGCTTCATAATAAACCTGTCAAGCTGTGCTTCAGGAAGCGGATAAGTACCTTCAAGTTCTAGCGGGTTTTGTGTAGCAAGAACAAAAAACGGCGTTGGAAGCTTGTACGTTGTTCGCCCAACGGTAACTGTTTTTTCCTGCATTGCTTCAAGAAGTGCGCTTTGCGTTTTTGGCGTAGCACGGTTAATTTCGTCTGCAAGAACAATGTTTGCAAAAATTGGGCCTTTTCTAAATTCAAAATCACCGCCGCCGTCGTTGCGAACAAAAACGTCTGTACCAGTTACGTCAACAGGCATTAAGTCGGGAGTAAACTGTATTCTGGAATACTGCATGTCAAGCACCTTACCAATAGTTTTGACAAGCTGAGTTTTTCCCAAACCTGGAAGCCCCTCTAAAAGAACATTTCCTCCAGAAATAATTGCCAAAAGCACGTCACGAATAATTTCTTTTTGCCCAACAATTACTTTTGAAATTTCGCTTTCTATTTTATTAAAGTCCTCTGCAAAAGCAATTGCTTGTTCTTGGTTTATTTCAATTTGGTTAGTTTCCATCAAGCCAAGTCACTTCCTAATCTATATTCTTTTACAACAAAAAGGATAGAGCACACCCTACCCTATTAATTTTTATATGTATTTATTATTTCTTGGTTTTCAAAAACAATAAAGTCCAAAATTTCAGCCGCCTTAACAATTAGCGGCTTGCACCCATGTTCTGGCGTTCTAAATAAACTTTTTAAATCACTGCACAAAATAGTTTTTTGTTCTGTAGCACAATTAAACTTACTAAAAAATAAGCTCACCAACTGGTTAAGCTGTTCATCTTTATGTGAAACATCTTTTGCAAACATAAGACTAATAACCATAACAGCCGCAGTGCAAACACCGCAAGCAGAAGAAATTGTCATTCCTCCGCCAAAGCCAGAGCTTATTTTTAAAATATCATTAGAAAGACCAAGCCCATAAGCAACATTCGCACCCATAAAGACTTTTTCTGCACAGTTTAAATCTTCTTTTATTCCAAAGCCGTTTTCAATTAATTCCGCAAGTTTTTTCATTTGACACCTTTTATTTGTTTTTAAAAAAGAGTGCTGTTTCCTCAAGTAAAGACATGTGGAAACAGCAACATACCTATTAATAAATTAATAAAGCACAATTAAAGCATAATGTCAAACAAAGAACCATTTGCACCACCAAACATATTGTTGGCTAACGTCGTGTTCATGCTTGCACCATTTTTGTAGTAATCGTTTAAGAAGCTTTCAATGCTGCTAGAGTCCTGAGCCATTTGGCTGCTAGCAGAAGCAAACTTCTGTGCACTTTTGTAAGTATCCCCAGCAATGCGTGAAACTCTGTTGCTAAAGCCACCTGAAAAAAAGCCGCTTGATGACAACGATTTTTCGGCTATGCCACTTTCAACGGCTGATGAAAGCTTTCTGTCGTCAACAGAAATATACCCGTCCTTTGAAACTGAAAGCCCAGCTTTTGAAAGTGTGTTAGAATAAGACTTTGCCGCACTGCTTAACTGACTGGCAAGCCTTGAAGAATTTTTGTTGCCACTGTTTTTATACGCCGAGTCAAGTAGGTTGTTGTAGTCCTTAACAAAGCTTGTAATTTTATCTTTTATAGTAGAAACGTCTGTTTGCATAGAAACTTTAACAGGGTTTTCGGAAGTCGCTTTTAAAACACCAGTTATGCCGTTTCCAAGGTCAACAACGTTTGAAGCAGAGTTCACTTCTGGCTTACCGTTTACACTGTACATTGCGTTTTGTGCGTTAGTAACTACGTTATCAAGCGAAAGGTTTTTGACAATACTTCCGTAGTTTCCAACATCATTTATTGAAAACCCATTGTTTTCGCCAGTTTTAGCCCCTTCGATAACAAGCGACGACTTTTTAGTTGCCGAATCAACTTTAACAGAAGCTTTAACACCAATGTTTTTTTCATTAATAGCATTTGCAACATTTTGCATAACTGATTTGTTTGTGTCCGTGCTTTTAACGTTTACGCCAATGTTGTAACTTTTGCCGCCAACAGAAACAGCAAGATAATTTGTGCCTGTTCTTCCGCTGTATGAGGCGTTTGAATTCATTGCTTCGCTTACGTTTTTTTGTGCAGTTGCAACTTGCTTTATGTCAACTGTAGCTGTAAAGTTTGATTTTGCAGTAGAGTTGCTTTCTGTGCGAACGTCCATTGCTGCTTTGTTGTCTGCTAAAGGTGCAGTTTTCTTAAAAACAGATTTTGAAGAAGCCGAGTTAGTAAGACTGTCAGCATTAAGCTTTAAAGACGCCGACATCTGTTTGAATTTTGAAGAAACTGCGTCAAAAAGGTTTTTGTTTTTGTTTGCATAGTTGTAGTTGCCATAAACGTTGTTATAGCCTGCTTTTGCAGTTCCAGATGCCCCTGCACCATTGTAGCCTTTATTTATGTTGTTATTATAGTTGTTTAAGTAGTCGTAAATACTTATTCCTGCCATAATATCACCTCGATTTAAAAAACAAATATATCCCTAATAATATAATACACCCTTTAGCTGAAATGTCAAGCCGAAGTGTCACAATTTGCTGAAAAAAATGCGGCTTCCCCAAATAAAGGGAAGCCTGTATAAAAGCACTTTATATAGTTTTCATTGTAGGGAAAAGAAGAACGTCCCTTATAGAATACGAGTTTGTAAGAAGCATTACAAACCTGTCAATTCCCAAGCCCAAGCCCCCTGTAGGCGGCATACCGTATTCAAGCGCAAGCAAAAAGTCTTCGTCAATCATAACCGCTTCGTCGTCGCCCTGCTCTCTCAAAGACTCTTGATGCTTAAACCTTTCTCTTTGGTCAATTGGGTCGTTAAGCTCGGAATATGCGTTTGCAAACTCTCTGCCCACAATGAAAAGCTCAAACCTTTCTGTGTAATCTGGCTTTTCTGGCTTACGCTTTGTAAGGTGCGAAATTTCAACTGGGTGGTCAATTAAAAACGTTGGCTGAATTAAGTTTTTCTCTGCATATTCTTCAAAGAAGAAGCTTAAAATGTCACCCTTGCCGTGCCTTGTTTCATACTTTATGTGGTGCTTTTTCGCAACTTCTCTTGCTTCCTCAAGAGTTTTAATTTCGTCAAAGTCAACACCTGCGTATTGCTTAACTGCGTCAATCATTGTAAGCTTTGCAAAAGGCTTGCTAAAATCAATTACATGGTCGCCGTATTGAACTAGCGGGCTTTCACATACTTCCGAAACTACCTTTTTCATTAAGCTTTCGATAAGCTCCATCATACCATAATAGTCTGTGTAAGCTTCGTACAATTCAAGCATAGTAAATTCTGGGTTGTGCTTAATGCTTATACCTTCGTTTCTGAAAACTCTGCCAATTTCATAAACCCTTGAAAGGCCACCGACGATAAGCCTTTTAAGCGGAAGCTCCAAAGCTATACGAAGGTACATGTCAATGTCAAGGGCGTTGTGGTGCGTAATAAACGGCCTTGCCGAAGCCCCCCCTGCAATCGTTTGCAAAACAGGAGTTTCAACTTCAAGGTACTCTCTGCCGTCAAGGAAGTTTCTAATACTTTTAATAATCGCCGAACGCTTTAAGAAAACTTCTTTAACTTCTGGGTTAACAATTAAGTCAACGTACCTTTGCCTGTACCTAAGCTCTTGGTCTTTAAGCCCATGCCATTTTTCTGGCAAAATTTGAAGGCTCTTTGTTAAAAGCTCATAGGAATCTGCATGAACTGAAATTTCGCCCTTTTGAGTTTTAAACACTGTGCCTTTTACGCCAACTATGTCACCGATATCAAGCTTTTTAAATTCATCATAAGCTTCATCGCCAAGTTCATTTTTTCTGAAATAAACTTGAATTCTGCCGTCTCTGTCCTGCACATCACAAAACGAAGCTTTACCCATAACTCTCTTTGTCATCAAGCGCCCAGCAACTGCAACTTCTTTGCCTTCAAGCTGTTCAAAGTTGTTATGAATTTCTGCGCTTTTTGCTGTAACGCCATACTTAACCTTTACAAATGGGTCTTTACCTGCTTGCTGTAAGTTAAAAAGCTTTTCTCTGCGAATCTTTAAAAGTTCGTTTAATTCTTCACCTTGAACTATATGCTCGTCAATGCCTAGTGGCTGAGAGCCGTTTTCATTTGTAGACATAGTACCCTCCTATATTTAGCTAATACTTATAATTTCATATTCAATAACTCCGTCTGGTGCTTCAACACGCACTTGGTCGCCAATTTTGTGCCCAAGAAGTGCAGTGCCCAGCGGCGACTCGTTTGAAATTCTTCCCTTCAACGGGTCAGCTTCTGCCGAGCCTACAATTGTGTACTCGTCCGTTTCGTTAAATTCTTTGTCCAAAACTTTTACTTTGTTTCCTACGCTTACGCTGTTTTTATCAAGGTCTTCTTCGTCGATAACCTCGGCATTACGAAGCATTTTTTCAAGCACAACTATACGTGCTTCAATTTCAGCTTGTTCTTCCTTTGCAGCGTCATACTCAGCGTTTTCGGAAAGGTCGCCCTGCCCTCTTGCTTCTTTTATTTTTTCAGCAACGTCTTTACGTTTTGACGTTTTTAATTCTTGCAATTCGTCTTCATATTTTTTAAGACCGTCATACGTTAAAACAATTTTCTTTTCTGCCATTTAAAAATCCCCTTCAACGCCTAAAATTTATAAAATTATATAGTATCATATTTTTTCTGTCAATAAGATTGTTAAAATTAACACTTATTCGTAATCTTCATCAATTACAATGTCAACAATTTCAGCAGGCTTTAGCCACGAATCCCCTGGGCGGCAAATTACCCTTGCGTTGTTATACGCCCATGAAAGCGGCAAAATAGTTTCTGGAATGTAATATCTCCCTTGCAAATCCAAAACCAAAGCAAAGTCTGGCTGTTTATTAAAGCCGCCGTCCAAATAAATTGGCATAAGAAATTGAATTCTTCCTGTTTTCTCGTCAATAAAACGATATTGCGGAATTATATATTTAAAGTTTCGCTTCGCAATTGTTTCAGCATCTTTTATTGCCCTGTCTAAAGCACTAGCAACCGAAGAATATTCCTTCTTTTCGCAAAGCTCCTCATACCGTTTTGGAAGCCTGCCGTTGTCTGCACCGTCTTTTATTATATGGCTAAGCTTTTCCTCTGTAAAGTCAACAGTTTTGTTTGCGTCATAAATTAGCTCGTCAGTGCTTTTAAAAAATGTAACCATCTTTGGCATTTTACCGTCTTTGTCAGGTTCATTAAAGCCATAGTTTGTTTCCAAGTCTTTAAAGCCGTCTGGCACAGTTGGGTTGTTTAGCAAAAGCCTTCCGCCAATTTCGCCATGCACTTTGCAAACCAAAAAGATGTCCTTTGCGTGAACTGAAAGAAGCCCTGTGTTAAAAAGTGCATACTCTTCATTTTCTGAAAAAATAATTCTGCCTTCGTTCGGGCTGCCTACCCTTGCGTATTCACTCATAAGTTTTTTTAAAACGTGCTTTAAATACGATTCCAAAATTTGATACTCTGTTTTTGGCCTGTGCACTTTGTTTTTTGGCACAGAAACAGAGCTAAACGCCCAATCTTCGCCAGGCAAAAGCTTGCTATGAAGCTTTTTTACAAACTCATTTGCCTTGTCAAACGACTTAAAAACAATTGGGCCAATGTCATATTTATTTAGTCTTCCGTAATTTTGCTTTAATGTGTAAAACTTTACACCTTGCCAGTTGCTATTTTTTTTCATGTAACAGGCGTAAAGTTCTTCATTTGTTTCTTTAGCAAAATAGCTTGTTCCAATAGCAAAATGTGTGGTTGAGCCTTTATTAAATTCTTCTGTAATTCGTACATTTCCGTTTTCGCCATATTCATAAAAAACAACATTATTGCTTTTTAGTGCTTGTTCAATGTTATTATCTAATTCAAGCTTAGTTAAAGTTTGGAATGTTTTTTCTCTCAATTCATCAAGGTAGATGTCTTTGTTCAGCACATGACCAAACTTGTAGACACCTGTTTTTATGTCATCATAATATTCTCCCATAAAGCACTCCCTGCTTTGGGTATGCTTTAAAAAACTTTAAAGCATTATTTCAAAACATACCCTAAATTACACCAGAAAAAACCAATTGTAAAAATTAAATAGAACTACGCTGCATTGCAGATAAATAAGCATTTATAAAGCTGTCAATAGAACCGTCCATAACACCCGTTACGTTGCTTACTTCTTCATTTGTGCGGTGGTCTTTTACCAAGCTGTATGGGCAAAACACATAAGAGCGAATTTGGCTTCCCCAAGCAATGTCCTTCACTTCGCCACGAATACCAGAAGCTTTTTGCGCCTGTTCGTCCTGCTTTAGTTTGTGGAGCTTTGCTTTAAGCATTTTCATTGCTTTATCTCTATTTTTATGCTGCGAGCGTTCGTTCTGGCATTGAACGACAGTGTTTGTTGGAATATGCGTAATACGAATGGCAGACTCTGTTTTATTTACATGCTGTCCGCCTGCACCGCTGGAACGGTATGTGTCAATTCTCAATTCGTCGGCTTCAATCTCAAAGTCAATATCATTGTCAAGCTCTGGCATTACGTCACATGAAGCAAACGACGTGTGCCTTCTTCCAGACGAGTCAAACGGAGAAATTCTAACAAGCCTATGAACACCGTGTTCACATTTCAGGTAGCCATAAGCGTTTTCGCCAGTAACTTCAAAAGTAATTGACTTGTACCCTGCGCTGTCACCAGGCAAAAAGTCCATAATTTCAAGGGAAAAGCCCCGTTTTTCTGCCCAACGTGAATACATTCTAAAAAGCATTTGAACCCAGTCGCAAGCTTCTGTTCCGCCAGCACCAGAATGAAGTGTTACTAACGCATCATTTTTATCATACTCACCATTTAATAGTGTAGCAATTCTTAATTCATCAAATTGCTTTACAAAGCTTGAAAAAAGCTTTGCACATTCTTCAATTACGCTTTCGTCGTTTTCTTCTAAGCCAAGTGAAATTAAAGTAACTACATCATCATAACCACTTTGCAAAACTTCAAACTCTGAAACTTTGTTTTTTAACGCTTTAATTTGCTTTAGCACAACTTGCGAGCCTTCCATGTCGTCCCAAAAAGCAGGCTCTGTCGTTTTACTTTCAAGTTCTGCTATTTTCTCTCTTGCGCCTGCAACGTCAAAGAGAGTTCCCCATTTCTATAAGCTTTTCTGTATACGGCTGTGCTTCAAGCCGTAGTTGTTCAAGTGCAAGCATTATTTCACTTCCTTAATAATTGGTTTAAACCCCCAGTTATAAACTGGGGGGTGTGATATTAATTTAGGATATTTCTAATTTCTATTATAAAGAAATTAAAAACTAAGACCTTAGGGGCGCTGCCCCTAAAACCCCGCAATGGGCTTGCCCCTTGACCCATTTTTTTAACTACTGATTTATATTACTATTCAGCTTTATATTACTATTCAACGCCACAGCATTGCTTAAACTTTTTACCGCTTCCGCAAGGGCAAGGCTCGTTTCGTCCAACCTTTGCAGCTTTTCTTTTAACAGGTTCTTTTGCAACGCTTTCGTCCATGTTTGTGCTCATTTCCTCGGCTGCTGGCTCACGCTCCATTTGAATTTGAATTCTTACGTTGTACATGCCACGGATTGTGTCAAGCTGAATGTTGTGGCTTAATTCCTCAAACATGTCGTAGCTTAAAAACTTATATTCAACAAGAGGGTCTTTTTGTGCGTATGCCCTAAGGGAAATACCTTGGCGCATTTGCTCCATGTCGTCAATGTGGTCCATCCACTTTTGGTCGATAACCTTCAACATAACGATACGTTCAATTTCACGCATACGTTCTGGCGTAAACTCCTGCTCTCTTTGGTTGTAAATTTCTAAAGCCATATCATAAAGCCTGTCAATTAAGCCGACTTTAGTAAGCTTTTCCTTGTCCTCGTCCGAAATTACAACAGAAACTTTGTGATAAATTGGGAACAAAAATTCGTTAAGTGCAAGCACGTTCCAGTCCTCTGGATATTCCGATTCAGCCGTATAAGTGTTTACAGCACGTTCCAAAACCGAGCGAAGCATTGAAAGAATACTGTCCTTCAATTCCTCACCTGTTAAAACTTTCATACGCTCGCCGTAAATAATTTCACGCTGTTCGTTCATTACGCTGTCATATTCAAGCAAATGCTTACGAATACCAAAGTTGTTTCCTTCAACTTTCTTTTGTGCGTTTTCAATAGCTTTTGTAAGCATACCATGCTCAATTGGTTCGTCCTCATCAAGCCCCATTGTGTCAATAAGCTTCATTACACGCTCCGAGCCGAAAAGACGCATTAAGTCGTCTTCAAGGGAAATGTAGAAGCGTGAAGTACCAGGGTCACCTTGTCTTCCTGAACGTCCACGAAGCTGGTTGTCTATACGCCTTGACTCATGGCGTTCTGTACCAATTATTTTTAAGCCGCCAAGCTCTGTAACACCTTCGCCAAGCTTAATGTCTGTACCACGCCCAGCCATGTTTGTTGCAATTGTAACAGCTCCAGCTTGGCCAGCAAGCGCAATTATTTCAGCTTCTTTTTCATGGTACTTTGCGTTAAGCACTTGGTGAGGTATGCCCTCTCTTTTAAGCAGTTGGCTCAAAAACTCTGATATGTCAATTGTAATTGTACCAACTAAAACCGGCTGCTTTTTTTGATACGCTTCAATTATGTCTTTTACTACAGCACGGTATTTTGCAGCAGCCGTTCTGTAAACTACATCGGACAAGTCTTTACGCTGAATTGGAACGTTTGTTGGAATTGAAACTACGTCCATACCGTAAATTTCTCTAAATTCGCTTTCCTCTGTAAGAGCTGTACCTGTCATACCGCTTTTTTTGTAATATCTATTAAAGAAGTTTTGGAAAGTAATTGTTGCAAGCGTTTTACTTTCTCTGTTTACTTTTACATTTTCCTTTGCTTCGATTGCTTGGTGAAGCCCGTCGGAATATCTGCGCCCAGGCATTAAGCGGCCTGTAAATTCATCAACGATAACTATTTCGTTGTTTTGAACAACGTAATCTTTGTCAAGGTGCATGTTGAAGTTTGCCTTTAGCGCATTGTTAATATGGTGCTGAATTTCAAGGTTTTGTGGGTCAGAAAGGTTTTCAAGCGCAAAAAACTTTTCTGCCTTATGAACGCCCTCTTGAGTTAAAGAAACAGTCTTCGCCTTTTCGTCAACAACAAAGTCGCCCTCTTCTATAAGCTCTGCCCTTGTTATAGCGTTCATAGCTTCTGTTTCATTTAAAATTTTACCCTTTTTCAGCCCTTTAACAAAACCGTCTGCAACTTTGTAAAGCGCAGTAGACTTTGTGCCACTGCCAGAAATTATAAGAGGTGTTCTGGCTTCGTCAATAAGAACAGAGTCAACCTCGTCGATTATTGCATAGTTAAGCTCACGCTGAACCATTTCTTCCTTATACACAACCATGTTGTCACGAAGGTAGTCAAACCCAAGCTCGTTGTTTGTGGCGTAAGTAATGTCGCAACTGTACGCTTCACGCCTTGCATCGTTTGTCATGTCGTGAAGTATAGCACCTACGGTTAAGCCCAAAAACCTGTGAATACTACCCATCCATTCGGAGTCACGCTTTACAAGGTAGTCGTTTACTGTTACAACATGCACGCCTTTTCCCTCAAGTGCGTTTAAGTATGCCGGAAGTGTGGAAACAAGCGTCTTACCTTCACCTGTACGCATTTCAGAAATTCTTCCTTGGTGAAGAACAACGCCGCCAATAAGCTGAACTCTATAATGCTTTAAACCAATAGCTCTCTTTGAAGCTTCACGAACAACAGCAAAAGCTTCTGGCAAAATGTCTTCAAGCGTTTCGCCTTTTTTTAACCTGTCTTTAAATTCCTCTGTTTTTGCACGTAGAGCTTCGTCACTAAGCGAAGAAATTGTCGGCTCTAATGCTTCAATTTTATCAACTGTTCCGTTAATTCTTTTTATTTCTTTTTCACTGTACGTTCCAAAGATTCTTTCGATTATTCCCAAAATTTTCACCTCTAGTTAAATTTTTGAATTATGGTTTGAAATAAACAAACCGCAAGCATTTCAATTTTTATATAGATGCCTAATAGTATTTTTAATCAAGAGTTGATTTGAAAACATAAAAAAACAAAGACCATAGTGGCTCTGCCCCTAAAACCCCACAAGGGGCTAACCCCTTTACCCTATTTCTTAGAGAATTTTTAGATTTTTCGGCTCTTGATTTCTATTATTAATACGAATAAATAGAAAACTTGTTTTATTTTAAACTATTTCAAGCCAATTATATATAACTTCCCCTACCAGCGGCAGGGGAAGTTTTTTAAGCGTTAGCCATTTTAAACAATTAATCACCAAAGCTAATGCCAAGGCTTCTAGCAAGCATAACAAGCTCGCCGCTTGGGTCAACAGTTTTTGTTGTTCCAATTACGGTTTCAAGGCTTTCGTATGACATTTTGCCGTGTTTAAGACAAACCATGTTTCCAAACTTGCCCTTTGCAATTAGGTTTGCAGCAGCGTATCCATAGCGACATGAAAGAACTCTGTCGTATGGTGAAGTTTCACCGCCACGTTGAATGTGCCCAAGTGAAACACTTCTTACCTCGTGGTCAACAAGCGGTTCAAGGTCGTGTGCAATTTTTGCTGCAATTCCGCCAAAGCGAATTGGGTCTGGACTGTCCTCAACAACTTTGCCGACAACTGCCTCGCCACCCTTTGGAATTGCACCTTCTGTAACAACAACAACTGTAAAGTGCTTGCCGCTTTCGTCACGGCTTTTAATTTTCTTTACAACTCCGTCAAGCGAAAAAGGAATTTCGGGAATTAAAATTACATCGGCAGAACCTGCAATGCCTGAGTGAAGTGCAATCCAACCAGCACTTCTTCCCATAACTTCAACAACCATAACTCTGTTGTGTGAAGCAGCAGTAGTATGAAGCCTACCCAAATTTTCGGTAACTATACTTACCGCCGTGTCAAAACCAAAAGTAACGTCAGTTGAAGAAAGGTCGTTGTCAATTGTTTTTGGAATACCAATAACGTTTATACCTTTTCTGGCGAAGTCCCTTGCACTTGTAAGCGTGCCGTCGCCGCCCAAAACAACTAAAACGTCAACGCCTTCCTTTTTAAGGTTTGCTATTGCAACGTCGGACTTGTCACGCTTTACCATTACGCCGTTTTCTTCAACCAAATATTGAAACAAATTGTCTTTGTTTGAGCTTTGAAGAATTGTTCCGCCTTGGTGCAAAATGCCCGAAGTAGTTTCCATTGTAAGCGGAATAAAGTCGTTGTTGTAAAGACCTCTGTAACCAAACTTATAACC
Organism: uncultured Defluviitaleaceae bacterium; assembly: GCA_964492715.1. Lineage (GTDB taxonomy): Bacteria > Bacillota > Clostridia > Lachnospirales > WRBF01 > CAZBLK01. The sequence goes on along the minus strand of CAZBLK010000026.1, from coordinate 21,189 downwards.
AACCATTTCATAGCCATATCTTGTAATACATGTACGTGCAAGTGCGTAAATTACAGCGTTTAAACCTGGAGCATCACCACCGCCTGTTAAAACACCTATTTTAAGCTTCTTCTTTTTGTCCATTTATTTGCCCCTCCAAATTTTTATTAATAATAATTGGTAGTATACAACATATTTTTTGTTTTGTATATATTTTGTTTGAGTTTTTAAAATACAGAATAATGCGTTTTTAAACTTTAAATTCATACACTTACGTTGTTATTTAAATTAACAAACAGAATCAATTCTAACTGATAAGTTTAATTACCATACTAATCCAGAATTTTATAGCAAACGATATTCATTTTAGGCTAAATCAATATATTAATAAATAAAACTTGATATTAACAAGAAATCAATATTGAAGTGTTTCCCAAAATTGTTGTTTTTTTTTGTTTTTTAAAGTATAATACTGTTGTCAATAAACATATACAATACTTTTAGCAATTCATGTATACATTACTGGTAAAAACTGTAAACCCAAAGTACGGCTACTACGTGTAACTATTGTTTACAAAATGGATGTGTATTTATGACTAGAAATATGAAAATCGGCAAAAGGCTTGCTTTATTTTTTATTACCGTGTCTATTATAGGAAGTGCGTCTGGTGTTTTTGGCGCATTTGTATTGGAATTTTCTAATAAACAATACACCGATGCTTTAAAAAAATACAGCTTTGTTCTTGGCGACCTAAACAACCTTGCGTTTCAAATGAATAGTTCGAGAGTTTATTTAATGGACATAGTTTATCTTAACGAATTAAATGAAAAATTAGTTGCAGAACAAAAGCTTTATGAAATGCGAAAAAGTGTTGATTCAATCATTGAATCTTTAACTCCTTATATTACAGACATTACTGCAAAAAAACTATGGTATGACTTTGGAACTACGCTTGGCCTATATACAGCTCATAGAGAAAAAGTTGTTGAGCTTGCTTTGGAAAACACAGAAGTTTCAAACGCAGAGGCTTATTCAGTGTGGATAAACAGCTGTGCCCCTGAGCTAAACACCTGTATAAAACTTCTTGACACTATTGTACAATTAAACATTTCACAAGGCCGTGTAGTAAGCAGGCGGCTTGACGTGCAGTCAAAAAAGGCACTTATTTTTATGATATTTGCAGTTTGTATTACATTTTTTATCTCCATAATTTTTGCATTGCGCCTTTCACGGAACATTAACATACCTTTAAAGAAAATTACAGAAGCGGCTTCACGGATTGCAGCATACGACACCGACTTTGAGCTTGACATAAACACAAAAGACGAAATTGGGCTTGTGGCAGAGGTTTTGAATACATCTGTAAAAAATGCGTTTGCTGAAATAAAGCGCCAAAATTCAACTATTAATGAAAGCTTATCGTATGCCAGCAAAATCCAAAGAAACATTTTGCCGCAAAACACACTGTTTGAAAAATTTTTTTCAGATTACAGTACTTTGTGGAAACCTCGTGAAGAAGTTGGCGGCGACATTTATCAGCTTTATCCATTTGACGACGGCGTTCTTTTGGTAGTTTGTGACTGCACGGGGCACGGAATTCCTGGCGCACTTATGACAATGATAGTTTCGTCAACGCTTTCAACTGTAGTAAATTCTCTTACATACAAAAACCCTCAACAAGTTATATGGGAGCTTGACAGCAAATTAATAAAAATTTTAAATGTAAAATCCCAAACTGACGCTTCAGAAATTAGTGATGGGCTTGACTTGGTGGCTGCGTACATATCAAAAGATGGGCGAATTACTTTTTCATCTGCAAACATGCACCTTTTTGTGTGCAACGGTTCAGAAGTTGAAACGCTTAGAGGGCAACGCATTCAAATTGGAAACATGAGCATAGAAAGCTGCGACCAAATTAGAGTTAATACAATTGAAGCAAACAAAAACAACAGGTACTTTATTGCATCAGATGGTTTGTTTGACCAAATAGGCGGCTCAAAAAGGCTCCCTTTTGGCTATAAAAGGTTTAATAAAGTTATTCTTGAATGTAACAATTTAACTCTTGATTTAACAACAAATGTTTTGTGGAAAGTGTTTTACAATTACAAAAAAGACGAGCAACAGCGTGACGATATTACGCTTGTTAGCTTTAAGGTTTAAAAATATGCTTAACTATAGCTTAACTATATGAAAACGGGGTGTTTTTTTGAATGACCTTTTTGAATTAGAAAGAAACCGTTTGGCAAAAGCAAAAGACTACTTAGAAAGCTTATCACCTGACCAAGCCGTAGAGCAGTCTAAATTTAGACAGCTTTTATTTCATTATGAGTCGCTGCTAAAACAAGCAACAAGAATTACAAAAATAAGCGACAAAATGACAGAAGGGCTTAGCCAGTACAACCACGAGCTTATGGACAAGGTTCATGTAGATGAACTAACTGGGATTTACAATAGGCGGTACATGAACTTAATTTTTGAAAAGTATTTAAAAACAGCAAGCCGTTCAAACCACCCTATTTCTGTTTTAATGCTTGATATTGATTTTTTCAAAAAGTTTAACGATACTTATGGGCATCAAGATGGTGACATTTGTATAAAAAAGGTTGCAACAGCTTTGACAAAAACAGCCCATAGAGCAGACGATATTGTTGCACGCTACGGTGGTGAGGAATTTATAATAATTTTACCAAACACTGAAAAGCTTGGTGCTTTGTCAATTGCGGAAAAGGTTTTAAACAATGTTTTAGATATGAAAATTCCGCACAGTAATAATGCTGCTAGTAAATTTGTAACTGTTTCAGTTGGAGTAACTTCTGCTGTTCCGAAGCACACTCACACGACAGATGTTTTCGTAAAGCGTGCCGACGAAGCTTTATATACCTCAAAAAACAATGGCAGAAATCAATTTACTTATTTAGAATTAGAGGACGGTGACTTAGAATGAAATCAGGTTTGTACGAGTTTTACAACCTAGTTTCTGAAAAAAGCATTACCATTAGTTACTGCGGACCAATTGTCCAAGCAGGCGTCGAGGGAATTGCCCTTACTCTCAGAAAAAGGCTTGAAGCAGATGAAATAGGTTTTTCTGCTACCCAATCCATTTTTTCAATTTTTATCGAGCAGATGCAAAACATGTTAAACTATTCTGCCGACCGCCAAACTGCTGTAGATGAAAGAGCACACACCGAAGTTGAAGTTACACATGGAATTTTTGTTTTAGGCTCGCATGAAAATAAATATTTTATTAATTGCGGAAACCTTGTTTGTAAAAGTGAAATTGAGCGCCTTACTTCAAAAATAGAGTACATAAACAGCTTGAACAAAGACGAGCTTAAACAGTATTACCGCAAAAAACGGAGAGAAGAAAACGAGCCTACAAGCAAAGGTGCTGGGCTTGGGTTTATCGAAATTGCAAGGCGTTCAAACTATCCAATGGCTTATGAGTTTGTTGAAATTGATGAAGAACATTCCTTTTTTTCATTGTATGTAACAGTTGACGTATAGTTTTATTTATAATTTGGAGGCCTTGCTATGTTTAAATTGGAACGACAAAAATCTACCTCGACACCTTATGTGCTAATTGATGAATCAGCTGGATATATGCAGTTTTTAGGCGAATCATTTCCTGAGAACGTAACAAGCTTTTACGGCGAAATTACTGAATGGTTAAAAGGTTTTCTTAAAACAGACTTTGAAAAACTTGTGTTCGACTGCGAACTTGTTTATTTTAACAGCAGCACGTCAAAGCTTTTGATGAATATTTTGGACATGATGGACCAAGCTGCCGGCGATGGAAAAGACATTACAGTAAACTGGATTTGCAGCCCTGATAATGATATAATAATAGAATGCGGCGAAGAATTTGCCGAAGATTTCCTTGATGTTAAGTTTAAACTGATATATAAATAACATATAAAATTTAGTTCGGTTAATTTTTTGATTAATCGAACTTTTGTTTAATCCACAATATTTTCTTTACTAATTTGCTTTTAGCCTGTAAAATGTATGTATATTGAATGGCATGAATTAAGAGCTTATCCCTAATTGAACACGAAGTCAGTTTCGGTCGTCAAATTGCACAAGGCTATGAAGCGGTGAGTAGCCGCTAACCAAGTATTGTGCAACTTGAAAGGAAAATGACGAGATTTTTAATTTAGGTATAAGCTCTAAATACTAAAGCAATTCCAGAAAGTATTCATAGAAGCGAAGTGTTTTTACGAACGCTTCAATGTGAAAATATGCTGAGGCTTATATAAATCATTTTCGGAATTGCTGTATTCACTGCTTAGTCTTAAAGGGGAATTTTTATGAGTTTGCTTGATAATCTTAACAATATGCAGAGGGAGGCCGTAAACTGCACCGAAGGCCCACTTCTTTTGCTTGCTGGCGCAGGAAGTGGCAAAACAAGGGTTTTAACCGTGAGAATTGCTCACCTTATAGAAAATGGTGTTTCGCCCTACAACATTCTTGCACTTACGTTCACAAACAAAGCTGCAAAAGAAATGCGTGAACGTGTAAATGCACTTATTAAAAACGGCGAAAGTGTTTGGGTAAGCACGTTTCACTCTACATGTGTGCGCATTTTGCGTTCAGAAATTGAAAACCTTTCTTTTGACAAGCGGTTTACCATTTACGACGCTGACGACTCCGAGCGTCTTCTTCGCAAGTGCATAAAGGAGCTTAATGTAAGTGACAAGCAGTTCCCGTTGAAGTCTGTTCAAGCAGCAATTGGAACGTTTAAAGACAGTTTGCTTTCGCCCGAAGCTGCCATTTCTGTGTTTGGCGCAGACTTCCGCCAGCTTCAAATGGCAAAAATATATTTGCTTTACCAAAAAAAGTTAAAAGAGAACAACGCTCTTGACTTTGATGATATTATTTTTTTCACTGTAAAGCTTTTTCGTGAATTTGCAAACGTTCTTGAAAAGTATCAAGAGCGTTTTAAATATTTACTTGTAGACGAATATCAAGACACAAGCACAGCACAGTACGAGCTTGTTCGCTTGCTTTCTTCAAAATACAAAAATATATGCGTTGTTGGTGACGACGACCAAAGCATTTACGGCTGGCGTGGCGCAAACATTGGCAATATTTTGGGCTTTGAAAAAGATTTTAAAGGCGCACATGTTATAAAGCTGGAACAAAACTACCGTTCAAGCCAAACCATTTTAAACACTGCAAACGCCGTAATTGCAAACAACATTAGCCGCAAGCACAAAAAGCTTTGGACAGAAAATGAAAAAGGGTGCGGCTTAACGTTTTTTAAAGCTGGGAGTGACCGTGAGGAAGCACAATATATTACAGAGGTTGTTGAAAGCGGCGTTAGCAAAGGTGGAAAGTACAGTGACTATGCTGTTTTGTACCGTAACAACGCTATTTCTCGTGCAGTTGAAGAGCAGCTTGTTTTAAAAGGAATACCTTACAGGCTTTTTGGCGGCGTTAGGTTTTACGACCGTAAAGAAATTAAAGATATTTTAAGCTATTTAAAATTTTTGTACAATCCTTATGACAGCGTTGCTTTGCTTCGCATTATTAACGTGCCAAAAAGAGGAATTGGTGACACAAGCGTTGAAAAGGTTGCGGCTTATGCTTCAGCAAACGACATCTCTTTTTTTGACGCTCTTAATGAGCTTGAACATGTTAGCGGTTTAGGCAGTCGTGCCAAAAATATAAGCGACTTTGTTGTACTAATTAAAGAGTTTATGGAGTATGCAAAAACGCATACAATTGTTGATTTAATTAACAAAGTGCTTGAAGACACAAAATATTTGGAAGAATTAAAAGAAGGCGACGACATAATAGAAGGAAACAGAATTGACAACATTGGCGAATTTATAGCAAAAGCTGCCGAGTTTGAAAAGTCGGTTGACGAGCCAACGCTTGAAGCTTTTCTTGAAGAAGTTTCTTTAGTTTCCGACCTAGACAACTTAACAGAAGACGACAACGCCGTAATGCTTATGACGATGCACAGCTCTAAAGGGCTTGAGTTTCCAACTGTTTTTGTTGTTGGTTTCGAGGAAGGCATTTTCCCAAGCTACCGAAGCGTAACAAGCGGCAACTTAAAAGATTTAGAAGAAGAACGCCGCCTTTGCTATGTTGCAATTACTAGGGCTAGAGAACGGCTTTACTTAACAGCAGCAAAGTCAAGAACTCAGCATGGTCAAATTGTTTACAACGCACCTAGCCGATTTTTAAAGGAAATGCCAGTAACGTGCTTTGAGGAGGAAACACAAAAGGTAGTTCAAAAGCCAAAAGTTGAACGCACTGGTGTTTCACAATTTGCTGAAATACATAAAACCAAAAACAGCATGGAGCTAAGCTTTGGAGCAAAAAATTATTCAGCTACAGCAATGCCAGGGCCTAAAGCTATTAAACTGGACTTTCAAGTTGGTGACAGTGTTCGCCAAATGAAGTATGGCGTAGGAATTGTAAAAGACATTAAACCTGCTGGAGCAGACTACGAGGTTACAGTTGAGTTTCCTGGGCTTTCAGAAAAGAAGTTTATGGCGCATTTGTCGAAACTAAGCAAGGTTTAAAGCTATTTGGCTTTTATAGTCATTTGACTTTAAAACTGGCAAATACGGCGAGCGTTTTTTCGTATAACAATGCGGAGGAAGGAGCAATACCCAAAGTTGTATTGCGACTGACGACAGCGAAGTTATACGGAAAAAAAGCCGTTGTATTTGGCTGATTTTGAAGTTATATGACTACAAAACACGGAGGGTTAATTTGAGGTATATTGAAGATTTTAAAGAAGATGAGCACATTGTAGGTCATTACTTGTGCAAGGAAAAACGAAGCTTAAAGTCACGTGCAGGGAAAACGTATTATTCGTTGAAATTGCAGGATAAAACAGGCTTTATTGATGCTAAAGTTTGGGAGTTATCAAACGACATTAAATGCTTTGAAGAAAACGAGTACATTAAAATAGATGGGATTGTTTTAACGTATCAAAACGATTTGCAGCTTAAAATTACTAAAATAAGAAAAAGCACAGAAGGCGAGTTTGACCCAGCCGATTATATTCCGACAACTGACAAAGATATTTCGCAGCTTTATGCGCAAATTCTTGATTATATAAAAAAAATCGGAAATAGTTATATTCGTCAACTGCTGGAAAACATAATCATTAAAAACGAGCATGTTAATAAAGCGTTTACATCACATTCAGCAGCAAGGCATATGCACCACAGCTACATGGGTGGTCTTTGCGAACACACTCTTTCTGTCGTTCAAATTTGCGACTTTATGAGTGGAAGGTATAAGTATGTTAACCGTGATATTTTAATTGCTGTTGCTATGCTTCACGACATTGGAAAAGTTTTTGAGCTGTCAGAATTTCCAGAAAATGACTACACAGACGACGGCGAGCTTTTGGGGCACTTAGTGATGGGTGCAGAGCTTATACATGACGAAGCTTCTAAAATAAGCGGCTTTCCCCACGAGCTTAAAAGCTTGTTAAAGCATTGTATTCTTGCACACCACGGTGAATATGAGTTTGGTTCTCCAAAGCAACCCAAAATTATTGAAGCTTTCATTTTGCATTGTGCCGACAACATGGACGCAAAAATTAAAATGTTTGAAGAAATAATAGAGAACGACAACACAAAGGGCAACTGGGTTGGCTTCCAAAAAACGTTATCCCGAAATATAAGAAAGTCGGATTTTAAAGCTGATGTACAACGATAGCAAAGTTATTTCTGCAAGTGAAATAAACAGGTTTATTTATTGTCCTTATCAGTGGTACTATGAAAGAAAGTACGGCAAAAAGTATATTTCTTCTGTTAAAGTTAAAGAAAAAAAACGTGCAAAACCTGCAAAAAAAAGAGCACAAACTACTTTTGACAACTTTAAAAGAGGGCGTGAGTTTCATGACAACTACTTGAAAAACGCACGTATAAAACACGCCAAGCAAGCTTGGGCTTTTGCCTTTAAGCTTGCTGTAGTTTTAATTATTATTATTGCTGTAATTATACTGCTTACATAGGGGGGCGAAGTTATGCCCGCAGGGTACTATGTTGTTTTTGGTTCTGCCTTCGCCTTATGGCTTTTTCTTGTAATTATAAAGCGGCTTTATTTGGGAAACGATATAGTTAAAAAGCCTCCTAATATTTTAATTTCTGGCTACAGGCTTGTTTACTCTGACCAAAAACCAGATAAGCTTGAAAAAGGCGTAATTTACAGCAAGCTTTTGGTTTCAAAAAAATATGGGCTTAAAGGAAAGCCAGATTTTATTTTTCAGCACAGGGCTACTGGAATGTTAGTTCCTGTCGAGCTTAAAAGTGGCAAAATTCGTGAAGAAGCACTTCCGCATGAGGGCGACCTTATGCAGCTTGTTGCTTACTTTTTAATTCTTGAAGACTTGTTTGGAATTAGACCAAAAGAAGGGCGTTTAATATACAGTGATTATATGTTTGTTGTAAAAAACCGTAGGCATGTAAGGAAAAAAGCTTTGCACATTGTTAAAGGAATGAGGCAAATGTTGTGTACCGGAAAAGGAACTGCAAAAGCAAGTTACCATTCTTGTAGAAACTGCCTTATGCGTGGCACGGTTTGCGAGTATAGTGCGGAGGATTAGAAATGGACGTTAAAAAATGGAGTCCAAAAGACATTACCCCACAAACACAGCGTGAAAAAAAGGAAAAAGAAAAGAAACAGGTAAACTTTGGTGAAAAAGACAGCGCATATTCAAAGGTGCTGAAATTAAGTGATGAGGAGCTTTTGGCAAAGGCAATTCGTGACTTGTTAAAAAGAGATGAAATTGATGATGGGCGGTTACATTAATTGGAAAAAATAGTTGAATTAAACAAAACGTATGAAGTAAAAATAGTAGACCTTGGCGTAAACGGTGAGGGCATTGGAAAGTTTTCTGGCTTCACATTGTTTGTTGACGGTGCTTTGCCTGACGAGGTGGTTTTGGCAAAGGTTGTAAAGCTTGGCAAAAGCTTTGGAAACGCCGAAGTCGTTGACATAGTTGAGCCTTCGCCTTTTAGAGTAAAACCAAGTTGTGAGCATTTTGGTGAGTGCGGTGGTTGCAGCATAATGTCTTTTGATTATGAGCAGTCTATAAAGTATAAAGAAAAGAGAATTAGCGACAGCTTAAAGCGCATCGGTGGTGCTTACAATTTAGGCGAGGTTTCAGTTTTGGGAATGGACAACCCTTTTCATTACAGAAACAACGCACAATTTCCTGTAGGCTGTGACGAAAATGGAACTTACTTAGGGTTTTACGCACCAAAGAGCCATAAAGTAATTAGAATTTCTGACTGCAAGCTTTTGCATGAATCTGCAAAGCAAACGCTTGAAATTGTTGAGCAGTTTTTAAACAAAAGTAAAATTCCAGTGTACGACCCAAAAACAGGCGAAGGGTTAATTCGGCATGTTGTTTACCGTGCTGGTTTTACAACAAAAGAACAAATGGTTATTTTGGTAATAAATGGTGACAAGCTTCCTAGCAGCGGTCACTTAATTTCTTCGCTTAAAAAAGTGAACGGAATGAAAAGCATTTGCATTAATGTTAATAAGGAAAGAAACAGTGCAACGCTGGGAAGCGAGACGATTGCGCTTTGGGGCGAGCCATTTTACCATGATTATATTGGTAATTTTAAGTTCCGAATTTCGGCAAACGCTTTTTACCAAATAAACCCTGCTCAAACGGAAAATCTTTATAAAAAAGTTGTAGAGCTTGGCAAGCTTGAAAAAAATGACGTCGTAATTGATGCGTACTGTGGCATTGGAACAATTTCAATTTATGTTTCTAACCTCGTCAAAGAAGTTCACGGTGTTGAAGCTGTCCCCCACTCCATTTTGGACGCACAGCACAACGCCGAATTAAATAGTGTTGAAAACGTCAAGTTCTATGAGGGTTTAGCCGAAAATGTTGTTGGTGAACTTTTGGCAGACGAGGAAATTAAACCAAACGTAGTTATTGTAGACCCACCAAGAAAAGGCTGTCACCCTGCACTGCTTGAAGCTATTGTAAATTGCAGTAGCATTAACAAGTTAATATACGTTTCATGTGATACTGCAACTCTTGCAAGAGATGTAGCCGCTTTGAGCAAGGGTGGCTTTAACGTTGTTGACGTTGCTGGTTTTGATATGTTTCCAATGACTATGCACGTTGAAAGTGTTGTGCTTTTGACTAGGGTTGGTTAAAAAACTTAAAACTTTTTTATCAACATCTAGTCAAAGTGCTTTTTTTATCGTATATTATTATATAATAATAAAAGGAGGAATGTTATGGTAAAAAAACTGTACAAATCAAGAACAAACACAAAACTTGACGGCGTATGTGCAGGTATTGCAAAATATCTTGAAATTGATGTTACGCTTGTAAGGCTTGTTTGGGTTTTTGCTTCTTTTTTCGGAGGGTTTGGAATTTTGACTTATATTATTTGCTGCTTAGTTATTCCAAGAGAGCCTGAAATGTCTGAATACGACATTATCGAACCTTCAAACCGAAATTAACTACTTTAGCAATTGCATTTTTAAACGATATTTATGGTGGAAAGCCAAACGCTTATTTGTTTGGCTTTCCACCAATATTAAATTCCTTTTATTTTCCTCACATCTTAAATTCCCTTAGAATTTACAGGCTTTTTTTCACCTTTATATTTTGTAAAATCATGTAATATATTAAAACGAAAAATCCGTTTGTAAATTTTTCATTTTTGTAGTATAATACATATAACTTTAATTTGCTGCTTTTAATTTAATAGGGGCGATTTTTTGGATTTAAAAAATTTTAGGCGCATAGCAATAATGGGGGGCACTTTTGACCCAATACATTATGGGCATTTAGTTGCGGCCGAAGCTGTCCGTGACGAGTTTAACATTGACCACGTTTTGTTTGTGCCTACAGGCAAGCAGCCGTTTAAAGACGCTTCGCAAATTACAGACGGTGAACACAGGTACTTAATGGCTGTTCTTGCAACTGCTGGAAACCCAAACTTTACAGTTTCACGGCTTGAAATTGACAGAAAAGGCGAAACATACACAATCGACACTGTTTCTGAAATTCGCAAAATGTGCAATTATGGCACAGAAATTTTTTTTATAACAGGTGCTGATGCTGTTTTGCAGCTTCTTGCTTGGAAGGACGCCGAGGAGCTTTTAAAAATGTGTCGGTTTGTCGCTGTTACACGACCTGGCTACAGCCATGAAAAACTTTTTGAACATGCAGTACACATTCGGAAAGAATATTCTGGAAAAATTCATTTTTTGGAAATTCCTGCTTTGTCAATTTCCTCAACAGATATTAGAAGCAGAGTTCGGACAGAAATGTCAGTTAAATACCTTATACCAGACTTAGTTTCCGAATATATAGGGAAAAACTCATTGTACAACAACAAAGCTTTTTCTGCCGACTTCACAAAAATAAAGCTGCGGGTAAAGGAAACCCTTTCGGAAAAACGTTATATACACACGCTTGGCGTTGTTAGCGAAGCTTTAAAGCTTGCCGACCGTTATGGCGAAAACATGGAAAAGGCTTATGTTGCAGCGTTTTTGCACGACATTGCAAAGGAAATGCCAAAAAGCCAAATTGTTTTGGAAGCAACTAAGCTTGGTTTAATAACAGATAGCTTACAAGTAGAGCAACCCGACCTTTTGCATGGGCATTTGGGCGCAGAAGTTGCAAAAAGCGAGTTTTCAATTTCAGATGAATATGTACTTAACGCAATTAGGTTTCACACAACAGGCAGAGAAGACATGACTTTGCTGGAAAAAATAATTTTTCTTGCAGATTTAATTGAGCCTAGCCGTGAAATTTTTGAAGGGCTTGCAAAAATTCGCTCGCTCGCCCACTCCAATTTGGATAAAGCTCTATATTTAGGGCTTAAAGCAACTATTGATTTTGTTACAGTATGTAAAAAGCCTGTACACCCGATGGGTGTTTCGGCTTTGCAATTTTATTTTTTAAAAACAGGAGGTTCTCATGAGTAAACATGAAAACAAAAGCGACATTCAAACTGCATTAAAGGTTTGTTACAAGGCACTGGACGATAAATTCGGCAAAAATATAACTGTTCTTGACATTCGTGGTCTTTCCGTTTTGTCAGATTATTTTATTATTGCAGACGGAAACAACGTAAACCAAGTTAAAGCAATGGCGGAGGAGTGCGAAGCAAAGCTTCACGAAGTTGGTTACCACGTTCGCCAAGCTGAAGGAAAGTCTACTGCAAACTGGGTTCTTCTTGATTTTAGCGACTTTATAGTGCATATTTTTGATTCTGAAAGCCGTGCATTCTACAGCCTAGAGCGTATTTGGAGCGACGCAAAGCATGTTGACATACAATAAAATTATAATTCATTGTAATTAATATGGAATGGAATTGATGATGTAATGTCCCCACGAAAAAAGACAGCAAGACCACAGTCATCAGAAAAAAGAGCGGCTGAAAAGCCGCCTGTTAGAACAAGAAAAACCGCAATAGACGAAAGCGGCACAATTAGGCGTGAAATAATTTGTATTGTTTTAATAGCCTTTGGTTTGCTTGTAATAATTAGCCTTTTTGCAGAAGGTGCAACAGGTGCTTTGGGCGACTTTATTAGAGGGATACTTATAGGCTTTTTTGGGTTGTTTGCTTATCTCTTTCCCTTCATTTTAATTGGCGGCTCGGTTTACGCTTTTTTAAGCAAAGACAACGGGCCGAGAACTTTGCGGCTTTTTCTTTTAGCTGCAATTTTTTTCCTTCTTTTAAGCTTTGTTCACGCACTTAGCGCCGACCCTAACGCTGCATATGACGGCTTTTTTGATTATATCGGAAAAAGCTATAAAGGCGGCTCGGTGTATAATGGTGGTTTGTTTGGCGCAATTATTGGCAATCTTTTTATTGGGTTAATCGGCAAAGTTGGAACTTACCTTTTTACAATAGTTTCTGTTTTAGTTCTTCTTATGTTCTTAACAGGCAGGTCGTTTTTTGACGCCGTTTTGAACGCATACGACCGTGTTCGTGACGGAATAAACATGCACGAGCAAGGCAGTCTTGCTGATGATGAATTTGATGACGACGAGCCTGTAATAAAAATTCCACGTGCAGTAAACAGAAGTACGCCTGTACGAAGAACTAAGTCTTCCATGGAAGAAATTCTTCAAAGCTCTGGGCGTTTAAAGAAAGCAAAAACCTTTGTAATTTCGGAACGTGATAGAAGCAAAAAAGTTTTTTATGACGAAGGCGAAGGTGTAGAAAACGTACTTACTCACCCTGTAATGTCTGAAACTCCAATAAAAATAAATGGCGTTATAGATGAGGACGAAGCAGCAAAAGCAAACGACAGCATTCTTTCACTGTACAATAACTTTGGCAGAAGGGTAAACAATGCCGCAGACGAGGAAGAAGAAACCGAAGAAAAGATATACGACGATGTATATTACGAAGAACTGGACTTTGAAAATGCCGAAGATTATTCAGAAATTTATAACGTTTCAAAACGAAGAAACGAAGAAGTATATAACAACGACAATGACGACTACTACGATGAAGAATATTTTGAATTTGACTCAGAAGATGAAATTGACGATGAAGACTTTGACGAGTACGAAACAGACGACGTTGATTCTATTAACAACACAATAAACAACAGCATTGAAAAATATTTGAATATAAAAAAGGAAAGCCAGCTACCTTCCTTTATTGATGCTAAAGTGCCGAAAAACGAGGAAAGCGTAATTTCGTTTAGGCAAATGCGTGTTCCTCAAGAGCGTGTCCAAACAATTGAGCCGCAAAAGCCTAGCAGCTTAAAAATAAGCGAGTACAGAGCAAGCGGCGTAATTTCGCCTGCGCCTGTTACCCCAAGCAAAAGCTACGAAAGTTTAATTCAAAACAAACCGTACATAGGCTACATTAAACCGCCTATTGACCTACTAGTGAAAAGCCCCTCAACACACAACGTAGGTTCAAGAGCAATTATTTTGGAAAACTCAAGAAAGCTTGAAGAAACGCTAAAAAGTTTTGGAGTTGAAGCAAAAGTTGTTGAAGTTAGCCAAGGGCCAACAGTTACACGTTACGAGCTTGCACCAGGGCAAGGCGTTAAAGTAAGCAAAATTTCAAGCCTTGCCGACGACTTGGCTTTAAACCTTGCAGCAGTCGGTATTCGTATAGAAGCACCAGTTCCTGGCAAATCTGTAGTTGGCATTGAAATTCCAAACAAAGAAGTTACCCCTGTTTTCTTGCGTGAAGTGCTTGATGATGATGCTTTTCGTGCGTTTCCGTCTAAACTTGCAGTAGCTTTGGGCAAGGACATTGCCGGAAACGCTGTTATAGCAGACATTGCAAGAATGCCCCACTTGTTAATAGCAGGTGCTACAGGCTCTGGTAAAAGTGTTTGCGTAAATACTATTGTAATAAGCATTTTGTACAATTCATCACCAGACGAAATTAAGCTTTTGATGATTGACCCAAAAGTTGTTGAGTTAAGCATTTATAACGGAATCCCGCATTTGTTAATTCCTGTTGTAACTGACCCGAAAAAAGCGTCAGGCGCTTTAAATTGGGCAGTTCAAGAGATGGTTACACGCTACAAGCTTTTTGCAGAATCAAGTGTGCGTGACCTAAAGGGCTACAACGCAATGCTTAAAGAAAGCGGCGAAGCGCAAACGCTTCCGCAAATTGTAATTATCATTGACGAGCTTGCAGACTTAATGATGGTTGCCCCTGGCGAAGTTGAAGATTCTATTTGCCGTTTGGCACAAATGGCTCGTGCCGCTGGCATTTACCTAATTATTGCAACACAGCGCCCATCTGTTGACGTTATTACAGGTTTAATTAAAGCAAACATTCCGTCAAGGCTTGCGTTTGCTGTTTCGTCTGGCGTGGACAGTCGCACAGTTTTGGACATGACAGGTGCTGAAAAACTGCTCGGCAAAGGCGACATGCTTTTCTGCCCAGTTGGGCTTAGCAAACCTTTGCGAGTTCAAGGTGCTTTTATTTCTGATAAAGAAGTTGAAAGCGTTGTAAGCTTTTTAAAAGTAGGCTCTGACAACGTTTACGACCAAGAAATGATTGATAAAATTACAGCCCCAAAAAGCTTTGGAGAAGCTAGTGACGACACAGACGAGCTTTTTGAAGAAGCTGTAGAATTTGTAATTAAAAAGGAAAAGGCTTCGGCGTCTATGCTTCAACGTCAGTTTAGAATTGGTTACAACAGGGCGGCACGGCTTATTGAGGAAATGGAAGCACGTGGCGTTGTTGGCCCAGAAGACGGAAGCAAGCCAAGAAAAGTTTTGATGAATAGCTATTATGGTGATGACGATTAGAAGTCATTCACTTATAGCAATTCCAGTTTTTAACGAATTGGCGGAGGGAAGCCAAACGCCTAGCCGTTTGGCGTTTTGACCGATAGACAATGTCGATTAAAAAAGGAATTGCTATATCTATAAAAACAAAGGAGAATTGTTATGTACACAAAAATTAAAACAATTTACGAATGTACTGAAGATTATTTAGAAAAAAGTGTAACCGTTGGCGGTTGGGTTAGAACCCTTCGTGACAACAAAAACTTTGGGTTTATAGAGCTTAATGACGGTAGCTTTTTTAAAGGCATACAAGTTGTTATTGATGCAGAGCTTGCAAACTTTGCTGAAGTTATAAAGCTTGGCGTAGGTTCAAGCCTTTCTGTAACAGGAAAGCTTGTAAAAAGCCCTGGGGAAAAGCAGGCTTTCGAGCTTAAAGCTGAAAACATTGTAGTAGAAGGTACTTCACCTCAAACGTACCCTTTGCAAAAAAAGCGTCATACACTTGAATACCTTCGCACAATTGCACACCTTCGCCCACGCACAAACACTTTTATGGCGGTTTTCCGTGTGCGCTCGCTTTTGAGCTTTGCAATACACCAGTTTTTTAACCAAAGAGGTTTTGTGCACGTTCACACCCCACTTATTACAGCAAGCGACTGTGAGGGCGGCGGCGAAATGTTTCAAGTTACAACACTTGACATTGAAAAGCCAAAGCATACACAAGAAGGTTGCGTTGACTACAAAGAAGACTTCTTTGGAAAAGCGGCTTACTTAACAGTGAGTGGTCAGCTTTCTGCTGAAAACTATGCAATGGCTATGAGGGACGTTTATACTTTTGGCCCTACGTTTAGGGCAGAAAATTCAAACACGCCACGCCATGCCGCCGAGTTTTGGATGGTTGAGCCGGAAATTGCTTTTGCCGACTTGGAAGACGACATGCGCCTTGCAGAAGACATGCTTAAATTTGTAATAACATATGTTATGGAAAATGCAAAAGAAGAAATGCGGTTTTTTAACGACTTTGTTGACAAAGGGTTAATTGAACGTCTTGAAAACGTTGTAAATTCTGACTTTGGAAGAATATCATACACAGATGCTATTGAAGTTCTTAAAAAGGCTGACGTTAAGTTTGAATACCCTGTTGAATGGGGCAGTGACATTCAAACCGAGCATGAACGCTATCTTTCTGAAAACGTTTTCAAAAGACCTGTGTTTGTAACTGATTATCCAAAAGATATTAAAGCTTTTTACATGCGTATGAACGAAGACAACAAAACTGTTGCAGCTACCGACCTTCTTGTACCAGGCGTGGGCGAACTTATTGGAGGAAGCCAAAGAGAAGAACGCTATGATGTTTTAGTAAAGCGCATTGAAGAACTTGGTCTTAATAAAGAAGACTACTGGTGGTACTTGGAGCTGCGCCAATACGGAACTGCAAAACACGCTGGCTTTGGGCTTGGGTTTGAACGACTTGTTATGTACGTTACAGGCATGAGCAACATTCGTGACGTAATTCCTTTCCCAAGAACTGTAAACAACGCTGAATTTTAATTTTATGGCAGCTAAAATTGGAAACAGCTGGGACACGCTCCTAGCAGAAGAATTTCAAAAGCCCTATTACTTAAACCTTAGGGCTTTTCTTAAAAATGAATATATGGCAAAAAGGGTTTTCCCCGACATGCACGACATTTTTACCGCCTTGAAGCTTACTTCATATGAGGACGCAAAAGTTGTAATTTTAGGTCAAGACCCTTACCACGGTATTGGGCAAGCGCACGGCTTGGCATTTTCTGTCAAGCCTGGCGTTGCTCCCCCACCCTCTCTTTTAAATATGTATAAGGAATTAAAATCCGATTTGGGCTGTTATATACCAAAAAGCGGAAACCTTGTAAAATGGGCAAAGCAAGGGGTTCTTCTTCTTAATGCTGCGCTTACTGTTTTGGAGGGGCAAGCAAACTCGCACCAAAACATTGGCTGGTCACAGTTTACGGACAGCATAATTTCACTTCTTAACAATCGTGAAGAACCAATCATTTTTTTGCTATGGGGAAACAACGCTCGTTCTAAAAAAGAGCTAATTACAAACCCAAACCATTTTGTTCTTGAAACTGTTCACCCTAGCCCACTTTCTGCAAGCCGTGGTTTTTTCGGTTGCAAACATTTTTCTCGGGCTAATGAAATTTTAAAGGGTTTAGGTGTATCTCCCATTGATTGGCAAATTGAAGATTAGTTTCACAATAAAAAAGGGCTTACGCCCTTTTTTATTGTGAATCCTTTTCATACAGCTCGTTAAAAGCTTTAACGTCCATAGGCTTTGCATAGTAATAGCCCTGCACAATGTCACAGTTAAGCTCTTTCAAAAAGTCTATATGCTCTTTAGTTTCAACGCCCTCTGCAACTGTATCAATTGATAAAGTTTTCGCCATGTTTATTACACTTGATATAACAGCCCTAGCACGAACCAAGTCTGTATACTCTGTAAAAAATGTTCTGTCAAGCTTTAAAACGTCCACAGGAATGTTTTTCAAAAGCCCCAATGAAGAATACCCTGTTCCAAAGTCGTCCATAGAAAGAGTAAATCCAAAGCTGTGCAGCTCGCTCAACACTTCTATAAGCCTGAGCTCATTGTCAAGCATAGTTGTTTCAGTAATTTCAATTTCAAGGTATTTTGTGGGAACGCCGTATTCTTCTGCAATGTTTTTAAGTTCCTTTGTAAAGTTTTCATTAGAAAGATGATTGCGTGAAAAGTTTATAGAAATTGGCATAAGCTTAAAGCCTTTATGCTGCCATTCCTTTAATGTGCTACACGCCTTTTTAAACATGTACATGTCAAGCTGCGTAATAAAGCCGTTTTTTTCAAAAAGTGGAATAAACTCGTTTGGATAAATAAATTTTCCATCAGAAAGCTGCCATCTTACTAAAGCTTCTGCCCCTACAATTTTTTCATCTTCAAGGCTATACTTCGGCTGAAGATAAAGTAAATATTGTTCGTTTTCAATGGCATTTTCCATTTTGCTTTCAATTTCTTGCTCTTTAAGCATTTTGCTTCTAATGTTGTCATTATAAAACGAAATGCTCGATGTTTTACAGCCTTTAACTGGAGTTTGTGCAAGCCTTGCTCTGTCGCTAATTGCGTTTATTGAAGATACACCTTCTTCAAGTACAAACACCCCTGCGCTCATTGCTATATTATAACATTTGCCATTGTCGCAATAACTTGATATTTCTTCAAAAATTTTCTCTAGCCGTTCCTTAATTTCTTCATAAGACTTAAATTCAAGCAATGCAAAAAATTGGTCAGAAAAACAACGAGTAAAAGGTTCATCTTTGTCAAGCTTTTCAGAAAGAACCTTTGCTATATGCCTTAAAAGCTTGTCGCCCTCATCATGCCCATAATACTCATTAAACGCCTTAAATTTTTCAACATCAAACAAAACAAATGCAAACTTTTTGTCACTGTTTACAAGAAGCTTTGTTGCATCAATGTCAAACTTAGTTCTGTTTATCGCACCTGTTACTTTGTCGGTGTATGACATGTCGGCAATTTGCCCAATGCCTTTTACGGCATGGCCACTAGAGTCAAAAACCATAGTAAAAGTAACCAGGCACCAAACATAATCTTCGGAGACATATTTAAACCTAATTTCTGCTTTAGTGCTTGCAACTCCACTTTTAATATCTTCAACAAGCCTGTTGTAAACATGCATGTCATCTGGGTGTACAAACCGTGCGTCTTTGTCAAGAAAAATATTGCTCTCAACAGATTGCCCAAAAAGCTTTTCACTTCCGCTTGAAAATGAAACCGAGTTTTTTGAAAAGTCATATTCAAAAACAACACCGCTTGACTGCTCTGTAACAATGTCATACCTTTTCATTGTTTCAACAATTTTTTTTGAAGCAATTCCTTGTGTAACTATAATATAAATTATAAATGCGACAAAAATAACTGCCAAAACAGCAATTAGCACGTTTGTATATGAAGTTATTTTGTTTGCTTGTGAAGCTACAGCGTCGGAGCTAACAATTGAAACCAAATACCAGTCGTTTACATTAAGCGGTGAATAATAAGCCAACCGCTTTTGGCCTTTATATTCATACATTGTGTAACCCGAAAGCCCTTGCTTCATATTTGACGCAATCGCCTGCATGTCGTCATACTTATAAATGTTTGCATTTGCTAATGTGTCAAAATAGTTGTCCGAGCCTGTCAAATTGTACCTTGTTGTTTGGCGGCTGATAATGTAGCCGCTTTGGTCAATAACGTAGGCGTACCCGCTTCCGCCATAAAATGTTTTAAACAATGTGTCAAGATACGATGCAATGTATGAACCAACAAGAACTCCTGTAATTTTGTCGTCTTCATATATTGGGGTAGCAAGGGCAACAACAGTTGCGTCACGAACATTCGACTTAAAAGGCTTTGAAAAAACTGTCTTTCCTGCAAGTGCACTTTGGAAAAAGTCAAACTGTACAAGGTTTACTTTAACACCTTCACTTGTAATGCCCTCACCTTTTGCATTTACAAGAGTAATCATTTCAAACTGTGTGGTTACAGTTGCTTCTTTTAATGTTTTTACAATAAAGCTTTCTTCATTGCGTTCGAGTTTTGAAAAAACAACAGCCATAGTTTTAATCGAATCGGCTTCACCAATAATTTTTGAAGAAAAACTAAATGCCTGTTGCTCGGCAATTTCTGAAAGTGTTGAACGAGTCGATTGTTCCAGTTGTGCGTTAAGCGACATCTTGTAAAGTGACAATCCTGCAAAAATTGCACCAAGAACAATTATAAACACAATTATATATGAAGTTAAAAATTTTGTTTGTTTCATATACCCACCTAAAACCTTAATCTTAATTTGTAGTGCGTCACAGTTTAAAACTACTTATTGTAATTACAATATCAATTCCATTTTTCATCTACATTGTCTATCGGTTAAAACAACAAACGGCTAGGTGTTTGGTTTCCCTTTGTCAATATCGTTAAAAAGTGGAATTGCTATATTTTGTGTCTTTAATGTATTTAAAATACTAGGGCGTGTTGCCACAATCTGAAATGCCCAGATTTTGAGCTGATTTCTCGGCAAGCGAGGCAAATTTTCGAAGTAATACAGAAGTATTACAAGAAAATTTAACGAAGCATGGCGGAAAATCAGCCAAAAGATGGGCGTTGAACGGTAGTGGGAACACGCCCTAATACTCTTTATCAACAATTTTACTTTATATACAAATTTATGTCAACTTGCTTGCACGGAAATTTAGAACCTGTGTTCAATACTCTAGCCGCATCTTGGCGGTCTTGAAGCCGCTGTACTTCTTCAACGTGGTAAGCACGTACATGCTTCGAGTACGCACTTACCACGCTTCATCGTACAGCGACGCCAATCCTCGCCAATACGACGACTTCGTATTGAACACAGGTTCTTAGCTTCATAAAGAAAAATATGGTATAATAATAAGATGAAGAAGATATTAGGAACAATAGAGGTAATTTTGACGAAGTGGAAACAGTAAAAGACTATTATGGATACTTTTACAGTTTGACAGAAAAAATTATAATAACCACCCTGGAGACATTCTGTGGGCTGAAAAGCATAAAGCAAATACAAAAATGGGCTGCTGATGAGAGAATAAGAGAGTTTTTAAAAGAATATGTCGGAATAAAAGAAATACCGTGTTATTCATGGTTTACTCAAATTCTTGGTATAATTAGTCCTCACTCATTTAACGATTGTTTTATAAAATGGTCATTAAACTTGGTTGGGGGTCAAACAAAAAGTAGCACAATATCTTTTGATGGGAAAAACGTTCGCTCAACTGGGAAAATGAAAAACTACGCAAGACCGCTTTATATCGTAAGCGGTCATTTGGCAGAGCTAGGAATAACCTTAACGTGGAGTTTTGGACATTTTTATCGCCTGCCATGACAATTTAAAAGGGTTGGGAGATGCCATAAATGCTATATTTCCAAAAACAAAGC
>CAZBLK010000025.1:0-38151 GCA_964492715.1 uncultured Defluviitaleaceae bacterium | reverse complement strand
ATGCAAGAAGGTTGCTTTTCTTCAATACAATACATTATTATTTTTCTGTTGTAATTTCAACACATTCATTAAACTGGGGCTGTTGCCAACCATATTTATGGTTTTGCAACAGCCCCTTAAATGTTTACGTATATTTGCGTTTTCTTGCTGCTTCGGACTTCTTTTTCCGTTTAACACTAGGCTTGTCGTAATGCTCCCGTTTGCGAACTTCACCCATTATACCGGCTTTTGCACAACTTCTTTTAAAGCGGCGAAGTGCACTATCCAAGGATTCATTTTCTTTTACCTTTACCTCTGACATGAATTTCCCTCCCTCCGGTTGTCGCTTTTGCTATACACGGAAGCTAGGTCCATGTAAAACGTATAAAACTTATACAAAATGGATTATACTAAAAAAAGAAAAAGTAGTCAATATTAAATTGAAAATTTTATTTGAGTTTTGCAAATTTGTTGAATAAAAGCTTATCAGCTATAGGTTAAAAAACAATACGGCTAGGCGTTTAGCTCCCTATTCAATTTCGTTAAAGTGGAATAACTTTATTTTAGAAAGGCAGAGTTAAAATCACCTGTACATTTGGTTATGTACCCTCCCTATAAAATTTGACATTTGCTTAATGTTAATTCTATACATTTTCTATCGAAAAATATATTTTTTATGGTATAATACCTAAGGCGTGTTTATTAATTTTGAAATAGATTAAATACCACAATTGAATTATCGCACATACATAAAAAAATTAAAACAACTTTTTTACATTTTTTGCTTTACCATTAGGAGGTTCATAAATGGCAACTAGAAGTTTATCACAGCTTGGAAACTTAATAAAGTTATTAAATATTTCCGTTCAGCAGCTTGCCGATTTTTTGCATGTTGACAGAACAACTGTTAGCAAGTGGAAGTCAGGGGCAAGAGCTTTGCCCGAAAGCTCGCAATATTTTGAAAAACTTATAGATTATTTGGTGCAGGCTAATTTGCGGTGTGAAGACATGCCTTTAAACAGCTATTTCAAAAAAATCTTTGTTGACATGGACCCAGATGAAGTTGACTATGTAAAAAACTGTATTAAACGCAGTTTAAAAACTAACAATGAGCCTACCGAAGCAAGCAACATAATTAATTATGCCAAAGACGCTATGTACAACACAAGTGTTCCAATTTTTCGTGGCTCGGAAGGCAGACGGAAAGCGGTTAACATGCTTCTTAACATTGCAGAAATGTGCAGCAACCCTTGCGAAATTATTATAATGGACTTTGACCAGTTTGACTGGCTTGGCCGTGACATGGCTTTTACTCAAAGTTTTTTTAAAAGGCTTGACTTGCTTACAAAAAAAGGGTTTAAAGTTAATTTTTCATTTACTGCCTTAAAAGATTCAAAAGCTATTCGCAACTTTCAAAAGATGTATTCAATTGTTGCTTTTAGAAAAAATGTTAGTATTTCTATAATTAAAGAACATAGCTCTTCTTTTTTAATGCCTTTAATGCCAAGCATTTATGCTATTCCTAACAAATTTTTGGTTGTTGGGCTTAATTGCGCCGATGAACAAAGATATACTTCTATTTTTACAGACAACTTTTCTAACTTACATTACATTTCACTGTTTAACAAAATTAAACAAACTTTTGGCGAACAAGCCCTTGCAACTGACAACGAAGTAATTAAGGATAAAATTCTTAATTTGTTAAGAGAAAAAGTTTCAATAAAAGAGAACACATACTGTATTTGCAGGTTTTTAAGTTTTACCACAATGAGTGAAGAGCTTTTACTTGAAATTTTACATTCAAACCAAGTTACTTCTTTGGAAATTGAGCGTTGCCTAGGGTATTACCATGTTTTAAAGGAATCTATGAAAAATTCCGCAGAAGATAAAGGCGGATACTACTTAAACTTACATTTTATAAGAGAAGGGCTGTTTTTTGAAAGTTTAATACAATATGAATTGTCGGCAATTACTAAAAAAAGAATTGTTTCGACATCTGAGCAGTTTCGGAGGCACTTGGCAGAAACAGCAGAATTGTTGTTAAATGATTCTTCCTTAAATATCGTTTTTATTCCAGGGGTTGGCTTTAATGTTGGTGTTTTTAGCGTTTGGACCAAAAACAGCCTTTGGCACTTATGTTTTAACGAAAACACGACACATGATGAAAATATGTTAATCTACATTGAGGAAGTAAATCATATAAATACTTTGACGAACACTTACAAAGATACTTATTATAGTTTTCCCTCAGAGTTTAAGGACAGAAATTTTGTTGCAAACGAGTTTTTGAAACTTAGTAAGATAACTAATAAATAATAAAAGAGAGTTGTCACACTTATTAAATACACCTACTTAAAGAAAAATTAAAATGAACGTAAAATGTTCGCTTTAATTTTTTTTATTTTATAGGCTAGACTTTATAAAAATAAAAAGGGTTTTAAATATTTATGTCGAATTAGTCAATAATGTAAAGATATAATTAATGTAGTAAACTATAGCAGTTACTCTTTTAAAATTGCTGTAGCGTGACGTTTTGAGGTGATGACAAATGCTTGTGCAGCCAGATGTTGTTGAAGAAGTTAGGCTTGGTAATGACATTGTTGATGTTGTTTCGTCATACGTCTCATTGAAGCAAAAAGGCAACACATATGTTGGGCTATGCCCTTTTCATAATGAGAAGACGCCGTCTTTTTCCGTAAGTGCCGACAAGCAAATGTTTTACTGTTTTGGCTGTGGTGCAGGCGGAAATGTTTTCGGCTTTTTGATGAAGATGGAAAACATCGACTTTAAAGAGGCTTTAAGCCAGCTTGCTTCACGTATACATTACACGCTTCCTGAATATTCGGCAGAGTCAAAAGAAAGAGCAGTTAAAAGAGCAAAGCTGTTTGAAATTAATAAAGCTGCTGCTAGGTATTTTTATGAATGTTTAAAAGGCGATGAAGGCGAAAAAGCTAGGAAATATTTGGATGAAAGGCGTGTTTTGGGGCAAACTGTTGTTAAGTTTGGGCTTGGGTATGCGCCAAATTCAAGAGATGGGCTTTTTTCGCACCTACTTGGCAAAGGGTTTGACATTGAAAGTGTTGTTGCG
This sequence comes from uncultured Defluviitaleaceae bacterium, assembly GCA_964492715.1. Classification (GTDB taxonomy): domain Bacteria; phylum Bacillota; class Clostridia; order Lachnospirales; family WRBF01; genus CAZBLK01. Next base: position 35,084 of record CAZBLK010000025.1, on the reverse strand, counting down.
CTAAACCTTGCTATGGAAGCAAAAAGTGGAAATGGTTATTTAGACAGGTTTTTCGGGCGATTGATGTTTCCAATTTTTGACGTTTCTGGCAACGTAACTGGGTTTGGCGGTCGTATCATTGCAGAAGGCGAGCCTAAATATTTAAATTCTCGTGAAACACCTGTTTTTGATAAAAGCAAAAATTTGTATGGAATAAACTTTGCAAAACGGCTTGGGCAAGGCGAACGTGCGCTTATACTAGTTGAAGGGTACATGGACGTGGTTATGATGTTTCAAGCTGGGTTTCAAAATGCTGTTGCGGCTCTTGGCACAGCGTTTAATGTTTCGCATACATGGCTTTTAAAAAAGTATTGCGACACTGTTGTAATTGCTTTTGACGGTGACACTGCTGGCGTAAATGCAACACAGCGTGCCATTCCAATTTTGACAGCTGGCGGTCTTAAAGTAAAAGTTTTAAGCCTGTACGGTGCAAAAGACCCTGACGAGTTTGTAAAGCTTTTTGGTGCGGACAAGCTTAAAGCACAAATTGATGCTGCTGTAAGCCACACTTCTTTTCAAATTGAGCTTATTAGAAAAAAGCACGACTTGGAAAGAGCAGAGGAAAAAGTTTCTTTTACAAAGGAAGCTTCAAAGCTTATTAGCCAGCTTGACAGTGCTTTGGAACAAGACGTTTACATTAAGCATGTTGCAGAGTTAAGCGGTGTTTCAAACGAAGCCATTAAAAAGGAAGTAGATGTTTCTTCTGCTGCGTTAATTAATTCGCCTTTAAACACACGCTCTAGGCTTGGAGTGAGCCATGCTTCGCTAGGCGGCGATGAAAAAGGTGTTTTGCTTGCCAAAAAACGGCTTATGTATTTGCTTACTTTAAACAAAGCTTTATGTGACGCTGTTATGGAAGTTTTGCTTCCTGAGGAAATGGGTGACGAGCTTTTTTCCAAGCTTTTGCAAATTATTTATGAGCAAAACAAAAAAGGGCTTGCGCTTTATCCTGCCGAGCTTTTGGGGCGGTTTGAAACAGTTGAGGAACAACGGCTTGTTTCAGAAGTTTTTGTTGAAAGCGGAAATGACAGTGAAAAGCAGCAAGTTGTTTCCGAAAAGGAAGTTAATGATTTGGTAAAAAGGATTAAACAAAGCAAAATTTTGAAGGACATGGCAAAGGCTACTGACGGAGAAATGCTTAAAAACCTTATAAATATCAAAGAAAATATTAAAAAGCTGTATATTAACATACATGGTGGTTAAAATAGGAATACTGATTTTTATGCTAAAGTATTAATTTACAAATATTTATAAATGTATTGCTATTAAAAAGGTATTTAAAGAACCCTTTGTTAAATATGTTAGTAATATACATAGAAAGGAAGGATTGCCTTGAAATCCGCAGACGAAAGTTTGTTACTTTCCCGATTGAGGGATTTGGTTGCGTTAGGTAAAAAGAAAAACGGCATTTTGGAATACAAGGAAATAACGGATTTTTTAGGCGATATTGACCTTGACCCAGAACAAATTGAAAAAATATATGAATATTTGGAGTCGCAGGAACTGCAAATTGCAAACAGCAGTGCAATGAACCGTGCTGATGCAAGCGAGCCGGAGCCTTCGGACGTTGACCCAATAGAAAAAGAAATTGACCTTTCATTAATTGAAGGCAGCATAAATATTGACGACCATGTCAGAATGTACTTAAAGGAAATTGGTAAGGTTCCGCTTCTTTCGGCTACAGAGGAAATTGAGCTTGCAAACCGAATGGAAGCAGGCGACGAAGACGCCAAAAAGCGGCTTGCAGAAGCAAACTTGCGTCTTGTTGTAAGCATTGCAAAGCGTTATGTTGGGCGTGGTATGCTTTTCCTTGACTTAATTCAAGAGGGGAACTTGGGGCTTATAAAAGCTGTTGAAAAGTTTGACTATAGAAAAGGGTTTAAGTTCAGCACATATGCAACATGGTGGATTAGGCAAGCTATAACTCGTGCAATTGCAGACCAAGCTAGAACTATTCGTATTCCTGTGCACATGGTTGAAACTATTAACAAGCTTATTAGGGTTTCACGGCAGCTGCTTCAAGAATTTGGGCGTGACCCAACACCAGATGAGCTTGCAAAAGAGATGCAAATGCCTGTTGAAAAAGTACGTGAAATAATGAAAATTGCACAAGAGCCTGTTTCCCTTGAAACACCAATAGGTGAGGAGGAAGACAGCCACCTTGGCGACTTTATCCCAGACGACGACATTCCAGCGCCTGCAGAAGCTGCCGCTTTCACTCTTTTAAAAGAGCAGCTAATTGACGTGTTAGACACGCTTACAGAGCGTGAAGAAAAGGTGCTTCGCTTGCGCTTTGGGCTTGACGACGGTAGGGCACGCACTTTGGAGGAAGTTGGCAAGGAGTTTAACGTTACTCGTGAGCGTATTAGGCAAATTGAAGCAAAAGCTTTGAGGAAACTTAGACACCCTAGCAGAAGTAAGAAGCTTAAAGATTATTTGGATTAATTTTTTGGACACGGTTTGCCGTGTCCTTTTTTATTTGGTTATAAACATTTGCATTCCATAATCTGTATTAGTGTTTGGTATAGTTTTAAACCCTAACTTTTCGTAAAATTGTTCCAGCCAACGTTATTTCTTAAATACAAATAAATTTCGGGCGTTAATTCGTTTTCCTTAATTGTCATGGCAAATTCACCTTTTCTATGTAAGATACTAGGGCGTGTTTTGTAAATCCATTTACCAAACACGCCCTAAAAAGTTCGGGCAAAACTCACCCGAACTTTTAGATTATACTATATATACATAGGGTACTTTGTAAGCAATTCACTAACCCTATTAGCCGCTTCGTCCTTGCTATTATCAAAATCTTTAATAACAAGAGAAATAATGTCAGCAATTTCTTTCATATCATTTTCATTCAAGCCACGGGTAGTCATTGCTGGCGTTCCCAAACGGATTCCGCTTGTAATAAATGGGCTTTGTGGGTCAAACGGTATTGCGTTTTTGTTGCATGTAATGCCAATTTCGTCAAGCCGTTTTTCTGCAAGCTTGCCTGTAATATTCATGTTTTGAAGGTCAACAAGCATTAGGTGGTTGTCTGTTCCGCCTGAAACAATGTTAAAGCCGTTTTCAATTAAAGCGTTTGCAAGTGCATTTGCATTTTTAAGCACTTGGTTTTGGTAATCTTTAAAACCGTCGCCCAAAGCTTCTTTAAAAGCAACAGCCTTTGCCGCAATAACGTGCATAAGAGGGCCGCCTTGTATTCCAGGGAAAACAGCTTTGTCAATTGCCTTTGCATGTTCTTCCTTGCAAAGAATCATTCCGCCACGAGGGCCACGAAGCGTTTTGTGTGTAGTTGTAGTAACGAAGTCAGCATAAGGCACAGGGTTCATATGTAACCCAGCGGCAACAAGCCCAGCAATGTGCGCCATGTCAACCATTAAATAAGCCCCAACCTCTTTTGCTATTTCGCCGAAAATTGAAAAGTCTATTGCACGAGGGTACGCACTTGCGCCAGCAACAATCATTTTTGGCTTGCTTTCGTGTGCAAGGCGGCGAAGTTCGTCGTAGTCAATTTTCCCAGTTTCTTTTGTTACACCGTAAGGGATAATTTTAAAATATTTGCCCGACATATTAACAGGGCTTCCGTGCGTTAAGTGCCCACCATGTGCAAGGTTCATTCCAAGGATAGAGTCGCCAGGCTCAAGAACAGAGTAATAAACAGCCATGTTTGCCTGCGCTCCAGAGTGCGGCTGAACGTTTGCGTGTTCTGCGCCAAAAAGCTCTTTAGCACGGCTTATAGCAAGGTTTTCAGCCACGTCAACTACTTCACAGCCGCCGTAATACCTTTTTGACGGATACCCCTCGGCGTACTTGTTTGTTAACCAAGAGCCCATAGCTGCCATTACAGCTTTTGAAACAAAGTTTTCCGAAGCTATAAGCTCAATTTTTTCCTGCTGTCTTTTAAGCTCGCCTGTAAGCGTTTCTGCAAGCTCTGGGTCAACAGCTTTTACAATGTCAATGTCGTACATAAAGCACCTCCAAAAATAATTAATTCCAATATTTTAAGGCAAAAACCCCTAAAGATTTTTGCCCGATTTTACCAACGAGAATATCGTCTATACCTTCTGCTTCTTCTGTTATTGATTGAAGCAATAACAAAAACAATTAAAACTATAACTGCAACTGCTCCAACCCAATACGGAATTGCTTTAATAGAAAAAACAGTTTTCTTAAATTGCTCAAAATAGTAGCTCGTGTCCGACTTAAAAGTGCGCTCTATCACGTCTTCAGCCGCCAATATGTCGCCTGTAAACAAAACTTCATCATCAAGCTTGTATGTCACTTTTCCAACAACGTCACCTTTTGTTATAGGTGCTAAAAGGCGCAATTCATTGCTTTCGTCCTCCGTTTGCTTTGCAACAAGCTCCTCGTTATATTCAACTGTGTGCGTAATTCTGTTAAGCTCGTCTTTGCTTAAAAACATAACAAACTCATCATTTGTTAAAACGTCAAGCTTGTCACTTTCGCCAAGCATAAAGTTGTAAAGCGGAACAGTTTCTATTACAACATCTTTAGCTTGAACAGTTTCATAATTAAAGTAGTCAAAGCCGTATTGAAAAAGTTTAATTGAATCTGTCCAGCGCCCAGGGTCTGGCGAATACATAACGACAGAAATTAGCTTTTTTCCGTCTTTTTCGGCAGAAGCCGTTACACAGTCGGATGCCTCAACAGTTCTACCAGTTTTAATGCCGCTTGCGTATTGATAGCTATATTCACTGCTTGCAACTAAAAGCTCGTTATGCGTAGCCCATTTGTATTGCTGCGTAAAAATATCTGGCGATGGGTTTTCCCCTGCGCCGTTTCCTTCAAACGTTTTTTCAGAAACTATTTGCCTAATTAATGGCTGTTTCATTGCTTCAATAGAAATTAAAGCCATGTCGTAAGCTGTTGAGTAGTGGTTGTCGTCGTGGAAGCCGTGCGGGTTTGTAAAGTGCGTGTCGTTTGCACCAATCGACTTTGCCTTTTCGTTCATCATTTCGGCGAAAATCTTTTCGGCCTCCAAATTGTTTATGTCTGTTACGTTTCTTGCTTTTCTAACAACTGCTTTTGCTACAACTAAAGCCGTTTCGTTGCCAGACGGAATTATTAGCCCTCGAATAAGGTTTATAGCAAGAATAGACTCGCCGTTTTTATGCCCAGCAAGGCTAGAACCAGCAGGGGCGTTGTTTATTTCGCTACCAATTGTAACAAGTTCATTTGCGTCTAGGTAGTCTAGCGCAAGCAAAGCAGTCATAATTTTTGTCATGCTTGCAGGGTACATTCTTGTTTTTTCGTTTTTCCCATACAAAACTTTTCCTGTCGTTTCTTCAACTAAAATTGCCGCCCTTGCGTTTAAGTCCAAGTAAGCTTCGGCTTTTGTTAGCTTAGGAAACGAAAAGAATAATGTAATTAAAAGTACAAATGCTGTAATTTTCTTTAGTTTATTCATTTCTCAACCTGCCATTCCTTGCAAAGCCCTAAAACAATTTGTCACTGTCAAGCAAAATGGTTACAGGCCCATCATTTTCAAGCGCAACTTTCATTTCTGCTTGAAAAACCCCTGTCTGCACCGTGCCCTTAAACATCTCTTGCGCCTTTTTTACAAAACGCTCGTAAATTCCTTGTGCCACCTTTGGCTCTGCACCAGAAAAATAGCTTGGGCGTTTGCCCTTTCTTGCGTCACCGTAAACCGTGAAGTTTGGAACAATCATAAGCCCACCGCCGATATCCTCGACTGAAAGGTTCATTTTGTCGTCGCTGTCTTCAAAAATACGAAGCCCTATAATTTTGTTTAAAATGTATTCCATAGCTGTGTCGTTGTCGGCAGCCGCAAAGCCAACAAGCGCAAGCACACCTCTTTCAATTTTGCCCACTACTTCGCCGTCTACTGTGACACTACAGCTGTTTACCCTTTGTATAACTGCACGCATAAAGCCAGTCCTTTCTACATTGCTACCTATTTCGTCAAACGTTCGACGCTAGATACGCCTTTCATGTTGTAAATCTTTTTCGTAATTTTTTCTAGCTGTTTTTTACCTTCAATTTTTATAACAGCAGTAAAAATTGCTGTTCCATCCATTGTTTGCGCCGTAAAGTCAACAATTTGAATTTTTTCTTCTGAAAGAAGCTTTGTCACTTCAAATAACAAGCCTACTCTATCTGTTCCAACTACTTTTATGTTTGCATTGTACGACGTTTGCTCGGTGCTGCTTGAAGCCGCTTTTTGCGGAAGCTGCCATTCACATTCAACAAGCCGCTGACGGTTAATTTCGTCCAGCGAAATTATGTTAATGCAGTCTGTTCTGTGGATAGAAACGCCACGCCCTGTTGTAACAAAGCCAATAATTTCGTCTCCGGGCACGGGGCTGCAACACCTTGAAAACCGAACACTAATATCGTCAAAGCCGTTTATAACTATGCCCGACTTTTTAGCAGAATGTTTAAACTGCTGGTCGTCCTTTACAAGCTTTATTTCTGGTGGGTTAAGCTTATCTTGTTCTTTTTGGTATTCTTCGTTTAAGCGGTTTAAAACTTGCCCTTCTTTAATTCCGCCGTGCCCAATTGCGGCACAAAGAGAATCCCAGTCGCCAAAGCCGTATTTGTTTAAAACTACATCTTTGCGTTTTGGCACAAGCAGCTCGTGAATAGGAAGCCCTTTTCTTTTTGCTTCCTTTTCCAAAAGTTCTTTCCCTTTTAAAATGTTGTCGCTTTTGTTTTCCTTTTTAAACCATTGGTTAATTTTATTTTTGGCTTGGTTTGTTTTTACAATGTTAAGCCAGTCCAAGCTTGGGCCTTTTGAATTTTGACTCGTTAAAACAGAAATTCTGTCACCCGACTGAATTTCGTATTCAAAAGGAACCATTACACCGTTTACACGGCAACCAATCATGCGGTTGCCAACTGCTGAGTGAATTGCGTAGGCAAAGTCAAGCGGAGTAGAACCTTTTACAAGGCTTACAATTTCGCCCTTTGGCGTAAAGCAATAAACATGGTCGGTGTAAACGTCAAGGTCGGTTTTTAGTGCGCTTAAAAACTCTTTGTTGTCGGAAAGTTCACGCTGCCAGTCCAAAATTTGCCTAAGCCAAGCAAGCTTTGCTTCCTCGGAATTTGGGTCTACGCCGCCGCCCTTCCCTTCCTTATATTTCCAGTGCGCCGCAATACCAAACTCGGAAGTGCGGTGCATTTCAAAAGTTCTAATTTGAATTTCTATAGGCTCGCCGCCAGGTCCAATTACAACAGTGTGAAGCGACTGATATTTGTTTGGCTTTGGCATAGCTACATAGTCTTTAAACCTGCCGGGGATTGGCTTATACATGTCGTGTACAAAGCCGAGTGCTTCGTAGCAGTCCGTAATTCGCTCTACAATTATTCTAACAGCAAAAATGTCGAAAATTTGGTCAAGCGTTTTGTTTTGGCTTACCATTTTTTTGTAAATACTAAAAAGGTGCTTTGGCCTGCCGTCTACCATTGCTTCCATTCCACGCTCTTTTAGGTTTGTGCGAAGCTCGTCAACGACTTTTCCAATGTATTCCTTGCGGTCTTTTTGTTTTATAGATAACTTCACAGAAAGCTCGTCATATTCCTCTTTATGAAGATAATAAAAAGACAAGTCTTCAAGCTCGTGCCTAAGTTTTGAAATGCCAAGCCTATGTGCAAGAGGTGCGTAAATGTCAAGCGTTTCCTGCGCCTTTTCCTTTTGCTTTTCAGGGCGCATAAACTGCAACGTTCGCATGTTGTGCAGCCTGTCGGCAATTTTAATTAAAATTACACGAATGTCCTTTGCCATTGCAATGAACATTTTACGATAGTTTTCTGCTTGAAGCTCCTCACGGATTGTAGACTTATCTTTGCCTGTGCTGCCTTCTTCTGCTTCTTTAGCACGGCTGCCGACCTTTAAGGAATCTTCAATTCTGTCAAGCTTTGTAACACCTTCAACAATATCGGCTATTTCCTTGCTAAACTGGGCCTCCACGTCCTTATAGTCAAACCTTGTGTCTTCAATGACATCATGCAAAATGCCTGACACTATAGACTCTATGTCAAGCTCTAAGTCTGCCAAAATGTAGGCAACTGTCATTGGGTGAATTACGTAAGGCTCGCCCGACTTGCGAAGCTGACCGCCATGCTCCACAAGCGCAACTTCATAAGCCCTTTTGACCATGGAAAAATCAGCCGAAGGGTGATATTCTTTAAGGCGTAAAATTAGCTTTTCATAGATTTCCTCGTGGGTCATACAAATCAATCCTTATTTAGGTTAATTGTAAAATTGGTAGTGCCGCCATCTTTAAAAAAGTGGACAAAATTTTTAGTTTTAGCACATTAAACTATTTTATTTTATGAAGAACTGCCTTTATTAGCTCCCATGTTCTGTTAAATGAAGAAATACTCATGCGTTCGTCTGGTGTGTGAATGTCGTGCATAGTTGGACCAAAAGACACAATGTCAAGCCCTTTTAACTTGTCGGCAAAAATTCCGCACTCAAGCCCTGCGTGAATTGCCGCAACTACTGGCTTTTTATTAAAAAGCTCCTCGTATGTTTGGCAAATGATGTCTCTAATGCGAGATTTTGGGTTAAACTCCCATGAAGGATAATCCCCAAAGTGGCTTGTTGCTGCGCCAATTGTTTCGTTTAAAAGAATAATTTGTGAATAAACACTTTGTTTTCTTGTGCTAACCGAGCTTCTAATAGAAGCCGAAACAGTTACAACATTACCATTTGTTTCAACAACGCCTACGTTGCATGAAGTTTCAACCAAACCTTCAATGTCGGTACTCATTGCAACAACACCGTTTGGCGTAAGCAAAATTGACGAAAGTGTGTTGCGTAAAGTTTTATCTGAAAATACTTTTTCAAACGTATCGTTTCCGTCGTATTTTTCAAACACAACGCAAACATCTGCATCGCTGTTTTTATACTCATTTTTAAGGCAAGCTTCAAACTGGTTTGCAATTTTTGCAATGTCGTCAAAGTCTTTCGGGCTTGCAAAAATTACAGCTTCGGCTTCTCTTGGAATTGCGTTTACTTTGTCACCGCCGTTTATTTTTGCTGCACAAATTTTGTGCGTTTCGCAAACTTTGTTAATTGTTCTTGCAAGCAAGCGGTTCGAGTTTCCACGTTCTTTGTTTATACATTCGCCAGAATGTCCGCCTTTTAAACCTTTTACCTTTAGAGAGTAAGGTTCATACCCTGTTGGAATTTGCGTGTACTCTGCTGGAATGTCAGAATTTACCCTAACGCCGCCAGCACAGCTTGAAAGAAACTGCCCTTCCACGCCAGTGTCTACGTTCAAAAGGATTTTACCTTCAAGAGGGCTTGTGTCAAGGTTGCTTGCGCCAAGCAAGCCAACTTCCTCACCTGTTGTGAAAACCGCTTCAATTGCAGGGTGCGGAATTTCCGAAGAATCTAAAAGTGCAAGTGTCATAGCCACTGCTGCGCCGTTGTCTGCGCCAAGCGTAGTTTTGTCTGCACGGATATAGTCGCCTTCAATTATTGTTGTAATTGGGTCATATATAAAATCATGTTCCTTATCTGCGTTTTTTTCGCATACCATGTCTAAATGTGATTGAATAATAACAGCGGGGGAGTGTTCATATCCTTTTGTTGCAGGCTTTTTGACAATTAAATTAAAAACCTCGTCTTGTAAAAAAGAAAGGTTACGCTCTTTTGCAAAATTTACGATGTAGTCGCTCAAGCCTTTTTCGTTGCCCGAGCCATGCGGAATTTTACAAATTTCAAGAAAATATTTCATTATTTCAGCAGACAAAAAATCGCCCCCAATTATTGTAAATTAATGTAAAAATATTAAACATCATTATAACACAATCGACTATTTGTTACAAGGGGTTGAAATTGCATGTTGTAAATTTTTATGTGCGTTAAAATAGGGCACACACAGTGCGCCCCTACGTTTGCGTCAAATTGTTTGAAAAGCCTATTCGTCGTACTTCCTTAGTAAATCATCTAGTGCTTCACGAAAAAGTACTGCCAAGTTTAACCGACAGTACGTTATTCTTGAATAACATAAAAGCCTTTTTATTCTAGTGCCTAAATAACAGTAATAACTGTATATAATGTGTAGCTATGATGCTAATTTGTCTAATGACTTGTATGCTGTAATTAACCAAAGCTAATCGTTACTTGCACAGCATACTACATGCAAAGATAGGTCATTTTACAATTTTCCCTTAAAAAACCCTTCTGCCAGCATCAACAAAATCCCTACAACGCAACAACCGCCAGCCAAAACATTTACAACAATTACGCCAAACTCATCAATAACAAACCCGGCAAGTGTCGTTCCAAGCACGGCGCTAATGCCGTTAAAGCCAGAAACAAAAAGTGCAATAGCCGTAGAAGTAAGCTCTTTTGGCACAATGCTTTGAATGTAAGCAATGCCAGAAGCAAGAAAAATGCTGTATCCAAAGCCCATTATTATTTGCCCAAAAAATATCCCTTGCCTTGAAAAAAAAGCTGCAACAACAATGTGCTTAATTAAGAACAAAGCAAGACCTAAAGTAATAAGCTTTTTTGAAGACATAAGCTTGCTTACATACCCATAGCTAAAAAACAGCGGAACTTCAATCATTGCATTTGTAAAAAACATCATGCCGACATATGTGCTGTCGCCACCAGCAGTTTGAACAAGCGTAGGTAAAAACGTATGCACTCCAAAAATACCAATAAATGCAATTGTTCCAGCAAGCAAGAAAATTGTAAACTGTGGAATTTTAAAAAGCTTTTTAGCCGAAGTGAAAAAACTTGTTTCTTTTGAGCCCTTTTTCTTTTCAGCCACTTTAACATCTGGCAAAACAAAAAGTAAAACAAGCTGTAACAAAAGTACAAACGTATGGTAGTAAAAAATTGAATCATGCCCAAAGCTTGAAATTAGCTTGCCAACAAGCAAAGCTGAAAGTGCAAAGCCGATAGAGCCTGCTGCTCTAGCAACGCCGTAGTTTAGTGTGCCGCTTGTAGCTGCACGCTTTGTAACAAAGCTGTCAGTAAGCGCAACGAACGGCCTTTCTGTAACACATGACAAAAGATATAAAATGGTAAACACCCAAAAAAGGTTGTTCAAAAACGGCAACGCTGCCGAAAGAGCAAGCGTTGCAATTGTACAAACTATTAAAATTTTTCTTACAGGAACAACGTAATCACTTAAATACCCAAGGAATGTTTGTACAAAAATGTTTACAATTGCACTAACAGCCAAGATAATTCCAATAGTGCCGCTGTCCACTCCAATGTATTCAAAGTACATTACAATAAAAGAAAGTATTGCACAAAGGCTAGAAAGCAGTAAAAACTGCAAACCGCCAAACAGTGCATTTTCCTTTGTAAACATTCTCTTTAAAAAACTAGCATTATTCATCTATTACAATATCCTCGACAATTTCTTCTACAATATCTTCGGCTATTTCTTCGATTGCAAAACTTTCTTCTTCAACTTTGCCTTTTTTCCTAGGCTTCTTTTCCTCCGGCTGTTCTTCCGCCTGCTCAACTTGTTGCTCTGGCTGTGCTTCGTATTGAACAGTACCTTTTTCCGGCAAGCCATAGTGCTTACGAACCATGTTTTCAAGCGTGTTGTAAAAATCCACATTATCCTTTAAGTAAAGCCTTGCGTTTTCCCTGCCTTGCCCAAGCCTCATGTCTTCGTAAGAGTACCAAGCACCGCTTTTTTTAACTATGTTAAGGTCTGTAGCAAGGTCTAAAACGTCGCCTTCCTTTGAAATTCCAACACCATACAAAATGTCAAATTCACAAATTTTAAACGGTGGCGCAACTTTGTTTTTTGCTATTTTTACCTTTGTACGGTTGCCGATAAATGTTTCGTTTGCTTTAATACCTTCTATACGCCTAATGTCAATTCTAACAGAAGAATAAAACTTTAGCGCACGTCCGCCTGTCGTAGTTTCGTTGCCGCCGCCAAACGTAACGCCAATTTTGTCACGAAGCTGGTTTATAAAAATTACAGTACAGCCTGTTTTGTTTGCTACAGCTGTAAGCTTACGCAAAGCTTGCGACATAAGCCTTGCTTGAAGCCCCATGTGGCTGTCGCCCATATCACCCTCAATTTCGGCACGAGGAGTAAGCGCCGCAACAGAGTCCACAACTACAATTTCAATTGCACAAGAGCGAACCATTGCTTCGGCAATTTCAAGCGCTTGCTCACCGTCATCAGGTTGTGATATGTAAAGCTCGTCAATATTTACGCCAAGTTTTTTTGCATAAATTGGGTCGAGAGCGTGTTCAGCATCAACGTAACCTGCAACGCCCCCTGCCTTTTGAACTTCCGAAACAACGTGAAGCGCAAGCGTCGTTTTACCAGAAGATTCTGGCCCGTAAATTTCAATTATTCTACCCTTTGGCAAACCACCTACACCAAGAGCAATGTCTATTGAAAGCGAACCTGTTGGAATTGCGGCTACCTTTTCACTGTTTACCGCACCAAGCTTCATAATTGCACCTTTACCAAACTGTTTTTCTATACCTGCAATCGCTGTGTCAAGCGCCATTTTCTTGTCGTCTGCCGTAACTGGCATAACAAGCTTATCTACCGACTTTTTACCTTTTTTCTCCATTATGCTTCCTCCCTTTTTGAGCTGAGTTTAATCTTATTAAGTATATCTGTTAAAAACTTTGGTTTAATTTGCGACAACGTCATAGCAATAAAAATAAATGTGCAGCCTACAACTATTTTTGGCGTAACAATTTCTTTATACAGCAAAATTGAAAATATTAGCGAAAAAACAGCTTCTGTTGACATAATAATAGCAGCCTTTGTGGAGTTGACGTGCTCTTGTGCCACCGTCTGCCCCAAAAAACCCAAAAATGTACAAATAACACCGTTATACAAAAACCAAAAAATAATGTTTGGTGTAATGCTTGGCGTTCTGCCTTGGGAAATGTCTGTTCCAAAAGCAAAAATAAGTGCTAAAACCGCAACAACGTCAAACATAACAATTGTAAGCGACACGGTGTCGTTTTTCCTTGCCGAAATACCTGTGTAGCAAATGTGAATTGCATAGCAAACTGCCCCTAAAAGAGAAGGGAGCGTTCCAATATTAATTGTAAGCTTATCAGTAAGCATTATAAAGCCCAAGCCGACAATCATAAAAATTGCACCAAAGCCTTCAAACCAGTCAATTTTCTTTTTGTATATGTAATAATCAAAAAACGGAACCATGACAACACACGTTGATGTAACGAACCCACAAATAGCTGGTGTTGTCATGCTAAGCCCCACAAGCTGTAGCCAAAACGCAATAAAAAGCAAAACACCAAGTATTCCGCCTGCAACAATTACTTGTTTGTTAAGCTTTAAAACCCTTTTAAAAAAAATTATGTTAATAAGGACTGCGGCAGTTAAAAACCTTGCCGCCATAAACTCCAAAGCTGTAATGCCAACGTCCATTACATATTTGCTGGCTACAAACCCTGTGCCCCAAAAAATTGCAACTGCCCAAAGCATAATTGCAGAATTTTTCTCGTTAAAAAAACCTTTCTTCGTACTATCCGAAGTTGTGTTTTGCGAAGCGGTTTCCAAAATATCTCCCCCAAAGCTACAGCAATTCTCGCCTAATATAATCTAAAGCCATTACAACTGTTCTGTTTCTAATTCGTTCTCTGTCGCCCAAGAAGTTCATTTTCCAAGCTTTTGTTTTGCCGTCTACGCAAACTGCAATGTAAACAAGCCCCACTGGTTTTTCTTCTGTTCCGCCTGTAGGCCCAGCAACACCAGTTGTCGAAACACCAACCGATGCACCCGAAGCTTTGCAAATTCCTTCTGCCATTTCAACTGCAACTTCTTTGCTTACTGCACCATGCTTTTTTAAAGTGTCTTCGCTTACGCCAAGCCTTTTTACTTTTGCTTCATTGCTGTATGCAACAACACCTTCAACCAAAACGTCAGAAATGCCAGAGCAGTTTACAAGCCTAGCCGCCAAAAGCCCACCTGTGCAAGACTCGGCAACGGCAATTTTCTTGCCTTTTTCAAGCAAAGCGTTCATTACCGCTTGCTCAAGCGTAATGTCGCCTACGCCGTAAACGTTGTCGCCAAGCCGCTTTTTAATTTCTTCGATTGTAGGGCGCATAATTTCCTCGGCTTCGGCTTCGCTTTTGGCACACGCTGTAACCCTTAAAGCAACTTCGGAAGAACCTGCGTAAGGGGCAATTGTTGGGTTTGTTTGGTTTTCTAATAAGTCGGAAACAATTGTTGCGGCTTTGCTTTCGCCTACTCCGCAAATTTTAACACGCTTTGAATAAAATACAACGTCTGATTTACCTTGCAAATGCGGCATTGCATAATTTTCAAACATAGGCTTCATTTCAAGCGGAGGCCCTGGGAGCAAAATTAAAACTTTGCCATTTTCGTTCATTAAACAACCTGGCGCTGTTCCTGCGTCGTTTTTTAATGGCGTTGAGCCTTCGGGCATTAAAGCCTGCTTTTTGTTGTTTTCTGTCCAGTCGAAGCCTTGCTTTTTAAAGTATGCTTGCATTTGCTGAAGGCTTTCTTCATGCAAAACAAGCTGCTTGCCAAAAAACTCTGCTGCAACTTCTTTTGTTAAGTCGTCGTCTGTTGGGCCTAAGCCGCCTGTTGTTATAACAAGCTCTGCACGGTTGAAGGCGTCTTCAAACGCTTTTAGCAAACGTTCCCTGTTGTCGCCTACAACTGTTTGATAGTAAACCCCTATTCCAAGCTCGGCAAGCTTTTGCGAAAGAAACTGTGCGTTTGTGTTTACTATTTCGCCAAGCAAAAGCTCTGTGCCGACTGCCAGTATTTCTGCGTTCAAAAAATCACCTTATCCCTTTAAAACTTTTATATTCTTATAAATATATTCAACTGCGGAAATTACTGTAAAAATAACTGAAAGCCAAATTAAAACTGTGCCTATAGTAACAGCAACTGGGTGCGTAAACCCAAGCAGCACAAAAACAATCATTACCATTTGGGTAACTGTTTTTATTTTGCCCAAGTTTCCTGCGGCTATTATAATATTATTTCCTGCGGCAATAGTTCTGAACCCAGTAATAATAAACTCACGGCAAATAATAAGAATGACGACCCAAGACGGAAGCATAGAAAGCTCGACCATTGCAATGAGTGCGGCGGCAACAAGCATTTTGTCTGCCAGTGGGTCCATAAACTTGCCGAATGTTGTAATTAAGTTTCGGCTTCTTGCAATGTAGCCGTCAAGTGCGTCTGTTGCAGAAGCAAAAACAAAAATTGCAACGGCAACGTACCTGTCGTTAGGCGGTGCGAACAAACCGCCAAGCAGTGCAATTAAAAAAAACGGGATAAGTAAAATTCTTAAAATTGTAAGTTGGTTTGGTAAGTTCATTTTTTCTCCTTTGTGGGGTTGGAAAGGCGTGAAGACCTTGGGGGTGCTGCCCCCAAACCCCCGCAAGGGGCTTGCCCCTTGACCCATTTTTTGTGAGGGGTAGTTTATTCTTCTTTATCTTCTACTAGTCTATTACACCTATTAAGTCGTATTCAGAGGCTTCTACTACTTTTATGTTTAAGAAGTCACCTGCCAAAAGTTCGTATTCACATTCAAAAAACACTACACCGTCTACGTCTACACAATCGGCATAGCTTCTTCCGCAATACACTCTGTTTTCAGGCAAAAATCCGTCTACTACAACTTTGTATGTGTGCCCTACTCTTGCGGCGTTCTTTTCCAAGGAAATACGCTTTTGCATGTCCATAATTGTGTGACGTCTGCTTTCCTTTACGTCGTCGTCCACTTGCCCGTCCATGCCATGTGCAGGTGTGCCTTCTTCCCTTGAATAAGCAAAAACGCCAAGCTTGTCGAACCTTACTTCTTTTAAAAACATTTTCAAGCTTTCAAAGTGCTTTACGCTTTCTTGTGGAAAGCCAACAATTACAGTTGTTCTAATGCTTATGTCTGGCATTGCACTTCTCAAACGTTCAATAACCGACAAAAGCGTTTCTTTTGTACAGCGTGTGCGCCCCATTAGCTTTAAAATTTCGTTGTCGGCATGCTGAATTGGCATGTCTATATATTTGCAAACTTTTTCGTTTGTTGCCATTTCATTTATAAGCTCGTCAGTAATGTTTTCCGGGTAGCAGTATAAAATGCGAATCCACTCTATGCCATCAACTTGTGCAAGCTTGTTAAGCAAAACATGAAGCCTTTTTTCGCCATAAATGTCCATGCCGTAATAGCCTGTGTCTTGTGCTACAACTATAAGCTCTTTTACGCCCATTTCGGCAAGCTTTGTCGCCTCTGTTAGTATGCTTTCCATTTTGCGGCTTTTATATTTACCACGGATAGACGGAATTGTGCAGTATGTGCAATGGTTGTCGCACCCTTCTGCAATTTTTAAATAAGCATAGTAGCTTGGTGTGCTTAAAAGCCTTTCCGCTGGCAAATCGTCGTTATCTTGCTTTTCCGTGCCTTCGCCCACTACTGAAACGTTTTTCTCACCTTCAAGTACACGTTCTATTACAGTAACAATTTTGTCGTAGTCTGCTGCGCCTACAATTGCGTCAACTTCTGGAAGCTCTTTAAAAATTTCATCACGATACCTTACAACCATACAGCCTGTAAGAATTAACGCTTTGCAAGCCCCTGTTCTTTTTTGTACAGCCATTTCTATAGCAGAGTTTATACCTTCCTCTGTTGCATCAGCTATAAACCCACATGTGTTTATTATAATAACATCTGCCGTTTCCTCGCTGTCTGTAATTGTGTAAGAAGCTTTGCTTAAAAGCCCAAGCATAACTTCACTGTCAACCAAATTTTTGTCGCAACCTAGCGACAAAAAGAAAACCTTCAAAAATATCCCTCTTTCTAGTAAGTTAAAGCTTAATTATTCAATAAAATTTGTAAAAAGCCTTTTAATAACGGGGTCAAGGGGCAAGCCCCTTGCAGGGTTTTAGGGGCAGCGCCCCTAAGGTCTTAAATCTTTAAAAGGTCTTAAATCTTTAAAACCCCTCACCCCTCTGCAACAAGTCTACACCCATTTACGCAATTTTTCAATAGCATTGCAACAGTCATAGGCCCACAGCCTTTTGGAACAGGCGTTATAAACGACGTCTTTTCCTTGACATTTTCAAAGTCAACGTCGCCGCAAATTTTGCCGTTATAACTATTTATGCCTACATCAACAACAACTGCACCTTCTTTAACCATGTCTGCCGTAACAAAAAGCGGCTTGCCAACGGCAACAACAAGTATGTCGGCAGAAGCGCAAACTTCTTTTAAGTTTTTCGTTTTAGAATGGCAAATAGTTACAGTTCCGTTTTCACGAAGCAAAAGCATTGCCATAGGTTTGCCGACAATGTCGCTTCTTCCAAGAACGACACAGCTTTTGCCTTCAATGCTAATTTCATACGCCTTTAAAAGCTCCATTGCCCCTGCTGGTGTGCATGGCTCAAAAAAAGCGTTGCCTGTGCTTAAAAGCCCAAAGTTAATTGGGTTAAGCCCATCAACGTCTTTTTGGGGGCTAATTTTTACAGCTACATTATGCTGGTTTATGTGCTTAGGCAGGGGAAGCTGAACAATTATTCCGTTTACAGCTTTGTCGTTGTTTAGCTTTTCTATCAATGAAACAAGCTCTTGCTCCGTTGTTTCGCTTTTTAAGCTGTATTCAGAAAAACCAATGCCTACAGCTTCACATGCCTTTTTCTTAGAAGCGGCATACGCCTTTGAAGCTTCATCATCACCAACGGCAACAACTACAAGCGCAGGGCAAAGCCCTACGCTTTTTAAGTTTTCTACTTCATTTTTAATTTCATTTCTTATTCCTTCAGATATTTTCTGTCCGTTCATTAATTGAAAACTCATAAGTTCACTACCTTTCTAATTTTATCTTGGCAGTTTAAATCATTTGTTTTTTTGTTCCCTTTTTATTAAGTATATATCACTACTAGAACAATTATCAACCTCAGCCATAGCATTAAAAGCGTTTGAGTAAAAGAAAAATTTCCCCTTACCTGCCCTTTTTGCAGCGTACAGCGCTTTATCGGCGTTTTTGTAAAGCTCCTCATAGCTTTGCCCATCAAACGGAAAAACAGAAACGCCAATGCTTCCAGTAATTCTGTGGGAAATTCCGTCAACCTTGTAAGTTTTGTCAAGCACGTTTAAAAGTTCTAAAAGCTTTTCCGTTATAGAATGAACCGACTTAACGTCCTTTATAAACATAACAAACTCGTCTCCGCCAAACCGCCCCAATATGTCTGTCGACCGAAACAGTTTTTTTAAGTCCTCACCTATTTCAGCAAGAACAACGTCGCCAAAAAGGTGTCCAAAGCTGTCGTTTATACTTTTAAAGTTGTCAAGGTCTACGTTAACTAAAGCGTGAATACATTCACCGTCTGTGCATAAAAGCTTTTCGTTTACAAGCGACTGTGTTGCGCTTTTGTTGTAAAGCCCCGTAAGCAAGTCCTTCGTAGCTTTTTGTTTAAGCTGTTCGGCTTGATGTTTGTCGTAGTGTATGTTTGTTATGTTGCCTATAAGCTTTTGTGGGCTGTTTTTTCCATCATACAAAACTGTCATAGATATTTTATGCCATTTATACGTTAAATCAGACATTAAAATTCTTAACTCAATGCTGGCTTTTGGGTTTTCTGTGGAAAGTGCGTAGTATGCGCTTTTTAAACGGTCTACGTCCTCGTAGTAAACAAACTTATGTGATAAAATGAAGTTGTCTGCTTCGTCCACCATGTCGCCAAACATTTTTTTGTAGTTGTCGGAGCATGTGTTCTTTTTTGTAACATAGTCGTGTTCAAAAATTGTGCTTTCAGACTGTGAAACAATTGTCCTGTAAAGCTGTTCACTTTTTTCAAGCGAAGCATTTGCGCCTACAATTTGTTTGTTAAACCTGTGCTGAATAAAAATAACGTATCCAACCAACATGCTTAGTGACAAAACAACAACAAACGTAAGCCAAAAAACTTCAAGCGAAATGCCACGCACACGTTCGTCCAAAACGTCTTGCGATACCATTGAAAAAACGTACCAGTCGTTTACGCCTAATGGTCTGTAAGCCGCATATCTGGCTTCACCGTTTCTGTACTTTAAGTAAAGCACGTTGCTTTCGTTTGTTTCCAAGTCTTTTGAAATTGTTTCGTAGTAGCTGTTGTTTTGCTCTTTAAAAAACTCAAGTATATTTTCGCCACGAAAAACAGTTTGTTCGTTTGTCTTGCTTGTTATTACGCTTCCGCTTTTGTTAACAAGAAACATGTACCCTCTGCCTTCGTAGTACGTCATGTTAAAAAGCTTGTCTAACTCAGAAACATCAATTGCCGCCATTAAAACAGCAACTACTTCTTCGCCCCTTTTTACAGGTGATGACAAAACAATTACATTTTTGCTGTAGTCTGCAAAATATTTTACGGGCCCTTCAATGTTAGGCTCGCCGTTTATTCCTTTTATAAAAGACTCGCTCTCGGAAACACGCAAGCCTTTTCCGCCGTAGTTTGTTAAATACGTGCTGTCAGGGTACATTAACACAATACTTGAAAAACCGCCTGCTTCAACAAACTTGCTCATCAATGGCAAAACGTCATTTTTTTGCAGTGATGCAAGCTCTGAAAAGTAATCGGCTAGTGTTTCTATTTTTTCAAACTGATTTTTAAATTCCGAGTTTAGTTCAAACACTTTGTTCGAGGAAGTTTCGGCAAGGTGTAAATAAATGTCCTCTGAAAACCGCTTGTTTAAATTTACATTAAACAAGTAAATTTGTAACAAAATGAAAAAAACAGAAACTACTATTATAAAAAACAGCTTGTTCACGTTTACTTTTTTCATAAAATCTACCCCGATAATTGTTAAACTTCTAAAGGTCAATGCTTTTTTACCTTAAATAAAAAAGCTGTATCAAATCAAGATAAATCAAGCAGAGTTTAAACTGTAATTACCGGACAAAAAAAGCGGTAGTAGTAATGAAGTAGAAGACATGCGTACGGAAAAGGCAATAGTTTCCTATATGCGCTTTCTTTAACAAACCGCCAATTTATAGCAATTCCAGTTTTTAACGATACTGTCATAGGGAAGCCACACGCCTAGCCATTTGGGTTTTTAACCTATAGACCATGTCGATTAAAACGGAATTGCTATAATGCCTACATAAAGTAAAGTTGCTATGCTTATGCAAAAACTTGCCCATTGTACAAAAAGCCAGACCACGTGGCCGGCTCTAATGGGTTTAGAATATTAATTTTTCATGTATTATTACATTCTAAACTCATGCAGGCTAAAAGTCAACATAATAATTAATGCCCTATTTACGTGGAAACATTAACAATTTTAGTTATATAAATTGTCTATACATTTTAGGCTTGTCCTGTAAAAGTTTAAACCTGCTTATCCTAAATATATGTTTTGGGTAAGCAAAATGTTCTTGCTTAAAAAAAGAAGGCATTTTGCACCATTTAGCAAAACACCTTCTTTAGAACCTCTACAAAATAAACTTTGCTGCATAAAGCGTTAAAAAACCAGGAACGCCCAAAATACCAACAATAAAAGCCGACAAAACGTTTACGCCTACAGCCATGCCAAAGCCTTCTGCAAAAATGTTTACAACAGCAATTGCAGCTACCCCAATTCCGCCACGGACAAAAAACTTTAAAAGCCCTTTTGCAGCCCCCGAAAAAACAAGGAAACCAACAAAAACAGCACAGCCTATAATCATATAAATAATAACTTCGCTTGAATTCATGTTAGAACCCCTCTGCTTTTAGCCCTCGTTCCTTGCACAGCCGCAAGAAATATTTGTAACGCATGTTCAGCGCCATGTTTTCAAAAATGTAACTATCAATCAAAATTGGGTCGGTAATGTGGTCGAGGTTTATGTTTATAATTTTTATTTCGTTTTTTAGGCGCTCTAGGTTTGTCATAATTTCCATATCCTGTATAGACATATTACTTTCCTCTTTTCTCTTGTAAATAAGTTTTTGTAGTTTATAGAAGGCTTTAAAACACATGCAGCTACCCACCCCCTGATATACTCAATCGGCTTTTAAAACGTGATTGATGTAAAACCAGAGAACAGAAGCCAGATACTAAATTGCATGTCTAGTTTTTTTGCCAGCCATCCATTTTCCCTAGTTTCTATAATATAGTCAACAATTTCCATTTTTATTCCATTAATTGGTAATTATTCACCTTTTTCTTTTCTGTGCTTTGGCTTGTAAGCTTTTCCAGCTCTACAATAAAAATTGGCAAAATGCAAAGCCCTGCAACTATTAGCCATTGAACAGGAGTAAGCGGAACAACCTTAAACGTTTCAGCCAAAAATGGAAGCATTATTACGCCAACTTGAAGCAAAACCCCAACAACAAACGCATAAACCAAGTAAATGTTTGATGTAATGCTTAACGTGAAAATTGACTTTTCTGTTCGCATATTAAACGAATGTACAAGCTGTGAAATGCTAAGTGTTGCAAAAGCCATTGTACGCCCAACAATGTTCTCGTTTGCCGCTGTGTCGTAGTAAACACTGCCAACTGCAAACGCAACTAAAGCTAACATTCCAACCATCATTCCTTCAACAGCAATGCGCTGCCACAAGCCATTTGAAAACAGCCCGCTGCTTCCGCTTTCTGTCTTGCCGTCCATAATGTCGCTTTCGGCTGGGTCTAACCCCAAAGCAATTGCAGGAAGCGAGTCTGTAACAAGGTTTGTCCACAAAAGATGAATTGCCAAAAGCGGCGTAGGCCAGCCCATTAAAAGCGCAACAAGCATTACAAGAATTTCACCGATATTGCTAGAAAGAAGGAAGTGAACAGCCTTCCGTATGTTTGCATAAATTCCACGCCCTTCGCTTACAGCGTGAACAATTGTTGCAAAATTGTCGTCTGTTAAAACCATGTCGGCAGCACCTTTTGCTACGTCTGTTCCGCTTATGCCCATTGCGCAGCCAATGTCTGCCGCTTTTAAAGCCGGGGCGTCGTTTACGCCGTCGCCTGTCATTGCAACAACTTCGCCACGCTTTTGGAACGCTTTTACAATTCGCACCTTATGTTCTGGCGAAACTCTTGCAAACACGCTGTATTTGTTTATACAGCTTACAAGCTCGTCCTGTGTCATGTCATTTAGCTCAGTTCCTGTTAAAGCTCCTTCTCCGCCACGGAGTATTCCAAGCTTGCTTGCAACTACTTTTGCCGTTACAACGTGGTCACCTGTAATCATTACAGGTTTTATTCCTGCTTTTACGCATGTTTTAACAGCTTCTGCCGCTTCCTCTCTTGGTGGGTCAATCATTCCGACAAGCCCCACAAACGACAAGTCATTTTCTACTGTATCTTCCGTAATCTTATAAGGAAGTTTTGTATACGACTTCACCGCAATTGCAAGCACACGCAACGCCTTTCCTGCCATTTCGTCATTCATTCGCATAAGCTCGTTTTTACGTGACTCGGTCAGCATGTATGTGTTGCCGCCTTCTATGTAGTGACTGCATTTTTTAATTAAAACGTCTGGTGCGCCCTTTGTAATTGAAATGTAACCGCCGCTTTCTTTGCTGTGGTGAATTGTTGTCATTAGCTTTCTTGCAGAGTCAAACGGAATTTCGTCTATGCGTGGAGCTTTTTGTTCGGCGTTGTTTTTGTCAATTCCGCTTGTTAGTGCCGCAATTACGAGTGCCTTTTCTGTTGGGTCGCCTGTTAGCTTAATTTCTTTGTTTTCACCTTCAAGGTTTACGTCGTTGCAAAGTGCGCTGTATTTTAAAATAAGTTCTCGGTCGGCGTTTTTGCCTTCAAGCAAACCTTTTACGTTTACTGTTTCTACTACTGTCATTTTGTTTTGCGTAAGAGTGCCTGTTTTGTCAGAGCAAATTACTGTCGCCGAGCCTAAAGTTTCTACTGCCGGAAGCTTTCTTATTACGGCATTTCTTTTAGCCATTCTTTGAACGCCAATTGCAAGCATAATTGTAACAATTGCTGGAAGCCCTTCTGGAATTGCCGCAACTGCAAGGCTTACAGACGTCATAAACATTTCAAAAACACCCTGTTGCCTAACTATTCCCAAAAGAAAAATACATACACAAATAATTATTGCGCCAATGCCAAGCATTTTCCCTGTTTGTGTCAGCTTTTTTTGAAGCGGAGTTTCTGGGGCTTCGTCGTTCATCAGCATATCTGCAATTTTTCCAACTTCTGTACCCATACCAATTGATGTTACAATTGCTGTACCTCTGCCGTAGCTTATGCTGCTTCCAGAAAAAAGCATGTTTCGCCTGTCGCCAAGCGTTGCACTTTCGCTTGCAATGTAGCTTGCATCTTTGTCAACAGGGACAGACTCGCCTGTTAATGCGGCTTCTTCTGCCTTTAAGTTCATAGAGGAAACAATGCGGCAATCGGCTGGAACAAAGTCACCTGCTTCAAGCAAAAGAATGTCGCCTGGAACAATTTCTTCTGTGTTTACACTTTCGAGTATGCCGCTTCGCATTACTTTTGCCGACGGTGCAGACATTTTTTTAAGTGCTTCAATTGATTTTTCGGCTTTGCTTTCTTGGACTAATCCTAAAAGTGCGTTTAACATTACTATTCCTAAAATTATTCCTGCGTCAATGAAGTCGGCTTTGCCGTGTGTAAACGACAACAAAAGCGACACTGCTGCCGCCGCTATCAAAATAATTATCATAAAGTCATTAAATTGCATTAAATATCTAACTAAAATGTGTGGCTTCTTTTTACCTTCAAGGCGGTTTGCACCAAAGGCTTTTTGGCGGCTTTCTGCCTGTTCCCACGTAAGCCCCTGCTTTGCATCTACTTCAAAATATTTTATTGCTTCGCTGTAGTGCTTTGTGTACCATTTCATTTGTGTATCACTCCTTTTTTTGTGTGCAGCAACTTGAATAAATGTGTTCATCATTTGCGCTAAAAATCTTTTAAGCGTTCTATATTTTTACCGCAAAATGGTGGCTAAAAAATTCAAATTGCTATATTTAATTATATTTGGCTTGTCCTAATTTTATGACAGGACGTTTTATAAAGACTTTATATAGAAATTTCAGTTTTAACAATATTGGCATGGAAATGGGCTGTTGCAAAACCACCTAATCAGTGAAGCAACAGCCCATTTTTTAAAAGGGATAAAGTTTGTAATATTGTAAGCAAATTTAAAAGTACACGGTTCTTTACCACAGCATTTTGCTTGAATTTTAGCATAAAACAAGTTTTTTCATAAATCTATTTACAACAAAAAACGAGCCTTGTTTAGACTCGCTTTTACTTTGGGCTGGTTTGCAACAGCCCCTATTTTAAAACCTACGTCTTTTGCGAGGTCTTTTTATAAATAAAACAATGGCAACTATAATTAAAATTACAAGTACAACAACGCCTAAAAGCATAAAAGCAATTTTGTTTGGAGCTTTAACAAGTGCGCCAATACTTTTGCTTGGGTCTACTATTTTTCTGCCCTGCTCTGTTTCATAAAAACTTGGAATTTCTTCAAGGCTTTGCATGTAGTCGGCAAGCGCAACCCATTCTTTAAGCTCACGTCTTTCGCCGTTTACTTCTGTGTAAATTATGTGGTCTTCAATGTCTGTTATTGGGTTACCGTTTTTGTCCTTTGGAGTAATCGACAAAAGCCCAACGGACTTTGCTTTTACAGCAGAAAGCATTTGCCCTGTGTAAAGCCCAACAACTACACGGTAAAGCTTATTGTCGTCAATTTTTGTTTTGTTTCCTTCTTTGTCCATAAAGCTTGCTTCGGTAACTTTGTTTAAAAACAGCCTGTTTGGGTTAAAGGTGTACGACATGCCCGACATGTAAAGCTGTGCGCTTGACATCATTGGGGCAATGGAAGCATCAACCTCAGCTGCTGCTTTAAGCTCTTTTCCTGTAATGTAAACAGAAATTAGCGGGTAGCCTGAAAGCTTGTCTTTGCCAATTCCTAGCGAGCTTACATTAAACACGTCTGAAACTGTAATTTCCCCATTTACAAAAGAACCACGAATTGTACCGCTTGGAACTATTGCAACGTCCACTGGGTCGGTGTTTTCTTTGTCGTACTTTGTGGCAGCGTACATGTATGCGTCAGAAATTAGGTTTGCAAGCCCGTCTTCTTTGTGTTCGATTCCTACTTTGCTGCTGTCTGTAAAGTCGAAGCTAGACTTTGCAATTACTTTGTCAAAAGTAAGGTTAAAGTTGTTTAAATACTTTTGTTCTATCATTTGTTTATAGCTTGCTATTTGCGCTTCAATTTCCTTGTTTGGTTCAAGGCTTATACCAATTGGAACTAAGCTGTAATCTTTTAGCTGCCAGCGGTTGTTTGATTGTTGCTTTTCAATTGTTAGCGAGCCTAAGTTTTCAGAGTATTCCCCAGCAGAAGCTATAAGAGTATTTCCAATTTGAATTGGTTTTCCAAGCTTTGTGTGGGTATGTCCGCTAATTATTACGTCAATGTCAGAAACTTCTTTTGCCAAAATTTCATCTTCCGAATCTTTTGGGTTTGGAAAAATGCCGCTGTGCGAAAGAGCAACTATAAGGTCAACCTTTTCTTCTTCTTTGAGAATTTTTACAACTCGCTTTGCTTCTTTTATTGGGTCAAGGAAGTCTATCCCTGCCATTGGTGCGTTTGAGGCGGCTTCTACGCCCATTAAGCCAAACACCCCAACTTTTAGCCCATCTTTTTCAATTATTGTGTAGTCCTTTACTTTATCATCAATTTTGTAGTTTGCGCCAACTATAGGCGGAATTTCACCGCTTGCTTCTGCCTTTTCTATTGATGACTTCACGCCGTCTAAACGAAAGTCAAACTCGTGGTTGCCTAAAGTTATTGCGTCGTAGCCCAAGGTGTTAAGCATTTTAAGGTCGGGGGCATCAGAGGCATAAATAGTTTGAAAAAGTGTACCCATTGAAAAGTCGCCGCCGTCTAGGACAAGCGCATTTGGGTATTTTTCCTTTTCAGCTTGAATAGCTGTGTAAAGCCTGCCATAGCCGCCTAAATCAACGTATGTATCACCCTTTTTTACTTTTGTTTGGTCAAAGTGGGCGTGCATATCGTGCGTAAAAAGAATTGTTGCTGTTTTGTTTTCATCTGCTAAAGCAGTGTTTGTTGAAAAAACAAGGGTTGAGAAAATTAAAGCTAGACATATTAAAACTGTAGTAATTTTTTTCATTTCAAACTCCTTTGCCATATTATTCTTGTTTATTATACCATTAGGCTTGTTTAAATGTAAATTAAATTTTGAATATGCTGTGTGAGTGGTTTTAAAGTTTTGTTCGTACTATAATTAAAACATTGATTAAATGGGGGGTGCGCCGATTGGACGAGAGCCAGCTTTATAAAGGAATTTTTTCTCGAAGTGAAAAGGCTTTTGAACTTGTAATAGACAGCTATTCAAAGCTTTTGTGGGTGGTTGTAAGCTCGGTTTTAACAAGGCGTGAAGACGTGGAAGAATGTGTCAGTGATGTTTTTGTAGATTTGTGGAATGAACCAAAAAAGTTTGACCCAAAAAAGGGAAGCTTAAAAACTTTTTTAGTCGTTAAGGCAAAAAGCAAAGCAATTGATAAGTACAGAAAAAACTTAAAAAACGACAACGTTTTGGACTTGGGAGAATACGTTGGCGTAGCTTCTTCTGATAGCGGTAGTGGTTATGATGAGGTCACAGAGTTTGACGCATACGAAAAGCTTTATGATGCAATTAGAAATTTGGAAGAACCTAACAGAGAAATTTTAGTTAGAAGGTTTTTTCTTGAGGAAAAGCCTTTAAAAATTAGCAGCAACATGGGGCTTCCGATAAAAGAGGTTGAAAACAGGCTTTACCGTGGCAAGCAGCAGCTAAAAAAGGCTCTTAAAGGAATTAGGGAGGTGTTTTGTTTATGAACTACGAAAAAGATTTTCGGCTTTTAGAGGATTTAACGGACGAACAGCTTGCAGAAGTTTCGCAGTACACTGTGCCGTTTGATGTGCAAAGCGTTGACAACATAAAGAAAATGTTCAAAGAAAAAAGGGGAAAGAAAACGCCGCTAGGGAAAAAAGCTTTAGTTGCCGCTTTGGCTTCGGCAGTTTTAGTATCTGTTGGGTTTACACAGTATGATGAAATTCGGACTACTTTTCGCTCAACCATGTATAAAATTTTTTCAGGCAACATTGACGGAATTATGAACGCCGGAAGTGAAATGCGGCAAACTGTAAGCGACAACGGAATTGTACTAGAAACAATGTATTCTTTAAAAGATGATAAAACTTCGTATTTGTTTTTTACTCTGCAAGATGTTGATGGTGACAGGGTAGATAATTATATAGACATGCCTACTATTAACTTTGAAAATGGGCATTTGAAAACGATGCGCCGTGCTTTTGACTTTAACACAAAAAAATTGACTGTTGCTATGGAATATTACAACGAGCAGAGCATAAAAAACAACGTAATGACAATTAAAAACATGTACACAGACTTTAGAAAAGTTGAAACACCAATTACATCAATTGATTTGTTTAAGCTTGTTAAAAAAGCTGATGCAAAGTTTTATGACGGTGACGACTACCCTTTTCCTGATGAGGGTGTTACAGAGCCTACGTCTATTACAAGTTATAACACAGCTAAAGAAACTTCCTACTTGGTGTCAACTTCAGTTTCTATGGATACTGGTAGTGCTGAACAAATGCCGCACACTAGCACAAAAATTGCACCTATGGCAAAGTGGTTTCAGCTTGACGAATTTAAGGGCATATATTTTTCGAGCATAGGGTGGGAAAACGGAAATTTGCATGTACTTTTAGAACGTGAAAATGTTGACGACTTGAGTGTTAGGCAAATTAATTTAAGCTTAATGAACAACAAAACCAAATTAAAAACTAACTACTCTCAACATACAGAGTACAACGGAAAGTTTATTGAGTACATTTTTCCATTACAGTCTATTGACGACTTAAAGGAATACAGCTTGTTTGCAGAAGCATTTGTTTATGACACAATGATTGCAGGCGAATGGAGTGTTTCTTTTCCAGAAGCTACCGCTACTGAGCCTGTAGTTTTGGGAAAAGAGCTTGTTGGTGTAGCTGATGATAAGGAGTTTGTCATTAAACAGCTTACGGCTTCGGCTTTGTCGCTTAATATGAAAATTTCAAATGTCGACGACAAATTTGTTAATTACATTTTCCACAGCAATGTAATGAAGCTTCCCAATGCCAAGCCAAAGGAGTATATCATTTATGATGATGGAAGCATTTTGTATTCAATGGGTATGAGTTCTAGCATGAATGAAACTGGTGATTGTGAGTTTACTATAAATTTTGAAGGGGCAATTGAGCCTGAAAAAATTGCTGGGGTAATGTTTGGGGACGAGGTAATTGTTGTAAAATAGGGTAATAAGTTTTGTGTCAGCAAGGCGGCTACGGTGTACTGTGGTTTAATTGCTGGCACTTTTTTTGGTGTATAGTGACGTATTGAAAAAACAATAAATAGTTCTATTATGAAAGTTAGTTATTCTGTCGGTTTATGGCAGATAACAAAAAATAATAGGAGTGATTTTATGAAGTTGAGAAAATTGTTAGCAATGGCTATTGTTTCTGTAGTTTCACTTTCTGTACCTGTTGTTCCTGTTAGGGCGGACGTCTGCATTAAAGGGTTTGGCACTGCCGAAAAACCATTTTTAATTGAAGATGAAGAGGATATAATTAATATTCCTTTGTTGGGCAGTGAAAAGCATTATAAAATGATGAACGATGTTACACTTACGGCAGAGAATTGGACACCTTTGCCTACGTTTACTGGGGTTTTTGACGGTAATGGATTTACTATTAGAAATTTAAATTATAATACTATACTCACCAATGATTACTATACGGATAATTTTGGTTTTTTTAAAGAACTGAACAATGCTACAATTAAGAATGTAAATTTCAGTGGTGGTATTATAAATGCTAAAAGGTATGCAGCTGTTGTTGCAAGTAAATCTATGTCTTCATCACTATCTAACATAACAACTAATGTTACAATCAATGCGTCATGTGATGCTGCTGGCATAGTTGCAAACTCCGTAACTACTACTTATAGACAATGCGCAAACTTGGGCAATATAAGTGTAACCCGTTCATATAACACAGGTGGTATTGTTGCTCACTCAAACAGTAGTAATTTTTATGAATGTTACAATAGTGCAAATATTATTGGGAATGGCTACGTTGGCGGTATTATAGGTGAAGTTGTTAATGGAACAATTATTAGTGACTGTTATAACTCTGGTAATATAAAAGGGGACCTGAGAGTCGGAGGCTTAGTTGGGCTTATAAATTCCTCATATAGAAGTACTATTTCTAAAAGCTTTTCAACTGGAGAAGTTATTGGCAGAAGTGCTGTGGCAAGTATTTTGGCTAATTATGTCGAAACATACTCCACTCCTTATACTGAAAAATGTGTTTCAGCTAGCAATTTATTAAAATCTTCTAACAATTATGTGTATAAAATAGGAGCTGGATCTGTTTCTAGTAATCTGGCATGGGATAATATGCCTGTATACATAGGCAGCACTCTTACGAAAGTTTCTGGAACAGCTTCGAATGCTCATGGGCAAAACACACCATTAGAAGAATTAATGCAACAACAAACATATGAAGCGTTAGGTTGGAATTTTAATAATATTTGGATTATGACCGACACTTTCCCAACTTTAAAGTGGCTTCCAGCACAAGTAAATCCAAACACCCCTTCAACATCAGTAACAGTAACCCCTAAAACAGCAGAACTAGAAGTAAACAACAAAATAACTCTTTCAGCAACAGTAACACCAGAAAATGCAACTGACAAAACAATTGTTTGGGCAAGCAGCGACACATCTGTTGCAACAGTTGATGCAGCTACAGGTGAAGTAACCGCTGTAGCAGAAGGCAAGGCCGTAATAACTGCAACAACAGTTGACGGCGCATCTGATACGTGCCAAATTAAAGTTACAAAGCCATTAGTGTTAAACCGCTACAACGATAACGACAAACAAGTAAAATATGTTGGCTCATGGTCTTACTTGGAAAACGATTCACAGTTTTACTCTAATGACGAGCACTATGCAAAAAATACCGATGCTTATGCAGAGCTTACGTTTTTAGGTTCACAAATAAAATGGATTGGCGCAACATCAAATAATTTGGGCAAAGCCGACGTATACATCGACGATGTGCTTGTTACAAATATTGACCTTTATTCACAAGAATTAGAAACTCAAAAGGTGTTGTTTAGTGAAACAAACTTGTCAAACAGTGTACATACAATTAAAATTGTACCAAGCGGCAGCAAAAACGAATTGTCAACAGATTACTATGTAACAATTGATGCGTTTGACTGCTACGAAACAACAAGCGACAACAGTTTTAAAGTAAACGACAATTCAAACGACATTGTTTATTCAGGCTTGTGGACATATTTGAACAATGACAGCATGTTCTTTTCAAATGATGAGCATTATGCAAATGACACAAGCGCATTTGCCGAGCTTACATTTACAGGTACAAAAGTAAGCTGGATTGGCGCAACATCTTTTAATTTGGGTAAAGCTGACGTTTATATTGACGGAAGCCTTGCACAAACTGTAGACCTTTATTCAAGTATATTGCAGCCCCAAAAAGTGCTTTTCACTGTTGATGGCTTGGAAAAAGGAGTTCACACAATTAAAATAATGCCAAATGGCAGCAAGAACGATTTGGCAACCGACTATTATGTAACAATTGATGCTTTCGAGTTTAAATAATATTTTAAGTTAGTTAAAACCGAAATACAGCCCTACAAAAGTTTAATTAAATTTGTAGGGCTGATTTTATTTAACTTTATCCAAAGTGTCAAGTTGAATATTTTAGGGTTAATGAAAACCGAACGTACCCAAAGCACTGAAAGTTACAGCTACTTCTCCACAACAATAAGCGGTACATTCATTTCCTCGTTAGATAACCCTGCATGAGCACCTTTAAAGTCATTATATTCGCCTTTGATGTCGTCATACCACAATGCAATGTCTGATACGGCAACTGCCATATAATCGCCAACAAACTCATTCACCTTTGAATGTGGAGTTCCCTCTCCTAAAAGCCCGCTTTGTACAAATTCATCATGGTTGTATAAAATAAATTTATCACCAAAAGTATCGGCAAACATTTTTGGGAAATCAGCTATAAATTCGTCTTTAACATAGAATGAGCAGCATCTTGGCTCTACACAGATGTGACGCATTAGTGCATTCCCAATTTGCTCATAATCTTCAATACGTTTCATAGTTATATCAGTCATGCCGTGGTCCGCAGTAATTAAAAACAATGTGTCCGACAAAGAATTTACAAGTGTTTCAAGCTGTTTGTCGTAATCAAGCAACATTTCCTTAACACATTTGGCGTTAACGCCAAATTGGTGCATTTCACGGTCTGGCTGATAATTGTAGGCATAAATGAACTTTTTAGCAGGCTCGTCGCATAAATTTTTAATGTGCTCACAAATGCTCTCCATAGAATTGGCAAAATATTCGGAAAACGGCGACACTGCACAAGTTTTTATATTTCCGTCTGTAGCATTTTTAATTTTCGAAAAGATAGTTTCAAATGGTAAAACTTTGTCTGGTAAATGTTCTTCACAGGCGGGGCTTTCCGTGCCGCTTTCGTTTGAAGAAAACAAATCCACGCACTTGTTAATTTCGCTAAAATAGCACGACCAGCCTATCCACCCATGTTCGGCAGGAGTTTTTCCTGATAAAATAGAAGTTATGGCAGCTGTAGTAGTGCATGGGTATACACTTGAAATTTCTGTATATACATGTTTTCGCAAAAACGAGTCCTCTGGTAGATTGCTCTTTAAAACATTTGTGCCTAGCCCGTCCATTACTAAAATAACAACATTTTTGTAGCCTTGTGAAAGTAAGGAATCAAGCACAGGTAAAGTATTATGATGAGGTGCAGCGCCATAATGTTTAAGCAAAGAATTTGTAACTGACACAATGCTATTGCTATAATTTGGCTTTACTGACATTTTCAAACCACCCTTTCATAATAAAATTAATAATTGCTCCAAAGGTGTTACGTAAAAGTCTGCATAATCAATTTTCTTGCTTGAATCATAGTCAAAGAAACATGAGGAAATGCCTGCGTTTTTGACCGACAAAATGTCAATATCTTGTCACCAATCATAATTGCTTCGCTTTTTGAAATGTTTAATTTTTTAATTAGAAATTCTATTACTTGGGGGCTCGGTTTTCTTGCAAAACCATTGTCCTTTATTATACAATCCATAAAATAATTGTACAAGTGTGTTGCTTCAAATATTTTATTGTAGAACTTCCCCTATGAGTGAATATGTAGTTATAGCCGTTTTGCTTTACTATTTCCGCACAAGCTTCTTTTGGAAATGGAAATGGGATAATATACTTACTTTACATTGTCTCGTAACTTTAATTTATACCATCATTAGTTAAAGTTTCCTTGAATGCGTTAACCATTGCAGGGTATGTGTCGAAAAGTGTCCCATTAAAGTCTCAAATAAAATGTCTGTACACAAATTTTCTCCATTCTGCCCTTAATATAAAAATTATGGTGTGATGGTGTACTTTGTCGGGTTCTATAATTCAATTCTGTATATACATTTTTGTCGTTCACCCTCCAAATACAGCTCACTATCTTGGGGTAAATCAGCAATTTGGAGCAACTTGGCACCCATTAACTCACAAGTTCTCCTTGAAGCTAAGTTATCTGGATTACATGTTATCAGCAGTGCTTTCATATTATGTTGCTTCGCAAGAGAAATGATGAGTTTGCTAGCTTTTAAAGCTACATGATTGCCTCTATACTGTTCAATGACCTCATATCCTATATTACCATTATAGAAAATGCTTGAATTTTCGCCTACTCTTAAATTTATTTCACCAACTATTATCTCTGTATTAATTAAGCAGATGTTAAATACATATACAGGAGCATGTACTTTTGCATCAGCTGCAGTAATTGTCCTATATAATTTCAAGTAAATTTCGCCATCTCTTAAATGTTCGGTTTCTAAAAATTCAAACATAGTAGCACCCCTACACGTATTCGTCAAACGTACAATTTATGTCTCATCGCTAAATATAAAAATAAAACCTATGAATAATCATAGGTTTGCATTGTAACACTTGATATAAAAATGGGCCCTCAGGGACTCGAACCCAGGACCGTCCGGTTATGAGCCGGATGCTCTAACCAACTGAGCTAAGGGCCCTTGAAAAAAGTTCAAACCTTGAGATGTTTTATTTGTATTAGTAAAAATGACCCGTAGGGGAATCGAACCCCTGTTTCAGCCGTGAAAGGGCCGTGTCTTAACCGCTTGACCAACGGGCCATAACAAACTCCCCGAGTAGGATTTGAACCTACGACCACCCGGTTAACAGCCGGATGCTCTACCGCTGAGCTATCGAGGAATATTAATTAACTCAACTTATTTATTATACACTAACCAACCAAGTTTGTCAAGTGTTTTTTTTATCAACACCTTCAAAACCGAACAAAGAAACAAATCAATAAGGTCAAGCCCTCGACCTATTAGTACCTGGAGGCTGAGTATGTTACCATACTTACACCAAAGGCCTATCTACCTTGTGGTCTACAAGGGGTCTTACTGTCTTAAGACATGGGAAATCTAGTCTTTGGGGCGGCTTCACGCTTAGATGCCTTCAGCGTTTATCCGTACCGAATTTGGCTTTCTTGCCGTGCAACTGGTGTTGCAACAAGTGCACCAGAGATTCGTCCATCCCGGTCCTCTCGTACTAAGGACAGCTCCCATCAAATTTCCTACGCCCACGACGGATAGGGACCGAACTGTCTCACGACGTTCTGAACCCAGCTCGCGTACCGCTTTAATGGGCGAACAGCCCAACCCTTGGGACCTTCTTCAGCCCCAGGATGCGATGAGCCGACATCGAGGTGCCAAACCTCCCCGTCGATGTGAACTCTTGGGGGAGATCAGCCTGTTATCCCCAGGGTAGCTTTTATCCGTTGAGCGATGGCATTCCCACTTATTACCACCGGATCACTAAGTCCTACTTTCGTATCTGCTCGAAACGTCTCACTCGCAGTTAAGCCACCTTCTGCCTTTACACTCTACGAATGGTTTCCAATCATTCTGAGGTGACCTTTGAGCGCCTCCGTTACTCTTTCGGAGGCGACCGCCCCAGTCAAACTGCCCGCCTAACAATGTCCCCAACCTCGTTCAGAGGTTTAGGTTAGAAATTAAGTAAAACAAGAGAGGTATCCCAACGTTGGCTCCATGAATACCGGAGTACTCACTTCATTGCCTCCCTCCTATCCTGTGCATGTCTTACCGAATCCCAATATTAAGCTGCAGTAAAGCTCCATGGGGTCTTTCCGTCCTGTCGCGGGTCATCAGTATCTTCACTGATACTTCAATTTCACCGGGTGCGTTGTTGAGACAGTGCCCAAATCGTTACGCCTTTCGTGCGGGTCAGAACTTACCTGACAAGGAATTTCGCTACCTTAGGACCGTTATAGTTACGGCCGCCGTTTACTGGGGCTTGAGTTCAAAGCTTCGCTTGCGCTAACCTCTCCCTTTGACCTTCCAGCACCGGGCAGGCGTCAGCCCATATACATCACCTTACGGTTTCGCATAGACCTGTGTTTTTGCTAAACAGTCGCTTGGGCCTCTTTTCTGTGACCACTTTCGTGGTTCCCCTTATCCCGAAGTTACGGGGTCATTTTGCCGAGTTCCTTAACAACGCTTCTCCCGTCGGCCTGTGGATTTTCTCCTCGTCTACCTGTGTCGGTTTACGGTACGGGTACGTATAACGCAATAGCGGGTTTTCTTGACAGTGTGGATTTAGAAACTTCGCTACTATAATTCGCTCCCCTTAACACTTCACTTAACCCCCACGGATTTGCCTATGGGGTACAGCTTTGTGCTTGGCCGGGTTTTTCCGTTCCCCGGTTTTCCTATCCTCCTGTGTCACCACAGTTCTGATTATACGTAGTACAGGAATTTCTACCTGTTGTCCATCGATTACGACTTTCGTCCTCACCTTAGGCCCCGACTTACCCTGAGAAGATTAGCTTTACTCAGGAAACCTTAGACATTCGGCCTATATGTTTCTCACATATATCTCGCTACTCATTCCGGCATTCTCTCTACT
>CAZBLK010000024.1:0-46207 GCA_964492715.1 uncultured Defluviitaleaceae bacterium | reverse complement strand
TTAACACATTTTGGAAGCGTTTGTGCATTTTTTATTTACAAAACACGCCCTAGTGGACTTTCGAGAAAATTTTTTGAAGTGCGAGGAAGCGAAAACCGCACGTACCCAAAGGTACGTAAGGTTTTTGCTGACGAAGCAATTCGGAAAATTTACCGAAAAGACACTAAAAGCTATTTTTAAAACAGCCCCTAGACTGCAATATATTGTTTGACATCAGGGTGTACTTTAAACTATTCATGTTGCAATTTTTATTTATAACAGTGTAGCAATTTGAGTTTTTATAGTAACTAACCCATTTTGCGCCAAAAATATCGAGCACTTCAACGATTTTTTGACGCAAAATGGTGAATGTGTTTTTTCAAATTGCGATGGCTTTGGGGGTTTTATATGTGATTCAATACCAGATGCCCCTATTTATCCATTATATTAAGGTAGTTTGCAAAGATTTGTGCAACGTATGCCCGTGTTGCTGTTACCTTTGGAGCATATTTATTATCACCAATACCATCAATAATTCCTGCTCTTCGCATATCGATTATTGCTTCTTGCGCCCAATCACTCACTGTACTGATATCAGCAAAAGCTACAGCACTTCCATTTTTAGGAAGAGTTATATTCTTAACCTTAAGATAATTATTAAGCATAACCGCCATTTCTTCACGAGTAATAGGCTTATTTGGTGCGAAATTGTTGCCTCCAACACCACTTACAATACCCAATCCACTTGCCCATGCAACCTGATTTGCATACCAAGCACTTGCCTTAACGTCACTAAATGGTGCTTTATTATATGCCGATAGCTCCACCCCTTCAAGGTTTGCAAGTACGGTCACAAACATGGCCCTTGTCATTAAAGCATTAGGCTCAAATGTATTTTCTGAAGTACCTTTGAACAGACCTTTGCGTATTACCAGTGAAATAGGATTATAGTACCAAGCGTTCTTTGGAATATCAGTGTACTTTGCGACCAGTGAGGTCAAATCTACAACTGATATGTTCTCTACAGTTTTTTTCTCTGGCTCTGGTTTTTTATCTTGCTCAGGTTTTTTATCTATTGCAGATTCTTGAACCTTTTCGTCTTCAACCTCATCTTTAGACGAATTAGTGGAGTCAACTTTGCCACCACTTGGTATATTCTCATAAACCGTCGTAATAGAAACAGCATTATCAGGCATTGTAAAGGTTAAAGGATTTGTTGCATAGGTAGCCCTTGAAAGCCCTGTTGCCGTAAAGTGCTTAAACCGTTGTCCCTTTGGTGCAGTACCCGCCGTAACGCTAACTTCCCTACCCCAAGTTTTGCTGCCGCCGCCTGTGCCACCATCTACAGAAACGGTGTATTCAGTGCGCTTAAGCGGAACATTTACATCAAAATGTGGCGGAAGCACTATAATTTGAGAATCGTCAGGGATTTCACTGTTAAATGAGCCATCAGGCATATTTGCAATTGCTACCCCACTTTTATCAATGACATTTGTATATTTGTCTTTTGATATAAGTACACGATACGTGCCCTCTTCAACATACCAACTGTATTTTCCTTCACCATCAGTTTGTTGTGGGTTTTCCTGCATCCCATCCTGGGCAACCCAAACCTCCCACTCGCCATCAACTAATTTTTGAAGGGTTGCTGTTGCACCTGCAATTCGCTCGTCAGGAGCGTCAATATCATACACATAGCCAGATGGGTCATGTTGTGCATTAATTATTGCAGCAAGCGTTTCAATTTTGTCGTTATCATTATCCTTATCCAAGAGGTCAATATACATTTCAGAAACATTTCTTGTGTACCAATTGTCAATGTCGCACTTGTAATAATGAACCGTTGAATCATTTAAGCTTGTTTCTCTTAACAAAACAGTATCCCAAGTTTTCCCTGCAAATGAGACAACAGGCACATATTCACCTTTATTTTCAACATTGAAATAAAGTGTTAGGTTGAAAAAAGGTTTTTCATACATATTAAAGGATTCTGTTGCAGTTATTACACCATACCGAAGATTAGGTTGTAAGTATTCACGAGGAAGCTTCCCGGGAATATTTGTGCGCTCAGAAAGTTTTTCTACCACCACTTGAAGTTCCATTTTTACAAAAATATAATGATAGTTAGACACAGTGCCACCTTCTGTGCGTGCAACAAGCTTGTTTATACCATACGGCAAATCCACAATATTGGCAGAATATAATGAAACGCCAAGAGGTGTTGTTGCTTCTTTGTTTATTTCAACCTCTGTCCCATTAGAAAGTACACGATAAATGGTGATTGCACTCTTATCTCCGGCAACCTTTCCAGTGACAGTTATGCCCTCACCCGTCTTATGGGTTGATGGCCCTGTTAAGGTTATTTGCCCACCAGAATTAACTGACATTGGTATATTTATAATTATCCAACCTATTGTTTCCGTATGAGAAACCCCTTGTTTGTCATTATAAATCGCATAAACGGGGATTTCATAACGTGGAATTTTGGGGTCGATAACTGTTATGGAAAACGCATTGATTTTGTCAGTGCCATTTTCAGTTGTAAAGCTATATTCAGCTGATTTTATTGTGCCATCATCAAATAATTCTTTTTTTGTCACCTTATTAGTGTTTCTGTCAATCTCATCAAAGCGCAAACCAGTCGCAGGAAATTCTCCAACCTTTATTGTTACGTCAGTTCCTACTAAGCTGCTTGGCGACTGAATGATAATATGGCTTGAACCTCCATTTCCAACATTTACAAGAAAAGATGGGTTAGCTCCAAGTGTTTCATCAAGCCAAACGTGCGGGTTATTGACTGAAAAATTATTGTTGGCTGTTTGCGTGTCCGCTTGCAGCAATATATCTAGCACAAGTTCTTTTGAATCTTGTGGGAAAACTATACCCACCTTCTGTGTTATATATCCAGGTGCGCTGGCAATAAGAGTGTACCCTGTGCCACCACGCAAGGTATGAGAATAAACTCCATTTTTTTCCGAAACAGTTTCTCCCGTAGGGTTAATTGTAAGCTTCAGTCCGTTTATATTATTAGCAGTGCTTCTCACTGTGCCCTTTAAAGTGTAATCTTCCTCATACTTAGACGTAATAATTTCACGTATTAGAACCTCAATATCTACAGTTATAGTAACCCCCACTCCGTCAGGAGCAGTAATCACCACATCATCGGCGTCATACGTAGGGCTGTCAATTACAACGCTATAAGGTGAGTCGCTTTTCGCAATACCTTTAAAGCTGTAAGCACCATTTTCATCGGACTTTGTGCTATATACAGGCTTTCCGTCTTTGTCTTTAAGGATAACTCCTATATCCAACAGAGGTGTGCCCTTGTTAGTTATTGTCCCTGCTATTGAAAATAGCTTTTCATAAGCAGCGCTTGTGAGCGCATCAGTTCTAAGGGTTGGATAGCCACTGTTCACACCAGAACCTATTGCCCAAACATTTTCAAAATTAAAACCTTGAAATGTTTGTTGGCTTTTCATTTCGGCATCTGTCTTTGGTATGCCGTAAGTAGATGTTACGACAGATGTATCCAGATAATAACAGTTTTTGATTGTAGCTTCAGTTTCAGAGTAACAAATTGCATCATACCACCCTCCCACTGAGGTTACAGTTCCTGTATTGTAACAATTTTCGATTGATATTGAAGTAGTTCTTATACCAGGGCTCATGATACCGGCTGCATTGCTTGGGCTTACGGATGCATATGCTCTAATATTACCTGTGTTATAGCAATTCTTAATCTCTACCATCGTATTAAAATTCGAGTTACTTAATATACCGGCTGCATAACGCCCCCCAATGTTCGATTCATTATAACAGTTTTCTATCTGAATAAGTTTAACTGCGCCACTATTGTGGGTGTATCCTAAAATACCACCTGCGTAGTAAGGACTATACATTATAGAACCTTTGTTGAAGCAGTTTGTAATTCTGACATCCATAGAATTTTCAATACTTGCTACAATACCGCCTACAATGTGTGTATTTATACTACCTAAACTACCCAAATTATAGCAGTTTTCAATTATACATGTATTCTCACCCGTGGAATTACTGGTAAGTTTTCCAACAATGCCACCTGTATGACCGTTTATTGTTCCGCTAACAGCAATTGCGTTGTAGCAGTTTTCAATTCTTAAATTTGAATTATTCATATTCGCCACAAAGCTACCTGCAATGCCAAAATTAGAAGTATAAACAATTTTTCTGTCAGGTATTGGGTTCTCAAGCCCCAAATTTTTAATCGTTAAGTCCACTGCTGATAAATTACCAAACAAACCGCCATAATTGATTTCATATACATTCATGTTAAGTATCCTATGTCCCTGCCCATCAAGCGTTATTGAACTCGTTAATTCAGTAACGTTTAAAGGTGTCCAAAAATCATATGAACTTAAATCTATGTCATTTGTCAAATAATAACTTCCACCGTTTACAATTTCCCTAAGCTCTTCAGCTGTAGAAATTGCTATTGCATTCGGGTCACGTGGTGAAATTGGTAATAAAAACTCATTATTACTTGATAAAGGCATAGCCGTTAATGCGGCAGGCTCATCATCAATGAGGCTGTCTTTAATTGTCCCATCTGCTTTGTTGTCCGCTGCATCGGCACCCTTTTCTTTTTGTGCATCAAAGCAAAAAGAACAGACGTCAAGATGTGCTTCCAGTTTAGCAACCTCATCTGCCGTTAAGTTTTTATCAGTGCCATTATCATTATGTAGAAACTCATATAGGTAAGTTTCACTTACCTCCTCGTTATCACATGGCACAAGATAGCGTTCAATCAAATCCTTAATTTCGCCTTCGCTTTGTTCAATCTCGTCGATTTGTTCATTTTGCTCAAGCTTTGTTGCAAAAACATTTAGTGACAGCATAGAAAACACCATCACAAACACCAGTAAAATGCTTAAAAATCTTTTTGTCAATATAAGCCCCCCCTGTTTTTAATTTACAGCTTATAACTAGCCATATTACTATATCGTCAACTTTTTCCAAAAAATATACCTATTTTTGATTTTTTGAATGCTAGACCTATTCTAAAACCACAAATAAGGGAACAATGAAGCAAACACTTGCGTTGTTTATTGCGATAACACATTTATAGGATTATAAACGCTTAATTCTTAATTCTATGGTTGACGTGTTCAATGAAAATTTTGAATTTTGACAAACTGCTGTTGAACAAGTTTTCTTTTGGTGTTCGTTGAGGGTAACGCAGGAAGTCTAATTACTATAGCAATCCGTTTAATCAATCAGACAAAAAGCCAAACGGCTAGGCGTTTGGCTTCCATCAACAAATATCATTAAAGAATTTGTACATAACCTTCAGTTCCATTTACACGAATTTTCTGCCCGTCTTTTATTTGCTTTGTAGCATTTTCCACCCCAACAACGGCTGGCAAGCCATATTCTCGTGCAATAACTGCTCCGTGTGTCATAAGTCCGCCAACTTCGGTAACTAAACCTTTTATGGATACAAATAGTGGTGTCCAGCTAGGGTCTGTAAATGAAGTTACTAAAATATCACCTGTTTCTAGGTTAGCTTCTTCCATGTTTAAAATAACACGTGCTCTCCCTTCAATAATCCCCAAAGAAACAGGAAGCCCTACCAAAGCTTTGTCTGGGAGGTTTTCTCGTTTATACTTGCCTACAATTATTTCGCCGTCAGACGTGATAACACGTGGTGGAGTTAGTTTTTCATACAACTTGTATTCTTCTTTTCGCTTGTCAATAACGTAGTGTTTCAGTTTTTTTGTGCGTACCACTTCATGAAGTTCTTCAAATGTGAGATAGTATATATCTTCTTTTTCACGAATAACCTTCGTTTCCACTAGTCGCTCGGCTTCTTTCAGCAAAGCCTGTTTGTAAATAAAATAGCGGCTAACAATACTATACTTTGGATATTCACGATAACCCATTAAATTCCGAATTATATCTATCATACGTTTTGTATCTTGGACTTTTTGCTCGCCATCTGGCAGTTGTTTTAGTTTAGCTAACAACTGATGTTCTTTAGCCCAAGCTTCTTGAAGCCCTTGCTCAAATTTCTGCTTGCTTGCGTTTGGCTTAAAGCTTTTTAAATTGTTTAAAATCATAGGAATAAGGGCAGTTGGTTTTTCGCTCCAACGTGGTTTGGTAATATCTATTTCCCCACTGCACCTCATTCCGTATTTGTTGAGATAAGCGTGGATAACATCACGAGCTTCCTTACCGCCGTCAAACTTAACCAGTTCATCCAAAAAGTTATCATCTTCCACATTTTGCAAATAATTAATTATTTCGGGATAAGGACGAATAACATCTGCAACGTCTAGCAATTCTAGCCCCATTTCAGAAGTAACATTGTTTGACAAAGACTGTGAAAGCGTGTCTGCTGCATTTCGTACTTTAAAGCTATCAGCACTTACTTTGCCAGAAACTATCACCTCACCCAGCCCAAAGTTTGAATAAATAGATAATACTTTTCTATTAGAGGTTACAGGGTCGGCAGTAAACAAAATTCCTGATACCTCCGGAAAAACCATTTTTTGAACAACTACAGACATGTAAACTTTTTTATGGTCAAAACCGTTTTTAATTCGGTATGTTATGGCTCTTTCAGTAAACAACGAGGCGAAGCACTTGCTTATATGTTTTAAAATTTCATCTTTGCCAACGACGTTTAAGTATGTGTCGTGTTGGCCTGCAAAGGAAACAGTAGGTAAATCCTCTGCTGTTGCGCTGGAGCGCACTGCGAAGGCGGTTCTTTTTCCATACTTTGTAATAAAGCTAGTTATTTCTTCTTCTACACTTTGAGGAATTATTATCCCATCAATATTTTTGCGAAGCTTGGCACTAATTTCTACAATTTTTTCTCTGTCGTCTAAATTCAGCAGTGATAATTGCTCAAGCAATTTGTCAATTGTCGGCGTTTCACTAATTATTTTTTTAAAAGCTTCGGTAGAAACATAAAAACCATCGGGTACATGTATTTCTTCTATTTTAGATAGCTCTCCAAGGTTTGCACATTTACCCCCAGTATATAAATGTTTTGTTTTGTCAATGTCTTTAAAACTTTGCACATATAAATTCAATTAGTTACCTCCTTTAAAATACATCATTGTTATAGGCTAACATAGTTCAAACCATAAAACCAGTCTTGTTTAATTTATATGTAAATGGTATAATTAAAATAGAAAAAGATTGTTCATAAAAATAGCAATTCCATTTTTAATCATCATAACACCAAATACTTAGGCGTTTGGCTTCCCTCTGTCAATATCATTAAATACTGAAATTGCTATAATATGATTGATTTGTAAAATTGAAAAGGAGATGAGAACATGAGCATAAGAAATGCAGCAAAAGCAATTATTGTACATAACAACGGAAACATTTTATTAAATAAAAATCAAAACACTTTGGGTGACATGTGCTACGGTTTGCCAAATGGAGCAATATATTATGACTTGCCTGGTGGTGGTCAAAACCAATTTGAAACCCTTGAAGAAGCTGTAAAAAGAGAATGTCTTGAAGAAACTGGTTACATAGTAAACGTTTGCAGGTTAGCTGCCATATATGAGGAAATATCCATGAACCAAAGGTTTCGTGCTGAATACGAAAATCATTCTCATAAGGTGTATTTTGTTTTTATTTGCCAATTAGCAGATGAGTCCAAAAAACCTGTGACAGAAAAAGATATAGATATGTTATGTTCTGAATGGATAGCCGTAGATTCTATCAAAGATATTCCATTGTACCCTCAAATTATTAATGAAAAACTACACTTAATAATTAATTCAAAAGAAACTTTATTTCTTGGCTCTGAACGTATTTAACACAAACAGAATTTATAATATAGCAATTCCGTTTTAATTGACATTGTGTATAAAACGCACGACACTTGGTTTAAATCAGCCAATATCGTTTAAGAACCTGTGTTCAGTAATGGGTTGCCTAGATTTAAAACAGTGATTTTTCGCCATTCTAGGCGTGGTGGCGAAGGCATAATAGAAAAATTATGTCAAGCCGCCACAACGAAAAATGGCGTAATAATCGCTTTAAAGATGGGTAACAGCTTACTGAACACAGGTTCTAAAAGTGGAATTGCTATATTGAGTAATTAAAGCTGCAAAATTTATACTCGTACTGAACCACGAAAGCCCCTAGCTGCATAATAAGAATCAGCCCCATTATGATATACAAAAACGTGGTT
Organism: uncultured Defluviitaleaceae bacterium; assembly: GCA_964492715.1. Lineage (GTDB taxonomy): Bacteria > Bacillota > Clostridia > Lachnospirales > WRBF01 > CAZBLK01. The sequence goes on along the minus strand of CAZBLK010000024.1, from coordinate 38,034 downwards.
ATATCTCCTGTCACAAAAAATTGCTCCACCTAGTTTTCTAATTTCCTCTGGTGTTTTAACCCAACTTGAAGTTTTCGTATCGAACTTTCCGAACCTCTGTAACTCCCTATACTCATCTTCTGTTAAAATTTCTATTCCCATAGAAGTCGCCATTTCAATTGCACTACTTCTCGGCTTGTTTTCCTTTCTTGACTCTAATGCTTCTTGGTCATAGCAAAGGCTTCTGCGACCAGTTGGGCTTTCAGCAGAACAATCGTAAAAAATATATTCATTTGTTTCTTTGTCATAGCTAACAACATCTGGCTCGCCGCCAGAATTTTCCATTTCATTAATTGCCCACAGTTTATCAACATTTGCTTCTAATTTTTCTTGCACTTTATACCACTCAATATCTTGGTCTTGGTCTTGGTCTTGGTGACGGTTTTGGTTTTTTTCAAAACGTGCTTTTAACTTCATTAGCAAATTTTCACAATCTTCTAGTGACAAGTTTTTCTTATTTTCTTCCATAATCTAACCTCTATTAAAGATATTTCTACACACAATAGTATTTCATTGTTAAAGCTCAATAATACTTTTTTATCTAATCTTTGCGAAGCCTATACCTTAGCTTTGCCTGACAGTTTAATCTCATTCGTTGATTACTGTAGAATTTACTTTCGGAATTTACTCACCATACGTTAACAACAAAATTTTTAAAAGCTTATTGCCTTTTTAATAACCGTTTGGTATAATAATATAAAAGTAAAGGGTGCTTTCGCACCCTCGGGGAAATTCCCCTACCACATTGCCGCTTTTGCGGTTTGGCTAACCAAGAATAGATTTACTAAAAAAATAAACCGTTATCTCGGCTAAAAGATGGGCGGTTTATTTTTTGTTGCTTTTATATGTAAGATATACTATTACTACATTTAATAGTAATGATAGAAATTCGTACATACTCATGGCGTCACCTCCTTTGAGGCGAGCCAAACCGCCCACAGCCTTGTGGTACATTGAGTATAGCATTAATTTTATTTTGTTTCAACAGTTTGATGGTTTTATTATTGAGTTTTGGAATAAAAAGTTGCTTTTTTGAGATAAATTCTATATTTGTTTGACATAATCTTAATTTTATGATATATACAATTAAATAAATTATTATTTGGAGCAATTCATGTTTTAATGATAGTGTCAGAAGTAAGGCAAACTCCTAGTAGTTTGGTGTTTTGACCAATAGACAATGTATATTAAAAACAGAATTGCTATAATTAACATAATAAAGAGGTATTGAGGTAAATAATGGACAGTATAAATGACAAACTAGAGCAGTTGAAACAAATGATAGCACTGGATAAAAAAGTTTTAATTGCTTTTTCTGGCGGTGTGGACTCTACTTTTTTGCTAAAGGTTGCACATCAAGTTTTAGGAGACGACACAATTTCGGTAACTGTAAAAAGTGCTGTTACACCTAAAAGAGAAATAAACGAAGCATGTGAATTTGCAAGGGAAAACAGAATGTTACAGCTTGTAGTTGATTTTGACCCGCTTGAAATGGACGATTTTGTAAAAAACCCTCCCGAACGCTGCTACATATGTAAAAAACAAATTTTCGGCAAAATCGTAAACTTATCAAAGGAACTTGATGTTAACGTTGTTTATGACGGTTCAAACGCAGACGACACAGGTGATTATCGCCCTGGAATGAAAGCACTTGATGAATTGTCTATAAAAAGCCCCCTCAAAGAAGTTGGGCTAACAAAAGCTGAAATCCGTATTCTTTCAAAGCAACTAGGGCTTTACACAGCCGAGAAACCATCTTTTGCTTGTTTGGCTACAAGAATACCGTACAATGACATAATTACTAATGAAAAACTTGGCATGATTGAAGCTGCTGAAAATGTTTTGTTTGAATTAGGTTTTAAGCAAGTTCGTGTTAGAGTACACGGAAATTTGGCAAGAATAGAAATTGACGAAGCATCTTTTGAAAAATTGCTAAACAGTGAAGTGCGTTATCAAATTAATGAAAAATTAAAAGCTATAGGCTACCACTTTATTACTTTTGATATTATGGGGTACCAAATGGGAAGCTTAAATGTCGGGCTTTCTTAACTTAAATTTGACAATTGCGTTGGAATTATTAAATTCCAGCGTTTTTTTGTTTGTTCTATCAACAAGGTTTTTTAATTTTCCTCCTGTCCTCCTTTCTATCACATTAATTTTTATAAAAGAATATTATAGTACAAGAGTACTCAAAAGAGGAGGAAAAAAATATGAAATTTGTTAATTTAACCCCAATTAATGGGTTTGATAATAAGGACTTAAACAACGCAAGGCAAAACAACTATGCGTGGTCTATGAATGAGCTAGATGGTTTTATTTATGTAGGCACAGGAAGAAACATTCTTGTAAATATAATAAAGGCTATTGAGCCAAGAACAAATATTCCCGACATAATAAAACCAGACCCTGTAGACAACCTTGCCGAAATTTGGCGGTACAAAAAAGACGAAAAGCTTAACTGGGAACGTGTTTACAAAGCACCCGTCGGCTCTGGAATAACAGGGTTTAGATATATGATAAACCATGTCCCTTTTGGTGGCAGCGAAGCATTATATGCCGCAAGCTTTGGTGCAAGCGTACAAATATTAAAGTCAACTAACGGTGTAAACTGGTTTTTTGTCCCAGGCAACCTTGCTGGAACATCATCAAGGGCTATGGTTAGCCATAACGGCAAGTTATATGTAGCAACAGTTGATGAAGGAAATTCAAGCAACACTCCATTTTTGTACAGCAGTGTTGACCCAGAATTCATTCCATGGGAGCTTGTTATTGACACAACTAACCCAGACTTTGACCCTAACAAAAACCCAAAAGGAGCAATAAGCAACATGGCTGTTTTTAACAATAGGCTTTATGTTGCTACTAGTAGCTCAGATGGTGCAGCAGTTTGGAGAACAAACGGACAAGAACCAAAAATGAACGACTGGACGCTAATTGTTGACAAAGGTTTCGGCGACCCAGCAAACAAATACACACTTAGCATAGGTGTGTACAAAAATTACCTTTATGTAAGCGGAACAAAACCATTGCCACTTTCATGGTTTATTCCTATGGGCTGTGACGTAATAAGAATAGATAAGCACGACAACTGGAATTTAGTTGTAGGCGGTAATCACTTGTTCCCTTCAACATGCCAGCACCTATATAAAAGCAGAAGCATTTCAGGGCTTGGCTCTGGTTTTAACAACCCGTTTAACGTATACGCTTGGCAAATTCAGGAATATAAAGGAAAGCTCTTAATAAGCACTTTTGACGACTCTAGTAACATGGAAGTTATACTAACTACACTTTTAGCAAACAGAGAAGCTTTGTACCAGCTAATTGGTGAAGTGGTAACAAATTTGTTAATAGATATTTACTGGGGAGTAGTAGAAATTTTAAGGGCGATACGTTACCCAATTGGATTTGACTTGTATATATCCGAAGACGGAGTAAACTTTAGCTCAGTATTTTTAAATGGGCTTTGCAACCCAAACAACTACGGAGGAAGAATACTTTTTGTAGATGATTGCCATGACTTATATTTAGGCACAGCTAATCCATTCCAAGGCTGCGAAGTTTATAAAACGCTTGATTTATATGGCTGCTCAGAAAAAACACACCATGAAGACCACTACAAAAACTTATGGAAAGCAAGAGAAATGTTGCTTGAAAAATACAGTATTATAGAGGAAAATATGCCGACTATACTTAAATTTATTCCTAATGTCGGATATAAAAATTTTGTTTAATAATTAAGCGGGCGCACACTGTGCGCCCCTACATTGTGTAAAACTTAAATATAGTTATATGTTCGTAAGTTTCCCCTCTTTTTAAAATTGGAGAAGGAAAACTTTTAACATTGACAGAATTAGGAAAATACTGTGTTTCCAAACATACCCCAGAGCGACTCAAGTATCGTACTTCACTTTTTCCAATTACGTTGTTGTCTAAAAAATTGCCCGTGTAAAGCTGAAGCCCAGGTTTTGTTGTAAACACTTTCACCCCCCTACCAGTTACTGCATCACACAAAGTTGCACAATGTGTAAGCGAGCCGTCGGCATTGCTTAAAACAAAATTGTGGTCATAGCCGTTTCCATACTTTAGTTGTATGTTGTCGCTTTCTATGCCTGCACCAATTTTTTTTGGTATGCGAAAATCAAATGCGCTTCCGTCTACTTTTTCTTCAGTCCCAAGCGGTATGCTCTCATTATTAATCGGTGTAAAATATTCTGCATTTATAAAAAGTTCATGTTCAAGTGTGTTGTTTTTTGGGTCAGAAGTTAAGTTAAAATAACAATGGTTTGTTAAATTTATTGGTGTATCTTTGTCACAAACAGCTTTGTAACAAATTTTCAACTCATTTTCATCAGTAAACTCATAAGTTACTGTCACTGATAAATTTCCAGGGTAATTTTCGTCTCCGTCACAGCTTTCTAGTTTTAAAACAAGCATCTTATCGTAAACAACATCAGCTTCCCAAATCCTCTTGTCAAAACCAACATTTCCACCGTGAAGATGGTTGTTTCCGTTGTTACAGTTTAGCTGAAAAACTTCGCCATTAAGCGCAAATTTCCCTTTAGCAATGCGGTTTGCATAACGTCCAATTAGCGCACCAATGTAAAAGCCGTTTTCTTCATAAGAAGCTAAATTATCAAAACCTAAACACACATCACCCATATTGCTGTGCCTGTCGGGAACAACAATGCTTTGTATTGCTCCGCCGTATGTTATTATGTTTACATAGCTTCCTGTAGAGTTTTCAAGCTTAAACAAATCTACCCTATCTTTGTTTTTTGTATACCCAAACAATTGTTTTGTTATAGACATATTATCACCATTTAAAACAAAATACTTTTAAAAGTCTTTTTTCATTATAGCAGCTCAATACCAACAGCCTTGCAGCCACTTAAAGTATCTTCGTCCCAAATTGAAGCCTGTACCTCACCAATGTGCGCCTTTTCAAGCAACAACATAGAAAGCCTAGACTGCCCTATTCCACCGCCCATAGTAAGCGGAAGCTGCCCTTCAAGCAGCATCTTATGAAAAGGAAGCTCTCTGCGGTTGTTGCAATTTGATTTTGCAAGCTGATAATCAAGCGACTTTTCGTCTACACGAATACCCATTGAAGAAATTTCAAATGCACATGAAAGCATCTCGTTCCAAAACATAATGTCGCCGTTAAGAGCCCAATCGTCATAGTCTGGTGCTCTGCCGTCGTGCTTAACTCCCGACTTTAAAACATCACCAATTTGCATAATAAAAGCAGTTTTGTTTTCCCTTAAATATTCGTTCTCACGTTCTTTTGGGGAAAGTGTTGGGTACATGTCCTCAAGCTCTTGAGTTGTTACAAACGAAACTTCCCTTGAAAGAGAAAACGTAAGCTGTGGGTATTTTAATTTTATAAGCTCATGCGTGTCACAAATTGCATTTACAATCTTTTTAACAGTGTTTTTTATGTATACCAAATTACGTGACGAACTGTCAATAACCTTTTCCCAATCCCACTGGTCAACGTATATTGAATGAATGTTATCCATTTCCTCGTCGCAACGAATAGCATTCATGTCTGTATAAAGCCCCATTCCAACAGGGAATTTATATTTATGCAAAGCAAGCCGTTTCCATTTTGCCAATGAATGCACAATTTGCGCTTTCTTTTGTGTTTCTTTTACTGTAAATTCGACAGCGTTTTCAATGCCGTTTAAGTCGTCATTTAACCCCGACTTAGAGTCTACAAAAAGTGGTGCACTGACACGGCGCAAATTCAGTTCCCTTGTAAGGTTGCTTTCAAAGTCTTTATTAACAGTTTCAATTGCGTGTTGTGTATCAAACACTGATAAAAGCGGTTTGTACTGCTTTGGAATAATTAGTTTGCTCATATTATTGTCCTTTCGAGTAAAAGGGTACTTCTATAGTTTATACATTGATTCCGAATATAGCACAATGGTTTTAAAATGTCAACTCTGATGCAAAGCTACTTAGCGTAGTTTTTTCAATCAATTAGGGCGTGTTCCCACTGGGAACACGCCCTAACCTGCTAAAACCACCATAGATTTTAAGACTTTCTCTTTCTTTATCGTCTTCAAGTAACAAAAGTATAAAAGTAAGTTTACACATCGCTTAAAATGAAAATTTATTTAATATTGTTATTTCCTAAATTTTAACTTATAATGTGAATGTTAAACTATTACGGTATATTTAACCACTTTGCTGTAGAAAATTTCTTTAAACTAAAGAATAAATAAGAGGTAAAAATGATATACGAAACAAATTCCCCAAAACAAACAAAGCAAATTGCAATTAACCTTGCAAAAGAAGCAAGGGCAGGCGACATTTTTTGCCTAAACGGAGACTTGGGCGCAGGCAAAACTGTTTTTGCAAAAGGTTTTGCCGAAGGGCTTTCTATAAAAGAGGAACTGACAAGCCCTACCTTTACAATAGTAAATGAATACAAAAGCGGAACTCTCCCCCTTTACCACTTTGACGTTTACCGAATTGGAAGCATTTACGAAATGGACGACTTGGGCTATGAGGAAATGTTTTTTGGCGACGGTGTTTGCCTTGTCGAATGGGCGCAGCTTATTAAAGAGCTTATACCAGACAACGCTTTTTATATAGACATTGAAAAAGATTACACAAAAGATGATAACTACAGGCAAATTAAAATAAGGAACAAATGGTGAAAATTATGAACATACTTGCAGTTGAAGCTTCGGGACAAGTTGCTTCTGTCGCTGTTTTAAATGAAGCATGCACAGTTGGCGAGTTTACTATAAACAACAAAATAAACCATTCCGAAACACTTATGCCTATGCTTTCCCAAATGCTTACACTTCTTGGTCTTTCTATGGCGGACATGGACTATATAGCAGTTTCGTCTGGTCCGGGGTCTTTTACAGGGCTTCGCATTGGCGGCGCATCGGCTAAAGCTTTGGCACACGGCAGCGGAAAAAAAATTATCCCTGTTCCTACACTTTTTGCCCTTGCATATAATGTAATCGGTATAAATAACAGCCTTATTGTCCCAATAATGGATGCACGGCGTGGGCAAGTTTACACCGCTGTTTTTGAAAGTGTAAACGGAGAATTAATTCAATTGGTTGAAGATACGGCTGTTGATTTTAACGAGTTGCTGGAAACTATAAAAAAGCTTAACAAACCAGCCATTTTTTTAGGCGACGGTGTTTTTGTCTACTCAAAACAAATTTTAGAAGCTTCGTTTGAAATGGCAGCAAAACACCTTAACACTCAAAGGGCAGCATCAGTTGCGGCCGCTGCGTTTTATCTTTTAGAAAAAGGCAAGGCTGTTGGCTACAACGAATTTGCACCAATTTACTTGAGAAAACCTCAAGCCGAAAGAGAACTTGACGAAAGACAAACGGAACATAATACTAATTCCAATTAAACCATAATCAATACTAGGGTCTATCCGACAAATAAAATTTGCACAAAATCGGCAGTTTTTCCGCCTGACTTCGTTAGAATTTCTTGTCTAACTTCTAGTTATGCCTGCGAAATTCTGCCTCGTCAGACAAAAAAACTGCTCGATTTGTGCAGAACTTATAATTATCGGATACACCCTAGTATAATCCAGAATTAGTATAAGGAGAAGAAATGATTAAAACCGAAAAAATGACACTTGCACACCTAATGCAGGTTTATGAAATAGAGCTAGATTGTTTTACAATTCCATGGACAAAAAATGATTTTATTAAAGAAATTTCCGAAAACAAGATGGCAATTTATGTAGTTGCTGTCGATACAGAAACAGACAACGTTGTTGGCTACGGCGGTATGTGGCACATAGTAAACGAAGGTCACATTACAAACATTGCAGTAAGCCCTAAGCACAGGCAAAGAGGTGTAGGCAAAATTATACTAAGCAGGCTTGTAGAAATTGCAGAGGAAAAAGAAATGATTGGGCTAACGCTAGAGGTGCGTGTAGGAAACTCTGCTGCAATGAAGCTTTACAGCAGTTTTGGCTTCAAGGTTGAGGGCTTGCGCAAAAACTATTATGTAGACACGAAAGAAGACGCAATTATTATGTGGAAAGAATTGCAAATACTGGGGGTGCAGCATGAGGAATAAGGCAAAGGCGACAACAGAGCTTCATTACACGAAGCTAAAAAACTTCGGCGACTACAACTTGGGCTTTAAAACCACTGATGAGCTTGAAGGAATTTTTGACATAATTGGTCAAGAGCGTGCTGCACGTTCAATTGAGTTTGGGCTTAACGTAAAAATGAAGGGCTACAACATTTATGCAATGGGTCTTCCAGGAACAGGTAAAACCACTTTTTCAAAAAGGTTTGCAGAAAAGCTTGCAAAAACCGAGCCTACCCCACCCGACTTGTGCTACATTTACAACTTTAAAAACCCAAAATGCCCTAAAATGCTAAAGCTACCAGCTGGAAGCGGAAACGAACTTAAAGATGACCTAGACGAACTTATAAACCGCCTTTTAACCGAGCTTCCAAAAGTTTTTTCTGCAAAGGACTTTGAAAACAACAAAGCTGACATTGTAAAAACGTACCAAGAGTACAGAGACGAAATTATCCGTTCAATGACAGAAGAAGCAAAGTCGCAAAATTTTGGCGTAAAAACAACAAACTCAGGGATTTACTTTATGCCGATAGTAGGCGGCGAAGTAATTTCTGAGGAACAGTTTGACACACTTTCGCAAGAAGATAAAGACGCAATTTCTGCAAACTCAGAAGTAATTCAAAAAAAGGCGCAGGAAGCTATGCGAGAAATTCGTGAATATGAAAGGCTTACTCGTCGTGATGTTGAAGCTTTTGAATATAGCACAAGCCTTTTCACACTTGGTCATCACATGACGCCGCTTTTTGAAAAATATGCTGAAAATGACGAGGTTGTTTCATATTTAAAAGATATAAAAGAAGATATTCTCGAAAACATAGAAGACTTTTTGGAACAGGATACTGGAAGTGACGAGCAAATGCCGCTTATGCTTCCGTGGTATAACAAACGCTCTAGCGAAGACATGTTTTCTAAGTATAAGGTTAACGTAATTACAGACAATTCCAAGCTTAAAGGCGCACCTGTTATAGTTGATTTTAACCCAACTTACACAAACCTTATTGGCGAAATAGAATATGACAACGAGTTTGGAAACCTTACAACAGATTTTATGAAAATAAAAGGTGGGCTTTGCCACAAGGCAAACGGCGGTTATTTAATTTTGCAGGCGCATGACTTGTTTGCGAACTACCACGCATGGGAAGTTTTGCGTCGAGTGCTAATGACAAAAGAGGTTGTAACCGAGTCGTTCCGTGAATATTCTACAGGCGTTGTTATGTCTGGGGTTAAGCCAGAGCCTATGCCTGTTGATTTTAAGGTAATACTTGTCGGAACGTCGTACCTTTATGAGCTTCTTTACGAGTTTGACGATGAGTTTGCAAAGCTTTTTAAAATTTGCGCCGAGTTTGATTATGAAATGGACGCAACCAGTAACAATGTAACTGAAATTGCACGGTTTGTAAAAAGCTTTTCAGAAAAAGAAAAAACTTTGCCTTTTGACTATACAGCAGTTTTAAGCCTAGTTGAATATTCTACAAGAATTTCTGAACAGCAAAACAAATTTACAACTCGTTTTAATAAACTTACAGAAATTTTAGCGGAAGCGTACACATGGGCAAGGCTTGACAATGCACAGCTTATTACAGGCGCACACATTAAAAAAGCTATAAAAGAACGTGACTACAGGCACAACATGTACGAAGAAAAGCTTTCACAAATGATTGGCGACGGGCTTATAATGCTTGACACTGTTGGGCAAAAAGTTGGTCAAATAAATGGTCTTGCAGTAATGAGCGTTGGTGATTACATGTTTGCAAAGCCTAGCAAAATTACAGCAACAACTTGTGTTGGCAAAGCTGGAATTATTAACATTGAAAAAGAAGTTGAAATGAGCGGTTCAATACATGACAAAGGTGTGCAAGTTTTAAGCGGCTACTTGGGGCAAATGTACGCACAAGAATTTCCGCTTTCGCTTTCGTGCAGGCTGTGCTTTGAGCAAAACTATAGTGGTGTAGACGGCGACAGTGCTTCAAGCACAGAGCTTTACGCTGTTTTGTCAAGCATTGCAGAAATTCCGATAAACCAAGAAATTGCAGTAACCGGAAGCATAAACCAGTATGGCGAAATTCAGCCTATTGGCGGAGTAACGCACAAAATTGAAGGCTTTTTTGACCTTTGCCGCTCCAGAGGTTTTACAGGAACGCAAGGCGTAATTATTCCAATTCAAAACGTAAAAGATTTGGTTTTAAAAGACGAAGTTATAGAAGCTGTAAAGGAAGGGAACTTCCACATTTATGCAATTAGCCACGTTGACCAAGGAATAGAAATTTTAACAGGTGTTAGTGCAGGAGCAAAAAATGAAAAAGCAAAATATTCGCCTAACTCTGTTCACGGAAAAGTTATTAAACGCTTAAAAGAGTTTTACAAAAAATCGGCACAAGAATAGTTTTGTTATTTTCTTTCTTTGTTGCTAAAATTAAATAAGGATACTCCTCGCATATAAGCAAATAATAAGGCTGTAAAGCTTTGCTAAGGCGAGGAGGTATTTTTATGTTAAAAAAATTTTTAAAGCGTTCTCTTGCCGCTTCTGCTGTTTTTTTTATGTTTTGCTTTGGCACAAATAATATACATCAAGTGTTTGCAAACGAATTTTATACTTATGAAGAAGCTTCTTACGGTGAGCTTCTTGGGCGATATGTAACCGAGTTTGACTCGCAAAAATCAGCAAGGGGTAAAAACATTATGATTGCCTCAAAACGTATTGATGGAATAGTTGTAAACCCTGGCGAAGAATTTTCTTTTAATGAAGCTGTAGGCCCAACAAATAAAAAAAACGGCTTCAAAGAAGCTAGAATTTTTGTAAAAGGAAAAGAGTCGAAAGGTTTTGGCGGGGGCGTTTGCCAAGTTAGCAGCACGCTTTACAACGCCGTTGATGCCGTTGGACTTGAAGTAACAGAACGGCACGAACATTCAAAAGATGTTCAATATGTACCAGATGGGCGTGATGCTTCAACGTCTTATGGCGGTGTTGACTTTAAGTTTGTAAATAACAAAGACTTTCCGATAATTATTTCAAGCTATGTAGTGGATAACAAAGTTATTGTTGATATTCTTCGGTAACACTGCCCCCGCATTTGCGGGGGTTTTTTATGTTTAAAATTACTTCACTACTTCATACTCCCATGACATAATTCCACCAAAATCATACACATTTGTGTACCCAAGCTTTATTAATTCACGAGATGCAGAAGCGCTGCGAGCTCCGCTTCGGCAATAAACCAAAATTTTGGCATTCTTGTCGGGCAAAACTTCCGCCGCTTTGCTTTTAACTGTAGAATCTGTAAGCAAAACAGCATTTTCAATGTGACCTTCGGAAAATTCCCCTTGAGTACGCACATCAAGAACTATTACTTTTTCATTATCCATCATTTGCTTTGCTTCATCTGGTGAAATCTTTTTATACTCTGACATTGTGGTTACTTCCTTTTCTTTAGAATTTATTATAAAGTTTAAAATGCTTTCTGACGCACTGCCCTGTTGTTCCTCTCTTGAAATTTCTGTCTTTCCGTCACCTTTTTGTTCTCCGTAATTTCCAAAATAAGCGTGATTTCCGCCTTCAATTACAAAAGTGTTTTCCCCTGTCACCTTTGTTTTGTCTAAAACATTATCATTGCTTCCGTAAATTGTAAGGGCTGGCACATTTCCAATGTCACCGTAAACATAAGAACCTAGCAAAACAAGCCCTTTTACTTTGTCGGTATTTTTTGATACGTAGCTACTTGCCATTGCACCACCAAGCGAATGGCCTGAAATGTACCAATTTTTAACTTCTGGTAACAGAGCAAACGCACCCTCGGCTGCACTTGTGTCAAACACAGCAAGGTTAAACGGCATTTTAACAAGAACTACGTTAATTCCGTTTTGGCTTAAATTGTAGCACAAGTTTGCATATGCTGTATGCTCAACTTTTCCTCCAGGATAAAAAACCAAGGCCGTATCACTTTCTACGTTTGATTTAAAAATAGTATACTTTCCAGTTACTGTTACGACATCTGGGTTATCCGTAATAATTTTTTGTGCAGATTGCTCTGCTCTATAGTAAATTGCTGAATAAGCAAAAAATGCTCCTGCACTAATTACAATTATTGACAGAAAAACAATTAATATTTTCTTTTTTAAATTTTTCATGCAGAAACACCTCTTACTTTAAAGCAGTAATACCCTTATACTGCTTTTTAATTTCATTATGGAACAAAACATTAATAGCTTTTTTGGGGCAAGCATTAACACACCTATAGCATAATGTACAGTTTTCCTTGTGCACAACTGTGTCACCATTTAGCTCAAGGTTTTTCATGGGGCAAAGCTTTACGCAAACTCCGCAGCTTATACAGTCTTTATTTACTTTAACAGAGCCTAGGTTTTTCTGCTCAATTTTTGGAAAAGACGAGCCTTGAATTAAACCAAGCCATTTTGAAAAAGTGTTAAACCCACGTTTAACAACTTTTCCATACCTTATATTTTTGCATACTACATTCATTTTTCGTTCAGCATTTATAAGGTATTTTTTATTTTCTTCACCGTTTGTAATTTTAAAAATATTTGTGTTGCAAATGTTGTTTGGCATATTAAAATGTTCTGCATAAATTACTTTAACTTTAACATCGTGCAACAAGTCCGTGAAAGCACGAGCGCCATCACCAGAAAACATAAGCTGTGTGCAGAAAATAAAAATTTTTTTGCCATTTAACAAGCTCATGTGCTTTTCAACAAATTCTCTCATAATTCTTGGAACTATTGACCCATAGGTAGGGAAACAAAAGCCAATTGTACTGTTGCTTTTAAACACATCAGCAAAATTAACATTTTCTTCTATAGAGTAGCTTTTTATGTTCATTTTATTAGCAAAAAGCTGTGCTATATATTTTGAATTACCTGTCCCCGAAAAATATATAATAACCATTATATCACCTACAAACTTAGAATAAATTAATTTAGATTATTATAGCATATGCATCTTCAAATGGATATAATTAATAAAACTTTAACAAAGTTTTTATCAAATTTTTTCAATAATTTACCGACAAAACTGTTCAAATATGATATAATAAATTTTGGTAGAAGTAAGTTTCCCTTGGAGGGTTTGTGATGAGCAAAAATAAGCAATTGATATATATAATTATTATATTTTTTATAGTGTGGCTAGTGCTTGTATACGGAACAAAATTGTTTAACCAACAAATTGATAAAAAAATAACAAACTATGTTTACAAGCAGCTTTCAGATTTGTCGCATATTGCTTCTGACCAAATTAAAATGCAAATTGATGAGCAGTTTTATAAGCTAGAAGCTTTAAGTAGCTTTATTTCTAAACAAAATAATTTTCAGAGCGACACTGTTACTCAACTTTTAAGTGACTTTGCACAATATAACAATTATTTAAACGTCGCTGTTGCTTCTCCAGACGGTAGTTTTATTACACATAAAAGAGTAACTGACGGAAACGTTTCTGACAGAGATTTTTTTAAGTTAGGAATGGAAGGAATAAAAAACGTAACAGGCCCTTTCCCTGCTGTTGTTGACCCAACAATTTCAGTTGTTGGAGTTTCAACTCCGATTACACAAAATGATGAAGTAGTTGGCGTATTAACCGCAACATATAGCACAAGCAGCAATAATCAAATTTTTTCTACATCTATTTTTGAAGGAAATGGTTATATTCTTTTAGTAAATTCACAAGGCGAAATAATTTCTAACTTAACAAAAGAAATTCCTATACTTGAAAAAAACCTTTTAAGTATACTTAACAAAACAAATGATAATCTTAACCATAATCTTAAAATACTTGAAAACTTGAAAAACGGTTTAAGTGATGTAACATATATAGAACAGTACGATGGCTTAGTTTCGTATGCTAGTTACAAACCAGTTGGCATAAATGACTGGTACATTTTTACAATAGTTCCGCATGAGTTTTTAAATAAACAGCTTGACAGCATAAAAACTGACATTTTTATACTTGGGTTGGTGCTTGGAACAGCGGCACTAATTTTAGTTGTGTATATAATTTTCGTTCAATGGAAAAGCCATAAAGAGCTTGTTGCTGCAAACTTAAACCTTAAAAAAAGTGACGAGCTTTACAGAATAATTATTGCACAGTCTGAAAGCACAATTTTTGAGTACGACTTAAAAAGTAAAGTCTATAAATGCTCCGAAGGCTACGAACGAATGTTTAAAGCTTTTTCAAACGACCCTGATGATTTTATTCTTTCAGAGAAGTACATTCACCCTGACGACTTAGACGACTACGGCATAGTTTGCTATGCCTTAACAAAAGCTAAACCTTCCGCAACTATGGAAATTAGGCTAAAGCAAAGCCAAAATACTTATATTTGGTGTAAGCTTTCTATGACTATTATTTTTGAAGAAGACGGAACTCCTTCAAAATTAGTTGGAAACATTGAAGATATTCACCACGCAAAACTTCAGACAGAAATTTTAAAGCAAAAGGCAAGCAGAGATAATTTAACAGGGCTTTACAACAAAGCCACTACCGAAATGCTTATTAATGATATTTTAAGGGAAAGTACCTCTGGCAAATTAAACGCAATGATTTCTGCCGACCTTGACAACTTTAAGGCAATTAATGACAGCTTTGGGCATTTGTTTGGAGACGAAGTTTTAAAGGACATGGCAAACTTAATAAAATCTACATTCCGCTCTGACGACGTTTTAGGGCGCTTTGGCGGAGATGAGTTTATTATTTTTATTCGTGACCTTTCAAGTGTTGACTCTATAAAAGACAAAGCTCAAGAGTTGCTTTCACGGTTTGACGGAGAATATGTTGTAGACGGTAAAAAATATTCAGTTTCAATTTCTATTGGAATTTCAGTTTCACCATATGACGGTGATTGTTATTATGAGCTTTACAAAAAAGCTGATGAAGCTTTGATTAATGCAAAAAAAGCAGGCAAACAGTGTTTTAAGTTTTATAGTGAAAATATTGTATAAAGGAACTGAGTGCTGTATGAAACAAACAAATGTTGAAATTGAAAGAAAGTTTATTGTAAGCCACGTTCCGTTTGAGCTTTCAGCGTATAAAAGTTTTTACATTGAGCAAAGTTACATTTACACAGAACAGCCAGTGCTTAGGCTTAGGAAAAAAGATAATTCTTTTTTCCTAACTGTAAAAGCTAAAACTAATGAAGATGTACAGAACAATGAGTTTGAAATTGAAATTTCTGAAAAGGCGTACAATGACCTTTTGAAAAAAGTGGAATCTAACGTAGTTAAAAAAACAAGATATTTAATTCCTCTTTCGGAAAGACTTGTTGCAGAGCTTGACGTTTATAATGGTGCTTTAAATGGGTTGCTTACAGTTGAGGTTGAGTTTGAAAGCCTTGATGAAGCACAGTTGTTTGTTCCGCCAAACTGGTTTGGTGATGATGTTTCAAGCGATAACAGGTTTAAAAATAATTACCTTGCAACTTTTGGCTTGCCACAATAAGCAAAGGTAAACACATGCAAATACTTACATAATGATATTTGCATAAGCAGTAACAAAATGAAGCTTTTAGTTTTCAGCCAGAAATTATAAAACGATATTCTCTTACTTAGGTAGAGATGAATGTATTTTGGAAATAGAAATATAAACATCTCCATTAAAAAGTTAAATTGAAGTAGCGAACAACTGTCATACCCAGCCTGCCCAAAAAATAGACTATAGTAATAATATTTTGGGATAGGGTGAAAAATATGCATAGCAACTACATTGTGCGGCTTAAAAACGATAAATTAATGTGCTTTTACCACTTAAAGGAACGTGGAATTTTTTACAGGCAATACGAAGGAAACAAGTGGTCAAAAGAAACTCTTTTAGTAAACGGTGCAAGAGAAAACTACACTGTAACACTTGATAAAAAAAGCATGGTTTATATGCTTTGTCAAAACAACTACGGAGATGTTGTTCTCTTTACAAACAACGATGAAAACTTTGCTGAATGGACAGAAAAAATTATTTTAAAAAATAAATCTGCAAGGGTATACCCCATTACGCTAAGCCCAATAATTACAGAAAAAGGAATGTGCCTTGTTTATAACGTTCCAATTGTGGAAGAAAAAAGCAACCAGCTAATGCTGCAAACGCTGAACGAGCGTGGGCAATGGTCACAAGCAAGCAAAATAGACAAGTTTGTAAACATGAGCAACTTTATGTTTCAGGTGCAAAAAGTGACCAACGAGCACATGCTTGTGTTTTACCAAACACGTACCCCAGAATTTAACCTTGGCTACAGGGAAATTACACCTACAAACCAAAGCAAGTTTAATACTTTTCACATAACTACATACCAAATAGCAGATGCGTCGTTTTTAACAACAGACGACACTATTCATGTACTTTACATAGTTAAAAGTATGTTTTCAAGCCAGCTTATTTATAGAAAAAAGGAGTCGGCAGAGTTTACAAACCCTGTAGTAATTAGCGAAGGGCAACGGCTTGAAAAATGCTTGCTTTCCTTTGTTAATGGAGACTTGCACGCAACATACATAAACAATGGGCAGCTTTACCACAGCATTTCGGAAAACAATGGCAACTCTTTTTTCCGTCCGCAAAGGTATTCTAGCAAGTTTTGTGCAAACCCAATTAAAGCAACTTTTGTTTCACATGAGACGCAGGACACGGAAAAATATTTCATTCGAGAAGTCTATGTAGATGCAAACAGCCCTTGGGACGTTCAAATTATACCCGAAATGTATGATGAATTTTACCCTTACACAAACAGCCGAGTTGTTGTTGCGGCGTCAATTCAGCAAACGAATAATAGGCAGGGCCCCTCCCCTACACCTGCGCAAGCAGCAGACACTTACGGAATGGACTTTATAGGAATGGGTGCGCAAGGAAATTATTTTCAAGGAAATGAAAATATGGAGCATGGTTTAACTAATTTTGAAGATGAATCTGAAAAAGTTCAAATACTTAAAAACCAACTTGCTATGGCACAACGCCAAAACAATGAAAAAGACAAGCAAATTTTAAGCCTTGCTAATCAATTGAAAAAACGTGGTGATGAAATTTATGAAATCGAGCTTAAACGCAAGGAGTTTTTAAAAAGAACAGAAGAAGCAAAAATATTGCTTGAAGAAAAAGTTAAACAGCTTGAATCAGAGCTTTTTAATGAAAGGCAAGAAAAGGCGGCTTTGCTTCAAAAAACTAATTCTGAAATAGAAAAAGAAGAAGTTGAAGTAGCTGCAGTTAATTATAAAGAAAATGTAAGAGAGGATACTTCTGACAAAACGGCAAATGAAAATGCACAAGAAGAAGAATTACTGCAAAACAACAACGGCGATGAAGAAGATTTAGTGTAAGTTTCAAGTTTCATATTTACAAAGGAGAAGATAAAATGGGTAAACAAGCAATTTACTACTTTTCAAGAAGCGGAAAGTCGGAAAAAATGGCACAAGAAATTGCTTTAAATCATGGCATCAAGGCATACAAAATAGACGATGAAAAAAGCTGGAAGGGAGCTTTTGGATTTATAAAAGGCGGATATTACGCATCTAGCAAAAAGTGCTTGCCTGCGAAATTTAAAAAGCCAGAGCCTTCGGACAAAATTGTTTTGATAACACCTGTTTGGGCTAGTGCTTTCCCCCCTGCTGTTCGTACATTTATAAACATAATTGGCAGAGGCCGAATTACGTTAATTGCAAACAGTAACGGCGGCGTTTTAAAGGAACGTGATGGGTTTGCAAAGGTAATTGATGTTGTTGGGAAAAGTGAATGGCTTGGGCGTGAAGAAATTGAACATTTGTATGAATAAAAAGCAACCTTATGCTATAACTATAGCATAAGGTTGCTTTTTATAAGTCAAATAATTAATAAGCCGATTAAATTTACAAATACCCCCACAAAAACCCCAATAACATAAGTTAAAAGCAAAATAAATGCTGCCTGTTTAAACGGTGCATTTTTAATTAAAATAATATACCCAAACCCTGCACCTGTACAAAGCCCTGCAACGCTTGAACCAAGAGAAACTTGCCCAGAAACAAAAAGCTCTGTAAGAAGCACTGATATAGAGCAGCCAGGAACAAGCCCAATAAACGCTGTTATAAAAGGCTGGAAAACACTTCCTGTTAGCAATACAGAAGAAACGTTTTTTTCGCCAAGTAAAAAAATAATTAAGTTAATAATTATCATAGTAATTAAAATAATTGAAGATATTTTAACCGTGTGGTATAATGCGTTTTTTATATATTGTGATTTTGTTTCGTGGTGTTTGTGCAGCTCGCATGAGTTGTACTCAATTACTTCTGCTTCCTCACTAGCAAGCTGTTCATTTTTAAACAACGTTAAATTCAGCAAATATCCAAAAATAATTGCCGCTACAAATTTAATTAAAATGATAACACCTATTGAAGAAAACCCAACCGACCTTGCAACCATTACGGGAATTGCTTCGTCTGATGTAGCCAAAAACACAGCAACTAGTGTTCCAGCTTTAATTGTCTTTTTCACATACAAAGCACTTGCCGCTGACGAAAAGCCGCATTGTGGAACAACACCTGCTACTGCTCCTAATATTGGAGCAAACTTGCCAAACTTTTCAAAATTAAAACTAAAACCTTTAAGCCTGTTTTGAATGTATTCTAAAAAAAGATAAATTAAAAACAAATAAGGTGAAGTTTTTAATGTGTCAAGCACTGTATCCGCTATTATATCCAACATAACTTATTTCTCCTTGCTAATTTCCACACCTTCACACTTTTTCCAGACATCTTTCACAATAGCCATGAAATGTAGTTTTTAAACAATCAATTTTAAATATATGGCTTTTTAAAACGTGCGCTTCTACTTTGTCAAGAAACTTACAATCTATATGAAAAAGCTCGTTGCACGAATCGCAAATAAAATGATAATGATTTTTGCATTTTTCAGTTTCTTCAATAAATTGATAACAGGCACACTTATTTTCACACCCAATAAACTTACGAAGCCTTCCTTCCACTTGCAAGTTTTCAAAGTAACGGTAAATTGTTGTTCTTCCAACTGAAAAACCGTTTTGCTTCATGTAAAAAACTGCATCATCTACAGTTACATGATTTTTTAGGTTTTCGGAAAGAAATTTTAATATGGCATCACGCTGGTTTGTTTTGTACATTGACATTTTATCACCTTAGTAATTTAAAATTGAAATTGAATTTCAATTTCATATTTTATCATGGAATTATTTATAATACAATACCTGTTTTTTGTAGAAACTTGTCGAAAAATATGATATAATTTTCCATTAAAGAGATAATAATATTAGGAGGATACGAATGAAAAAAATACTATCTAAAATTCTTTCACTAATTCTTTTAGTAAACATAATTCAGATAAGCGTTTTTTCCGTTCCTGTTTACGCAAGTGGCATAACAGGAAACATTGAGGTTTGTTTAAACCTTACATACCCCGAAGCAAAGAAAGGGCTTTCGCAAAAAAACATTGCGTTAACGCTTGTTTCTGGTGCTTCTGCTTCAAGTAAAATTTATTTAAACTCACATCTTGAGAACACACAAACTGTTACATTTAACGGAGTCAGGTACTCCGCAAAAGTTGTTCCACAAAACAAGTATGGAACACCAATAACAACAGAAAGCTATGTCAACCGTTTTGCAGTAGAAGTTTATAACTTGCCTTCCGGAACATACAACGTTCAGTTTGAGGGCAACGGTTACACAACATACGCTTCTCCTGTAATGCAGCTTTCGACCCATTCAAAATATTTGGAAGTTAACTCAAAAAACGGCAAGTTTTCAATGGGTGACGTTAACAACGACAGGTACATTACAAAAACCGACGTTGAATTAATTTCCGAAAACTTAGGAACTATTGATAAACAATACGACTTAAACGGCGACGGCATAGTTGACATAACCGACGTAACTTATGCAAACCACAACATTCACGCAAAAGGTTCAGTTGAAGTTTTTGACACAAGTGTAATTGTTGCTTCGCTTGCAAACGTTTCCGCAACACAAGCACAGCTTAAAGGTACACTTGCAACAGGGCAAGACATAGGCAATTTATTCAGAAAAAGTTCAGAGCCTGTAAAAATATCTGCACTCAACCAGTCTACGCCTATAGAAATTCCAATAACATTTAACTCCCCTACTTTGCTTGAACAAATTCAAATTCAATCACCTGCCGCAGTAGGTGCTGTTTCTCGTGGAACTGCAACTGTTTTATACCAAGAAAACGGCACAGACAAAACAGACGTTATACCTTTTTCTAAAGGTCAAGAAGAAGGTGTTGCTTACTTAGAATCAACAGAAGGTACTTCATCAGTAATTATTGATTTAGGCAAGCGTGTTGCAGTTAAAAAAGTTACAATTACGGTAGAAAAGGTTGACGGACAAGAAGGCAAACCTTCGTTTACTGTAATTGAAGAAATTAAGTTTTTAAAGGACATTGTAAGCAGCTCTGGTAACTTGGAAAACACAACAATTCCAAAAAATGTAGCCGCCGCTGTTGGTGACGAACAAGTTACTTTAAGTTGGAACGCTGTTGCAAACGTAACAGGCTACAAAATAAAATACGGCACAAAATCCGGCGTATACGACCAAGAGGTTTCAACAGATGCAAACACAATTGTAATTAAACAGCTTAAAAACTTAACAAACTATTACTTTGTTGTTTTGGCTACAGCACAAGGCTGGGAAGGTGTTGCTTCAAAAGAAGTTTCGGCTATGCCGCTTCCTGCACATGCGCCAAACCCACCCGACAACCTTAGGCTTACTTCAGACAGCCAAAACATATTTGCTACATGGAGCAGCACGCTAAACTCAACTGGCTACAACGTTTACTTTAAAAAGTCGAATGAGTCAACGTATACTAAAAAAGCAAGTGGAATTACACAAACTTCGTTTACAATTCCTTCACTTGAAACAAATGTAAACTACGACGTTTATGTTACTGCTGTAAACTCTTTTGGCGAAAGCAGACCATCAATTGTTTCGACTATAAAAACTGAGCAAAGAGCAACCGAAACAATTGTTTTGCCTACGCTTAACCGCATACCAAACAGTGAAATTGTAAGCGCAGTAATGACCAACCCAAACAACATTGCAGATTCGTTTTACATAAATGGTACAAATAGCTTTAGAACAACAAACGTTTATGACAACAACTTTGAAACGCACTGGACAGCACGTGTTTTTTGGGAAAGCCATGAGTTTACGTTTACGTTTAACACACCAAAGGAAATGAATTATTTAATTTATGTTCCAAGGCTTGACGGCAAATACAAAGAAAGCCTTTATAAATATACAATAAATGTTTGGAACTCAAGTGGTGAAAAAACAACCGTAGCAGCAGGGCTTCAAGTGCAAAATAACCCTGCAACTACAGGTTATGCTGTTTTGCCTTTCCCAAGAACAGCCGACATAAAAAAGATTGCTGTTGATGTAATACAATGGGATGGCTCTCCTACAGACGTTTCCCTTTCCGAAATTGCTTTTTACAGCTATGATGGGCTTGCAGACCAAATAGAAGGCTTGTTTGCTGACGGTTCACACACAACACTTTCTTCTACTGCAACGCAAGCGACAATTAATTCGCTTAAAACAAGGCTTGAAAATGCAAACGGTTATTATGTTGACAAAGCAATTTTGCTTGAAGAACTTCAGCTTGCCGAAGCTTTGTTAAGCGGAAACAGTACGTTGCTTGGCAAAGTTATTTCCAAAATAGATTCAAGAAATACTACACGTGACATAAAAGCAATTAATACGTTCCAACCGCTTGGTATCGTTGCAACTGCTGGCACACAAGTAGTTGTTTATGCAAAAATTCCAGCTGGCGAAGAAGTTTCAATTGTGCCAACACAATATTTTGCAGAAGCAAGTGCATGGAAAGGAAGCCCTATAAAGCTTACTAACGGTAGAAACATTATTAGAATTCCGCAAATCGGAACAGTTTCTTCTGAACGTGGTGGTGCGCTTTACTTGCAATACAGCGGAAACAAAAGCTCAGACATTAAGCTTCAAATACGTGGCGGAACAAAAATTCCAGTGCTTGAGCTTTCAAACTGGAACACAATGTCCGAAACTGAAAGGAAAAACTCAATTTCAGCATACATTACAGAGCTTTCAGCTTATGTTCCTACCGTAAGCGGAAATAAGCAAACTGCAATTAGAAACAGCACAGAAATTTCAATGCCAAACGTGCTTCTTTCTTTGCCTGCCGACCAAATTCTTGCTGGCATAAATAAAGATGCGGCTACTTTACAAAACAAAATTGACAAGCTTTACAGCAACACGCTTGCATGGAACGACCTAATTAAAATAACTTACAAAACTCATGGAATTGACGACCCACTTACCGAACATTCAAGGCAAAACATCCGTTACGCAAGAATGTTTGCAAATGCCTTTATGTACGCAAGCGGTGAGCATATAGGAATAGGCTATGGTTCTGCCGCTGCACTCGTTCAAGGCAGACCTGTAAGTGAAACTGGCGGAACTTCTAACGCTCTTTTCGGCTGGGGAATTGCACACGAAATTGGGCATGTACTGGACACACTTGGCAAAGCCGAGGTTACAAACAATATATATTCGCTTTACGCACAAACATACAACGGAAGCACAGACACGCTTACGTCAAGGCTTGAAGCAAGCACATATAAGGACATTTTCAACAAAACTGCAATAGGCGCTGTTGGAACTTCAAACAACGTGTTTGTTAGCCTTGGCATGTACTGGCAACTTCACCTTGCTTATGACGGTGCAGGCGAAAACTTCTACAACAAGCTAAACAAAGAATACAGAAAAGGTACTGGAAACGGTTTTAGCGGTGACGACAAGTTTGCTGTAGTTGCAAGCAATGTTGCAGGCAAAAACTTGACCGAGTTTTTCACTCAATGGGGAATTAGGTTAAGTGACAGTGCTAAAGCTGTAATCGCAAGTTTGCCTTCAGAGCCTAGGAAAATTTATTATTTAAACGATAATTCACGGCGTTCACAGCTAAACGGAACAACAATGCCACAAAATGTTCAGCTTACAACAAGCCTTGCTGCTGACAAAAACAAAATTACAGTTTCTATTGATGTTGACTGTGACAAGTCGCTTATACAAGGCTACGAAATTTCAAGAAATGGTGTTGGTGTAGGTTTTACAAATGAAGACAAATTTGAGGACATTATTGGAACAGCAAACAACATTTCAATGAACTACACTGTTAAAGCTATTGATGTTTTAGGAAATGTTGTCGCAACAAAAGATGCTGGGCAAATTAAGCTTTCAAATGATGTTGCAATAGCTAAAAGCCTTTACACAACGGCACAAGTTGATGACACTATTACTATTACAATGAACAGCACACAAAGTGTTGCTGGAATAAAAATAAACAGAGCTGTAACAGAAACAGGAACGTTTGATGTACTTGTTAAAAAGGGAAGCGGAGAATTTGTAAAGTCAGCTACAGTTGACCTTTCAAAAAATTCGTCGGCTAACGCAGAAACCTATGTAAGCTTCTTTAACAAGCCAAACACAAATGAAAGCAGTATTTGGACGTATGACGCTGATGTTATTCAAATAAAAGGGCTTCCAAGCACAATTGCTTTGGACGAGCTTGACATTGTTGCGTACCCAGGTGACAACGTTGATGTAACTAACTTTGGCTACCTCCAAGCCGACTTTGTGTACGGCACAGGAGCAGATGATGTAATTAAAGCAGGAACGCTTGTTATTACAGGAAATTACAGGGGCAACCCTGAATTTAACACGGTTAACATTGTAGGAAAGTTTGCTTCTGGCGATAACTCGCAAGGAGTAACTTACGTTGAGCGTGCGCTTAACGGTACGGCAATTTTGTTTGCAGAAATTCCTGCTTCTGGAGAAGTTTCTACAGTTAGCAACGGAATATGGGTTTTTGTACCAGATGTTCAAAAAGAAGCAACGCTTCAAGAAGCAAACAACCTTAACGAAACTATAGTAAGTATACTTCCTGCAAGCGTAAAGGCGGAGCTTTACATAAACTACACGCCTACAGATGTTACTAACAGACGGTTGGTAAGCAACACACTTTGGCTTGATGTGCCTACACAAAACACAATGCCGCAAATTTCAATTCAAGGAGGCTCACAGTAATGAAAAATAAGTTTTTTAGCTTTATATTAATAATTGCTTTTCTTGCTTTACAGCTTCCTGTAAACGTGCTAGGCAGTACAACGCCTGTAATTAGTGCTTCAAATTCAAACAACAAGGTAGCCCTTTCTGTTTCGGGGCTACCTGCAAATGTTGTTTCATTGCAGTTTGAAATAAAAACAAACAAAGTTTTCAGCAATGCCGAAATGTCGTGGGCAAGAAGTTTTGATTTTAATGAAATTAAAAAGACAGACCTTTCAAACGGTTCAAAAATTACGGTTTACGTTGACGACCTCTACCCTCTTACAGCAAACGGTAGCGTTTACATTGGTGAGCTTTCACTTTCAGGCTTGCCATCAAACACGCTTTTTTACACTACTTCAAGCTTAAAGCTAGTTAATTCTTCTTTTGAAGAAACGGTTTACAGCTCGGTAGTTGTGGAACTAAACGGAGCAGGCTTAACAGCAAACGACACAAATAACAGCAATGGCAGTTTTACTACATCGACAGTTCACCCAACCATTGATTCTGTTACTGTAAGCAGCGGTGTAGCTTCACCAAAAATAAACACAACAAAGCTTATAGCGGAAATTGAAAAGGAAGCAAGCCCACGGCTTGACGTTTCGGCTTATGCAAGCGTTAATGCAACTTTTAACAGCGTGGTAGTAAAAAAGCTTATTGATACGAAAAAAAGCTTGGAAATTGTAACTAAAACAGCTAGGCAAACATTTGACCCAAGCAAAATTGACACAACTTTGGATTTAACCGTTGGCGAAGTTGAAGTAAGCATAAAAGAGCTTGGTGCAAATGCTGTAAAAGACGCTGTAATTTTAGCAAACCCTGTTGAATTTACAATTAAACACCGCTACAACAACAAAACAACAGAGCTTAAAAGCTTTACAGACTTTTTGAACAAGTCAATTTCATACAGCGGTTTTGACGACAACGTTAGAGCTGTTCGTGTTTTAAGCGACGGAAGCTTTTCGCCTGTTCCTGCGGTTGTAAAGTTTTATGAAAACGGCAGAGGCGAAGTTTTTATGCGCTCAAAGACAAACAGCGTGTACGCAGTTGTGCCTAAAAAGAATGTTGGCTACACTGGGCTTCACTGGGCTTTAACATTTATAAACAAATTTGCTAAAACCGATGTAATTCGAGACATTTCAGCTTTTGTACCAGATGAAAAAATTACTCGTGGCGAATTTATTGACATAGTTGTGCGTGCGTTAGGGCTTTATGAAGTTACAACCGAAAGCTCGCCTTACAAAGATGTTAGCAGTGGGCATAAGTACAAAGATTCTATAACAATAGCGTACAAGTACAAAATTGCAACAGGCTATGAAGACAAAACGTTTAAACCCGACAGCCAAATTACTCGCCAAGAAGTCGCAAAAATTTTGACAAACTTCTTTGCACTTGGCAACTTTAATATAAAGAAAGATTATCAAATAAACAACCTAAGCAGGTTTGTTGATAAAAGTGATGTTGGTCCATGGGTAATGTTCGACATGGCACTTCTTGTTCACAACGAAGTTTTTGCAGGTGACGACTTTGGCAGGCTTAACCCAAAAAGCAATATTTCAAAAGCTGAGGCTGTTACTGTAGTCTTCAAAGTTTTAAAAATTGCTGGTTACATTGATTAAAATATAAATCTTTTAAAATTAAGGGCTTACGCAAAAAGTCCTTAATTTTTTTACAAAATATACCGATGTAATATAAAATATATTTTTTAAAATTTGCTTAAAAAATTACAAGGATGTGAGTGTAACAATGCAAGTAATGGATTCAATGTATATGTCGGCTTTAAGAAACATAAAATTATCAAACTCAGCTATGCAAAGGGCTTCATTACGCCTTTCGACAGGCAAGCGGATAAACTCTGCCGCTGACGACCCTGCTGGCATGGCTATTGCTTCAAAGCTTCAAGCAATGATTCGTGGGCTTTATGTTGCGGAAAGAAACATCGAGGACGCAATGTCCCTTTTGCAAGTTAAAGACGGTGCTTTAGACGGGGTTACCAGTATGCTCCAGCGAATGAATGAACTTGCTGTACAGTCTGCAAACGGAACTTTAACTGATACTGAAAGAGGGTATCTTGACTTAGAGTTTCAAGAGCTTAAAAAAGCCATGGATTCAGTTTTTCGTGACACAGAATTTAATAGAAAGCCTTTGTTTGGAGGAAGTAGCCAAAGCTCGGGTTTGTCTTCGGCTAGAGTTGCTTATTCAACATTAAGTGGCAGTGATACTGCAACAAATGAAGTAAGTATATTAAAAAATGAATTAAGCGAAGAAGAAGCCGCTAAGCTTTTTTCCAAGTTAAACGTTAGTTATGACAATGACAAAAGCAAATATATTCTTGAATCTGATACAGAAATTGTTTCTCAAAGCGGAGAAATGGAAAAGCTTGCAAATGGAGGACTAGTTGTTTTTGAAAATGGAGTGGTTTTTGATACTGAACATGGGTTTGACATTTCGGACAGCAAAAATCTTCAAAAATTAGCTTCATCTAACAACAATTCAACCCAAGATGCTTCATCTGCACAACAATTTAATTCACAAGGGTCTGCTTCATCTTTCAGTGTAGGTACAACTAGCGAAGACTTCTTGTACGTTCAAACAGGCGCACTAGACGGTCAAGGCATATACATATCAAACACTAGCGTTTCTACACAATCAATTGGTGTTGACAACCTTGACATAAAGACAGCAGAAAATGCAGGTAAAGCAATCGAAGGTGTACAAAAAGCTATCGACAAAGTTTCAAGCCAACGTGCTGTAATTGGCGCACAAGTAAACAGGCTTGAACATACGCTTAGCTTTACACAAACTTACCGTGACAACCTTGAAGAAGCATACAGCAGAATTACTGACGCTGATATGGCTAAAGAAATGATGAATTTTGTAAAGGCGCAGGTTTCGCAACAGGCTTCAATGTTTGTTCTTGCACAAGCTAAAGCTGGAATGAGTGATGTTTTGTATTTGCTTCGTGATAATCAGTAAAACTAACCAATTAAGCTACACTGCGCCCTATATATTCTGCACATTAAGCAACAATCCAATTGACAATAATGTGAAAATGTTATATACTTCCTAAGTAAGCAGTTGTAATTTTTTATGGATAATTAAACGGTTGTGTTCCATAAAATTAAAACTGCTTTTTTATGTCAAAGCACCTTTTATAGCAATTTAACTTGGCATAGTCTACGAATTGGCTAGATTAAATTTCAAAATACAAGGAGTCGGTGACGCAGTAGTTTGGAATTTTAGCAGCCAAGGCGTGGATTACGATAGGCTAAATTGCTATATAGCTACGTACAAACCGAAGGAGAGGAAAACTATGCAACGCAAGCTTTTTGCAAAGCTACTTGTTTTATTTATGTTACTTCCACTACTTTCAGTGACACCAATTAAAGTGCAAGCAGCAAGTGTTTCCATTATAGTGCACTATCATCGTGACGATGGCGACTACGACAAATGGAATGTTTGGGCTTGGCCTTTAAATGGCGGCGGTGCTGCTTACCCATTTACTGGACAAGACAAATTTGGTAAGTTTGCAGAAATTACCTTAAATAACGGTGATGGTTTTACACAAGCTGGTTTTATTGTACGCACAGACTCATGGGAAAAGGACACTGACAACGACAGGTTTATTGACCTTACAAAGGGAAATGAAGTTTGGGTTTATTCGGGCCAAGAAGAATATTTTTATGACGTACCTGCTGAATTTGCCGAGGAAGTTCCCCCTATTCCACAGTTGAACCTTAGCTTTAACTACAGCCGCTACGACGGCAATACAGAAGGGTTATCCGTTAAAGTTTCCGACCCTGCTTCTAAGTACATAGCAGAAGCTAAACTTGCTCCTTCTAATGAATACGACTTAAAGGCAACAGTTGGCTTCTCAAACGTAGAAAACACAAGAAAAATGAGCTTTGGAATTTATTCTGGCGACACGCTTTTAGACTATGCACAAGGCGCTTTCCCACTTTCCAAAGCAGATGAAAACGGTAATTTGGAGGTTTATCTTATGCAAGGAACAGATGAAATTGCTTACTCACCAAACGATACAGGAAAAAAAGGCAGCTCTGCCAAATTTGCGGAAGCAACGCTTGACACAAACACACAAGTAAACATTAAAACAACCAAACCAATTAAACCAGAGCAGTTAAACGGCATTAAGCTTACATATGCTGGAGGCGAAATTACCGAAATTAAAGTAGAAACTTTGAACTTGGGCGGTAAAGACGGAACGTTTGGCACACTTGCAGAAGGCTATGCTACAGAGTTTATTTTAATCTGCCCTGCGCTTGACTTGTCGCACAACTACACAGTTGAAGGAAAGCTTGGCGCAAAGCAAGTTAGCCTTGGCAATATTTTTGGCAGTGAAGAATTTGCACAAGCGTTCACATATGAAGGTGACGACTTGGGTGCAACATACAGCAAAACAGAAACAAAGTTTAGGCTTTGGGCGCCAACTGCTGGCAAAGCTGAACTTCTTATTTATAAAGAGGGTGACGTTACAAACGGCGAAAGCCCAGAAGTTTATGAAATGGAAAAGGCAGAAAAAGGCACATGGGCTTATACTCTTTCGGGTGACAACCTTAACAAGTTTTACAATTTCCGTGTAACAATCGGCGACAAAGTAAACGAGGCTGTTGACCCTTATGCAAAAGCTGTAGGCGTAAACGGCAGGCGTGGGCAAATTGTTGACTTGGCTGCTACAAACCCAGCAAATTGGGAAAATGACAAATCCCCTACTTTTGAAAACCCACTTGATGCAATTATATACGAGCTTCATGTGCGTGACCTCTCAACACATGAAAACTCGGGAATTAAAAATGTCGGCAAGTTTCTTGGATTGACAGAAACTGGAACTAAAAACCCTGCAAACGGCTTGTCGACTGGGCTTGACCACATTAAAGAGCTTGGCGTAACACACATTCACTTGCTTCCTTCTTTTGACTACAGAAGTGTCGACGAAGCAAAGCTTGAAGAAAACAACTTTAACTGGGGCTACGACCCGGAAAACTACAACACGCCAGAAGGTTCATACTCTACAAACCCTGCTGACGGCAATGTTCGTATAACAGAGTTTAAAGAAATGGTAAAAACACTCCATGAAAACGATTTACGTGTTGTAATGGACGTTGTTTACAACCACACAGGCGCATCGCAAGATTCTAACCTTAACTTGCTTGTGCCCGACTACTACTACCGCCTTAACGACAACGGTTCGTTTGCAAACGGCTCTGCCTGTGGAAACGAAACTGCATCAGAGCGTTCGATGGTGCGCAAGCTTTTTGTTGACTCGGTTGTTTACTGGGCTAAGGAATACCATGTAGACGGTTTCCGCTTCGACCTTATGGGCTTGCACGACATTGAAACTATGAACGAAATTAGAGCCGCATTAAACGAAGTTGACCCTTCAATTATCGTTTACGGGGAAGGCTGGACTGGCGGAACTTCCCCACTTCCAGACAACATGAAGGCTATTCAAAAGAACGTTGGCAAAAAGCTTGACAAAAACATTGCCGCTTTTTCTGACCAAATTCGTGATGGTATAAAGGGCAGCGTTTTTGACAGCAAAGACAAAGGCTTTGTAAGCGGTGCTTTCAACCGTGTAACTGACGTAATGTTTGGTGTTGTTGCTTCTATACCTCATGTTCAAGTTAAGTCGCAAACTGAATTTTGGGCGGCAGAACCTTCACAAGTTATAAGCTACGCTTCGGCGCACGACAACTTAACTTTATGGGATAAGCTTATTACAAGCACAGAGGCAGACGATGCAACGCTTCGTAAAATGAACAAAATGGCGGCGGCTATCGTTCTTACGTCACAAGGCACTTCGTTTATCCACGCTGGTGAAGAAATGGCTAGAACAAAAAACCTTGACGAAAACAGCTATCAATCTTCAGACGCTGTAAACATGCTTGACTGGGACAGAAAAGGCGAATATACAGACCTTTACGAATATTACAAAGGGCTTATAGCTTTGCGTAAAGCTACGCCTGCATTCCGCTTGCGTACAGCAAACGAAATCCGCTACAACATTAAGTTTATGAAAACTGATGAAGGCGTTTTGGGCTACACTGTTAAAGACGAAAATGAAGAATATGCAGTTATTTTTAATGCTACTACAAGTGAGCAAACTATCGAGCTTCCAAGCGAAGGCTGGGACGTTCTTGTAAACGGTGAGAAGGCTGGCACAGAAGTTCTTGCTTCGGTTGGTACAACGCTTAAAGCAACACCTCAAAGCTCATACGTTCTTAAATTTACAGGGGCAACTGCTCCGCAAGAGCAAGCCTCTGCTGAACCACAAGCTACGGCTGACGACACAGCACAGAGCAAAAAGAACAACACTCCAATTATTATTGGTGCAATTGTAGGCGGGGCTGTTGCTGCGTTGCTATTTAGCTTCAGAAAAAAAGGTAAAAAGTAAACGTAAAAGCAAATAAACATTTTACACAGTTTTTACAAAACTACTCCTCTTGTTTTTACAATAGGTATATATAATGGGTACAGTAAGCAAAACACCGCTTACTGTACCCATTTTTTTACAGAAATAAGGAGAGAAGATATTTAATGAAAAGAGTATTAAAATCTTTATTAATTGGCGTAGCTGCTGTTTCACTTTTGGCTGGCTGTGGCGCACAAAAAACCTCTGGCGAATTTGACACTAAAAAAACTATAACAGTTGTTTCCCGTGAAGGCGGAAGCGGCACACGTGGCGCATTTATTGAGCTTTTCAAAGTTGAAGTAAAAGCTGACGATGGAACAAAGAAAGACATGACAACACAAGAAGCAAACGTTGTAAACAAAACTGACGTAATGATGACAACAGTAGCAAACGACCCATACGCTGTTGGGTATATTTCGCTTGGTTCACTAAACGACACTATAAAGGCAGTTCAAATTGATGGCGTCACCCCATCATCAGAAAGCGTAAAAAATGGAAGCTATAAAATTGCTCGTCCTTTTAACATTATAACAAAAGGTGAACCCGACGGTTTGGCAAAAGATTTTATAGACTTCATTTTTTCTAAAGAAGGTCAAGAAGTTGTAGCAAAAAGCTATATTTCTATAAAAGATAATGCCGAAAGCTTTGCAGGAGAAAAGCCAAGCGGCAAAATTACAGTAGGTGGCTCATCATCTGTTACACCTGTGATGGAAAAGTTGAAAGAAGCTTATATAAAAGTAAACCCCAATGCAACAATTGACATTCAGCAAACAGACTCTACTGCTGGCGTAACAGGCATAGTTGACGGAACTCTTGACATTGGCATGGCAAGCCGTGACTTAAAGGAAGATGAAAAGGAAAAAGTTTCCAGCCAAGAAATTGCACTTGACGGCATAGCTGTAATTGTAAACAAAAATAATAATATAGAAACAATGACAAGCGAGCAAGTAAAAAGTGTTTACACAGGCGAAACAACAAAATGGGGCGAAATTAAATGATTAAGCTTAAAGAAAATATAATGAAATATGTGTTCATGTTGTCGGCAACCGCTTCAATTTTAGCGGTTGCCCTTATCTGTGCTTTTTTGCTTGCTAATGGTATTCCTGCAATTGGCAAAATTGGTATTTTTAACTTTCTTTTAGGCACAGACTGGCTTCCTATGGACGTTCCACCATCTTTTGGTATATTACCAATGATTTTAGGAAGCATATACATCACAGCAGGCGCAATAATTATTGGTGTGCCTATAGGCATACTTACAGCAGTCTTTATGGCTAAAGTTTGCCCAAAAAGTTTGTACAAGTTTTTAAAACCTTCTATAGAGCTTCTTGCTGGAATACCGTCTGTAGTGTACGGCTTTTTTGGAGTAGTAATTTTAGTTCCGCTTGTAAGAAACTTGTTTGGCGGCAACGGAAGCAGCATACTTACAGCCTCAATACTTCTTGGAATAATGATTCTTCCAACTATTATTGGAATAACAGAAACAGCAATACGAGCCGTTCCAGAAAACTATTATGACGGAGCTTTAGCTCTTGGTGCAAGCCATGAGCGTGCTATTTTTTGGGTAGTTCTTCCTGCTGCAAAGTCTGGTATTTTGGCGGCAGTTGTGCTTGGAATTGGGCGTGTAATCGGCGAAACTATGGCTGTTGTAATGGTTGCAGGAAACCAAACGGTGGTGCGTATGCCAAACGAAATTTTAAAAGGTGTGCGAACTCTTACAGCAAACATAATTACCGAAATGGGATATTCCGCTGGGCTTCACCGTGAAGCACTTATAGCAACTGGCGTTGTTCTTTTCGTTTTTATACTTATAATTAACGTTTCGTTCTCATTACTTGCTAACAAAGATGTGAAAGGCGGTAAATAAATGATTAGAAAACCTGTAGACTTAATTTTAAGGGCGTTGGTTTGGCTGTCTGCTGCATTTACGTTTTTTGTGCTTATTTTTTTAATTGGGTACATTTTGGTAAACGGTGTACCATACTTAAAGCCATCTTTGTTTGCCTTAAAATATAACAGTGAAAACGTTTCTCTAATGCCAGCACTAATTAACACAGTGGGTCTTATTTTGCTGTCGCTCGTTATCTCTGTTCCTTTTGGAGTGTTTACTGCAATTTACCTTGTTGAGTATGCAAAAAGAGGAAGTAAGCTTGTTAAGCTTATAAGAGTAACGACCGAAACTTTGTCGGGTATTCCGTCAATTGTTTATGGGCTTTTTGGCATGTTGTTTTTTGTAACTACTCTCGGCTGGGGGTTCTCCTTGCTTGCAGGGTGTTTTACAATTTCAATTATGATTTTGCCGCTTATTATAAGAACAACAGAAGAAAGTTTAAAAGCTGTACCCGACATGTACCGTGAAGGCTCTTTCGGGCTTGGGGCTGGCAGGCTGCGAACTGTTTTTCAAATTGTTCTGCCTTCAGCAGCACCTGGCATTTTGGCTGGCGTTATTCTTGCTATTGGCAGAATTGTAGGCGAAACAGCGGCTCTTATTTATACGGCAGGTACAGTCGCACAAGTTCCAAGTAGCCTTTTAAGCTCTGGCAGAACTTTATCTATACATATGTGGGCGTTATCAAGCGAAGGGCTTTACACCGGTCAAGCTTACGCAACAGCAGTTGTTCTTTTAATCGTAGTTATAATAATAAATACTCTTTCTGCAATTGTATTTAGGCGGCATTAATGTTTCACAAAACGAAACATTAATGCCATCCCTATAAACAGTGGAAAATATTCGGCACTAAACTGAATAAAATATTACAATGTTTAGTGCCGAATATATAGCTAAAAGAATTTCTAAAGTTTAGGAGTGAACATAAATTGAACAAATTCAGCCTGCAAAACGTTGAATTATGGTATAATGACTTTAAGGCTCTTAAAGGTATTTCCATGGAAATAGAACAAAATGAAATTACGGCGTTTATTGGTCCTTCGGGCTGCGGAAAGTCTACGTTGTTAAAAACGCTTAACAGAATGAACGACTTAGTAGAAGGCTGCAAAATTACAGGTGAAATTTTACTTGATGGTGCAGATGTTTATGGAAACATGGACACTAACACCCTTAGAAAAAGGGTTGGTATGGTTTTTCAAAAGCCTAACCCCTTCCCTATGAGCGTGTATGATAACATAGCATTCGGCCCAAAAACACACGGCATTACAAGAAAGTACGAGCTTGACGAAATTGTAGAAAAAGCTTTGCGTGGCGCAGCCATTTGGGACGAAGTAAAAGACAGGCTTAAAAAAAGCGCACTTGGGCTTTCCGGAGGACAGCAGCAAAGGCTTTGCATAGCACGGGCACTTGCAGTTTCACCCGAAGTACTTTTAATGGACGAGCCTACTTCTGCACTAGACCCAATTTCAACTTCAAAAATTGAAGACTTGGTTTTTGAACTTAAAGAAAAATACACTGTAGTAATTGTAACACACAATATGCAGCAAGCGACTAGAATTTCTGACAAAACGGCGTTTTTCCTAATGGGCGAAGTTATAGAGTACGGCAAAACAGACCAAATTTTCTCAATGCCAAAGGATAAACGCTGTGAAGATTATATTACAGGGAGGTTTGGTTGATGGACAAGGAGCAGTGTGCCTGCCCAAAAAAACAATGCCCAAACAACGGAAACTGCGAAAGATGTATTGTTAAACACAAAAACACTGACAGCTTGCCCTACTGCCTTTTTCCTGCAAAGGACAAAAGCAACAAGGCATACTTTGAGCATTTGAAAGTGAGGTTTATAGATGAGAAACAGGTTTGACGAACAGCTTATTGTGCTTAACAACATGTTAATAGAAATGGGTGCGTTAATTGAAGCGGCTATAGGCAAAGCAGTAGACGCACTTAAAAACCAAGATGTTGCGCTTGCTAAAAAGGCAATTGAAATTGAAAGCGACATTAACCAAAAGGAAAAGGACATTGAAGCACTTTGTTTAAAGCTTCTTTTGCACCAGCACCCTGTAGCAAAAGACTTGCGCCAAATTTCGGCTGCGCTTAAAATGATAACCGACATGGAGCGCATAGGCGACCAAGCCGCCGACATTTCAGAAATTACTATTATGCTTGCACATATGCCGTATGTTAAAAAGCTTGAGCACATTCCACAAATGGCTACAGCTACAATTAAAATGGTGACAGAAAGTGTTGACGCCTTTGTTAAAAAAGACTTGGAGCTTGCGCAAAGTGTTATAGCTTACGATGACGTCGTAGACGACCTTTTTGACACTGTTAAAACAGACATAATAAATATAATTTCTAAAGACAGCAAAAACGGCGAGCAAGCAATTGACTTTCTTATGATAGCAAAGTATTTTGAACGAATAGGCGACCACGCTGTAAACATTGCAGAATGGGTTGTTTTTTCAATTACAGGAACGCATGGTTCCGACGACATGGTAGAACAATAATATATGAGCGGTGTTAATATGTTTAAAATTTTTGTTGTCGAAGATGATGAAAACATAAGAGAGCTTGTTTTGTATGCCTTAAAGTCTAGCGGCTTTGAGGCTTTTGGCTTTGAAAGCTGTAACAAGTTTTATAAGGAAATGAACAAGGTAGAGGAACAGCCGCACCTAATTATCCTTGACATTATGCTTCCAGAAAGTGACGGCTTAACAATTTTAAGAGAAATTCGCAGTAACTCACTTTTTAGTGCAATTCCTGTAATTATGCTAACTGCAAAAGCAAGCGAATTTGACAAAGTTAAAGGGCTTGACATTGGTGCAGACGACTACATAAGCAAGCCGTTTGGCGTTATGGAGCTTATAGCAAGAATAAACGCAGTTTTAAGGCGAAGCAACCCCAAGAAAGCAAATTACTTTGTTTTGACGTACAAAAACATTTGCCTTGACACAGAAAAACACACTGTAACAGTTGACGGCGAAAACATTGTTTTAACGTTTAAGGAGTTTGAGCTTTTGCATTACTTGCTTTTAAACCAACAGCTTGTTTTAAGCCGAGACAAAATTTTAGATGCAGTGTGGGGCTACGACTTTGAAAGTGAAAGCCGTACAGTAGACATGCACATAAAAACGCTTCGCCAAAAGCTGAAAACAGCAGGCGAACACGTAATTACAATAAGAAACGTTGGGTATAAGCTTGGGGAGTGATTCTGTGAAAAAAAGAATTTTCAGAAACATGAGCCTTATAATCGGTTTAATGGCATTTCTTTTTGTAAGCCTTTGGTTTTTAGTTTTTAAGGTAGAGTATTTTAAGCAAATAAAGGACAGCCTTAAAACTGTTAGAGTTACAGTAATTTCTGAAAGTGGTGACGTTGTTTATGACAACTACAGGGACAACCTGCAAAACCACGCCGACCGCCCAGAAGTTATTTCTGCATTACAAACTGGCTTTGGCGAAAGTGAGCGATATTCCGACACACTGAAAACAACAACGTTTTATTATGCAGTAAAACTTACAGATGGAAACATTTTAAGGCTATCCCTTACAATTGACAGCATTTATTCATGGCTTTATGGTTTTGTTTTAATAGTTTTAGGTTGCCTGCTTGTTGTATTAACAATTTCGTTTGTGCTTGCAAAAAGGCTTACTGCAAAAATAATTAAACCAATAAACAACGTAG
Organism: uncultured Defluviitaleaceae bacterium; assembly: GCA_964492715.1. Taxonomy (GTDB): domain Bacteria; phylum Bacillota; class Clostridia; order Lachnospirales; family WRBF01; genus CAZBLK01. The sequence goes on along the minus strand of CAZBLK010000024.1, from coordinate 1,827 downwards.
ACCTTGAAAATATAAGTACCCTACCCTATGACGAGCTTTCACCATTTATAAAAAAAATTGAGTATCAAAAAAGGGAAATTAACGAACAGCTTGAAGCACTTGAAAACCGAGCCGATACCATTAAAACAATTACAGAAAACATGAAGGAAGGTTTAATTCTCCTTGACAAGCATGGTATAGTTCTTTCGGCAAACAACAGCGTTTCAAATATGCTTGGCTACTTTGATATTGTTGGCAAAAACATTTTGCACGTAAACCGAAACATGGAGCTTTTGGAAAAAATTGAAACTTGCTTAGGTGGCACAAGCTCTGAAATGCAAATTAACATTGACAAAAAAATATTTACAGTTTACTTAAACCCAGTTTATCACAATGAATATATTAACGGTGCAATTATTCTTTTTCTTGACACTACAGAAAAAGCCAGGGCAGAAAAACAAAGAAAAGAGTTTACTGCAAACGTTTCGCACGAGCTTAAAACACCGCTTACAACAATTACGGCATTGTCAGAAATGATTTCTAATGGAATGGCAAAAAAGGACGATGTGCAAGGCTTTGCAGAAAAAATTGTTGGGCAGTCAAAGCGTTTGATTGAATTAATTGATGATATTATTAGACTTTCCGAGTTTGACGAAGGAAGCATTGAAAAAAGCTTTGAACTGTTTGACCTTTACAAGCTGGCAGATGCCGTAATCGTAAGCTTAAATGAAAAAGCAAGCCAAAAAAGTGTGGCACTTTCTTTAAGCGGTGAAAGTTTTAAAGTTTTGGCAAATAGGCGCATGATTGACGAACTTTTGTACAACTTGGTTGATAATGGAATTAAATATAACAAAGACAACGGCGAAGTTTTCGTATCAATTTCACACGAAGGCGAGTTTGCTAAAATAACTGTGTCCGACACAGGAATTGGCATTTCCCAAAAGCACATTGAGCGAATTTTCGAGCGTTTTTACAGAGTAGACAAGTCACGCTCAAAGCGTATAGGCGGTACTGGGCTTGGGCTTTCAATTGTTAAACAAATTACTTCATTTCACGGCGGTAAAATTGAAATTAAAAGCAAAGTTGGTGTAGGAACAAAAATTTGCTGCTACATTAAAAAATAATTTAGTAGTTTATATTCCCTTGCTTGGGATAGTTATTCTATCCCAAGTGTTTTCTTAAATAGTTCTACAGATGTGTTTAAAACAAGTTCCTCTGGTAGCCCTTCTTCAATTGCAAGCCTTTCTACTTTTGAAAACTCTCCCAAATACGTTACAAAGTGAGAATCACTTCCCATTACGACAGGAACAGAAAACTGCTTGCAGCATTTTATAATTTTTCTAACAAAACCTTCGTCTGCCCTTGGGCTGTCATCTGCAAACGAATTGTTGTTTAATTCTATAACAGTGTTTGTTTCTTTTGCTGCTTTAACAACCTTTTCAACATTTATTGGGTATCGTGGGTCGCCCAAATGCCCAATAACTTTTACTAGTGGTTTTTTCATAGTGTTAATTACTGCTTTTGTGTGTTCTTCTTCACTTTTCGGCGCAAAACAAGGTATGTGCAGGCTTGCAATTACAACATCAAGCTTTTTTAAAATGCCTTCTGGCAAGTCCACACGCCCAGTTTCGTCCATTATGTTAAGCTCTACTCCGCCCAAAACTTCTACACCGTTTAACATTCTTGGAATGTCGTCTAAATTTGCAAAGTGAAACTTGTGGCAAGTGCCAGGCATACTTGGAGCGTGGTCTGTTATTGCAATTAGGGATAACCCCTTCTCTTTTGCACAATTTACATATTCCATTACTGTGCTGTAGGCATGTCCGCTTGAAACTGTGTGTATGTGCG
>CAZBLK010000023.1:45325-47004 GCA_964492715.1 uncultured Defluviitaleaceae bacterium | reverse complement strand
TTTTTGGTGCGGTGATGGCACTGTATATTTTACTATACTCATTGTATCACCTCCCTTCTATGGAGAGTGTGAAACATAATTCGACAAAATGCAATAACACACTATTAGTCACAATTTATTTATCAACTTAGTAACAATGAGAGGTTGATTTTATGGAAGCAACTTTGATAACTCTCAAGGAATTTACTGAACGCATTTCGGTGTCTACACAACAAGGCCCAAGAGCTTGCATCTAGCAAGGCTTTATGTGAATTAGGCATTTCTGTAGATATAAATGCGTGTACTGGCAAGAATGGCGGTATCCGAATTTACTGGGAGAAATATTTGGATTACATAGTAACACAAGCTGCTGTTAAGGAACACTGGGTTGGCGGTAATCTTGTGCCGGTGGAAATGAAAGTGGTTTAAGTACATATTTGGGGGTATTTGCATGGTATGCGCAACATGCACAGTTAAACTAACAGGTGAAGAATCAGACTTTGAAATATTAGACAGCAATGTTGAAATTGATACTTTGCCCTTAGCGTTATTTTACGCTAAGAAGATTGAAGCAGAAATGAATGCAGAAAGAGAGGTAAAACATGGTCAAATCTTTTGAAAACCCAGAGTCGGCGTTAGGCTACCTACTTCATGAGTTTTACGCCAATCATGGTGAAACAAAGACCGTAGAGTTTGAAGCGTGGACTGAAATTGCAGAAGCTCTTGGCTTGCAGTTCGAAGCAACAAGAGTTTACGAGAACAGGCTTAAAATTGCTGTTTGGAAGAAGGCAACACCATGAAAGCCAAGTGTTCAAAATGCGAAAAATACTGGCACATCAGCATTAAAACATGCCTGGACAAGCCTTATGTTTGCCCTTGGTGTTCTAGTAAAACCAAAAAAGAGGTTGTTTAAATCGGTTGAAACAGATTGGTTAACGTTGCTTATAATTGTTGTGTTGGTAAGCTTATTGATTAAAAGTTTAGGGAGGAAGTAAAATGTGTCAATTTAAGTCAGTAATTATTTTAAAGGATAGAATATATGTACCTAACCATAACCACCATACTGATATGCTTAAAGAGTTGGGTATAGATGATACTATAAAAAATGCCGAAACCTTGTTTGTTAGGGCTGAGTTAGTACCGAAAAATGGAGATGTTTTTTCACCTATTGAAGACTGGGTATTTGTTATTGACCAAGACATAATTCCAGGGTGGTTTGTAAGGGAATTCGAGAATGAAAGAACGGTTCTAGCCGTAAAAACATGGGCAAAAGAGCGCATTCATATAGACAAGAGTGATTTTGCAATTAAAGAAGGAGTTCATTATTTGAAGAATTGCAAAAGAGTTACTTGCGGCAACAGCACTGTCGAAGCTTGCGACAACAGCACTGTCAAAGCTTGCGACAACAGCACTGTCAAAGCTTGCGGCAACAGCACGGTCGAAGCTTGCGGCAACAGCACTGTCGAGGCTTGCGACAACAGCACTGTCAAAGCTTGCGACAACAGCACTGTCGAAGCTTGGGGCAACAGCACTGTCAAAGCTTGCGACAACAGCACTGTCAAAGCTTGGGGCAACAGCACGGTCGAAGCTTGGGGCAACAGCACGGTCGAAGCTTGCGGCAACAGCACTGTCAAAGCTTGCGACAACAGCACTGTCAAAGCTTGGGGCAACAGCACGGTCGAAGCTTGGGGCAACAGCAC
>CAZBLK010000023.1:0-45225 GCA_964492715.1 uncultured Defluviitaleaceae bacterium | reverse complement strand
ACAGCACTGTCAAAGCTTGGGGCAACAGCACGGTCGAAGCTTGGGGCAACAGCACTGTCGAGGCTTGCGACAACAGCACTGTCAAAGCTTGCGACAACAGCACTGTCGAAGCTTGGGGCAACAGCACTGTCAAAGCTTGCGACAACAGCACTGTCAAAGCTTGGGGCAACAGCACGGTCGAAGCTTGCGGCAACAGCACTGTCAAAGCTTGCGGCAACAGCACTGTCGAAGCTTGGGGCAACAGCACTGTCGAAGCTTGGGGCAACAGCACTGTCAAAGCTTGCGACAACAGCACTGTCAAAGCTTGGGGCAACAGCACGGTCGAAGCTTGCGGCAACAGCACTGTCAAAGCTTGCGGCAACAGCACTGTCGAAGCTTGGGGCAACAGCACTGTCAAAGCTTGGGGTAACAGCACTGTCGTAATTCCAAATCATTCAATTAACAAGAGGGAAAATATAGTTCTTCTTCAAAACTCGACCCTTAAAGATTGCAATTCTAAAACCACTTACCAGAGCGGTGACTGGAAATTGGTTGCTATAAATGACGAGGAAGTGAGCAGTATCACAATTTAACCCATGAAAGCGTGTTGACTTTAGCTGAAGCCGCAACTTGCTACAGGATTATAACTGGTGCTTGTCAAGCTGGCACAGAACAGTTTATTAATTCTGTTAAGGAAATTAAAGAAAGCTATTCCGTTGGCGAAATTATTGAGCTTACCAAGGGGCAGTATGGAGCGGAATCATTTAAGCAGTTTTTTAATAATTAAGATTTTCCATAAGGGTGATACCATGAGGTGGCTTAAAGAATTTTTAAAAAAGGTTTGGCACAAGATACTTAAAAACCAACGCACTATATACGGTGCATTAGCGTTTATTTGCTTTATAGGTTACATGTTTATGGGCGAACGTTTAGCTACTGGACTTTATTCAATGGCAGAAAGCATTATTGGTTTTGTTTGTTTTGGCATAGGGTTTATGTGGTTTACATATTTAGCTGGTGGGTTTGATTTTACATAAAAATAACGCCCAGCGAAGTTTAAGGAAGAACACCGAGCGTTACAAGAAACAATAACAATTTAATTTTACACTAAATTTAAACTTTGTCAAGCTTGTTGTTCTTCCGTTTGGTTTGGAGTGATTGACATTTATATTTGTGATACATGCAACGGGCTAGTCGAAGTCTTGACTACTTGTAAAGAGCAACGTCCAGTAGGGTTTGAAACTATAACTGTTAGGGAGTGTGATTGTGGTGGAGAGCTTGAAGAAGCCGAACAATGCAGCATTTGCGGACATTATAAAAAAACTAGCGCAATGTAACGCTACGGAACAGGGCTGTACACTTGCGAAGATTGCGAAGAAGAGCTAAAAAAAGATTTTTTCATCGTTGTTGTTAGGGAATTTAAAGACAGGCATTTGAAAATTCTTGCCGAGTTGGCTAGAAGCGGTGAATTGGAATTTTATTAAGGGAGGCTAAGGCGTGGAAAACGAACCTTTTGTTATTGATAATGATGTTAAGGCTGAGTGGGCCATAGAAAACATTATTGAAGCAAGAAAAGAAAGAGACAGGCTTGTTAAGTTGTGTGAAGACCAAATAGCATTTTACACAGATAAGATTGAAAACACAATAAAAAGATGTGAGCAAGACGAGCAGCCGTTAATCGGCATGTTGCAAGGCTACTTCCATTCGGTTAAAAAGCGCAAAACAAAAACCTCTGAACGCTACGACCTTGTAAGAGGAAGGCTTGTAAAGAAGTTTGAAAGCACTAAGATTGTTAAGGACGACAAAAAGCTTATTGAGGCTTTGCAAGGCACAGAATATATTGAGCAAGTACCAAAACTTAAATGGGCTGAACTTAAAGCTAATCTTGTAATTAATGGCGACATTGTTACAACCCAAGACGGCGAAATTTTGGACGGCTTGTCAACTGAGGTTGTGCCAGCTAGTTTTAGTGTGGAGGTGTATTAAATGGGTAAGGCTATTTGTGCGATGGGGGAAAGTGGTAGCGGAAAAACTACTGCCATGAGAAACCTTGACCCTAAAACCACTTATTACATAGATTGTGACCGTAAGGGGTTGTCATGGCGTGGTTGGCGACAACAATATAGCCGTGAAAACAAAAATTATGCTGATTCTAATGACCCTGCAAAAATCGAGAAGTTAATTAGAGACTTGTCTTCAGCACGACCCGATATTAAAACAATTGTCGTTGATACCATAAACGGCATTATGGTAGGTGACGAAATGCGTAGGGCAAAAGAAAAAGGCTATGACAAGTGGGTTGAATTATCCCAGTGCATTTGGGATTTAATAGACGGTGTTTCAAGCTTGCGTGACGATTTAACAGTTATATTTGTGGCACATGTGCAGGTTGAACGTGACGATAACGGCTATATGTTTACAAGAATTTTGACAAGTGGAAAGAAGCTTGAAAAGATTAAGCTTGAAAGTAAATTTACCACTGTTTTGCTGGCAAAATGCGTTGACGGAAAGTATTTGTTTGAAACACAGGCTAAAAACAGTACAGCCAAGTCTCCTATGGGAGCATTTGAAAGCTTTGAGATAGATAATGACATAGTGCAAGTATTAAAAGCATTGGAGGAATTTTAATGATAGTTAAGCCAGCAGGGTATGACGAAGCAACAGCGGCAGGGGAATTTCAGCCATTGCCACCAGGTGGTTACGTTTGCCGAATTTCAAAGGCAGAGCTTGGAGAAACTCAAAGCGGAAAGCCGAAGCTTGTTATTGAGGTTGACATAGAAGAAGGTGCTTACAAGGGGTATTTTAGAAAGCAATTTGACAACGATACACGTCAAAATAAAAAATGGGGGGCAAAAATTGACCAATTAATTGATAACCCAAGTAGCTTACCATTTTTCAAGGGGCTTATAACAGCAATTGAAAATTCTAACGCAGGGTACAAGTTTTTTAATGGCAACGCAGCGGACGAAAAAAGTCTTGTTGGCAAACTGGTGGGGTGCGTGTTTGGCAGAGAGCAATACGTAAAACAAGACGGAAGTGGAACGGCTTTTGCAACTAAAATATTTCAAGTGCGCAGCATTGAAGTTATTCGCAAGGGTGTAGAGCCGCCAGTAGACAAATTGCTTGACGAAAAAGCATTGCAGGTCTACGGAGTGCAGCAGCACCAATACGCCGTCGTAGCTCAGACCCTTGACGATGAAGACCTACCATTTTAGCCATGAACACCTTGGAAATGATAAAAAGCACTTTAAAAATGCAAGCCGTGTTTAATCGGTACGGCTTGCAAATTAATGGTGCTGGGTACGTCATTTGTCCGTTTCACAATGAAAAAACAGCTTCCCTTAAAGCTTACAAGGATAACACTAGATTTCATTGCTTTGGTTGTGGTGCAGAGGGTTCAGTGGTGGACTTTGTTCAGTTGTTTTATGGCATTGGTTTTCAGCAGGCGTTACTTCAGATTTGTTATGATTTTGGCTTTCCAATATGTAAAAAAACCAGTATAAAAGAATGCCACGAAATGCGTAAGCGACATTTGGATATAGCAAGCAAACCTGTAGATGTAAGTAATTTTTGGGCTGTAGCAAATGAATATTTCAGACTAAAGCAAAATTTTATTCGTTACGAACCGAAGTTTTTAAACCAAGAGTTTCACAAATTATTTGTGGAAGCCTGCCAAAAATTAGACTTCTACGAATACTTAATGCTTGAATTGGCAAAAGGGGAGCATTACTAATGGATATACCTGTTTACACAAAAGAAGATTTTCTTGATGGTACGGCACCGTTTCAATGGTTGTATGAAAATTCTCAAAATTTAGGCAGAACAGCCAAGAGACAGCTTGAGCTAAAGCTTGATGAAACAGCAAAAAAAGTAGGCTTTAAAAACTTTTTAACTACATATAAAAAGGACTTTTTGTCAGATATGGCAGCAGTTACATTTGACGACCAAAAGGAAAATATTACGGAGTTTGAAGGGCAAGAATTGACTCTTAATTGTGGCAGTTGGCAAACTGGCGAATTTGGTGTAGTAACACATGATAGGTTTGGCTTTGAGATTTTAGCTTGCGCCCACCCTATCCTACCGATACAACGCCTTATAAACGTTGACACAGGCATGGAGAAGCTTAAAATTGCCTTTAATCGTGGTAGAGGGTGGCGAAGTATTATCGTTGAAAAAAACGTCCTTGCAACTGCTAAAAACATAACTAAGCTTGCCGACTACGGCATAGCAGTTAACTCAGAAAACGGCAAGTACATAGTTAACTATCTTACCGACCTTGAAAACTTAAACTATGAATACATACCAGAAGTAAATTCGACCAGTAGGCTTGGGTGGATTGAAGGATACGGTTTCAGTCCATACGTTGACAATTTAGCGTTTGATGGTAACTTAAAATTCAAAACACTGTTTGAATCAGTGAAGCCCAAAGGTTTTTATAAAAATTGGATTGACCTTGTTAAAAACATACGAAAAAGTAAGACAAGTGTTATTGCTCGTATACTTTTAGCTGCTTCTTTTGCCAGCGTGTTAGTTGAGCCGCTAAAGGAGTTACCATTTTTTGTACACGTCTGGGGAAATGCTTCAGGCATTGGAAAAACTGTAGGCTTGTATCTGGCAGCCAGTGTATGGGCAACCCCTCAACGTGGAAAATACACTATTTCATTTAACAGCACTGATGTAGGACAAGAAGTGTATGCTGGTTTTGTTAATTCTATGCCCTTGATTATTGATGAATTGCAAATACTTGGAGACAAAAAGGACTTTGACGAAATGATTTACAAGCTTGCAGAAGGTGTTGGGCGTATCCGTGGCAATAAGTCTGGTGGCGTACAAGACACTTTGACATGGCATAATTGTATTTTAACATCGGGAGAGCAACCAATATTAAGCAGTTATTCAGCAGGCGGAGCAGTTGGTAGAACTATTGAAATTGAAGCCAATACTTCCCCTATATTTGATGATTTTCGCAATGTTTTAGATACCCTTTATGAAAATTACGGACATGCAGGGAAAATGTTTGTAGAACGTCTTGTAAATAACATGGATTACGTTACGAGCATTAAAACGGAAGTGTTTGAGAGATTATCTAAAAGTGATTTTCATATAAAACAAATTGGAGCCGCAAGTATTCTTCTTACTGCCGACAAGCTGGTCGAGGAATGGATATTTAATGACAGTATACTACTGCAAGACAGTGACATCACTCAATTTCTTTCGGACAACAGGGAAACAAATGTTAACGTCAGAGCTTTGCAGGCACTTACAGAAGTTATTGCAATACAGCGCAGTAAATTTGATAGTACGGCACGGGCCGATAATTACACTGGCGAAATTTGGGGAGACATCGACAAGGATTACACCTATATTATCAAGTCGCAGTTCGATAAAATTCTTGATGGCGAAGGCTTTAATGCTAAGGCTTTTCTGTGCTGGGCAAAGCAACAAGATTACATAGTTTGTGAGTATAACCGAAACACCAAAAAGCGGCGTATCGGTAAGTCTAGCATTAACTGTGTTTGCCTTAAAAACTATATTTTGCAGGAGGAAATACATAATGAGGAGTTACCATTTTAAAAATGTACCCATTGTTCTCGAATTGCTCTCACTAGGCACAGTTAAAAAAGCCCGTGATTTCGGCATTGTTCCCACTGTTCTCACTATTCCCACTGAAAATGCACATAATTTATATATGTAAATTATTTCACTATCTTTAAAAGAATTTTTTACTATATAGAAAAACTTAAAAAAGTGGGAACAGTGGGAACACATTGAAAAAAACACTGTAAAATCAAAGTTTTAAGCGTTCCCACTCCATAAAATCGACAGAGAACGCAATGGGAACAAAAGGTTAAAGTGGTAACAGATATGCAGGTGACTATATGAAACCAAGACCCTATCAACAAAGTTTAATTGACGAAGTAAAAACAGAATTAAGAAAAGGCATTAAATCAGTCTGCATTGTTATTGGTTGTGGAGGTGGTAAGAGCGTTATAGCTGGTAATATTGCCAAGTCTGCAACAGATAAAGGTAACAGGGTTCTTTTTCTAGTCCATAGGCGTGAGTTATGTGAGCAAATAAGCCAAACGTTTAGTCTTTGCAGGGTTGACATGAGGCTATGCACTATCGGAATGGTGCAAACGCTAACTCGTAAAATTGATGCAATACAAGAACCTAAATTGATAATTGTTGACGAAACGCATCATGTTTTATCTAAAAGCTATACAAAGATTATTGAACACTTTCCTAACGCCATACTTCTTGGTTTTACAGCTACCCCTACAAGATTAAATGAAGGTGGATTAGGAAAAGTATTTAAGTCTTTGGTTAAGGGAGTATCTACACGTTGGTTAATTGATAATAATTACTTAGCTGACTACAGATATTTTTCTGCAAGGCTCGTAGAAACTAGTGGTTTTCACGTAAAAAACGGTGAGTATGACCAGTTGGAAGTAGCCGATGCTATGGAAAGTGGCGTTATATATGGGGAAACAGTTAAAAACTACTTGAACATAGCAAACGGTAAAAAGGCTATTGTTTATTGCGCCAGTATTAAGTCCAGCATTGATACGGCAGATGAATTTAACTCTCAAGGTATATCAGCAGCTCACGTTGACGGAAAAACACCTATATGTGAGAGAAACAACATTATGATTAAGTTTAGAAAAGGAATAATAAAAGTCCTTTGTAATGTTGGTTTGTTTGACGAGGGCGTGGACGTACCTGACTGTGATTGCACAATACTTTTAAGACCTACTAAAAGTTTAACGCTTTACATACAACAAGCTATGCGCTCTATGCGGTATATGGAAGGCAAAACGGCCATTATTATAGACCATGTTGGCAATGTATTTAATCATGGTTTACCCGATGCAGACAGGGAGTGGACGCTTGAGAGCAGAAAGAAAAAAAATGAAGAAAAGAACGAAGTGTTTATTCGTGAATGTCCTGTATGTTTCAGTGTAATAAGCCCGAAGCTTACACAGTGTCCAAATTGTGGTGAAGAATTTAGTGTTGAGGAAAAAGAGCAAAAAGAAGTTGTTGACGTAATCCTTAAAGAACTTGACAAGAACGAATTTACAGCATCTACAAAGTACAATGAACACCGAAACATTAAAACATTTGAGGATATGTGTAAATTTCAAAAAGCTAAGGGCTATAAGTTTGGCTGGTGTATTAGAAAGTGCTTAGAGCTAGATATACCTGTTCCAAGCAAATACAGTTTTTATATTAACAAGTTCATCAACAAGGAGGCTTTATGACAGAACATGACTTACAAAATTCTATAAGACTTTCCCTTTCAAGGCTTGGATACATTGTATTTCGTGTTAATGTAGGTAAAGTTAAAACAGATGATGGGCGTTATTTTGACACTGGGCTTCCTAAAGGTCATTCCGATTTAGTTGCTTACAAAGACGGTAAGACTTGCTTCATAGAGGTAAAGAGCAAGGGCAGAAAGCCTACTCCCTACCAGTTGAATTTTATCGAGCAAATGAAAAAGAATGGCTTTAGGGCTGGTGTAGTTTATAGTGTGCAAGAAGCCATTGATATATGCGAGGGATAAACATGTTAAGTAAGTTGAAATTCTTTGAATTACTATCGGATATTTTTAATTTTTATTATTCTTTTGCTTCAAGAACATTTAAAAATGACACTTGGAGCGAAGAAGCTGTTTTAGCCCTTGAAAAACTTGGTGAAAAGTACGTCAAGTGCGATATGGCTAAAGAAATATTTGCTGCTATATTTAGGGAACTTGAAAGATTGTATCTAAGGGAGTGTTTAACATCACAAACACAGAAATAATAAACAGGTTTTACAGTGGCAGCTCTATGCAAGCCATAGCAGACGACTACTACAAACACCATAAGGCCCAAAGGCTTCTCAAAAAAACCGAAGCCAAGAAGCAGAAGGAGTTTATTAAACGACAGAAAGAGTCCTGTAAAAAATATAAATTTACAGGTGAAAAAGTCGTTGTTCCTCGCATTTTATCTAAAACAAAAGCGTACAACGTTATTGAAACAGTAATTTATGAGGATTACATGAACAATAAAGGAGTTGTTAAAAGTGCTGCCAACTAGAGACAAAGCACTATCAATACTTCAAAAGAAAATTTCTTGCCATGAAATAACCAAAGTTAATTCTTGTAAAAATGCACCGTGTACAAGCTGTGATATGTTTGTTGATGAAGGTTCTGATGAGTACATAGAAGTGTTAAAGGTTGCTAAATTGGTGTTGTTAGATGTGATTGTTGGGGGTGCGAGATGAACAAAAACCAAGTTCTTGAAGTTGAATCCGAGCTTGAACTAGCCGAACTTATGGTTAAGGATTTGCAAAAACTTTGGGCTTCCTATGCAAAAAAAGCTTTAGAAGCAAAGCAAGAGCGTGAGCTAAGGCAAGAAAAGAAAGGTTTTTTGGAATACGAAACAGTAGAGGAATTAATTAATGGTTATGGTTACGGATTTGGCTACGGTGAAGATGAAGATAGGGAAATATACCGCAGAGGGCTTGAATACTTTGAGAACCTAAAACAGCCGCCTAAGCTCTCTGTTATTGAGCACCACAGGGCTAATATAAAAGCATTGCTTGATAACTACAAAGGTACGGTAAAAATGCTTAAAGATGAGTTGGATGAGCTGGAAGGTAAGAAAAATCTTCCACAGGAAAGTGTTTTTGAACGGCTAGAAAGACAAGAACGTGAGGAACGAAGTAGAATGTTGCAGGCAAATGAATTGATTGGGAGGAAATAGCGTGGATAGATTAACGGCAAAAGACGAACAGGGTAATTATTATTATCCCGAATGCTTTGAGAAATGCTGCGGTGAAGGTCATAGTGAAAAGTGCAGCGTGTGCGAACTTGACAAAAACGCTTGCAATACTCTTGGTGCTTACGAGGACACAGACTTAACCCCTGCCGAGATTGTGAAGTTGGTTGAGGTTACAACAAATATGTTGGATAAAGTTAAAAGAATTGTAGAATTGACACAGAAATTTAATAATCTTCACCCGAGCCAGTTTGGCGATAACTTCACAAATTTTTTAATTGAGCGAGACGAAATAAAAAAGGAGCTTATTGCAGCGTGCACCTATTTGACTTATGATGTTTTGTCCAAAGAAGCTGCCGAAGCAGCATTAAAGGAGCGTGAAAACAAATGAACAATACAGTAAACGTCCGTTGGTTTGACGGATACTTGGAACTATTTGAAGCAACGGAAGTAAGATTTGGCAACGCTTATTTATGGCTACGTCTTGTTGATGGTCAAAACAGACACATTCCACTTTCACAAGTGCGTTGGTTTTCTTTGAGTAAAGAAAGTCGGGCTGAATTTTTAAAGGAGCGTGAAAATAAATGAGTTGTGAATATTGCGAAGAATATGCCCCTATTGCTGGATATTCAATAGCAGAATGTGAAACTTTAGATGTGCATATTGACAGTGATAATGCTCAGCTTGACATTAAATTGCGTGGTAACCTAGATGATGATTTTAGTATTAACATTAAGTATTGTCCAAAGTGCGGCGAACATCTTGGGGAGGATAAGCCGTTGACGTTGGAAGAATTAAAGCAAGAATGCGAGTTAATGCGTGAAACTGGAAAAGAGCGTTGGCTTTGGTTGATTAATCGCACTTTTGAAGGAAGGTGGGAGCAAGTTAGCACCTTGAGCAAATATTTTGATTTAAATACTTATTTAAAAGATTGGAAAACTTACAAACATAAACCAAAGGAGGGTGTAAGCAATGGATAATTTACTACCATGTCCCTTTTGCGGAAACAGCTCGAGCATAATTGAAATAGAACCTCACACCCACAAAATAGCAACACATATGCTTGATTATGAGGGCGGTTGCTTCATTGAGTGCAAATGTTCCTGCATGGTTGCAAAGGAGAATAGGGCTGAAGCTATAGCTTTTTGGAATACTAGGGTAGATACAAAGGAATGTGAAAACAGTGAAGCTTGAGGACTGCACCAAAGAGGAATTAATTTACTTTATTTGCAATGAGTGCTTTTTTGATAAAAATACGCTTGCTTATCATGTAGGCAGATTTAGACATGACCGAGAATTTAAAAAGTACCAAGAAGCTATCAAGGTGTCAAAGGAAGCATTGGAAGAATATTTTTTAATTTCAAAGCCTTACAATGGCTGCAATTGGAGCGATATTCCTATGCATGTTTTGAAAAAGCTTGCTGAATTGGAGAGTAAGCATAAAAAATACTCCGCAATAGCCGAAAGGCATTACAAGAAAAGTCAAAAGGCGTTAGAGGTTAAACAAAGGGGAGCGTGCAAATAATGCGTGAAATTTTATTTAGGGGTTTCCATGAGTGTTCTGATGGGGAAACGGTTATTGTGGTTGAGGGGAAGGAAATTAGAGGGCGTTGGATTTACGGTCTTCCGAGTTATAGCAAAAATGGATTGATTGAGGAAATAGAGGTAAGCGTTAAAGACGGCACGGACGCAAATGTTCAAGCTGGTTCTATTCTTTTCTTTTCTGTTATCCCTTTCACGGTAGGGCAATTTACAGATTTTAAAGATAAAAACGGAGATAAGGTTTTTGAGAATGACGTTATTAAAAAATCATCAGGTCGCACTTGCAGAGTTGGCTGGGAACATCACTCAAGATATATTGGTTGGGATTTTTTTGGTTATAAAACAACGATTAAGCACGGTTATTGCTCTGATGTTTTTGTGGAAAACGATTTTGAAGTTATCGGCACAATTTTTGACAAACAGGAGGAAATACAGTGAGTAAAACACGTTTTCAAAAATTAATGTCTATGACAATTGATGAATTTGCAGACATGATTTTAAGTAATAACGATTTAAAACATGAGCTTGGCAGAAGGTATTGTAATAGTGATTGCGGTGATGATGATTGTTGTAATTCACGGCAATGCCTTATGCGTTGGCTGGAAAGCGAGGTTGATTAAATGCTTAAAAGGCTTTTCTGCAATCACGACTACAAGCTTGTAGACACATTTAGATACATAGACATTAACAATTTTTTAGTTACAAGGCTTAAACATAAATGTCGAATTTGTGGAAAGACAAAAACTAAAAAGCTGTGCAGGCTGATATTTTGAGGTGGTTAAATAAATGACAAAAACTAATCAGTTATGTTGGTCATGCAAGAAATGCCCGTGGTGCAATTGGTTTAAAAATCACAAACCAATTGATGGGTGGACTGCAACACTGTTACCAAAAGTAACCCAACACGGAAAAGAAGATTTTTCGTATGAAATTACTGGTTGTCCCGAATTTGAGAAAAAAGAACAAAAGTCATTGTTTGACTTAGTATTATCCGCAAACAAAAAGAGGGCAGCAACCCTCTAAACGTTTCGAGCCGTAGCCCCTTGTGATATCACTAAAAATATTATATCACAGGGGGCTACGGAATGACAACAAAGGAATTTTTAAATAGAGCATGGGTTTTAAATCAAAAAATTAAGGTATTAAGTGTGGCAAAACAAAGAGCCTTTGACCGTGCTACATCTTGTGGCTTTAGAGTCAAAGACGTTGTAACATCTGGGGGTAACAGCACAGATGTTGACAGAATGACAGATTATGTTGATTATAGTATAGAGGTTGACAGACGTGTTGGTGAATTTCATCTTGCCAAAGCCGAAATTCTTGGTACTATAATGTGCGTTGAGGATAAAACCTTTCGTACACTGCTTATGTGTAGGTACATAAAATTTATGAGTTGGGGAGAAATTGCTTTGATATTAGGCAAAAGCTTAGATTACACAAGAAAAGATTTGCACAGCAAAGCCTTGTCGTGTATTAAAATATCAACTTGACACACCCCCACCCACTCTGCTAAACTAGCTATAATGCAATAAATATATAAATAACTTTTCTGCCCTCTTAAGGATTTTATATCCGCCTTAAGAGGGCTTTTATTTTACATAAAACACGATTTAAGTAGGTGGTGGTTTGCCAAAGCAAAAAAGTGAAGCTAGGCATAAAGCGTTTGAAATATATAAAAATCACAATGGGAAAATCAAGTTAAGGGATTTAGCAAATCAACTTGAACTGCCTGAAAAAACAATATCAGGGTGGAAAGCTAAAGATAAATGGGATTCTCAACTTATTGGAGTACTCCAAAAAGATACGGAGTACTCCAATAAAAAAACGTCGGTTGAAAAAAAGCTTATAAAGTCTGTTGAAGAAAACGAGGAATTAACAGAAAAACAAAAGCTTTTCTGTTTATGCTATGTTAAAAACTTTAACGCTACACAGGCGGCAATAAATGCAGGGTATACAGAGAATTACCCATCAGAGACAGGTTATCAGTTGCTACAGAAAGCTACAGTGCAAAAAGAAATTAAACGCCTTAAAGAGATGAAGAAAGCAGCTTTACTGTTAAACGAAGACGACATTGTGGAACGCTACATGAAAATAGCCTTTGCCGATATGACCGACTTTGTGGAGTTTGGCACAGAGGAAATTTCCGTTATTGACAAGGAAACAGACGAACTCGTTACTCGAATTATAAACAGGATTAGCTTTAAGGACTCTTCTCAAGTTGACGGTGGACTTATTTGTGAAGTATCACAAGGCAAAGACGGTGCAAAGCTTAAACTTGAGGACAGACAAAAAGCCCTTGACTGGCTGGCAAAGTATTTCTTGATGAACCCTCTCGACAAGCACAAAATTGACTACGATAACAAAAAGCTTGAAATGCAGCACAAAAACATGGCAGACGATGAACCTATAGAAATCCACATTGTTAGCAGGAAAGGTGATAGCAATTAAAACACACAAAGAAATAAATTATCATTTTCATGACTTCATAGATGACTGGAATAGCAAATTTTATTTTCTAGTTGGCGGCTATGGTTCGTCAAAAAGCTATCACGTTGCATTAAAACTTGTTTTAAAGCTACTAAAAGAAAAACGCAAAGCTTTGGTCGTTAGAGAGGTTTTTGACACGCACAGGGATAGCACTTTTTCGCTTCTATGTGAAATAATAAGCAGCCTAAACCTTGAAGCATATGCTGTTGCAATTGTCTCTCCAATGCAAATACGCTTTAAAAACGGTTCAAAAATTATCTTCAAAGGCATGGATAGACCAGAGAAATTAAAGTCAATCAATGACGTTACAATCGTTTGGCTTGAAGAATGTTCGGAA
This sequence comes from uncultured Defluviitaleaceae bacterium, assembly GCA_964492715.1. Lineage (GTDB taxonomy): Bacteria > Bacillota > Clostridia > Lachnospirales > WRBF01 > CAZBLK01. The sequence continues at coordinate 32,121 of CAZBLK010000023.1, read as the reverse complement.
ATCAAGTATGCAGGATTTAAGGAAATTTTGGGACGTTTACGTCACCCTACCCTATCCCTGCATTTTATTTTGTCTACAAACCCAGTTGAGAAAAACAACTGGACATACAAACGTTTTTTCATTGACGAAGAAAATAACTTAATTACACTTGATGATGAGCAGCTCTACAGGGAACGAACAATTGTTTTAGGTAACACCTATTACCACCACTCCACCGTTGACGACAACAAATTTGTTCAGCAAGACTACATAGACCAGCTAAACGAACTAAAGCATTACGACCCAGACCTTTACCGTATAGCCCGCTATGGACGTTTTGGCGTTAACGGTGTAAAAGTATTACCGCAGTTTGAAACAGCACCCCATGAGGCTGTATTGCAGGCTGTTGGCAAGTGTAAGTTAAAGCGTGTTGGTATGGACTTTGGGTTTGAGGAAAGCTTTAATGCTATTGTCCGTGTGGCTGTAAATGAAACAGAGAAAATTTTGTACATCTACTACGAATACTACAAAAACAAAATGACAGATGATAAAACCGCTGTGGAGATTGGGGAATTTAAAGACAGCGGAGAAGTTATTCACGCTGACTGTGCCGAACCCAAGACTATACGGTACTACAACCAGCAAGGTTTTAGAATGACACCTTGCACCAAGTTTGCTGGTTCAAGGCTTGCAAACATCAAAAAGGTTAAACGATTTAAGAAAATTATTTGTTCAGAGGAATGCAAAAACGTAATAAGGGAATTGAGTAGCCTTACCTATGCCAAAGACCGTAACGGCAATTTGATTGATGATGAGTTCAATATTGACCCACATACATTTTCGGCTGTTTGGTACGCTTTAGACGGCTACGAGGTTGCAGACCTTAAAGAACGCTTTAATTACTCTGGAAAGGGGGCTAGAGCTTGATAACATATATGGACCTTATACGAATGGAACTTGAAGGGTTATACGGCACAGAAGTTCAACGTGACATGAACGACATCATAGAGTTGTACAACATCTACGAAGGCGACTACAAGAAAAATACGCCTGCTGACCTTGACTACACACCTACAGATAGCCGGACAAATTTCATTAAGAAACTCATCAAGGAAGAAGCTCGTTTCCTTTTTGGCAAAACTCCCGAGTTTACCGTTAAGTCAGGAAAGGCAAACAAGGAAAACGCCCAAGCTATTCAGCAGATGCTTAGCAATGTACTTGAAAGCAATCAGTTTTCGGATAAACTTATTAAAGCTGCTAGGGACTGCTTCATTGGTAAACGTGTTGCAATAAAGGTTTGGTACAATGAAGCTAAAAAGAAACTCTTGTTTTCGTTTAGGCCTTCGCTCGAATTCATTTATGAAACTGCGGAAGACGATACTGACACTTTAAGCAAAATTATTTTTCTTTATGGTAAAAACGATAAGCAAGACAAAAACGAGCAGCGCATTTGGAAGCAAAAGTATGAAATGGTTGGTGGTAAGTGCTACAAAACAGAGGGCGTATATGACGGCTTTGGTCGTCCAGTTGAAATTGTTTCGGAAAACGAAGACACAGGACTTGACTTTATCCCAGCCTATGTAATTTTAAATGATGGACTATCTGGCGACTTAAAAGGCGAAAGTGACGTTGACGAACTTAAAACCTTGCAAGCAGTGTACAATAACTTGACAAGTGATGATATTGACGCTTTAAAGTTTAATATGTTTCCACAGACTATTGCCATTAATGCAAGCGAGGACAGTCTTAAAAACATAGTTATTTCACCTGCTGCGTTAATTGATTTGCAGACAGAAACCACTTCCCCAGAAGGTTCACAGGCAAATATGACCAAATTGGAATCGTCATTCAACTATGACTCACGGCTTGAAAACAGCTTGCACCGTGTGAAAAATGACATGCATGAATTACTAAGTGTTCCACTTGTAACCCCTTCGGAGTTGCAAGGCTTTGCTACAAGCGGCAAGGCATTGAAAGCCCTGTATTGGCAGTTAATAATAAGGTGTGAGGAAAAGTTCACTACATGGCGCCCAGCCCTGCTATGGCTTGCAGAAACCTTGCTAAAGATGTTGCGGTTCTACAGTATTGAAAAAGTCAATCTTTATGACGACATGAAGATTGTCGTTGAGAATATTTACCCACTCATGGAAGATGAATACGAAGAAAAGCAACAAGACTTGTCAGAGGTTAACACACAAGTCAGAAGCCGTAAGTCTTACATGAAAAAATGGGGTAAAGATGTTGATGATGAGCTTGCGGACGAAGAATTAAGGCAAATTCAGCTTGAAAAGCAAATGCTTGAGGATAGCTATAACGGTGATTTTAACACTGGCGGTGGTTTAAATGTCGACAATTAAGCGTGATGGTAATTACGCTTATGAAAATAAGCATTACCTTGACTTAGTAGACGAATCAAGAGCCCAGCAATACAAAATCACGCAAGATACCGTTAAACGTCTTAACCGCATGTTCGAGCAAACCGCTTCGGAACTTGCCGAAAAAGCCAAAAAAGCAGGCAAGAAAAGCCTGACAAGACGTTGGGCATTGGACTACGAAAAAGAAGTTTGTTCAGTGTTGAAGCACATGCAATCTGTGCAGTACGACATAACAGTTAACGGTATGCGTAAAGCCACACAAAACGGCACATACGTACAAATGTCCTTTTTTGAGGAATTGTTAAGCCAATACAGTTTTAAAGCGTCTGACAGTTTTAAAAGCGTTTTAAGCCGTATACCCGAAAAAGCCATGAATGAAATAATCTCGGGCAGAATTTACACAAACAGTAGAGGATTGTCAAAACGCATTTGGCAGAACACCAAAGGCTTGGAAAAGGATATCGGCTACATAATTGAGCAAGCTTTACTCGCCAAAAAATCAGCCATTGAACTTGCTTTGGATTTAGAGAAGTACGTTAATGATGACGCAATAACGGATTATACCTGGGGAAAAGTTTACCCTAAGCTTGAAGGCAAGCAATGTAGCTATGAAGCCCAAAGGCTTGCAAGAACATCTATTAATCACGCCTACCAGTTGGCCACTATAAGAGCGGCAAAAGATAACCCTTTTGTTGATGGTCTTAAGTGGGAAATAAGTAATCATAGCGGAGTATGCAAAGCTTGCAAGTCAAGAGAAGGAAGAATTTATTCAGCTGATAATGTACCGCTTGACCACCCTAACGGACGGTGCACGTTAATACCGCACATATCTAAGAGTTTAGACGAGATTAGTGCCGAGTTGAAAGCTTGGGTAAATGGGGCTGAAAATGCCAAGCTAACAAACTGGTTGAATTTTGCAGCTTAGTAGTTTTTAAGACAAGGAGGAAATTATGACTAAAGAACAATTAGTTTCACTGGGGCTAACCGAAGAACAGGCGCAAACCGTTGCAGAAGCTTCAGTAACAGAACTTAAAGGATATGTGCCAAAGGCTGACTACACGGCATTAGAAACGACAAAGCAGTCGCTTGAAACACAATTGGCTTCCATTGAAAAAAGCGTTAAAAGCTTAGTAAAGGACGCCAAGGGTAGCACGCTTGAAGAAAAGGTGCAAGATTTCCAAACAGGCATTGAAACCGAAAAGGCAAATGCAGAAAAACAATTGCACCAAGTAAAGTTTGACTACGGTTTAGAAAAAGCTTTAGCAGCCGCTAAAGTAAAAGACAAAAAAGACATAATCGGGCATTTGGAATTAGAAAAAATCAAGCTAAATGCTGACGGTACTCTTTTTGGGCTTGACGAACAGCTTGCTCCGCTAAAAGAAGCCAAGGGCTACTTGTTTGAAAGCGCAGAGCAACAAAACAAGGGCTACGGTGGCAACTGGCCACGACAAAGCACCAAAAATACCTCCCCTAACCCTTGGGCAAAGGAAACGTTTAACTTGACAGAGCAAGGCAAAATGATAAAGGAAAACCCCGAACAAGCCAAAATTTTAATGGGCGAAGTCGGGGTTAATTAATTTAAAGGAGTGATTTATTATGCCAATAACAAGCTTACAAGATGTAATTGTACCAGAAGTTTTTAATCCATATGTAATTAACCGAACAGCTGAACTTTCCGCAATTGTGCAAAGCGGAATTGTAGTTCGCAATCCGGAATTTGATAGGTTGGCTTCTCAAGCAGCCCCTACCGTAAATATGCCTTTTTTTGAGGATTTAACAGGTGATTCGGAGCAAATCATTGAAGGTGCTGACTTAATTGCTGCAAAGATTACATCAAACAAAGACGTAGCAGCAATTTTTAGACGTGCTAAAATGTGGGGCGCAACAGACCTTTCGGCGGCAATGGCAGGGGCTGACCCAATGGCTGCTATTGGGAATTTAGTGGCTGGTTTTTGGGCTAGGGATATGCAAAGAGAACTTCTCGCTATCCTAAAAGGCGTTTTCTCAAGCACATCAATGGAGGGAAACGTACACGACATAAGTGCGGCATCAGGCGCAGCGTCTTATTTTACAGGCTCAACCTTTGTTGACGCTGCTCAAAAACTTGGCGACAATCAGCAAATTTTGACAGCTGTATTAATGCACAGTGCAACCCACGCAAGCCTTAAAAAGCAAGAGCTTATTCAGACTGTAAGACCTTCGGAAAACATCAACTTCGAGGTGTTCCAAGGCAAACGAGTAATCATTGACGACTCATGTCCTGTTGCGGAAGGTGTTTATACTTCGTTTTTGTTTGGTTCTGGGGCTATTGCTCACGGTGTTGGAAACCCTGTCGGGTTTGTGGCTACAGAAACAGACAGGGATAAGAAAAAAGGCTCTGGTGTTGATTACTTAATCAACAGGCAAACAAGCATCATGCACCCTAGGGGTATTAAATTTACAAATACTAATGTTGCACTGACAGAAGGCCCTTCAAGGACTGAATTCCAAGACCCTACAAACTGGGAAAGAGTTTATGAGCATAAACAAATTCGCATTGTTGAGTTTAAGCACAAGCTAAAACCATAAGAGGGTGAATTAATTGGCTGAACCATCGTCAGAAGAATTACTTGTACTGCTAGAAAAGCTGAAATTTAATTTAAGGGAAAAAAACTCGCCGTTTTTTGATGATGACGAGCTTTTTTATTTACTTGAAGAAGCTGACTACGACATAAACAGATCTACTTACAACGGCTTACTAAGAAAAGCCGAAGACGATAGCATAACGCTCCCCTTAGGGCTTGTCGTGCCAAATAACCAGCAATACTGGTTAAGGTTGTCAAGGCAATACCGCACTAATAAAACAGGTAGCATAAAACGAGGTGATAAACAGTGAGTACTGACAATTTAAAAGCAAAAATCCGCAAGGCTATAAGCAAGGCTATAAATAAGTTATCCGACACAGTAGAGATTTATCGCCCTGCCCTAAATGAATTCAATGATCAAGACGGTGAAGAATTTGTTGTAGTCCTTACAGGGCAGTATTACTCTGGTTCAGTTGGACTTGTTTTAACTGAAGCTGGCAAAGTAGTAACAAAGGCTGCCGAAAACTTTATGGTCGTTGTAGATGATAATAGTATGTTGGTTAAAACTGGTGACTTTTTCGTCTACAAGGGTATTAAATATTCTATTGTTGACTTAGGCAACCAACTTGACGCTTATTTTGAGTTTGCTCTGGAAAGGGTATGAATATGAGTGGTTTTAAGCTTGACGCATCAAAGTTTTACAATGGTATGGCTGAAAAAGAATTAAAAACACTTGCTGCCCTAAAACTTTATGGAGAAACGGCAGGGCAAAAATTAGAAGCATATGCCAAGAAAAATCGCCCATGGAAAGACCATACAAGTAACGCTAAAAATAGCATACAAGGCGGTGCTGACTGGCATGGTGATAAAATTGACGTGTATGTTTCGGGCAACACGAACTATTTCCCACGGCTTGAATTTGACTTTGAGAAAAGATTTTCGGTTTTATGGCCGACAATAGAAATGATGTCGCCAGAAATTTTACGAGGAATGAATAATTTGTTGAACAAGTAGGTGTAGCATGTTTAAAGAAATTTACGAACACTTAAAAACTGGTAACTTTGACGTTTATTCGATAGGACAGCACAAAGGGCTGTGTCAAAGTCCTTATGTGGTTATCAAAGAAAACTCTACAAGCCCTACGGCAACATCACTTGCATATAGTCTTGTTGATATTTTGATATACTGCCCTATTGGAAAATACTCGGCTGTAAGCGATTTTATAAAAGATGTTAAAACATCTATAAAGTCACTTACTTGGCTAAAATTTACAAATAATGTATCACCAGTAGTTATTGATGAAAATGTAAATGCTTACATGTGCAGCTTACAGTATAAAATTTTTAAAAGGAGAGATTAATTTGGATAATGTAATTGAAAAAGCGTTAATTGGCGTTACTTTGGTTGTTCTAACGGACAAAAACGGCGACCAGTACAGCTTTTCCACGTCTACAAAAGCAGACACTAAGGTTGTAATCGAGGACGAAAAAAAGAAAGAACTTGTTATTAAAGGAGTTTTGAAAGCTAGCAAGAAAACACCTGCAACAATTAAAGGTGTTGACGTGGAGTTTCAAGACAACATGTTTTTGCCTGAAGTTGCTAAAATAGTCCAAGGTGGTGAAATCACTTATGATGAAAACGGAGATTTTAAGTCATATACCCCATCGCCAGCAGGGCAACCGCCAAATGTTGACCCGTTTACAGTTGATATTTACACAGAGGAAACTGACACAAGTGGTACGGCATTAAGGTATATAAAATTATCTTTGCCTAACGGAAAAGGGCAACCCATTGAATTTACTATTGAGGACGAAAATTTCTTTGCTCCAAAGTACAAAATTACAACAGCACCAAACGCAGGTGAAGCACCGTATACTATTACGGTTGTTGACGAGCTTCCAACAATACCGCCTATTGTGCGTCCATAAGGAGAATAAATTATGAATATTACAAGCATTGAAGAATTAAAAGTTATTTCGCAAGGTGAAATTGTTGAGCTTCCAAGTTTTACAGGCGACAAGCCATTTGTTGCAAGACTTAAACGCCCTTCCCTGCTTTCTTTGGCTGAAACAGGGGTAATCCCTAACCCACTCTTGGCGGTAGCCGAAAACCTTTTTAACGGTAAAATGTCGGAACAGAAAAACAATGCAAGCAACTTAAAAGACGTTGCACAGGTATTTAGCATTGTTGCGGAAAATGCGCTTGTTGAGCCTACAATGCAAGACATTGAAGGTGTTGGACTACAATTAACAGATGTTCAGCTATTAACAATTTTTAATTACACTCAAATGGGGGTAAAAGCTTTGTCTAGCTTTCGTAGCGTCAAAGCAGATTCTACGGATAATTAATCAGTCGCAACAGTACAATCAAAAACCCAGCCGTATACTTGGCATAACTGACGAGTATACGGCTTTTTGTTTTGACGAAGCGTGTTTGTACATTGTGCGTGAATTTGAAAACAAGAAAGATGTTAAGCCACGCTGGATAGAAACAGAAAAAGAACAATCTCACGATTTAGTGAGTTTTCTAAAAACATTTAATAAGTAGGTGAAATAAATGGCGGTTAATGTTGGTACGGCGGTTGCGTACTTAACGCTAGATACAAAACAATACATGTCGGGTATGCAGTTGGCTCAACAGCAAATGCAAAACTTTGTTGATAAAACACAGCCGCTTGACCGCCGAATAGCTTCGCTTGGTGGTGCTTTGACCGCTGTCGGCAAAACGGCTTCTGTTGCTTTTTCTGTGCCTATTTTGGGCGCAAGTGCCGCTGCCTTTAAGCTTGCATCGGACGTTGAGGAAGCAATTAATAAGGTCGAAGTTGCTTTTGGTGAAAGCGCTGACGATGTAAAAGCGTGGTCAGACACTACCCTTGAAAGTTTCGGTATTGCAAAAGGTTCGGCTTTAGACATGGCAGCACTTTTCGGCGACATGGCTACAAGTATGCAAATTCCACAAGCCGAAGCCGCCAAGATGTCAAAGTCACTTGTTGGGTTGGCTGGGGATATGGCAAGTTATAAAAATATTAGCCAAGATGTAGCAAGTAATGCCTTAAAAGCTATTTTTACAGGTGAAACAGAAAGCCTTAAAAACCTAGGCGTTGTTATGACGCAAACCAACCTTGAAGCTTACGCCTTATCCAAAGGTATTCAAACAAACATTAAGGACATGACAGAAGCTGAAAAGGTACAACTTCGCTATTCTTTTGTTTTAGACAGAACAAAAAATAGTCAAGGTGATTTTGCAAGAACCCTTGAAAGCCCTGCTAACCAGATGCGTGTATTTTCCGAGGGCGTAAAGGAATTAGGTGCAAACTTCGGACAATATGTTGTGCCAGTGTTTACACCCATCATTGCTGGAGTGAACGACTTAGTAAAGAGTTTTGGGGAATTAGAAGATGGAACAAAGCAATTTATTGTTACTGCAGGGCTTATGGTTGCTGCTGTAGGTCCGCTACTGCTTGTAATTGGAAAAGTTACAACAAGTGTTTCTGGCTTAATAGGCTTTTTTTCTCCTCTCTTGACAACAACAACCGCAACAACAGCAGCAAACGCAGGGTTGGCAACTTCCACAGGAACAGTCGCCGCAGCTCAAACAGGTCTTGTTGTAAGCATAAAAGCTGTTACAACTGCTTCCCTTGCTTCGGCAAAAGCATGGTTGTTAACGCCTATGGGAATGGGTGTGGCGGCAGTTGCTGGAGTGATGGCTATTGTTACGGCGGTTGATTATCTCTCCAAGGGCTATGAACGACAAAAAGAAAAAGTCAAAGATTTGACTGACTCATATAGCTCTCTTAAATCTGAGCTTGAAACAATGGAAGATAAGTTTAAGACCACAAATGAAAGATTACAACAACTGCAGCAATTAAAAAGCGAGCGCAAGCTGTCTGTTGCAGAAGACACGGAACTTACGCAACTTGAAAATGCCAATAAAGCACTCGCTATACAGCTTGACATTAAGCGTCAACTTGCAAAAATTGAAGATGCTAAGCTTAAAGCCGAAAGTGATAAGTCGGCTCAGATGGCTAGGGACGGTATCAAAAGCAGTGTAGAGGAATACAAAAAATTATCTGCCGCAATCGATGAAATCAACTCCGGGCAGCGTGAATTTAATGGACAATTTGCAAATGCTGAAATGTATTTGTCCTCATATAAATCACAGCTAAGCCAAACCAAAGAAAACTTGCTAAAGTACGCCCAAGACTTAGCATATAACAACACGCTAATAGATGCTAATACCGAAGCTGGGAAAGCGCAAATTGAAGCCAATAACGCAGAGATAAAGTCGGTTTATGAATTATTTGGTATCCAAGAAGAATACGCTGATAGCTTGAACCAAACTGCCGAAGCAAATAACAATCTAGCCGCTTCTGCCGAAGAAATTGCAAAAGCACAAGCGGAAGCCTCTAAACTGCTAAAGGAAAACGCAAATAGTTACAAAGATGCTATAAAAAATGCAATTACTTTAGCTGATGCACAAAAACAGCTTGAAAAAACTGGTAAGCTAGATAGTTCCTCTTTAGAAAATATTATCGACCTATACCCAGAAGCAATAGCGTTTGCCGGGGACTTTGCTTCGATGCAAGATTTTGTATCCCAAAAAATTGCAGAACAGGAAAAAACAGCGTTCAAGTCGTATCAAGGAATTATTGGGGCAAATTCGTCTGCAATTACGGCTATTATGTCCAAAACAAGCAGTTTGTCAAACGTTTTAGCTGGCTACTATGGAACTGACCTAAAAAACTTTAATGAAGCAGCCAAACAAAAGTTTTTAACAGAAGCTGAAACGGTAAAGAAGCTATCTGACTTGTGGGCTAAATATGCTGGGCGTAGTCAACAACAAATTGAAACGCAAATAACAAAGCTCGAGCAAATATCTATGCGTAGTAAGACAAGTGAAGCCGCAAAACAGAAAATAAACGAGTTGCTTTTAGTGCAAGAAGCTTTTGGCGCTTTGGAAAAAGATTACAAGAAACTTAACGCTGAACTTGCTATATCGCCAGAGGACAAAGGCATTAAATCCATAAAAAATGCCGCAAGCGAAACAAATGAAGAACTTCAAAAACAACTAAACCTCATAGACCACTTAAAGCGCATGGGGCAATTAAGCACCGAAGAAGAAATTCAAGGTTTGGAAAAAATCAAAGCTTCACATAAATTATCAGAAAAAGAACAACAAGAAATAGAAGAACGCCTGTACAGCTTGCGGAAGTCTCTACGTGATGAAAGCTACAAGTCCGAGCTTGATACAATGGACCACTTGAAGAAAATGGGGCAACTAACCACGGACGAAGAAATCCAGCGGTTGGAACAGCTTAAATCCGCTTACGTTATGTCCGAAAGTGAACAACGTGACATTGAGGAACGACTTTACAGTTTACGCAAAAACCTTCGTGACGACACGTACAGGGAACAACTTGAGGATATCAATGAATTATCCTCAAGCGCAGAGCAAGCAGCAGACTTTTCTGCTATTGCCGAAGAATTAAAGCGTGTTTTTGACAAAAGCGAAGCTGCTTACAAACAAAACTTGCTTACAGAAGAAGAATATGTTGAAAGAAGCAAAGAGCTTAACAAACAGATAGCCGAAGCAGTTAAAAATCGTGTAAACGCCGCTAGCAAAGACCTTACCGAAAGCACCCAAGAAACAATTAGCAACATAGACAGAGTAATTGCACAGCAAAAAGAATTGTCTGGCTTAGAGCAAGAAGACGGTACAGTATTTAAGTTTACCTCTGCTGATGAAATAGCCCTTATTAAGCAAAAAATAGTTGCTAACGATGAACTCATAAACTCTATTAAGGCGTTAACGGACGAACAAGGCAACTTGACCAAGGAGCAAATTAATCAGCTTAAACAGCTTGAGGGTCAAAACAGGCAATTTTACGATAGCATTTCCTCTATGCAAGTTAAAGCTAAAAATGAATTCCAGTCAGCGCAAAACGAATTGCAAAAGCTTAACACAGACTATGCTAAAAATCTATCAGAAGCCAACAGAAAGTACGCTGAAAGTGTTGCAGCCATAAACAAGAAACTTTCGGACGACTTAGCCAGCGCACAAGCTGACTACGAAAGCAAGGTTACTTCTGTCAATAAAAAGCTTATTGATGGCGAAAGGCAAATTACAGACCAGTACGAAAATGAACTTGACCAACGTAAAAAGTCAATTGCAAATTTTACAGGGTTGTTTTCGGAGGTTGTAAGAAAAGATGTTTCGGGGCAACAGTTGCTTGACAACCTAAGGGGGCAGCTTGATGCCATGCAGGATTGGTCAAAGAATATGGCTGGACTTGCAAACAAAGGTATTGACAAGGGGCTACTTAAAGAGCTTGAGGGCTTGGGTCCTTCGGCGGCGGACGAAATCAAGGCGTTAAATGGCTTAACCGAAGAAGAACTTAATGAGTACGTCAAGATATACCAAGAAAAAAATGCGCTTGCCAAAAAAGAAGCCGTTAACCAAATGGCAGACCAACGAAAGCAAATGCAGAAGCAGTTGCAGACGTTGCGCCAAGAAATTAGTGCTGAACTTGATACTTTAAACACCGAGTATCAACAAAAAATTTCAGAACTTAATGAAAATGCTTCTGCTGAAATTGCTAGGCAAACGCAAGAATGGAATGCTTCACAAGAACAAATGACCAGAAAGCATGCCGAAGAAGCCGAAAAAATCAACGCCAAAATTGTCGAGAGTAGCGCAGTTAGAACCGAAGTGTTTAAGCAAGAGCAAGTGATTCAAGGTGAGCAAGAAGTCATCAAGACGGAAAACACAAAAACCGAGCTTAAACGTCAAGAAGACGAGGTCTACAAAAGTCAAGTTGCAAATGAAAATACGTTAAAATCTTTTGTTCCGAACTGGTTAGCTGTTGGGCGTGAATACGGCAATATGCTTTTAGAGGGCATACAAGGCACACGGTCAGAAATACAAAGTTATTTAGCAAGCGTAGCCCAAGCCGTTAGAAGTGCCCAGGAAGGGCGCAGTGGCTCAATCAATGCTTATGCAGTTGGAACAGATTCTGCTGCTTCTGGGCTTGCGCTTGTGGGTGAAAGCGGCCCAGAAATTGTAGACTTTTCGGGTGGCGAACAAGTGTTAAACTTTAGGCGCCGCATGGCATTAATTGGTAATGCCGTAAGCACTGTAAGTAGTATGTTAACAGTCTCAAGAAACGCAAACAATGTGTCACTCGGAGCTTCTTCCGGGGCGCAAATTGACTATGAAAAACTTGCACAGGCTATAGCTAAGAACATGAAGCCGTCCGTAAATTATTCGCCAACATACAACAGCCCTAAAGAAGCTTCTATTGCAGAGCTTCGCAAGCAAGACCAAATCAGTTTGCAAAGGTTTGCTATGGGTTTTTCTCTAGGAGGTTAAAATGTACGTACTACAATACGTAAACGAAAAAGGTGACAAATTAATGTTTGGCGACAGAACTCCTTACCAAGTCCAGAGCGGTATTCCTTCATTTGCGCCATTAGAATACACAAACTTTTACTATTTGTCACACAAAGGTTTAGATGGGGTTGTTGCCGAAGCATTGTTAGTTAAATCTCCGTACCAAAGAGGTCAAACCCTTATTGGCAACAACATAAACGAAAGAGTTGTTTCTATAAGGGCTTGCCTTGTCACAGAAACCAAGGAAGAAGAAGAACGGCTTCGCAAACAAGCACATAGCACGTTATCCCCTCTCCTATCTGGCACATTAGAAATTTATGGAGAGACATTTGTAAAAGCCTTGGGTGACGTTCAAATAATTAACGGTCCTGTGTTTGAAGATACGGACTACACAGAGCCAGACGGTATTTTGTATTTTACATTCCAGTTCATAGCACCAAGTAATTTCTTGACAGACCTTAACAACACCATGATTGACTTGCTAGAGGTTACGCCAAGGTTTTCATTTCCGTTGGAATTTAGCCCTACTGTGCTATTTGGTGACATGACTAGCGGAAAGACAACGATAATTAATGATGGCGATATCCCTGCACCAGTTATTATTGAAATACCTGGGCCAGTAAAAACGCCGTCTGTAATTAACGAAGCCACAGGCGAATTTATCAAGATTTACGTGCCTATTTTGGCAGGCGAAACTATGTACATAAATACTAGTTTTGGAAACAAAACAGTTAAAATTAAAGACTTTGAAGGCAACGAAAAGAATGCTTTTAATTACATTGACTTGAATAGCACTTTCTTTCAGCTTCAAGTTGGTACAAATGACATACAATTCCATGCCGAAGAAGGGAACGACACTGCCAAGGTAAAGTTGTACTATAAGCGACTTTACCTTGGCATTTAAACGAAAGGAGGATTTACATGTCCGAACGTTCGGGATTTTTTAATAGCTTTGAGGGCGACAGGGTGTATACTGCCGCACAATTTGTTGAATACTTTTCTTTGTTTATTGGAAACGGTATTTTTTGGGGCGGTAACTATGTAAAGGTAAACGCTCATGCTGGAATGGATATAAAGGTTGAGGTTGGCAACGCATTTATTAATGGATATTTTTACATAAACGAAACTGCACCAAAAACAATAACGGTTGAACCTGCCTACGCAACCAAGCCACGTATAGACAGGGTTGTTTTAAGGCTAGATTTAAGCCAGCCAAGGCGGTTAATTTTTGCTACTGTTAAAAAAGGCGAAGCCTCTGACACACCTGTGCCGCCAGAGTTGCAAAGAAATAACGCTGTTTGGGAGATTGCACTAGCAGACATAAGAGTAAATGCTGGGGTTACAAGCATACTGCAAACCAATATAACAGATTTAAGGCTTAACAAAGAGCTTTGCGGCGTTGTTGCTGGTTTAGTAAATCAGCCCGACTTAACGCAAATTTTTAACCAGTACTTAGCTAAGTACAATGAACTGCTGTTACTGCAAAAAGACTACGAGGGTTGGTTTAGCCAAATTAAGGCTGAAATACATGCTCAGTACAACACCGATTTTGACGACTGGAGCCGTCGCCCTGGATACACAAAAACAACGGAATTTTTAGCAAATGGAAACATAACGGAAAAAATAGTCAATACCATTAACAAATCAATTTTAGCAACAAGAAGCACGGAATTTTTGGCAAATGGAAACATAAAAGAAACGTTGTCTTTCACAGAGCCGTTGTTAACAACTATTAAAACTACAATATTTAACGCTGATGGAAGCATATCGGAAGTGATATCTGCATGAACCCCACTGTTAGAATTATAGACAAGGACTTTAATTTTCTTGGCGAAATTGATAATTTTTTACAGCTGGTTTTCACCAAAAAATTTGTAGCATATGGTGAGTTTGAGATGCAAATTGAAAAAAGTGTGGCAAGCTCACGATATTTGCAAATTGGTAACATCATCTACTTAGACGAAAACAGGGCTGGAATTATTGAGTACGTAGAGATAAACCAAGACGCTGAAAAAGAACTTATTACCGTGCAAGGATATACGCTTGAAAAACTACTTAACAGACGTATAACCCTTCCCCACTCTGGCAAGGCAGAATGGAAGCTTGAAGCCCCATTTGAAAGCGTAATAAAATCACTTGTTACGTTTAACTTAGGTCAGTTGGCAACAGCAGAACGAATAATTAGCGAAATTGTTATAGCTGATAACTTGGCTAGGGGTGGTGTAATAACCTTCTCGTCAGCGTACAAACAGCTTGACGAGGAAGTAAAAGCGTTGTGCTTAAATAACGCTGGTGGAATATGTGTTAAGCTTGACACTGCATTAAAAAAGTTTGTTTTTGACGTGGTGTTTGGTATGGACAGGACGGTTAATCAAAATGTTAATCCTCCTGTTATTTTTTCAGCCGAATTTGACAACGTGCTAGACCAAGCACTTGTACAGAGTGAAATGGACTACAAAAACACTGCTGTAACAGGCGGCAAAGGTGAAGGTGCAAACAGGGAAATAATACTTGTTTACGAAGACAATAAGCCAATTAGCGGTTTAAACAGACGAGAAATATTTGCAGACATAAGAGATAGCAACGTTACAAGCGCAATGTTGCCACAAAAAGGTTTGGAAAGACTGCAAGAAAATCCAAAAATCTTGTCATTGGACGGAAAGATAAACCCATATCACAGCTTGAAATACGGTAGTGATTTTTACTTGGGTGATATTGTAACAAGGGTTTACGGTAATGCAGTTGTAGACACACGCATTACTGAAGTAACAGAAAGTTACGATTCAAGTGGATACAAGCTTGAATGTGTTTTTGGCAACAAAATGCCTACTATTTTAGACAAAATTAAGAATGGAGTGAGAAATTTATGAGTTGGGGAGAAATTAAAAAGGCAGTTAATACCAATTTGAATTTACCTTTAGATGTGCTTGCACAACAGTTAAGTTCGCCACTAAGTATTATGCTAAAAACACTAACAGGCTGGCAACCCCCACGCTGGTTTGCCTACGAATCTGGCACGTTTGATATACCGATGGACGGTGATTACAAAGTGTACTGCATGGGCGCAGGAAGCCTAGCAGGGCAAGGTGGCGGTGGCGCAAGCATTGACCAGAGGACTTACAAAAAGGGTGACAAAATTACTTTGACTGTGTCGGGCGTTGCGTCAGCTATATGCTCTGGACGTGGGTTGTCTATGTCGGCTAGTGCTAATAATGCAGGCGTTGGCGGTACTGCCTCTGGGGGGAATGTTGCTAATTATGCTGGTGGTGCGGCTGGAACAAGCAGTAGTGTTAAAGGTGGGGATAGCCTTGGTTGTGGCGGTGGTGGATATAGAATAGCTAGTAGTGGAATTAATGGCGGCGCTGGTGGCAATGGCGGATTAATTGGCGGTAATGGTGGCGATGGTGAACGTGCCAACGGTGGTAATGGCGGCAATGGCGGATTAATTGGCGGTAATGGCGGTGCTGGCGGCAACAGCTCTAGCTTTAATAACGGTGCTGGCGGCATTGGCGGTGCTGGCGGCATTGGAGGATTAATTGGCGGTAATGGCGGTAATGGCGGTAATGGTACTGGTGGAATCGGTGCTAGCGGTGGAGGCGGTAATGGCGGTAATGGCGGTGCTGGGGGAAATAGCAGTAAAGGCAATGGCGGCAATGGCGGTAATGGGGGTAATGGGGGAATTGGTTATACTGGTTATACTGGCGGCAATGGCGGTAATGGCGGTGCTGGGGGAGCTGGGGGAATTAATACTGGTGGTACTGGCTGTAACGGCAGTAGTGGCAATGGAACCGGAGGGGGCAGTGGTGGCAATGGTGGCACTGGTGGAATTGGATATGCAATTGATACTCCAACAGCTTTTGTGCGTGGCAGAGCTTTAATAATGATAGAAATGGTGGTGTAAAACATGACAACTACATATTATGTAATTATTTCAGAGGACAATATTGTCCGTGGTTTTGAAACTCGTAACCTCCCCCTTGAAGAGCTGGTACACCCAGACTTTTGGCACTTGTACATACCAGTTACCACTTTAGATGGCGTTGAGCTTGAGGCAATTTATGACCCTACCACCAAAACATTCACAAACCCAACAACCGAAACAACCGAAGCAGTTTAACAAAGGGGTGCAAAATGGATATACCATTTACAATTAAAAACCAAACCCTTACCAAAACAGACCTCAATCAAGTTATAAGAGCAGACAGCAAAAACTACTTAGTTGCTGTCTTTTCCTTTTCCGAGGACTGGGCAGGGCTGACCAAAACCGCACTGTTTAGCCGAAACGGTGTGACGTTTGAAACAGAGCTACTTGGCGATAAGTGCTTTTTCCCTAATGATTTTAACCGTGCTGGCGTACTCACTCTTACCGTTGTGGGCGCTGCAAAAGATACTACAATTGTTACAAATGGCATTGTCTTGCAAGTACACAAAAGCGGATATGTCGAGGGTGAGCCTTCGCCCGAAGCTTACCTTGCGGAAATTACAAAACAGGCTGAAAGGGCTGAAGCTGCACGAGATGAAACAAAGGAAATTGCTAACCAAATAATAGACATATTGGAGCAACTAAAGGCAGGTGGTACAAATGGACTTACAGGCTCTTAGGGCAAAAATTAACGGTGGTGAAATGCCAATGCCTACGAGTGGTTTTGTGTCACTGCAGGCAATTGCAAACACGCCACAAAATGAAACATTGGTTGATGAACAACAGCCGTTTTTGGTTGAGGGTAAGAGGATTAAATTATTACCTAACGATATCAGCATTGCTATAGGTGACAATGCGGCCGAAATAATTTCGTTTAAACTACCACGCTACATAGACGCTGTAGACATTACAACAAAAACAATCATGGTTGCTTACACCAATGCAGTCGGCGGCACGGATAAGGCGTTTACACAGACTACTGACATCGGCGACGACTACGTAATAGTAGGTTGGATAATAGACAACAAAGTTACTTATGCGGCTGGTAAGGTAAAATTTAATTTGGAGCTTACAAACGATAACGGCTACACTTGGCGCACGTATGATGCAGAATTTAATGTTACAGAGGCTCTTGTTGTTGACGGCTCTATCCCAGAGCCAGAACCAAGCTGGATTGTTAGCTGGCAAGCGTTAGCTGATGGTTATTTAAA
Organism: uncultured Defluviitaleaceae bacterium; assembly: GCA_964492715.1. GTDB lineage: Bacteria > Bacillota > Clostridia > Lachnospirales > WRBF01 > CAZBLK01. Next base: position 14,681 of record CAZBLK010000023.1, on the reverse strand, counting down.
GCAGATGCAAGAAAAGTTGTCAGAAGATATCTCTGCCAGTAGGGTTTTCGGCATGTTTAACGGGGAAAAAACAGCCCAGGAAACTATCAATCAGCAACTTCTTGAAAAGCTAAGCAATATCGAGACTAAGATTTTAGGCGTTTCGGACTTACAGATAGCTAACATTGAAATAATAGGGGGCTGACTTGTGTCTATCAACCAAAATGAACAGGAAATTAACCAAAAGTTAACCAGCCTTAAAACAAAACTAGTAAACAATTTAAAATTAAAGGGTGTTGCAAGCCCTGATGAAGCAAGCTTGAATACTTTGGCTGATGAAATTTTACAAGTGCCAAACGCTAAACCCGAACAAGAAAAAACTGTGAATCCTACTGCAAGCGAGTTAGTTATTGTGCCTGATGAAGGCTTTGCATTATCAAGCGTTTTAGTTAAAGGAGACAATGGGTTAATCCCAGAAAACATTAAAGCTGGAGCAAGTATTTTTAATGTAAGTGGTAGTTATACAGGCATTGATTTACCCCCATTGTCTAATCCAATACAGTATAATGCAAGACAAACAAATTTTAACAACGCCTTAAAGCCAACACTTGCTGCTTTTGGTGCAGGAAATCCCGACCCAGCACCTAATGCTATAAGTGTCTTGTCAATAAAGAGTTTTAATTTTGGCATAACATTGAAAGATGGAAGCACTTTACTATTGAGAATCGACAAAACTTTGACATCTTATCGTTTTTATCCCTCAACTAATAGCTTTGTTGCAGAACCCGAACTTGATTCGGCTGGCTATATTTATGGAACGGGGACATTGCTAGATGACGGAACTGTTTTTTTAATGCCATATGAAGCTGGGTCGGCTAACATTTATAATCCTGAAACAAAGGAATTGAGAATACCAAGTGGCTCAAGCCAAACATTTGAATCTTATGCGTACGCTTGTTGCGTGAAACAGCAAGATGGAAATGTTTTTTTGCCACCATTGAGTACAACTAATGCTATACTTTATAATCCAAAAACCGAAACTTTCGAAGAAATTAGTGCAGTAAAAAATCCCGATAAAACAAAAGCTTTTTGCTTTACAGCGCAATTATTGTTTGATAATACCATATTAATCTTACCATCAAATAAGGCGGTATGTCCTTACGCATTAAGGTATTATCCTGCAACAAAAACAGTTGAAGCAATTACTGCTTTGGCTGGAGTTGATGCATACTCTTATGCACAATCAAAAATATTTGATGATGGCGCAGTTTTTTGTCAAGTATTAAATTCAAATTTATATAGACATAAATTATATTATCCAAGTACAAATACTGCCGTTGACGTGTCAGGTATACCGCTTTCAGCAAATAATTTACCTTATGGTAGCATAGCCATTACATTTAATAGATGCATAATATTTGCACCTAGAAATGCACCATACGCACTTGAATACAATTATTCAACCGATACGTCACGTAACTTAGCTTTGGTTGGAAGTGGAGTACAAAATCAAAATCAATACATAGGTATAACAACACTTTCAAACACAAGTGTTTTATTTTCGGGATATTCGGTGCAAAGTTGCAAGCAATATTTTCCAAATTACGAACACAAACCAAGTCTTGCAACACTTATAAGTGGTTATTATAACAGCGAAAATTCACGCTAAGGAGGAAATATGATGTATACAGCAAAGCTTTGGAACAAAATAGACCCAATAAACGGAGTTGCAGCAGAGCAGTTGCTTAAAGGGCAATTTGCAAGTCGTGCCAATGAAGATATTTATTTATTTGGCATTGAGGTTATGGGAGACAATTTCAAGACGTTAGCACATTACACGCCAAATCAACTTATTCTCTTATTTCCCGATGAACTTAAAAATGACGACAGCAACGGAGTTTGGACGGAAAGGCTTGTTGCAAGGCAAGTAGAAGCAATAAACAATAATTTTTAAAAAAGAAGGGAATGTATACGAAATGAGTAAAACAAACATTGGCTTAACCAATTACGCCATAAAAGCCCTCAACGAAAACTGGGGCTATGTCTTGGGCACGTTTGGTAACTTGTTGACCGAAGCCTTGCTAAAACAAAAACAGACCCAGGTTGGTGGCGTTGGCGAGTTTAACAGCAAACACATTGCTTACCAACGGCAGTTTTTAGGCAAGCGTGTGACCGACTGCTACGGCTTAGTTAAAGCCTGTCTTTGGGACAACGGTAGCGGTAGCGTAAATTACAATTCGGCGCAAGACCGCAACCAAGAAATGGCTTTTAACGCCGCCAAGGAAAAAGGAACAATCAACACCATACCAGAAATTAAAGGGCTTGTGCTGTGGATGAAAGGACATGCTGGGGTGTACATAGGTAATGGTGAATTTATTGAGTGTGTTGGCTCTCCTGTTGGTATGCGTAAGGGTAAAATACAAAACGGCAAAGTAGTGTCTGGCTCTAAGTTTACGCACTGGTTTAAGGATACATACATTGACTACTTGCAAGCCGACAATATCCCAAAGCTTGTAGCTGACTGTATAGCCTTTGGTGTACAGCTTGACAAACCTTACTGGGACAGGGTTTTAAAAGGTGAAATAACGGCTGACCAGCACTATGTTGAGATGTTGCAACAAAGGTTAGCAGAAAAAAAGAGGTGATTTAATGTTTGACGATGCAGTAAATGTCCTAAAAGAATACATAAGCATGGAAAACATTTTCTTTGTTCCCCTGTTAATTTTTATAGGCAGGGTAATAAAAAGCTCCAAGCGCTTTGACGACTCCACTATACCCGAAATTTTGGGCGTGCTAGGAGTTTTTTTATGCTCTTTAGTTGCCCTTAAAAACAATCAGCCTGTAACATGGATTGATTGGACATTACTTGTGTGTGTGGCAATAGGTCAAGGCGTGAGCGTTGCAGGTGTTGCGGTATTTGTTAACCAGTGGGCAAAGCAACACGACAAATATAAGCTTGCTTCGGGGTTTGACGGTGACAGCAAGCATAAAAATGGGAGGAAAAAAGATGTTTGAAACTATTAATGTAATTATTGTCGGTGCTTTTTTGGTTGCTGTTGGTGGCTTTAGCTTGTATACCAAGCAACGTATCAACATCGAAAACTTGGAGTGGGCCGCAAAGTGGGTTAGGTCGGCTGTTATGGGTGTTGAGCAGATGCATAAAGACGTCAAGGGATTTGCAAAATACGATTTGGTTGTAAAGTTTTTGGAGTCTGTCGGTGTAAAGCTGCCTAGAAAACAACTTGAAATACTTATTGAAAAAGCAGTTTTTGAAATGAACCAAAATAAAGCCTAGGAGGACTTGACATGTCGGAAAATTTTGTGACAAAATATGAATGCGCAGAGCATAGAAAAACACAAGATGAAAAAAACACAGCTGCAAACTCTGAAATGCAAAAGGACATCATAAAAAATCAGCTTGCAATAGCTTCGTTTCAAAAAATATTTGCTTGGGTTGCTGGCGTTTTAGGTTCGGTTTTGGGAGGGCTTTTAGTCGCCCTTCTTGTTAGAGGGGTTTTGTAGTTAAAATGGAGGATTTTATGAGTGAGTGTAAACCGTGTAAATCGCACGAAAACGAAGTGCAAACAATACCGTACATAGTGTATGAAAACAGCGAAACACGCCACGAGCGCAAAGAAAAACGTCTGCTAATAATTATAGGAGTGCTTATTGGCTTGTTTTTCGTAAGCAACATGGCTTGGCTTTATGTTTTCCAAAGCTATGATTATACAAGTGAAATAACTGTGGACGGTACGACAGGCGGTAACGCTAATTACATAGACGGAAAGGGAAATATCTACAATGGCGAAGGTTACAAAGACAACAAAACGGACTAAAGGCGGTAAAAAGGGAACTAAAACAAAGGGGTGATTTTATCAACCCAGAGCGCAAGCGCAAGAGAAACTCGCTTAAAAACATCAGAAACTTGCAAGACTATATGACATTTGCAAATAGCCTTAAAATCAACGCAGAGCAACGAAAAATACTTGACATGGTTTTTGTTGACGGACTAACCTACGGGCTTATAGGTGACCGCCTAGGCTTTACAGAGCGTGCTATAAAGTATAAGATGAGTAAGTTGTTAGATTTGATTTAAGAGGGGTTAATTCCCCTCTTTTTTAATTGTTTTCACTCATGTCGTTTTCAATTAGTTGGTTAATATAACCGTTTAGGCTGTAGCCTTTTGATTCGGCGTGGGCCTTGATTTTATCCTTGTCGCCTTTTTTGACTTGTATATGCAAGTGGTCATATTTTGCTTTGTCAAACTCATATTGGTTTCTTTTTTTCTTTTCCAGTTTAATCACCTTGTAATTAATATAACAAAAAACATGGCACATGTACATGTATATATTGCATAAAATTACATGTACATGTTTGTAAACTATGCACATTGCAATATACATGTACATGTATTATAATCACATCATCAAATAAAACAAAGGGGCGGTTGAAATGAGTAGAGCTTACACCAAATTGGGTGAACCTATATGGCTAGTACATCTTAAAGATGATAAAACTGGTGAAATTATCAAGCTAAAGGTTAGTGCTTCTACAAACGAAGAGGCAACGCACAAATGTTCAGCTTTATATGGTTACAACGAAATGTACAAATGGAATGGTACTGAACCATTATACGAATAAAATCTAAGAACAAAGAGAGGTTAAATTATGATAATTGAAATGAAAGGCAATGGCTATAGTTTTGAAAAGTTTGACAATGCAATTGATAAATTTAATCAAATTGTTAAAGAACGGTTTCCGCAAGCAAACTTAGTTAGCCATTTTAATTATGCTGAATGTTTAGTTATGACAGATTTAATACTTGAAAACGAATACTGTCGGTTTAATCTTTACCCAAATGCTATCAGAATGGCAGGCAGCTATACACTGTCAGAACAAAGTTTGGAAGAATGCACACTTATAGGCAGTATAAACTTATAACCAGTACAAGCCCCGCCGTCGGGCTATAGACGGCAGAAAGGGGAATAAAGATGAGACATTTCGTAATTATGCCAAAAGACTGTTATATCAGCGAAAGCGGAAATTTTAATGGGTGCGTTGTCAGAAAAAGCTCATACGGCGTGGAAGTTAAAGCTGGGTTTGATGAAGTTAGATATGTAATCGACCCATCACCCGAAGCGTTAAAACAAGCTTGGGAACTCCATACTTGCAACTATCATCTGGATATGAGTGTAACCCCTTTTGAATTAAGGGTAATTCCAAAACCACAAGAATTTGTAATGGTTGAGTGTTTGTAATAACTATTTATTTGCCGCCCTTAATCGGGCGGTTTTTTAATGTACTTTTTATGCACTTTTATTGAACTTTTTATGCACTTTTTATGCACAACGCACTTCTATTTTTGTTATACCATTAGTATAGCAGGGACACCTGACTATAATTTAGGAGCGTGACAAATATGGACCCTATCTCGCAAGCTGAATTTGCTTGGGCAGAAAAGTACAATGCATTGCAAGCCGAAAACGCTACACTTAGAAGTGAAAACTACGCCGAAAAAGCAGCAACAAAGGCGTTTATGGACGCATCAACTTACGCTACTGGCTTAGTTGAAAAGCTTGCTGGCGTTGTGTCAGACTTGACAAAAACAGCTATTGAAACTAACAAAGAAGTGGCTGTTATTAAGTCGGATATCAAGTATATTTCAGCCATGAACGAAAAAGACCACAAGAGCATTATCCATGACTACCAAGGTGCTATTGCGCTTGAAAGCGAACGCAGAGTTTGCGGTGAAAAAGGTATTTACGATTACGTTAGGGCAAATTACGTGCCTGGCGCACTCATAATGCCAGCGTCATCTATCTGCCCACCTGTTGTTACCCAGTGCGGACAAACAACAGCTTCGCCAGTAGTAGCGCAAAGATAGTATTGTCTTTAGGCGGCTTAGTGCCGCCTTTTAAAAGCTTCAGCGATATGGTAAATAGGAGGGTTAATAAATGGCTATTATAAAAAATCAAGCGTCAGTTAATTACAATAAGGGCGGTTTTAGCTATGATGAGCTGTCGAACGAAACTACTGCAACTTTGTTAAATCCTACTCTTACGGTTGTAAAAACTCAAAATTACACAAATGTTGTTAGTGGAAACGTTGTTACATTTACCATTGTTTTAACAAATACAGACCCCGTTACGCCTATAGATGATGTTATTTTTATTGACGTGCTGGACGGTTATGTGTACATAAACAATACCCTAGCAGTTAACGGTAATACAGTGCCTCAAGCAGACCCAAATAACGGTGTAATTATTGGCACGATAGAGGGTCTTGAGGTTGTAACGGTGACTTTTAGTGCAACAGTTGTTTAATACGGCTTATATCATTTATTTTGCAAATGGTAAGCCGTATATAGCTAAAGCAACATCTGTAGCGTGTAAACGCTGCTGTACTTGCTGGCGTGTAAATAAATGTAACGCTTGTATATGTTGTAATAAAACAAAAAGCAGAGCAGTGTAAGCTTTGCTTTTTTCATAGTAAAACAACTATTTTCAATCCACGCCCACACTGCTTTTTGTTACCCTGTAACGCAGCAGGCTGTGTGGGATTAGACTCGGAGGGATTAAAAAAGAAAATTTTTGAGCGTTCTTTTTTTATTTTTATCATATGCTTGCGTATAATAAGTAACAGGAATTAAATGACTAAGAAGGGAAGCTATGGCGGTAGATGTGAACTTGTCAAAAAATAAGCACAAACTGGGCTGTTGTTCGATTCCCCTCACCTCCATTTGGAGCTTCCTCGACTTAAATGTTGAGGAAAAAGCCTGAATTTAAGGCTTTTGTTTAAATTAATTTGACCGTAGAGATTAAGTTCTCTACGGTCTTCTTGTGTTCTTGGCTGACATTGCTGTTTTGGGTGCTGTGAATGCCATCTATCGCCCTTCTGGTTTTTTGGAGCAATCAGCTTACACAACAAACTTTGTAGTCTGTTTGCAGTACCTTTATTTTTCCCTCACTTTTCATAGGAACAATGTCGTTTTCTTCCTCGTTAGGCAAGTTAATTTTAAAAACAACCTCAACATGTTCACTGTAAACATTAACTCTTTCAACGTAGTTTTCAATGAAATTCCTGCATTCAGCTATGTTTTTTGTTCTAACAAAGTCCTTAGAACGGTTAATTAAGTCCGTAACCATTGTTTCTGTTACCAATGGGGTTTTGTTTCTTAACGACAATTCGTTAAAATAAGCTGAAAGGAACTGTTTTCTTTCCTCAAGCTGTTTTAGCTCATCTTTTACAGTATCAATAGAAATACCGCTTTCAGAAACAAGCCGAATGACCTTATTAATTTTATCCATAACGGTATGTAATTCAGTAGTAACAGTGTTAATTTCATCTTTGTTAACTTCAAACTGTCTGTTGTTGTACTCTGTTAGCATGGTTGACAGCTTTTTAATGGAATCCTCTGAAAACAGTTTGTTGTAAAGTTCGTCAAGGACGAAACTTTCAAGGTACTCTTTTCTTAGTTCCTTGTTTAGACACCCTTTATGCTGTGCTCTGTCTGAACAGCGATAGGAAACATACTTGGTCTTTCCTCTTCCGCAATACCTTGTGTTGCCGTACATGGAAGAACCACACTCACCACAGAATATTAATCCTGTCAGTAAATATACTTCTTTAGCCTTAAACTTACCACCGTTTTTAAGGTTTTGAGCGAGTTTAAGTTGAACCTTATCAAATGTTTCTTTGTCAATAATGGCTGGCATACCGTCTTCAACTACAATCCATTCTTCTTGGGGCTTTATCTTCGGTCTACGCTTACCCATTACATCTTTTTCTAGCTTTTTATTAAATACAAATCTTCCAGTATACTTATCATTTTTCAAAATAGTATTTAGACTACCTTTACTAAACGGTTTACCCTGTTTAGTTGTGTGACCCATGCCATTGAGGTACTCTAAAATTTGATTATAACCTATACCATCAGCATATTTATTGAATATTTTACTTATAATTTTAGCTTCGGCTTCGTTTATAACATATTTTTTTGTTGCTGGGTCTACATCATATCCCAAAGGTGGAATACCCCCTAAATGAGTACATTTGTAAGCAGATTCTTTCATACCTTTCATAACCTCTCTAGCAAGATTAGCAGAATAATATTGTGCCATGCCTTCAATCAATGATTCTAAAATCATACTTTCTGGACTACCATCCAGCCGTTCAATTACTGAAAGAAGGTTAACATTATTGCTTTTTAGTTTTCTCTTGAAAACAACTGAATCGTACTTATCCCTGCTAAACCTATCAAGCTTGTGGATAATAACATACCCGAACTTGCCTTCTTCACTATCAGCTATCATGCGTTGGAATTCTTCACGGTCTGAGTTAGTACCAGACTTTGCCGAATCTGCATAAACTTCAATGACGTTTAAACCTAAAGATAAAGCGTATTCACTACAAGCACGAACCTGTGCTTCAATACTTTCTTCACGTTGGTTACTGCTGGAATACCTAGCGTAAATTACGGCTGACTTTGTTGGAGTATATATTGCTTCATTTTTCATAAAATGTTCTCTCCTTTTAATTATAATCAAAGTAATAATATTAGCTTGTGATACAATTAAAAGCAGGTATGGGTTTCTTCGCTTTTATGGGTTTCTTCTTATTATAGCTCTTATATTATTGTAACAACAATGCTCTTTCTGGTTAACGTACTGCCTTTAAGATAGTAAGGCAACACTGTAAAACTACGATGCAAATAAAACTTGGCTAAGAAGTTTTACAACAGGCATTAAATCAACTTTATTGACTTTAATATTGACCATGCCTTTACTTACAGAATCATTATCCACCTTGTTATGGATATTTTTTAACTCACTGCGTTTTATCTTAGAAATGTACATAGCATTTCCCCCCTGTTATAGAATTTTAAATCTGTAACACATAAACCTTTATATTATTAGATTTATCGGTAGATTTAAGAAAGTATAAAATTGCACCCAATGTATAAAACACGATATTTAGCCTAATATTAGCCTTCAATTGTTATAGATATAGAAGTTCTATAACAGTTAGATATTGTTTGAAACATAGTGTTCTACAGTGATTGCCGCTGATGAATGCCCTAATGCTTGAGCAAGCTTCTTTATTGGCGTTCCGTTATTATGGGCATTTGTTGCATAGAAATGCCGTAGGTCATGAAACCTAATTTTAGGAAGACTGTTATCATCAATTAACTGCTGAAACCTTCTATTCAAATACATTGGATAGTAGTGAAAACCATCATTATTTATGACTAAGAAGGTATTATCAGAGAACGAACCTTTAAGCAGTTTTCTTGATTTTTTAAGTGTAATAAAAGCTTATTTAAAACATCAGTTGGCATTATTAATGCTCTAGTTGCCTTTTTTCCCTTAGGCTTTGAGAACTTCTCAGCACCAGTGCTCAAAGTTTTTGATATAGAAATAGTTCTAACTCTGAAATTTATATCTTTCCATTGTAAAGCAAGAATTTCTCCACGCCTAAGCCCCATTCTACTTGCAAGCAAAATAGGTATTTCAATATCTGTACCCGAAGCTCTGTCTAATAACTTTAGCATTTCTTCATCGGTATAAATACATGGTGTGTATTTTTCCGCCTTAGGTAATTTTACACCAGTAGCAGGATTTTTCTTTATTAAATCCATTTCAACAGCGTGCTTCAGAGACTTATTAAAAATATTAAATATTTGACGAATGCTACTGCTAGACAAGCCTGTTGATTGGTTTAACTTAATAACCAAGTTTTGTATATCATATTTTCTTATGCTTGCTAATTGGATTCTACCAACATAAGGCAAAACATAGTTAGTGAGTTTTGATTTATAGCTAATGAGCGAAGAATTAGCTAACTGGTCTTTAACAACATTTGACAACCAGTAATTGCAGTATTTTTTGTAACTAAGAGTATATGGCATATCCTTTACCTTTCGTAAAATATTTAAAAATGTTCCCACTGTTCCCACTGTTCCCAGAAAAAATAGAGATGTTTTGAAAAATTTGGAACAGCAGATGGTGATTATAGCAATTCCGTAAATAATTAATGCTGTCTTCATCGTTATTTACGGAATTGCTATAGTTGTGGTTACTTACCAGCCCATGAATCACTAATTGATACATCTGCAATTATGGGTACACTTTTTAAATATTTTCTTCCAGCTTGTTCCATAAGGTCTTTTAATGTTTTGCTAACATAATTTGCCTTATCCTTATGGCATTCCAATATAATCTCATCATGAACTGTAGATATAAGCTTAACTTCATCACTTAATAGCTGTTCATTAACATTAATCAAAGCTTGTTTTAGAATATCCGCACCTGTTCCTTGAATAGCTGCATTTGCTCTCTCGGTAATAATAGGCTTATAATTCCACAAACGTCTCCTATTGCCTAATGTTCGTTCCTCACAGCTAAATAACGACGATAATACGGAGAGTCTGTTTCCAATTCCTCTGTAAGTTAAGAAAAAGTTATCAACAGAACTTTTAGTTTCTTGCTCTGAAAGGTCAACACCATAGTTGTTCTTTGCGTATTGCCTAAACATTTTATAGCCCATGCCGTATATTAGCCCAAAGTTCATTGCCTTAGCAGACTGACGTTCTTTTGATGTTACTTCGTCAATTGCCTTATGATTAACTATAGAAGCCGTGAGTTTATGAATGTCTTCGCCTCTGTTAAAAACGTCAATCATAGTTTCATCATTTGCAACTTCTGCAATTATTCTAAGCTCAATTTGCGAATAATCAGCAATTACAAGTAAATTACCTTCATCACATGCAAAACAACGCCTAAAATCATTTGAGTTAGGTATGCCTTGTAGGTTTGGGTTCGTGCAACTGTATCTGCCTGTAGTTGTCATACATTGTTTATAGTTAGCATAAATTCGCCCTGTTTCAGGATTGACTTCTTTAACTAAACTATCAAGAAGAGATATTCTTTTGCTAATTTTCTTGTAGCTTAACAGCTTGTCAATGGCTGGGTATTGCTCCTTGTACTTTGTTAACTCGTCTTTTTCTGTTGACTTGATTTTCAATCCGAGCTCTAAAAGAGCATTTTTAACCTGTGATGGGCTATTATAATTTTCAACGTTTGGCAGTAACGTTTTAAGTTCATTATGTACTTCAGCCCTATCTTCAATAATGTCAACTTTTAAATCTCTAACAGCCCTTTTATCAATTTTAAAGCCAGCTAATTCCATCTTGTACGTTGGGACAACAACTTTGTTTTCAAGCTCCATAGTGTCCATTAAGTTTAAGCTTTTTAATACTTCTAGCTGTTTACTATAAATATCAAGAAGAACACTAGCATCATTAGCAGCGTATTCTAGCTGCTCTGCTGTTAATGCACGAGACCAGTTGCTTGTCTGAAAGTCCTTATTAAGAATTGAATTAGTGTATTTATTAGCAATATCGCTAAGTTTAAATCCGCTGTATGATGAGCCTGACATTATTACATACTCAGCAAGCATAGTGTCAAAAATATTATCTTCTATAAAAATACCCATGTTAGCTAAAAACTTTAGGTCAAACTTTGCATTATGGAATATTTTAATTGAAGTATTATTTAATACTTGCCGTAATAAAGGAACAATATCTAAGCCTATATCCTTATTATCAAATATATATACAGGTGCGTTAGGAATAGCTATTTGAATAGTCCTAATTCTATCCTTAAATACATTTAAACCAGTAGTTTCAGTGTCAATGCCACAAAAACTAAAGTTATTGCCTAAAATTTCATTAATGTATTTATTTGCTTCGGTTAAAGAAGTAATATAACAGTATTTTGTTGTATTAACCATATAATGATAACCCCTCTCATTCTTAGACAAAATTTAATGTGAGCTGTGCGTTAACACAGCTCACATTCTATAATTTTAGAACGTGTCTAATATACTTTTCGGAACTTGAAGAGTCCAAATTGTTTTTAAACCTATTCGAATTTTGACAGTCTTTCGGTTATCATCGTCTGGCAATGTTATAATATACTTTTTAGCCTCAAGCATCTTTCGGAGCATAAGCTCTGTTGTACTTAAAAGTTCGCCCCTACGGGAGAAAAATTCACATACAACGGCGTAAGTGCTCTGGGGTATGAAATAGTAATTGTTTTCATCTTCATAGCATAACACAGTGCCTTTTTGTAGCGTAGTCGGAAGATTTTTGTTAACAGGCTCTATTTGCTTGGTGTCTATTAACTCCTTTAAAGCCGACATGTATTTATCAGCAATATCATCATGTTGAACGAGGGCATTTTGTTGCTTAGCCAGTGCTTTAAAAACCCGAAATGCCTCGTCAAAATGAGCTTTATGTTTTTCATCATCAATGAAATCAATATATCTCAAAAAATCAAGCAGTACCTCAAAGCCTATTTGCATACAGGCGATAGATTCTGCAAAACGCTTATGATGGTTTGAGTCTTGCGAATTATCACGATACTCTAAGAACTTCTCCTTAAAAGATACATGGTCAGTATTCATGATTTTTTCTGACACATACTCAATAAAGTTGTACATAAAGCATGTCAGAAGGTCAGTGTTATTTTGAAGCTCTGTAAGAATGTTCGGGTCAATATCTCCACGATTTATTGAAACACCGATATGCCTACTATTGGTTGAATGTCCAACTAGAAGGTCTTCGCTAGTACAAATCAAATTACCCCTTGGCGGATATTCTTTTGCAAGCTGTAGGTTGCTCTTGCTTCTACCCTTAGAAATTCTGTCGCCATATTTCCGTGTAAGAACATTTGCGACCGTAACTTTGGCTCGTGCTTCTTGCGGTGATGCTGCTGGGCAGTAATCATCAACGAGTAGCATTGAGTCCTTAGTTAAAAAACTCTTTTTTTCAAGTGCTGTTATCGTATCATTAAATGAAGCAGGCGGAGTTCTAAACTTTCCAAAAAAGTTCATTAGAACAACGCTTAAAGCCGTCTTGAAGCTACCTGAAACGCCATAAACCCAAAGTAAATAACGTGGTTCTATGTCTTCCATTTTTAACTTTTCAATCAATATTGACAAGAAGGTATGTGCGAGTAGCGGAAATGTTATTTCGTGTGGAGCAATGTCCATAAATAACTGAACAAACCGAGCACAATCCTTAACGTCATAGTTATAATCTGTAAAATAGTACCCCTTTAGTTCGGTTATTTCAGCAACCAGAGCAGTATTATTGCCAATAACCCCACTTGAGTATAGGTAGCACCAATTACCGTCAATCTCTTTCCACCCGAGACTATAGTACACATTTGTTACAGGGGCATTTATTGAAACTTTTTGAATAGCTTCACGCAAAAACTCCTTTGCCTTTGGTGCAGATGTGATTATAACGTTACCCCATTTTGTCAAAACCCAGTTCATAGCTGAGAATTCTTTTGCTGAAACAGTTATTGTATGCAATTGTTTAGTTCCTTCTAATATGCCCTCAATAACGAATTCCTTTAGGAAATCGTGACATTCATCGTATTCTAAAACTTGAACAATTCTAGCCACAAAATTTGAAATGGGCATTAAAATTTCGCTATCCATAGAATTTATGACAACTATTAATTGCCCCATATCATCAATAAATACTTTGCTAGGGTCAAGACCGTCTGCAAAAGGTTTCAGAATTTCAGGCAGTGTTACATTATTTGCCGTACATAAAAGTTCACTACCTTTAGAAATGGTTTTTGCAAACTTATTAACTTCCTCAACAAAAGCTTGAATTTTCACGTTATTGCCTTGCAAATCTGTTTTAAGCTTTTCAAACAAAACTGGGCTATCGTTTTTCATCTGTGCAACGACCTTAATAAATTCTTCTTCCAGATGTGCAGATTTGTCACCATCTAAAATTTGCAAGATGACTTTTTCCTTTAACTCTTCAAACCTTAATTTTAATTGTGCACTTTTTATTTTTTCTGCACTAATAAAAAAGGAAGGTGAATTATTTGCCTCATGATTTGAATTAAAGGTTAATAAATTCTGGCACTTGTTTATTTCTTCATCAGAACACCCGAAAGTACGGCAGCATGTTGGTCGAATGCTGTTAAGTTTGTAGTTCTCAGATATTTCGTCAACCATTTTAATATCTGCTTCACCAAAGACGTTTGAAAGCTTTAATAATTCAATGACAATATCTTTATATCCAGTACCAATAAATAAAGATATCCACTTAAATTTTAGGTCATTTTCAAGTGTACCGTCACAAATCCTAGTCAAGCAGTCTGAAAATTTCAAGCAATTTTCTTGTAAGATATCAACAATCAGTTCCAACATAATATCTCCCTCCTAATTATTATTTAATGCAACTTTTGCATCGGATGGCAGGAAGTTTATTATGTTTCGGTAAAGCCTGTACAATTTTTTCACTTCTTCTACTTCGACAATTAGTTCTTTGCCTACAAGTGACTCAAGGGTACATTTTTCAGGCTTTTCAAGCAACATATGCTCATTTACCGCTTTAAATATATGGAATAGTCGGCTTGACAAGGCAAGAATACATACACATTCAATAGTGCATTCCTCGTCATTTGTTACAGATTCGAACGTGATTGAAGCTACTTGCTTTACCACGCCGCAATAATTTTTAAATACAGGCTTTGTTACTTTTCTCACCCTAACTTTTGTAAAGCCTACCTTGAATTGCGGCTTTTCGATTGGTAAAGGTGATTTTCTTGAAATTAACTTGTCAACGCACCATGAACCGAAAATCACAGACGGCAATGAAAATAAAAGCCGTG
>CAZBLK010000022.1:0-47244 GCA_964492715.1 uncultured Defluviitaleaceae bacterium | reverse complement strand
TAAACACCTCAGCTTACCCCCCCCACACACCTCCAAACCCCACCCCCCCAAAACCCCGGTTCCGGGGCGGGGCCCCTTGGGGGGGCTTGGGGGCCGCCCCCCCAAGGTCTTGTCTTTTACTGTCCCCCCAAGGTCTTGTCTTTTACTGTCCCCCCAAGGTCTTGTCTTTTACCGTCCCCCCAAGGTCTTGTCTTTTACCGTCCCCCCAAGGTCTTGTTCTTTTTATAGCCCAGCTTCAAGCCTAACCGCCGTAAACCTGCTAGGGTCAAAGCTTTGCTTATACCCACTAGCTTCAAACTCCGCCCCAAAGCCCATGTCCTCAACACTTCCTTTTACAAGCCCGCCTTCTTCTTCTGTCATAAGCGTAACTTTAAGCCGTGTCTTGCCGCTTGGACGCTTTGGCAAGCCCACAATTTCAACTTCACCAATTAGCTTGCAGTTTTCTATAGTGTCCTCTTTGTCGATACGCTCCATTATTTCAAGGCTAAAGTTTGTCATGTCCTCTGGGTTGTCGCCCGAAAGCGTAAACACTTGGCTTTTTTTAGCAAGCGGATACGACGTTCCACGCCGTATCATTGTGAAAAACGACCGCCGCTTGCCGTTTGTAACAGCAAGCCCAATGTCATGTGGCACTGTTGTTTCAAACTCGACTGTAAGCTTTTCGGCTTCCATGTCGGGCTGTTCCAAAAGCCCCATCTTCATTGCGGCATAATACGTTGCCCCAATGGAAATGTCAAGCGCCGGGCGTTCTGACGTGTAAATTTTGTTTTCATCGTTAAAAATTTCTATAAGCATGTCTTTAACCCACGGCATTTGTGACGAGCCGCCCTCAAGAAGTACCCTGTCAATGTCTTGCGGTGTTAAAGAGCCTGTGTAGGCTTCACGCAAAGCCTTTAGCACAAGCTTTCTGGTTTTGTCTATAAACTGCCCAATAAGCCCCTCAAACTGTTCACGTGTAAGCTGTTCCACAAACGGCGGAATACAAAACGTAAACGGGATACGAAAGCTTTTTACGCCCGAAAGCCGCTCCTTTGTTTCCCTTGCACGTGCAGAAAGTTCCACTTGGTTTTCCACCGCTATGTCCTCACGGTTTTGCTTTGTTTTATCAAAAATAAATTTATAGCAAGCTTCCTGTAAAATGTCGTCCACGTTGTCGCCGCCGTGGAACGCCTCGCCGCCTTCTGAAATTACTTGAAGCTTAATTCGTGCGCTGTCCTTTTCCACCACATGGAAAATTGTAATGTCAAGCGTTCCACCGCCAAAGTCGAACACCATTATTTTTTCATCTTTGTCAAGGCTGTGGCGGAAGTTGTACGCAAGTGCCGCCGCCTTTGGTTCTTCAATTAAACAAATTAACTTTTCGGAAAGCCCTGCAAGTTCGCACGCACGCATAGTTGCTTTTTTTGCGGCGTCGTCAAAGTCATAAGGCACTGAAACGACAAGCCCTGCAATTTCTGCCTTTGGGTTTAAGCTTTTTACGTTTTCTATAAGCTCGTTTAAAATTTTAGCCGAAATTTCTTCTGGCAAATAGTCTTTGCCGTCGATATGCACTGTTTCATTAGAGCCCATTTTGCGCTTTATGGAGCGAACAGTAGTTTCTGGGTAAATTTTCATAGAGCGATACGCTTCTTCGCCAATTACCCATTCGCCCTCGCCGCCGTCTTCGTCCTTGCGAAACTGCACCACGGAAGCAAGCGGAATTTTGCCAAAGCCGTTTGAAATGTCTATAGGCTCTGGTTTTTTTGATGCTGCGTCCCAATAGCTTATAATTGAATTTGTTGTGCCAAGGTCAATGCCAAGGACGTACAAATCCTCGTGCAGAACACCAGTTTCTTCTATTGATTGTTTTGCTTCTTCCCATTTCATGAAAGTTGCTTCACCTCTTTATTTGGTTTACTTAGGGAAAGACCTTGGGGCTCTGCCCCAAACCCCGCCACTTTTGAAAAAGTGGACAAAACTTTTGTTTTAAATTCATCATATGGTGATATATGAGTATCATGAAATAGTCAACGCATATGTTTTTTCAAAATCAGTTTTTGGGAACATTTCGCCGAAGCCTTTATCGGTAAAAGTTGCTGTCAGTTCAAAGTAGCTTTTAAAGTTTAATGCAATGCCGATTTTTGTCGTTCCCTTTGGGCGTTCTGGAAGCCCGTCTAATTGTATTGAGTTAATTAATTTTACGTCGCCATAAGCGTTCCGCATAAAAAAGTTTATTACGACTGGTTTATCGGTTTTTTCGTTTATAAGCACAGTTTTTTGTTCTGGAGTTTGCCACCAAAACGAGTTGCGCTCGATAAGCGGAACAAACCGTTCCTTTTTGTCATAAAATGTTTTTATACCAATATCAACCGAAATTTGGTTTTGGTCTATAGTGCTAAACTTTGGATAATTTATTAGCCCAAGCATTGACGACGAAATTATCGATGCGCCTTCGGCAATTACGCCTTTTGAGTTTTTGTAAAACGAAATGCTTGTTTTTGGAAAATATTCCTGCAAAGCTTCACGTGCCCAAAACATTTCAAAGCCGCCGCCTGTTGCTATAATTGTGTCAATGTCTTTTAGCTTGTCACCTGTATCTTCGCTTATAGTTTTTTCAAGCACGTTTCTAAGGAAGCCGTTAAAGTCTTCCCTTACGTTTGAAATTACTTTGTCTATGTCGTCCTTTGAAACCGTTTTTTGAAACGGAGGGTACGCAAAGTTAAAGTAAACACGTACTGGCTTTGAGCTAATTCCTTTTTGAAAAAGCAAGTCTTTGTGCTGGTACGAAAACGCTTCAAGCTGGTGCTTTGTTTGGGGTTGAAGCTTGTTTAATGTTGTGTTAAGCTCTTGCAAGTAGCACTCGGTTAAAAAGCTTGTTATAAGGTTGTTAATTTTTTTTGTGCTTATGTTATTGTCAAACAGTGAGGAAAGGCTGTGCAATTCAACCGTTTGTTCTTCCGAATTTACGCTTACTTCGTAAACGCCGCCACGTAAGTCACGGCTGCCAAAGTCAAGAAGCATTACCTTTTCTTTTATAGGTTCTTTGCCGTAGTAGTGCCTTGCAAAAATGCACTCTCTGTCTGTTACAAGGCTAATAACTTCCTTTTCAAGCCCTGCGTATTTAAACGCCTGCGCAAGCTCGGCCTTTGCTTGCTCGGAAAGGTAGCTTGGTATAGCAACAATAATTCCCACAATTTCAGCGTTTGGGTTTATGTTTTTTACGCTTCTAATTAGTTCTTTTATAAAAATGCCTAGTATGCTTGTAATGGCAATTGGTTTTTCGTCTATTTCTATATATTCCATTTTGCCTAGGCGCTCGACAATGCTGCTTAGTGTAATGTCGCCGCCTGAGCCTTTGTTCAAAAGGGCATACTCACCAAACACCCATTCTTTTGTTTCGGTGACGTATTGAATGACTGTGGGCATAGTCGGCTTCCCGTAACCGCCGCTTATGTCTATAATTTCGGGTTGTTTACGGGCTTTATCAAAGTAGGCAATGCAAGACGAGTCATTGCCTATGTCTATGCCTATGACGAAGTCGGCTTCGTCTTGTTTTTGGTTTTGTGGAAGTAATTTGTATTTTTTCCAATTCATTTTGTTCACCTAGGCTTGGGACGTTAAAGATTAAGACCTTGGGGGCGCTGCCCCCAAACCCCCGCAAGGGGCTTGCCCCTTGACCCATTTTTGGGGGTGGGGAAGGTTATAGCTTTATCTTGCGGCTATTATGTTGGCACGCATTATTACTGTGCCACGTTGTTTATAGCCACTGTTCATTGTTTTTATTATTTCGCCTTTTTTGAAGTCGGCGTTTTTTTCTGCCATAAAAACTTCGTGTTCTTTGGCGTTAAATTGTTCGTGCGGTAATGGTCTAATTATTTCAATGTCGTTCTTTTTTAAAATTACCATTATAGTTTCGGTTGCTGTTTGTATGCAATTACAGTACGCCTTTATGTCTTTGTCGTCCGACTGTAAAAGCCGTGAAACCGAATAGCTAATAATTTCCTCAAACGTGCTAATTTCAAACAAAAGACATTCCTTTTTAAAGTCACCTATGTTTTCATTCATTTTGTTTTCATACGAAACTTTTAGCTTGTCAACTGTCGCACCAAGCGTTTCTGTAATTTCGTTTTCGTTCAAAACAAGGTCAATAAATTCTGGGCGTTCTGCTCTTTTTTCCTTTACATAAAAATTCCATGCGTTAATTGCATGACCAAAGCACTTTTCCCGTTCCTCGTCAGATACAGAAAGCCGTTCTCCCTTATACCCTTTTATAATTTCGTTTGCCGTGTCCTCAAACGAAACTTTTGTTTCTTGCATATTTTCAAGCTTTATAGAAATTGTTTCTGATATACCTTTTATAATTTCTGCTTGCTCGGTTTTTAAAAGAGTTTCTTTGTTTGCTTCGTAATGCTCTAATATTTTTGAAAAAGCCGACATAATTTCATCAGTCATTACAATTTGCTCTGACACTTCTTTTTGCATGTCGTAAATTGTTTTGTAATAATTTTGTCCGCCAACAATTTTGTCGAGAAGCTCGTCTGAAAGTGTGTTAAGCTGTTCATAAAAACCGCAAAGTGCTGTTTCGTGTTCATGCGCAAGCTTCATTAAAGCGGCTTCTGTTTGTGGGCGGCGTTCGTCCTCTGCTGCCAGCAGTTCTTCTTTAAATTGTGTCATTGTCAAAAGCCCAGTGCCTGTGTTGCTTTTATCAATTTCTTTAAAACACTCCGAAATTTCCGCAAGCCCAGAGCCTAAATATTGATACGCTTGTTGCAAAATTTTAACAAATGCTGAAACAAACTCAGCTTCCTCTTTTGTGCAAGGTGCGCTTTTTAATGCAGCTTCAAGTGCGTTTACTTGAATGATAATTAAAGAAGAAAGAAGGTCGTATTCCTTTTTCAAAAGCTCGTAGTAGCCGTACATAGCTTTCCTTTGTGAAAAGTCGTACAGGTTTTTATGACAAAGCGTAATTGCTTCTGCATAACTTTTGTAAACATCTTGGAAAATTTCTGCACAAACTTTGTCAAACATTTCTGTAGAAATTGCCGACACATTTTCCTTTGTAATGCTTTGCTTCAAAAGCATTTCCGTGTAATCGTCCGTGTCAAACAAAAGTTTTTCATGCAGGCTTCTTATGTTTCGTATGCAAATGTTTATACCAGAGCCAATTATAGCACGTTTTTCTAAAATAATTGGGTTACTACCCTTTTTGCCTTTTGAAAGTTCGTCGTCATGCTCTTGCTGTTTAATTTGCGAGTTTAAAACGGCGTAAATGCCGTCCACAATTACACGCAGGCGGCTTGATGTAAGCAGCTGCCTGTTAAGGTCGTAAAGCAAAACTACCTCTATGTAGCTTTCTATAATAGACTTGTAATAATCATATATTTTTTCGTCATAGCTACTAAGGCGTGCGTTTGTCGCCGCCTGAAAAATACAATTAGACACATAGTTAAGCATTGTAGCAAACACATTGTCTTGCATTAAAGAAATGGCTTTGTCTGTCAGCCGAATAGCTGTTTCACTGCTTTTTACAAGCCTTTCATAATTGAACGGCTTTTGATGCCTTGCATATTTTTGTAGTAGCTTTGACATAGTTTCCCTCTCTAAACAATCGTTGCAGTTTTAATTTCTGCACTTAAAAAATAGGGTCAAGGGGCCTCGCCCCTTGTGGGGGTTTGGGGGCAAAGCCCCCAAGGTCTTATCTTTTTAAACCTAGCCCCTAGTACAACTCATCAACCGAAAGCTCTGTAACCACCCCGTCAGAACTTGTGCTTTTAGCCGTAACTTTAAGCATGTTGTCCTGCCCAATTGTGAAAATTACTTTCACCTTCTCTTGCCCCTTAGTTCCTTGCGGAATACCACGCAGCGAAGTTCCAGCAAGCCGCTTCATGCCCTCGCTGTTTACTGTTTGCGCCACCTTGCCGTCTTTTTTCGGCACAGTGTTTTCGTAAACAACTATAGCCATGCTGGTAACATTGTCAAAGTTTGTCATAAGAAGCTCGTTTGCTTCAACCACAAGCCCGTCCTTTGGAATGTCCATTCCTTGGCGTACAATTTCAAGGAACCGCCTTCCTGCAATTTCAAGCCCAAGTGGGTGAATAGTTTTTTCGTGAACAACTGGCCCTTTAACTGTAGGCATCATTATCATGTTGCAGTAATGCGCCGCACCTTGCGAAATGCTTAACGCAGGGCTGATTTTCGACTTAAATGGCTCTTTCTTGAACTTCTCGTTTATGCGCTCGCTAATTAATGAAATAGACGAGCTTCCGCCAACAAGGAAAATTTCGTCAATGTCCTTTTCGGTAATGCCGCCAGCTTCTATACATTTATCAATGCAATCAAGTGTAATGTCAACTACGTCGTTTAAGCTTTTGCCCTCGAATTTTCTAAACACTTCTTCACTGTCGTCAAGCTTGTTTACTCTTTTATGGTTAATAAAATCATCACGAGTAATTTCCATGTTAATGTTTACAATTTTTGGCTCTTGGATAAGTGGAGCTAAAACCACCTTTGTGCTTTTCGCTTGCGAAAGCCTTTCCTTGGCTTGGTTTGCAACTTGTTGAAGCCTAACAAGCGCAATTTTCTTTTGCCTTTTTGAAACGCCGTCGTCAACTGTTTCATCAAAAAGGTCAATTTCGCCGCCTGTCAACTTTTTAAACTCCTCATAAATCATATCCATAATGATTTTGTCAATGTCGTTGCCGCCCAAGTTATTGTCGCCGTATGTGCTTAAAATGGAAATGCCAGGCTCACCAGCTTCTTCAACTTTTACTTCAAGAATACAAGCGTCAAACGTACCGCCGCCAAAGTCGTAAACCAAAACTTTTTTGTTGGCTGTTTCGTTTATAGCGTAGCTAATTGCAGCAGCGGCTGGCTCTAGCCTTAAATAAACGTTGTTTTCATCAAACCCAGCCAAAATTGCGGCTTCCTTTGTTGCCTTTTTTTGTTTGTCAGTCGAGTTTGCAGGAACAGTAATTACACAGCCAGAAAATTCACCGGCAATAGAAAGCTCCTCCTGCACATAATCGTCTGCTTTTTGCTTTAAGTATCCCAAAATTTCGCCAGCAATTTGTTCTGGCGTAAACGAAAATTCTTTGTCGTCCACTACGACATTAATTTTTTCGTCACTGCCGAAGTGCCGTTTAATAGACAAAACTGTGCTTTGTGGGTAAATAACAGCGGCTTCCTTTGCTTGCACGCCAAAAATGCGTGAAAGCTTGTTTTCGTCCTCTGGGTCTGTTTCAAACTGAATTGCTGTAGGGAAGATGTTGCTTCCGTCTATTGGGATTGTTTGTGCGTCGCCCTCTGAAAAGTTGTAAATGCTTACAACAGAGTTTGTTGTGCCAAAGTCTATTCCTAAAAACAATCCTCTTTCGAGGTCAAGTCCTAGAGTTGCCATTTTATTCCTCCTTAGTTGGGTTGATGTAAGACCTTGAGGCTCTGCCAAGTGTTTTTGCTGGCAAAAACACACTCCAAACCCCGCCACTTTTAAAAAGTGGACAAAATTTTCATTAAAAATCAAAGGCAGATATTTTAAATTGTTTTACCTCTTATTTTCTTTAAGTCCTTCAAACTTTGGGTAATAATTTCTTCCACCTGTTCGTGCTTGAACATTCGCTCGTAAACTAAAGCGTTGTTTATAACAAAAAATTTGTCGTTGCTTTCTGTAATTACTTCCCTGTTGTTTTCAACAGTTTCTTCCTTTGTTTCAATGCTACCTGTTGACATTTCTTCGCTAAAGTAGTACGTTGCTTTTTCCCCGTAAAAAAGTGTAATGCAAGCGGTGTACAAGCCGAAGCGGAAATATTTCATTTTTTTAAAGCTAAATTTTTCGTCTTCATCTGTTTTGTAGTAAAAATAAATGTCTTTATTAGGCGAGCCTTTGTAAATAAAAGGCTCAATTTTCTCTATATACGGAGTTTTTGCGCCATTGTCTTTTAGCTTTTTAAAAACTGGAAGCATAAAGCCGTCGGCTTCAAGCGAACGTGCGGCACTTTCCAAAATGTTCACGGAATTTTTTGTTTGCAGCTCATGCTCAATGTAAACGGTGCAAAGCGCATACGCCAAAAGCTTGTCGCCGTATTTATTGAACATTTTTTCCAAAACGTCAATAGTTTCATACTGCGGACGAGCATTATTTATTATTATCTCATAAATGGAATAATATGTAAATATTCCAATTAACTGGTGCTCAAAATCTTTTTTATAAATTTGGGCAAAAGCTTTTTCGGCGCTTTGTGTAAAGCTGTGTGTGTACAAGCTGTTTTTCAAAATAATTTCATAAAGCCTAATGTCTTGAATGTTTTGCTCTGCAAGTGAACTTACAAGTGCTTCCCAGTTGCTAATACTCCCAGAATAATTGGCTATTACAATGTCAAGAAGCCGCTTGTCGTACTTTCCCCTTAAAATTAGCTTATAAGCGGAAGAAGCAACCTTTTTGCCAAGCCCTTCTTGCGTGTAAACACGCTTTAAAGCCGCAAAAAGAAAACCGTCATGCATACGGTGCGCCCTTTTTTGAATTATTTCTACAGCTTTGTCAAGGTTTTTTGTTTCGATATATGCCGTTACAACTTTTTCAAGGTGTTTGTCGTTTAGGTGCGGCAAAGTAACGGCAGAGTAATATTCAATGGCACGAGTTTTGTCGCCTTTTGCGTAGAAAATGTTACCCATTGCGACACAAAGCTGCATTTTGTACGCTTCGGAAATTCCTTTTAACGGAATTGCATACTGCAAAATGCTAATGTCTGCAGCGTCTGGTTTTTCCTTTTGGCATATAGTCCTAGTTAAAGCAATTAAAAGCTCTACACTAATGTGCCCCTTTGAAAAAAAGAACATGTAAAGCCAAAAGTCGGCATTTTCTACAATTCTTTTTATAGTTAAAGGTGTTTCGACAATTTCCCTGTCGTCACTGTTGTAGCAAATGTAAGAAAACGTGTCAGACGTTGCGTATACACGAGCCTTTCCATTTAAAACCTCACAGTAGGAAACGTCCCTTTTTTCTTTTTCTGTTACCCAAATGTGAGTTACACTTTCGTTTATTGTTGTAACTGTGTAAGCAAAAAGGTCGTCCTTTAGCACAGTAATTAGTTCATGTTCGCATTCTTTCAAGCTTGCGTCTACGCTTGCGCTTTCTAAGAGAAATTTGTACATGCTGTTGTAATACCGCCCTCTTTTGCCTGAACGCAAGCAATAAACGGCATATTTTACAACTTTGTCACGTTGAGTTTGCAATATTTCTTTAATGCGGTTGTCCTTTAACCGCCTGTTGTTTAAAAGCAGGTGGTAAACAAACGGTGCAATGTGTGGGTCAATTGCTTTGTCCGCTTCGGAAAAAAAACTTTCCAAAGAATACCTGCTTATGTCCTCTATTCCATTTTTGTAGGCGCTTTTTACAAGGTGGTTGCAAAGCTGTGGAATTTGAATTTGCCGTGCTTCGGCTTCCCTATAATATTTATACGCTTGCTCCGAATAGTCGTGGTTTATAATTAAGTTTTGGCAAATTTCTTTTAATGCCGCTTCTAGCTTGTAAACCTCATAAATTTTGTAAAGGCTGCCAGAGTCAAAGAAGTAGGCGTTTAGTAAATACTTTTGGTAATAGTTTATAATTGGTGACACGTCAACGCTGTGTGCCATTGACCAGTTTATGAACGAACGGAAAATGACAATATAGCTGCTTATGTCAAGCTCGTAGCCAAAAAACTCGTACAGGTAGCCAAAGAAGAAGCTGCTGCGACAGCCCCTGTTGTAGCACAGCGTAAAGTACGTGCCTGCGTCTAAGTAGTTGTTGTTAAGCAATGAAATAACGCCTTGGAAAAGCGGAAATATATAGTGGTTTTGAGTGTCGGCGAAGTCGTTCAGTGCTTTAATATGTTTTGTTGCGGAGTGGTTTTTGTTTGCTTTAATCTCGTTTAGCGCAAGCAAGAAAAGAAGCAAGCCGTAAATGTTTGGGTTGTTTGCTTTAAAGTGTGCTTTATACTGGTTTAGTTTGTTTAAAGTTTGCTTTGCGTTTTCGTGCTCGTTTAGTTCTATATATAAAAGTGCAGTGACTGCTGTAAGATTTGCGGATTGTTTGTTTTCTGAAAGGGCGTTTTCTGCACACAAAACAGCGGCTTTAAGTGATTTTGTGTCGCCCGACAACCTATACTTTAAGTGGTAGTACAGGCTTGTTGCAACAGCTTGCTTAACGCCTTCTGGTTTATCTAATAATTTTTGTATGTTTTGGTTTATTTGCTGCAAAGGAATGACCCTCCAAAATATTTTAAAACCTTGGTGGCTCTGCCCCCAAGCCCCCGCAAGTGGCTTGCCCCTTGACCCATTTTTTTGTGTTGGGGAAGTGTTCATCTACTTTTTAGTACATGTTGCCTATTACTACTTTTATTGTTTTTTTGAAAACTGCGTCGTCTACTGTTGCTTTTAAATAAATTTCTGTAACAATATACGCTTGCTTTAAAATTGCTACTTGTGTAAGCTGTAACCCCGAAAGCTTTACACGAAACGGAATTTCGGTTTTGTCTTCGGCGAAGTACCGTTTGCCTTCAAACTTTATGTAACTGTCTTTTACAGACACATCAAGCGCAATGTCTTTGCCGCAGTTGTTTACAATTACAAGGCTGCCGCTGTCGTCGTATGAAAACGCTTCCTTTGAAAGTGATACGTTAAGCGGTGCTTTTCGTCTGACACTTACGGTTACTTCCACATTGTCGCCTATGAAAATTTTGTCCGAAACGTTTTTGTCCTTTACGAGTGCTGTGTTTATGTAGTAGTTTACTGCCGCTGTTTCTACTGGACGTGTGTCTTCTGTTTCTGACTTTTTAAAGTCTGAAGAAGTAATTGCGTTTTTAGAAACTATTAGCCAATTGCTTTTATTTTCCACATATATATCCGAAGAAAAATAGCCAAAGCCGTGTTTCGTTACATAAAAGCTTGAGCTTAAAATATCTTTACTGTTGTAAAAAATTTCGTGTTTAATTGCATTTGTTGATACCGTAATATTTGCAGGCTTTTTAAGTTTATTTAAAAGGAAAAAGTTTTCTAAAGCACGCTCTTTGTTTGTGTCTTTTATAATTGTTTCGTAAATATCTATATATTCATAGTTTATGTCCAAAAGCCATGACTTAAACGTTTGAGAATAAACAATGTTTCCAGCTTGTGTCGCATTTTTTTTTGCGTACTGGTAAAACTCACGCAAAGATGTAAGCTTGCTCCCGTCCGTTGTAACAAAAGCGTGCGGAACAACTTTTATAACAATTGGAACAACCCTTTCGCCGCCGTTTGAAATTAAAACGGCTTCGGTGTTTATTACAGTACCTTGGGCATACGAAGAAAGGGCGAATTTGTACACAATTCTAACCCTGTTTCCGCTAAAGCTTGCAGGCGTAAAGGAAATTGATTGCTCGTTACAAGATATTGTTCCTGCAAGAGTTCCACCACCTGTGTTAAACACAGTAAAGCTTCCGTCAAAAACGCCTGAAGTTTCAATTACTATTCGGTTTGTGTCAAGCCCAATTATAGGCAATTGGTGTTCTAATTGTTCAATTATATCCATGTAGTTTAGCGGAAGCTTCCCAATAAAAGGGAAGCTTCCGTGGAACTCCTTTATTTTATAAAAGCAACATAATCTCTAACAAGTGCGTCGTCAACACAAGCTTCGATAATTTGTCTTCCAAGTGGCTTTAACTCTGGGCTTAAATATCTAGAAATTTCTTTTTTAAAGAAATCCATAAGTATTTTTGCGCCTGCATCATAGCCGTCTTTGCCAACCTCTGCTTGGTGGTCAACTTGCAAAAGCCCTTTGCTAATGTGATAGCCATCAATTTTAATTGAAGAAAGCGCATAGCCCAAAACTGGACAGCGTGAATCCACAAGAACTTCTGGCTTAAACTTTGCACCGCCACGGCGAGAAAGATATTCTCTCGTTGCCCATTGCCCTCCAAAACCAACATGGTATGCGCCAATGTGCTGGTTTGGAATGAGAACATATGACGTATTTGGTGTTTTAATAATTTGGTCAAGCAAAAGGTTTGCTTGGTCTACCATTTTACCAGTAGCAAAAGGCCAGTACGAGCCAACGCCTTCGCTTTTCATTCCGCCTGTGTCAACAATACTTGGGTTCGCAAAACCTCTCGGTGCTGCCAAACGCCAAAGCCACGCAAGCGCAGGCGGCAAAACATGGAACATGCCAACAATGCCGTAGCTTGGGTTTTCCCTTGTGCATGGTGGTGTGCGTATACCAAAGCTTCTTACGTCAACCTCAACAGATGAATTTACACTTGTTTCAACAAAAGCTCTTGGCAAAATTACACGTGGGTTTGGGCATGGCACGCCTGGGGCGTCCTCTATAGGCTCCCACAAAAGGCAAGTTGCGCCTGGGTTTGCGTCCATGTTTATAAACACCAAAGGTTCTTTTGGGTGAATTGTACGTTTTTCTGTTTCTGGCTCTGTGCCGTATTCTGTAATGTGGTTAACACGCAAAAACCAGCCGTTTTCAGCGTCGGCAACAACAAGCTTTTTGCTGTCGTTTTGTAAAGACGGGTGCGCCAAAGCCATGTCGTCCGTTACTGGTGCAAGCTCTGATGTGTCGGTAATTGAAATAAGCGTTTCTTCGCCTGTAACTAAATTTGTAGCAAGTTTAAGCTTGCCGTCTGGCGTTCTGTGGAAATGCTCAATCATTTCGCTTTTGCCGCCGCCGCTTGCGCCCTCGTGCATAATTGTCATTGTAAGTTCGTAAGGCGTAGTAATTTTAACAGTCGAAGCATGAAGTGTAACCCACTTTTCTTGCTCGCCAATGTTTAAAAGAACGCCGTAAATACCCTTCTTTGCACTTGGGCCTGGGTAAAGGTTGTAAGAAAAAACCTCATGCATGTCAAACAACCTGTTGTGTATAACAACTTGCTTGCCATCATAAGTTGTGTGCCTAAAAGGTGGCGCAACGTAAACTATAGCCTTTGGCTTAAAGTAGTTTGGAATTTCGCTGCGTGGAATAAAGCCTTGCAAGTCGGCAAGAGCCGCCGCAAAAAACGCCGCATTTGCAGGCACAACAAGAAGCGAAGCATAGCCCAAGTTCATGTCGGCATTGCCAGAATAAAACGGCATAAGCATAAGGCTTTCCTGTGTTTTAAGCCAATCAAAAGTATCAAGGCGAATTTCGTCAAAAGGAACGCCAAAACGTTCTTCGTGGCGAATTTTGTCAGTAGGCAAGTCGTCGGCTATAACCATGCTGTCAGGGTCACGCCTTCTCATATATTTATCGTCATAGTTTGCAACTATGCCGTTTTTACACCTTACAACATACGCTTCACGAATTACTTCGTCCTTTTTTGGAAGTTTATATGACACGTCAAATGTTGTGTTGTCTGGCCCGCCCAAAGCACGCTCTAAAAGCTCTGCTCGGCTTTCTGGTACAATAATTTCACCGCCAAAGCCTTTTATTATATCCATAAGCTCGTTTGGCAAAACCATTTTTTTAATTGCATCTGAAATCAAAAAGTTCCCCTCCTTTGTTTTTGAAGCTAAGTTATTTTTTTATAGTTATAGTTTATCAAATTTATTGGGAAACATCAAGAGATGATTATTAAACTACCACGTTTGTTTCACAAGTCTGAAAAGGCAAGCCACATTCTGCGTTACAAATTCTAAGTGCATATTTAACTGAAGGAGGTATTACGCTTTGGCAAAAATCTATTTAAGAAAAGTCAAACGAGATTCCGGTTTTTCAAGAAATGCCTGAATACATTGATGTTAAGCGTAAAACGATGTCCGCCTACGTAATGCACTGCCAGAAAGAACCGTGTAAAAAAATAATCCAAAAAGGCGACGACTACCTTTTTGGACTGAAAGAAAACCAAAAATCATTGTTTGAAGATGTTGCACTGTTTTTTAGCGTTGACGTCGCAAGTGTTAACACCTATTTATTGTATGACCATCATAACACAAACTAAACACCATTCAACATTTTTTATTTTTTAACCATAGGGCCAATTACAAACTCTGGCATACCCATAGCGCCAGCAGCAATTTCGTACTTAGCAAATTTTATAACAACTTCACCGTTTTCATTTATAAAAAAGTTTTGCTCAGGTGTTACACCAGTAAAGCCTTCAATGCCGTTTTCACCGTCAAAGTACATTGCGCCAATGCCTTCTGGGTCTTTGCGTTGTTCTTCAATTTGCCTGTTTATGCTTTCGTCAGCAATTTCTTTAAAGTTGCTGCCCAAAACGTCTTCAAGTGTAAGCGTTTCACCAGTTTTCATGTCTATGTTGTAAAAAAGAGTATGCGAGTCGGAATTTCCCACAACTACAACAGTATTTATAATAAATGAAAGAACATTTTCGTCTGCATACTTCTTTTCGTAGTCTGCATAAACTGGAATTTGCATAAAGTCTTCCTCTTTGCCGCCTGTTTCAAGGAAAGCCTTTTTAAACTCCTCGGCTCTTTGCTCGCCGTCTGCAATTACAGCTTGAAGCTTTTCTTCAATTTCTTTGTTAATTCTTTCTTCCAAGCTGGCGTTGCCCGTGCCTTCAATTTGCGGAACAGTTACTTCCACTGTAGTTGTTTCGTTTGTATAGTTGTACTCTCTAAACGTAACAACCTTTGCAATTTCGCCAATTACAGGCATTTCGTAAAGGGCGTATGCAACTGTTTCGCTTAAATTAACCGACACCACCAAAACAGCCGCAGCCGCAGCTACACCTGCTACAAGCTTTGTTACAAATGAGCTTTTGTTAAAGCCCTTGCTTTTATTTTTTTCCATAGAATATTCTCCTTTTCTGCTTTTACTAATTTCCTTTTCGATAATAGCGCTTAATTCGCTTGGTATTTCAATGTTTTCATAAACTTCCGATGCTTTTTTAAGCTTATCTTCCATAGCCTAGACCTCCTTGCGTAAGCAATTCTTTTTATCGACATTGTCTTACGGCCAAAACGTAAAACGCACGGCGTTTGACTTGTCGTAAAAAACTTAATTGCTATAATTTATTTTGCAAACGTTTTATAGCCGCCGCTAACCGTGACTTTACAGTGCTTTCTTTGTCGCCTGTTACCAAAGCAATGTCCGAAAACTTCATATCCTGAAAAAACCTAAGCTCAACAACTGTTTTATATTCAGGCGGAAGCGAGAGTATTGCATTGTAAAGGTCAATTGAGTCTGTGCTGTCGTTTTCAACTCCGCTTTGTGCTGTTTCAAATTGCAGTATGTCTTCTGTTAAAACATATTTTGAGTCTTTCCTTATATAATTAATTGCGGTATTTACCAAAATTCTGTAAAACCATGTTTTTATATAGCTGCTTTCACGAAGTGTTTCGCATGAACGCAAGGCATTCACGACGGCTTCGCTTACAACGTCAAGTGCGGCTTCTTTGTTTTTTACGTAAGTAAAAGCCAAACGATAAAAGGCATTTTGGTTTTCTATAATAAAGTTTTCTAGCTTTGTGCGTATGCCGTCATTTCTGTTGCCCATTTTGTTCACCCCCCTGTTGGCTTATATTATTTAGACGTTTTAACATTCAAAAAAGACGAAGGTTAAAAAATTTTTTTAATAATTATAATAAGCAAAACTTTTATCTATAAATTCACAGTTTTTGCACAAAACTAGAATTTTAATGTTTATCATTGCCAACGCACTAACATTATATTATAATTTTAATGTTGCATATATATAGGTTAAGTTTCAAATAAATCTAAATCTTAACACTACTAAAAATTAAAGATGAAAAACAAGGAGTGAACACATGCCTGAAATAGCATTTCCAAACTTGGGAATTACAATAGAAACCCTGTCAAACAAAGCGTTTACCATTTTTTCATTTCCAATTTACTGGTACGGGATTATGCTTGGGCTTGGGGTTTTAGGTGGGCTTATGTACGCCACCCATGAAGCAAAAAGAACTGGGCAAAACCCCGAGCTTTATTATGACCTTTTGCTTTACCTTATAGTTGCGTGCGTTATAGGCGCAAGGGCTTACTATGTAGCTTTTTCGTGGGATATGTATAAAGACAATTTGCTGGAAATTTTTAATACACGAAGTGGAGGGCTTGCGCTTTACGGCATTGTAATTGCTGGGCTTTTAACAACATTTGTTTACGCCAAAGTTAAAAAAATGAACCTTGGGCTTTTGATTGATACAATGGCTCCGGGGCTTGTGCTTGGACAAGCAATTGGCAGGTGGGGAAACTTTTTTAACAGAGAAATTTTTGGCGGCTACACAGAATCACTTTTTGCTATGCGCCTTTTGGCTTCAACAGTAAACGACATTCCGCCTTCTGTTGCAGAAAAAATGCTTGAAATTGATGGGGCTTCATACATTCAGGTGCACCCAACATTTTTGTACGAGTCGTTTTTGTGCTTAGTTACGTTTTTGCTTTTAAACCTTTTGAAGCGGCACAAAAAATTTAACGGCGAGCTTATTTTTATGTACTTCATAATGTACGGCATCATTCGTTTTATTATGGAAGGAATACGCACAGACTACCTTCTTTTGTGGGACACAAACATTCGTGTGTCACAGCTTTTGTCGGCGGTTTTGGTTTTTTGCGGTGTAAGTGTTATTGCTTACTTTAGGTTTTTTAAAAGGAGCAAAAACATTCCCAATATTTAACAAAAGCATTATTGACATAACTAAAGGTATATAATATTATTGAGTGTAAGAAAAAAACTTCATGTACGCAAAAATAAACTGTTAATAATTGCTAATTTAAAAGGCTTATACTTGTAATAATTGTACAACTTCATACATCTTTTTACAAGCAGAACATTTTTGTAAGTTAATTTTGCCTAGTATCAATTTTTATGAATTGATGTGTCGGGTGTCAAGGGGTGTTGCATTTGGAAAGTTCTAAAATGAAAAAAATAAAGGTTGACGACCTAAAGCGAAACATGGTTTTGGCTAGAGATGTTGTTACAGAGTCTGGTCAAGTTATTTTTCCTAGAGAAACTCTTATTGGTGATATTAACCTCTCAGTTTTGTACAACAATAACATTGATTACGTTTATGTTAAGGAAATTGTTGATACTATACCTACTCAACAAAGTTCAAGGGTTGACGTTTCAGACGAACTAGACTATTTACTAAAAGAATATGAAAAGAAAAACCCTGACGTTAAGGCAAAAAGTGACCGTGAACTAAAGCGTGCTTTAGGCGAACTTAAAATGGACGAAGACCCAACGCCTATTACTTCTAAGGAAGATTTTAAGAGGTTTGAAAAGCTTTACGACGTAACAACAGAAGACACAAAGAATTATATTTCGGCTGTTTGCAGTGGGCAAAACATTATGGCTTCCGACTTATACGATGTTTCCAACAAAATTATGCAAAGCCTAAACGTAAAAAGCGATGTTTTTTCATTTATTGGTGCCTTGAAGGAAACAGACGTGTACACACATGCAAACAACGTTTCACTTTTGTGCAACCTTTTTGGGTATTGGCTGAACTTAAACGACCAAGACTTGCAAGACCTTACTATAGCTGGGCTTATGCACGACATTGGCAAAACAAATTTGCCAAAAGAACTTGTTATAGGCAAAAACCTTACGCCAGACCAAAAAAGAAGGGTTAGAAACCACACAACAATTGGATATGAAATGCTTAGCCCCAAAAATTTTTCTGAGCAAGTGCGGCGTGCTGTGCTTATGCACCACGAAAAGCCAGACGGCTCTGGCTACCCATCTGGGCTTAAAGGCGAAGAAATTTCTGACATGGCAAAAATTGTTGCCATTTGCAACAACTATGAGTATGCAATTTCGGACGATAGTGGCGAAGGAAGACGCTGTCCGTTTGACGTAATACATGATTTTGAGCTGAACGGCTACGCAACTATGGACCCAAAATATTTGTGGGTGTTTATGAACAAAATTGTAAATTCATTTGTTGGAATGTGGGTCAAGCTGTCGAATGGCATGGAAGCAAAGGTAGTTTTTATACATAAAAACAACCTTGCAAAGCCAATTGTTCAAACAGCGGATGGCGACGTAATTGACATTTCAGCAAACAAAGACTTGTTTGTTAAGTCTATTTTATAAAATATTTTTGTTAGTCCGTTTACTTTATGCTTCAGGACGCTGCTTTTGCGTGCGTCCTTTTGCGTGTTTAAACGGTGTGTCATGGTAAAGCATTACAGCTTTGTGTAAATGACAGAAATTTGAAACAAAATAAAGCTTTTATTCGTATACATATTGGTATACTATAAATGTCAACCAGGAGTTGAATTAAAAACATTAAAAACAAAGACCTTAGGGGCTTTGCCCTTAACCCATTTTTAATACATTTAACATGAATTTTCAACTCTTGATTCGCATCTTTTCACACACAGGGGAGATTTTATGAACGGTAACAACAGAAAAAGCAGAACAAACGTCTACAGCAATACAGGAAACGGTGTAGGTGTTGGAAACGGCAGTGCGTATGAAAAACCGCAAGGCAGCCGCCTTGTTTTAAAGTTTTTTTTAATAGTCGGCTCAATTGTAGGCAGTTTTTTGTTAATTGTAACAATAGCAGCGTTTGGCTTTATGCAAATTACGGGTGACGACACAATGGGCGGCATTTTTGGTTCTGGGGGGCTCATAGGAAGCTTTACAGGCAGCTCAAACGGAGAGAGCAATGGGTTTTTGTCTATTGGTCCAAAAGTTCCTGTAAAAACAAACGTGTTGCTTGTTGGCATAGACAACGCAGGCTCTTTGACAGACGTAATGATTGTTGCTTCTTTTGATAGAGAAGACCTTTCGGTAAACATGATGTCTATGCCTCGTGATACTTACATGAAAATGGACGACGACGTTTTGGCACTGCTTAAATCAAACGGAAGCAACGGCTCTATGAAGCTTAACTCCATTTACAACAAGGCCGCCGACAAAAAAGACGGAATAAAAGCGCTTAGAATGCAAATTGAAAGCATTTTGGGCATAGATATAAATTATTACGTTACGGTAGACCTTGAAGCATTTGGAAAGCTTGTAGATGTCATTGGTGGCGTAAGAATGGACCTTAGACCGCAGGGGTATTATTACTCAGCACCCGACCAAAACCTTTTAATAGACATTAAAGGTGGCGAGAACAGGCTTTTGTCGGGCAAGGAAGCCGAAGGCTTGGTGCGCTTTAGAGAAGGCTACTCAGGCGGTGACTTAGACCGTATAAAGGTGCAGCAGCAGTTTATGAAGGAACTTGCTAAGCAAATGCTTACAAAAGAGGCAATTTTTAACGACCCAATAGGGCTTTTGTCAACTTTGTTTGAATATGTAAAAACTGACTTTAATGTGGTGTTGGACCTTCCTAAATACACTGAATATCTTCCAGCAATTAACACTGATAACATTGTGACATATACACTTCCGGGCAGCCCAGGAAACCTTTCAAATGGCACAAGTGTATTTTTTGCAAACGAAGTTGAAATAAAAAAGCTTGTTGACTCAATTTTTTACAACTCAAGTACAAGCAGCAACGAAAACAGCGATGGTGAAGTAGCTGTTTCAGGAGAAGAAACAAAAAAACCAACTGACACTAAAAAACCGACAGAAACAAAAAAACCAGCTTCAAGCAAAAACTTGAAAATTCAAGTGCTTAACGGCGGAAGCGTTGCAGGGCTTGCAACAAAAGTTTCTGACAAGCTTAAAGAAGACGGTTACAACGTAATTGACGTTGGAAACTACACAGGAACGCTTGAAACAAAAACTAGAATAATGGTTAAAACCAAAAGTGACGGCGACCAGTTTGTTGATTATTTTAACGATGCTGTTGTAAAAGCCGACACTGGTTTGCCAAAAGCGTATGATGTAATTATTATTATAGGTACTGGGGAGGAATAAAAATGTCTGCTTTCGTGTTAAAGCTTGTAGCAATTATAACAATGTTAATTGACCACTTTGGTGCAGGGTTTTCATTTATGTTTGACACTTCGTTAATGCGTATTATCGGGCGAATAGCTTTTCCGATTTTTGCGTTTTTTATTGCCGAAGGCTGCAAGTACACGAAAAGCAAGGAAAGATATTTGGCTAGGCTTTTCGCATTTGGCTTAATTTCTGAAATTCCTTTTGACCTTTTTATTAACCAAGCTAACATAGGTGACTATTTAAGGCTTTTGCCATTTAGCTTAATTAGGTATCAAAACGTATTTTTTACAATGTTTCTTGGTGTTTTGGCGGTTTATGTATATGAAAAGTTTAAACCCACAGAGGAAAAGGGCAGTGTTGTAACACAAATTGCTGCTGTTTTGGCAGTGTTTGTTGTTGCATTTTTCTTTAAGTCGGACTACGGTTTGTTTGGTGTAATGATAATTTTTGCAACTTACATTGCTGGTGAGCGCAGAAAACAAATTGCAGTTTTGGGCTTAGGAGTCGTGGGGCTTTACGGTAGCAACCTGATTTTACTCGCCGTTGCTTTAGTTTCTGTTTTGCTTATTTATTTGTACAACGGCAAGCGTGGGCCTTCGCTTAAATGGCTGTTTTATGCGTTCTACCCGGCGCATATTTCTTTGATAGTTTTAATTTTGTATGGGATAAATAATAATTGGTTTTAGGACTTGGAGATTAGGCTTTGGCTTAATCTCTTTTTATTATTGAATAATATTTGCAAATAAAATACATCATATATTAAAGCGGAACAATCTTTAATAGGGTGGCGATTTTATTAATCTTGCGGCAATGGCGGTTGCGCCAACTTTAGTTTGTGCTTTTTACATTTATATTAGAGATAAATACGAAAAAGAGCCGCTTAGGCTTTTGACTTTGGGGCTTTTGTACGGAGTTATAATAACCGTGCCTATAGTACACACCGAAAACTTTGTTACACTTTTCATACCAAACGGCGGCGTTTTGATGGAAGCGTTTTATGTTTCGTTTGCTGTTGCAGGTTTTGTGGAGGAAGCGTTTAAGTATGCGGTGCTTTTTTTCTTAGTTTGGCGCAACGACAACTTTAACGAAAGGTTTGACGGCATAGTTTACTCGGTTTTTATTTCGCTTGGGTTTGCTGGGCTTGAAAACATTATGTATGTGCTAAACCCAGAGCTTGGCGGAATGAACACGGCGTTTATGCGTGCAATTTTTTCTGTGCCAGGCCATGCTCTTTTTGGCGTTGCAATGGGGTATTATTTTGCTTTAACAAAGTTTGAGCCAGAGCATAAGGTTAAGCTTTCATTTTACGCATTTTTTGTACCGTGGCTTTTGCACGGAATTTACGACTTTATTTTGCTTTCAGGAATGAAGTACATGATGTTTGTTTTTGTTCCGTTTGTTGTTTATTTGTGGGTTAACGGCTTTAGGAAGATGAAGGCGCATTTGCAAAATTCGCCGTTTAAAAAGGCAAGGCGTGTTTAGTTTTATTTCTTTAAACTTTTTTTGCAACTTTAAGAGTTGAAAAGAGAAACTATATGTTATATACTTAATATATAATTGCTAAAATTTGGATTTTACATCGGAGGAATTGTTGTGTCATCTGTGGTTAGCTGCGGCGGTGTTGTCATTTATAAGGGGAAAGTTCTTTTGCTATACAAAAACCAAAGGGGAAGGCACGTTGGTTGGGTAATGCCAAAGGGAACACTTTTAGAAGGCGAAACGTACAAGCAAACTGCACTTCGTGAAGTAAAAGAAGAAACGTCTGTTGCCGCCGAAATTGTGAAGTATATAGGCAAAACAGAATATGATTTTCGTGGGTTTGAAGGCATGATTAAAAAAACGGTGCATTGGTACTTGATGACAGCAAGCAGCTTTTTTTGCAAGCCCCAATACGAAGAATATTTCACGGACGTCGGGTTTTACAAACAACATGAAGCGTACCACCTTTTAAAATTTGGCGGTGAAAAGCGCATTTTAAAAATGGCTTACGCCGAATACACCGAAATGACACGCAGAGATGCTTTGCGGCTAAACGGTAGCTTATTATTTGACAAATGCTAGTTAATATAGAAAAAAGGTAAATCAAAACTAAAGGAGTGTATAAGATGAAGAATTTTTTTGACAACGAGCTTTCGGTAAGTGAGCTTAAAAACGGTTTGAAAAAGCTTAGGAATGGGCATCAAACAAATGTTACTGCAATTGTCTTAACAGTTATTGGAGTAATTATTGCGTCGGCTTTAGTTGCACTTGCAATTTTAAGGTACACAAACCGCTACGCCGAGTATGAAAGCTTTGATTGTTACTGCGACGACGAAGACTGTGACGACTGTTTCGACGACGACGATTTTGATGAGTAAAAATTTTTGGAAGGGGGCTTTTTCTATAAAAAGTTCCCTTACAAACCCCTATCCTTCAAAAAGTTTTATTACCGGCAACTGTGTGTGGTACATAAATTATAGTTTTTGAAAAGGGGAGTTTTAGAGGGGAAAAACTTTTTTCAAAAAGTTTTTCCCCTCTAAGGTTTTTTAATGTAATTAATGTAATAAGAATTTGGGGGTAAGCCAAGCAATGCACAAAAAACCTACTGCTAAAGAGCTTTTAAACCTTTTTATAGGTTTTTTTAAAATTGGTGCGTTTACAATTGGTGGGGGCTATGCCATGCTACCGCTTATTGAAAAGGAAGTTGTAGACAAACAAGGGCTTGTAAGTGAAAATGACATAATTGACATTTTTGCCATTTCACAGTCGTTGCCTGGGGTCATTTCCATAAACTCTTGTATGTTTATTGGGTATCGTTGTTACGGCAGCTTGGGTGCGATTGTTGGAACGGTTGCTGTTGTTTTGCCCTCATTTTTAACTATACTTACCGTTTTTTATTTGTTAATAAACGTGCAGGACAATGTTTATATAGCAAAAGCTTTTACAGGGGTGCGTGCTGGCGTTGCGGCGCTTGTGCTTATTACTTCAATTAATTACTTTAAGAAAAATGTTAAAGGCAGGCTGGGAGTTTTCTTAACAGTTGTTGGGTTTGCTACAGTTTCTTTGTTTTCTTTAAGTGCTATTTATGCTATAATTTTCGGCGGAATTGTTGGGGCAATTTTTTATGTGCCAAAAAAGGGGGCTGAAAAATGATATTTCTTGACTTGTTCATTACATTTTTCAAGCTTGGGCTTTTTTCCTTTGGCGGCGGGTACGTAATGGTTCCTTTGATACAAAGCGAAGTTGTTGCGGCAAAAGGTTGGATTACGGCGGCGCAGTTTGCTGATGTTGTGGCGGTTTCCCAAATGACGCCAGGCCCTATTGCTGTAAACGCAGCAACGTTTATTGGTGCAAGCACCGCTGGTGTTTTAGGTGCGGCTTGTGCTACTTTTGGGGTTTCACTCCCTTCTTTTATTTTGGTGTCGATTGCGGCTAGAATGATGGAAAAGTTTAAAGATAACCGCTACATTTCGGCAGCTTTAAGCGGAATACGCCCTGTTACCGTTGGAATGATTGCTTCGGCGGCTTTTGTTTTTGCGACTATGTCTTTTTTACAGTTTGACCTTCAAGCCGAAGCTGTAAAGCTTGTTACGTTTAAGTTTTCTGAAATGTTTTCAAGCTTTGGGTTTTCTGTTAGGTCGGCTTTAATTTTTGTTTTTGTTTTAGTGGGCAGCCTTAAATTTAAACTTAACCCAATTTTTGCTGTGTTTTTGTCGGGGGTTTTGGGGGCTGTGTTTTTGTAGAATGTTTTATAAGGAGGGGAAATTATGAAATTTAAATTTATTCACAACAATTTAAACGTACTAAACCTTGAAAAGAGCCTTGCTTTTTACAAAGAAGCATTGTTCCTAGAAGAACAAAAAAGGCGTGTTGCCGAAGATGGAAGCTTTATTCTTGTTTTCCTTGGTGATGGGCAAACACAGCACCAGCTAGAATTAACTTACCTTGCTGACAGAAAAGAGCCGTACAACCTTGGGGACAATGAAATTCACCTTGCGTTTAGGGTAGACGACTTTGAAAAGGCACATGCACACCACAAGGAAATGGGTTGTATTTGTTTTGAAAACGAAGCTATGGGAATTTATTTTATAAGTGACCCAGATGGTTACTGGCTTGAAATTTTACCTACTAGGTAATAGGGTTAAAAAAGGCAGTACCTAAAGTAATTTATACTTTGGATACTGCCTTTGTTCGGCTTTTTTTAAGTGGAGGGTTATCTCCACCCCAAGGTTTTACCTTCTCGTAATCTTCGCCACCAAAACTGTCATGTCGTCCTTAACAAAATCATTCGATAGCCGTTCAGCCTCTTTAAGTATACAGTCCGAAATGTTTTGTGGGTTTGCCGTCTTAACCTCACACAGCGTTTCCGCAAGCCATTCGCCCTTACTAGTGCCACTTCCAATCACCTCCGTTACTCCGTCTGTAACCATTATAATTGTGTCGTTGTCCCTAAGCTGCTTTGCGGTTACTTCGGGTGCAACATCGTTTAAAATTCCAACAGGAAGCGACGACGACCTAATTGTTTGCACAGCGCCGTCCCTAAGCAAAAATGTTGACGCAGCGCCAATTTTTACAAACTCGGCTTCGCCTGAATAAAGGTCTATGCTGCAAATGTCAAGCGTAGAAAACGTGTCCTCGCCATTTTTAAGGAACAAAACGGAATTTATCATTTTGACGGCAGTTTCTTTGTCAAAGCCGCACTCTACGAAGCTTTCCAAAAGCTCTACTGCCGACTGGCTTCCTTCACGTGCTTTTTTTCCAGAGCCCATGCCGTCCGAGAGGGCAATTAGGCATTGCCCGTTTTTAAGCTCCATAAATGTGTAACTGTCGCCTGTTTCCTTGCTTCCATTTTTGGTGGTGTGCGACACGCCGCTTAAAACACGGAACTTTTGCGCTTCCACTAGGCGTAGGCGGCATGCTTCTTTTTTATAAATGCAGTCGTTGTCGGCACGAACCATTTTTTTGCCAAGCACTTTGCTTACTATTGGTATAATTTGCTTTGTACAAGATTTTTTCATGTAGCACGCCTTGTGTGTTATAGTCACTTCATGCTTGCCGTCTTTGCTTTCAAGAACTATCACGCCTTCTACCACGTCCTCAATGTTGTTTTTTAATAGCTCTGCTGTAATGCTGTCTTCCAAGCTTTGGTTGAAATTTACAGCAATGTCAAGCTCATCTGCTAAGTTTTTAATTATGTTTGACACGCTCATTAGCTGGTTAGAAATTAGCGAGCGGCTTTCAGAAATTTTGTTGTGCCATGTTAAGTTTATTTTGTATACTTCAAAAAGTTTTACCGCACTTTCTAAAAAGCGTGGGGCAGAAACGCAATTGTTTATAAACTGGTCTGGCATGTCGGAAATGTTTATTGAACCCTTTTTTTCGTATGCACCAAGCAGGCAAAACACAGCTTGGTACGTTTCGTAAAAGTTGTTTTCCCAGCAGAAGCACTTCATGCTACAACTTCCGCACGCTGTGTCGGCTAAGTCGTCGATAATTCGGGCAACGTCTTTTTGAGAAAGAAGCGTTCTTTTTTCCGACATGCCGTTTAGAGAACGTGCAAGCTTTTTAAATGTTTCGGAAAAGCCGTTTAGCCTGTAGTCTACAATGTCTTTCATACGCTCTATGTTTGTTTCAGTGTCTATGGCTTCTGAAGAAATTACAGAGTTTATATTGAAATAAAAGTTGTCCGGCAGGAAGAAAAACAGTGCAATTCCTGACAGCATTGAAAATAGAGTTTCAAAAACAAAAAACGAACGGTCTACAAAAAAAGCTGTTACTGCGCCAATAAATGTAAAGCCTAAAACCGAATAAAGCTTGCCTTTTTCGGCGTTTATCCCTGCGCCTATGCCGCATACAGAAAAAATTGCGGCTACACCAACATCTGAAAGCCCAAGGAAGTAAAGTGTTAGCCCAAGCAACATTCCAACTGTTGCACCCAGTGCACTGCCGCCTTTGTAGCCTGCCAAAAGCACAACAACTGTTACAAAAAAGAGTCGAAGCGAAATTAAACCTATGTAAATATCGGAAGCGCCAGCAATTACACCGCCTAAAATTATTGCTATGCTTATTAAGTCTTCTGTTTTAAGTAGCTTTTTTTTGCGACGAAGGTACATTACGTCTGCGCCTTTTTTCAAAAGGAAAGTTACGCTAAATGTAAGAAGCCCTTCAAGCAGTGCCATTATGGCAAAGTATAGGCTAAAGCCGTTAAAAACACAAACTACAGCGCCTGTAATAAGGGTGGCTGCACCACCTGCGGCGGCGTTTATAGACATTGTTGGCTTAATATGTTTTTTTGTCATATATAAATTTGTGCCGCATAAAATAAACAAGCTAACTAAATATTTAATTAAGTAAATGCCCTTTAGCTTTGTAAAAAAGCCTACTGCTGTAAGAAGCGACATTGGGTAAATTAAGCCTGTGCCTAAAAAGTTTGCTATGTAAGGTATGGCTATTGGGTTTAAAATGTTTAAAACAATTACTCTGCCTGTAAAAAAGCCAAAAATTGCAAACAAAAACCACACTGCATCTTGTTTTTTTAGCATGGGGTTTGCTTGAAGCGGTGGACGCTTTGCTGTTAAAGCCTTTTCCATGCTACACCTCCTTTGTTTTTTTATTACTTTTTCCCAAGAACGCTGTAAGTGTATTTATTATAATAAAGTCGTTATGTACATTTTGTTGAAACGTGGACATGGCGGCTTTTTTTTAGTGCGGTTTTATGACAAATTATAAAGACTACGACCTTGGGGGCTCTGCCCCCAAACCCCCGCAAGGGGCTTGCCCCTTGACCCTTTTAAAAAAAGCACAGGTTTTTATTAGGCTTTTTTGGAGAGATGGGGTTTTGGGGAGAGAACCTTTTTTCACCTTTTGAAAAAAGGTTCTCTCCCCAAAAGGTTTTTTAATTTTCAGTCTTGACATCAAGTGTATTATTATATATAATACACTTATTACACGTGATACTTATAAACGGAGGGGGTGAGCTATTGTTCCAAATAGATATGAAAAGCCGAAAAGCTATATACGAGCAAGTTATTGACAATTTTAAAAGACTAATTGCTACAGGTGTTTTAAAACAGGACGAAAAAGTGCCTTCTGTTCGTGACATGGCTAAAGTATTAACAGTTAACCCAAACACAATTCAAAAGGCGTATAGAGAGCTGGAAACGCAAGGGTATTTTTACACGGTGTTAGGGCAGGGCAGTTTTATTTCTGCACCGCCTAGCGAAGTTAATTCAAAGGAAATTAAAGCACTTTACACAAGCCTTGGGGCGGTTATACAAGAGCTTTTGTTTTTGGGCGAAAAGCCCCAGCAAATTATTGACTATATACAAGACAACTGTGTAAACAAGAAATAAAAGAGGGAGGAAGTTATGATTAAAATAGAAAAGCTGACAAAAAAGTTTGACGGTTTTACTGCTTTGCACGAGCTTAACTTGCACGTTAAAAAAGGCTCAATTTATGGGCTTGTCGGCATAAACGGCTCCGGTAAAACTACTATTATAAAGCATTTGGCTGGGGTTTATGTTCAAGACACGGGTGGCGTGTTTATAGACGGCAAGCCTGTTTATGATGATATTAAAATAAAAGAAAGAGTTGGGTTTATCCCAGACGATTTGTACTTTTTTCAAGGCTACAACATGAAAATGGTACGCAACTTTTACAAAGGGCTTTACAAAAAGTGGGACGACGAACGGTACAAGACGCTTACACAACTGTTTAAGCTAAACGAAAAAGTTAAAATAAGTAGGTTTTCAAAAGGTATGCAAAAACAAGCGGCGTTTGTTTTTGCAATGTCAATGCAACCTGATGTTTTGCTGCTTGACGAGCCTATAGACGGGCTTGACCCAATTGTAAGAAAGCTTGTTATGCAGCAAGTTGTAGAAGACGTAGCAAGCCGTGAAATGACAGTTTTGGTTTCGTCGCACAACTTAAAGGAA
This sequence comes from uncultured Defluviitaleaceae bacterium, assembly GCA_964492715.1. GTDB lineage: Bacteria > Bacillota > Clostridia > Lachnospirales > WRBF01 > CAZBLK01. The sequence goes on along the minus strand of CAZBLK010000022.1, from coordinate 19,538 downwards.
ATGGAAGGAATTTGTGACGCAATTGGCATTGTAAAAGGCGGAAAAATGCTTATCGAGCGTGATATAGACGACTTAAAATCGGATGTGCACAAGGTTCAAGTTGCTTTTCCTTCGCAAACACCAGAAGGCAAAGAGAAGTATGTGGGGCTTAACGTGCTTTACCTAGAACGCCGTGGTAGCATTGAGCTTTTAGTTGTAAAGGGTAAGGAAGAAGATGTTTTAAAACGGATAAACAGCTTAAACCCATTGGTGTACGACTTACTGCCGCTTACGCTTGAAGAAATTTTCATCTACGAAACGGAGGGCGAGTTTGATGACTTACTTCATTAATTTTACACTGCTTAAAGAACAGCTAAAAAGGTTTTGGACGGTAGGTGCGCTTACACTAATTTTATATGTTTTGGCTATTGTCCTTCCAATTTACCAAAATGACGATTTCTACACTATTAAAATTGACTCTTTAATTTCATTGCTTTCAATGTCAAACCCTGTTATGGTTGTGGCTAGTATTGTTGTTCCGCTTTTGCTGGTGATGCTTACTTTTTCATACTTGTTTCAGCCAAAGACAACAGCCACAATCCACTCGTACCCTATTAACAAAAGACAGCTTTTTTTCACAAATGTGCTTACAGGGTTTTTAGTTTTTGCTATACCGCTTTTAGTTTTATGCGTTATTATGCTTTCACCAATTAAGTTTGTTGAAGCATACATACCATATTACGGCAATGGTTTACAATTGCCTACTGAAATTTTTCCAAATGGGCTTGTGCAAAATGAGGTAATAAACTCGTTTTCAGTTATCACTGGTTTCTTTTTTAGAGCAATGCTTACGTTTTCGTTTTACTATGCGATATTTTTGCTTTCCGCTATGCTTTCTGGAAGCCCTTTTATATTTCTGCTAATGAGCATTGCAATACCGCTTCTGCCTACTGGGGCTTATATTTTAAAATATGTTATTTCGACTTACTACACTTTTGGGTACAGCTCGTTTAGCTCCTCGGACATGGTTGAAACAATATTGATGTATTCAAACCCTGTGTTTTGGTATGATAGTTTTACGCATTACTTTTTAAGGCAAGGGATAGATGCTATTATTCCAGAGCCAACAAGCCACCTTTCTTTTATTTTGACTTATTTAGCAGTTGGGGCATCGGCACTTTTTGCGGCATATTTTTGTAGCAGGGTAAGGAAGCAAGAGCGTGCTGGTGAAGCTTTTGTTTTTAGCTACGTTAGAACCTTTGTTATATTTGCGGCTTCTGTTGCAGGAATGGTTTTTTTAGGCGCACTTTTCTTGTCTATATTTTATAGCACTGCAATGATGTATGTAGGCTTTGTGCTTGGGTTTAGTATTGCGTTTATTTTGGTGCAAATGGCTTCTGAAAAGTCGTTTACTGTTTTTCATAAGTGGAAAGAGTTGGTTAAGTACGGTGGTGTTGCTGTTGTTGGGTTTTTAATAATTGTGGCTGCAATAAAGCTTGACGTTACTGGCTTTCAAAAGTATGTGCCTAAAGCCGAGGACGTAGTTGGTGTTTACCTTCACTACCCTTCTGTTTATAGCTACAGCGGTGAAAATGTAGTTGGCGACATGATAATTACTGACACTGATATAATTGAAAAGTCTCTTGCTATTCACAAGGAAATTATTAAAAACAAGGGCAGCTTGCTTGATGTAAGGTTAAAAACTATATCTAACAGCTACAAGGAAAAGTACGGAAGTGTGTATACCCAGTATTTTGTGTATAAACTTAAAAATGGTAAAACTGTACTTAGAGACTACATTTTGCCTCATGCGTTTTTGCAAAAGGTTGGCTTGGTTGACCTAAATTTAGATGTAAGGGTAGCATACAGCAGTATATATTCTTTTAAGGCAAGTGAAAAAATTGAAAGTGTAAGTGTAAGAATGTTTCCTGTTGATATCGATGAATACGATGCTACAATTATGATTGAGGATTTGGAACTTATTCCTCCATTGGTGGAGGAGTTAAAGAAAGATTATTACGAAACAAAAAGGGGAAGTTTTACAAATCCTGAAGCAAATGAAAATAAATACTACGAAAATGAACCTTATTTAAGCATTAATATGACAGGGTATTCACACAACAGAAACACCAGATACTACGATGGTTTTAGCTTGACTAGCTTTGATAACACTTTGGCGTGGCTAAAAGCTAACGGGTACATTAAAGAATAATACACCTCCTTATTTCCCCACCTTTGGTGGGGTTTTTCCATAAATAGCAATTAAATTTTTTACACAAAGCAATGTAAGTATGTTATAATACAAAAAAGATTGTTATAACAATGTCAAATAAGAAATATTTTACATTTAGCCTAGGGGTGCTTTGCTTATGAAAAAATTACTTTGTGCTGTGCTTTCGACATTTTTAGTAGTGTCTGCACCTGTTGGTGTTTTTGCGGCAGAACAAAAGCCAAGCTTTGTTGAAATTTTAAAAACGTACAACGGAAAAGACGAGCTTAACCAGTTGTTACAGGCGGCGCTTGAAATTCCTGCAAACACGTATAGAATAAACGTTGTAAACGTAAGCAATGCAGACATAAATGCGCTAAACGGCAGCTACGGAAAGCGTGATTTGGACACTATTGTTTGGATAAACCGCACGTATTACATTGGAGAAGCAATTGTTGCAGTTGATGTAATTGTGCAGGAAACTGTTGGCACTGAAATTAAAGCTGTTTTGGACGGCAAAAGGGCGGCGGAAAGACTAAGTGAAGAAGCAAAGGCAGTTTACCCCAAAGTTAAAGAAGTTTTGGCAAAAGTAATTAAACCTGAAATGACAAGCTATGAAAAAGAAGTTGCAATTCATAACTATATAGTTTTAAACACGGTGTATGACTACGACGGATACACAAGCGGCAAAATTGCAGACGCTTCGTACACGACTGCGGGGGTTTTGCTAAACGGCAAAGCTGTTTGCGAAGGGTATGCAAACACGTTTAAGCTTTTTATGGACGTTTTGGGTATTGAGTGCCACATAATTACAGGCGAAGTTGAAGGAATTGGCCATGCTTGGAACGCTATAAAGCTGGACGGTGAGTGGTACTATGTTGACACAACATGGGACGACCCTGTCCCAGACGTAAAAGACGTAGTTAGGTATACATACTTCAACGTGACAGACGAAGTTTTAAAGCGTGACCACAAGTGGGCAGACGTTTATGGAATAAAAGCAACGTCGTTAAAGTATAACTACTTTGTGCAGGCAGGAACGGCGGCTTATTCGGACGAGGACGTAAAGGCTATTATTAAAAAGGCGGTTGACGCTGGGAAAAACGAGTTTGATGTTTACACCTTTTATGAAACAGATGTGAAAAAGCTTGGTGCAATTGTTCTGGCGGTTACTGGAAAAGGGTACAGCGTAAATTATTATGGAAGCTCTTTTAGCTTTGTTATTAGGTGAAAAGGTATGGACGAATAAAAATTTGTTATAGCATTTGTTATAGCTTAACAGCAAGTCCACTCAAACACTGTGTTATCAGTGCTTGAGTGGGCTTTTAACAGTAAAGAAATGATTAAACATATTTTCTAACGATTGAGCTCATTTCTTCAAAGTGCTTTTCCATTTCAGAAACAAGCTTAATTTGTGTCCTAGCCCTGTCAAGGTTATGTTCCTCACGGTGGATTTTAAAGTACACGTCGCCATTTAAATAGTCTGTCAAAAAGCGCATACCACATTCCATTGTCATAAGTTTTGCGCCCCAAGGTAGGTAGCTAATTTCAAGTTCGGTAAGTGATTTTCCGGCCGCCTCCAAAAAACCTTTTACAAAAACTTCATACAGCGGAAGGCTAAAGTTTACTTTTGACAAGTCCGTCTCGTCCTCGGCGGCTGTTGATGCGCCAAACCTTATTGAGTCGCCAAAGTCGTAAAGAGAAAGCCCGGGCATAACAGTGTCAAGGTCAATTACGCAAACGCCTTCACCTGTTGTTTTGTCAATCATTACGTTGTTCAGCTTTGTGTCGTTGTGCGTAACACGCAGCGGAAGCTTGCCTTGCTCAAGCAAGTCAACTAAAACAGCGCAGTCGTCTTTGCGCTCCATAAAAAACGTAATTTCGGAAGCTACGTCCTTTGCACGGCCTTTTGCATCTTTAGCAATTGCTTCTTCAAGCTGAAGCAGGCGGTTTTTTGTGTTGTGGAACATAGGAATTGTATCATACAGTGACTTTGCGTCGTAGTCGCTTAAAAGCTTTTGGAAGTTGCCAAACGCAACAGCAGAGCTGTAAAAATGCTCTGGCTTTTCAATTGTTTGGAAGCAGTAAGCGTCTTCTATAAACGTGTAGCAACGCCAAATTTGCCCTTCGCTGTCTGTGAAAAAGTAGTCGCCGTCTTTTGTGTTTAAAAGGCTTAAAGCTTCTCTTTCTGGGTTTCCGCCGTACATATTTATTTTTTTCTTTAAATGGTCGGTTACGCCTTTTATGTTTTGCATTACTTGCTCTGGCTTTTTAAAAACAGCCGAGTTAATGCGCTGTAAAATAAACCTTACACAGTCGCCGCTTTCAAGCTGGAAATACGCAGCAAACGTGTCGTTTATATGCCCTTTTCCAAAAGGAACAGCACCAACAAGTGCGCCATCAAAAGGATAAGCGTATAAAGCATCATTAAGTGTAGTTATGTTTTTATCCATTGTAATTTCCCTTCTTAATTATTTCAAAGCTTTTCTGGGTAAGTTCCGTTTTCGTGCATTTTTGCAAGTGCAGCCATTACAACTGGTTTATCTTCCTTGTACGTCACACCGTACCACTTTGCACTGCTTTCAAGCACTTTTACTTTTGCCTTGCCGCTGTCTATTAAGTTGCTTACAACAGTCGGAAGGAAGTATTCTGCTTTTAAAGGGTTTTCTGCAAGGGCTTTGTCTAAAAAGGCTGTAAACCCATTTTCTGCTTCTTGTAAAAATGGCAGCGTGAACCCCCACATATTCATAGAAACTGTTTCATTTCCTGTTAGCGGTGAAAAGGTTTTTCCGCCGTCCTCTGTAAACTTAATTTCTGTTCCGTCCGTTTCAATGTGAACACGCTCTACTACGTTTTCTAAGAAACCTTCGCTGTTTACAGTGCAAACACCACGTGCAACGTGTCCGTTTTCGGTTAAAGTGTTTTCAAGGCGGTAGCCAACCATTGCAAATTTGTATGTACCATCTTTTTGTTTGTTTTCGTTTAGATATTCAAAAATAAGTTTAAAAGCTTCTGCACCATAGTAGTCGTCAGCGTTTATTACGGCAAACGGGCCGTTAATTACGCCTTTAGCCGACAAAACAGCGTGGCATGTGCCCCATGGCTTAACACGTTCTTCTGGAAGCTCGTAACCTTCTGGCAAGTTAGTAAGCTTTTGGTACACATATTTTACGTTCATATTTTTTGAAATTCTTTCACCTATTGCTTCTTTAAAATCTTTTTCTATTTCTTCCTTAATAATAAAAACAACTGTTTCAAAGCCAGCACGCTTTGCGTCAAAAATTGAATAGTCTATAATTAGCTCGCCATTTTTGCCAACAGGGTCAATTTGCTTTAGCCCTCCGTAGCGTGAGCCCATTCCAGCCGCCATTACAACAAGAATTGGTTTTTCCATTGGTTTATCTACCTCCAACATTAGTTTGTTTTGTATCCGTTAGGGTTTTTGGACTGCCAGTTCCAAGTGTCTTTACACATTTCGTCAATGCCAAGCTGTGCGCTCCAGTTCAGTTCTTCCTTAGCCTTTTTTGTGTCGGCATAACAAACAGCAATGTCACCTGGGCGGCGGTCAGAAATTTTGTAGTTAATTTTAACACCGCTTGCTTTTTCAAAAGCAGAAATAACTTGAAGAACAGAATACCCATTGCCTGTACCAAGGTTGTAAACGTAAAGCCCTGCGCCTTTTCCCAGTTTTTCAAGAGCCGCCAAATGCCCTTTTGCCAAGTCAACCACGTGAATGTAGTCACGCACGCCTGTGCCGTCTACTGTGTCGTAGTCATTTCCGTAAACGCTCAATTGCGCCAGCTTCCCAATTGCAACTTGTGCAACGTAAGGCACAAGGTTGTTTGGAATACCTTGAGGGTCTTCCCCTATAAGCCCGCTTTCATGCGCCCCAAGTGGGTTAAAGTAGCGCAAAATTGCAATTCGCATTTCGGGCTTTGCTTTGCTTATGTCCTTTAAAATCATTTCTATCATTAGCTTTGTGCTTCCGTAAGGGTTTGTTGTTGATAGCGGAAAATCTTCTGTTATAGGAACAGTTTCAGGGTCGCCGTAAACTGTTGCCGACGAAGAAAAGACAATGTTTTTAACCCCTGCTTTTTCCATTGCTTTTAAAAGAACAAGTGTAGACGTTAAGTTGTTGTCATAATATTCAAGCGGTTTTGCTACAGACTCGCCAACAGCCTTTAAACCAGCAAAATGAATTACATCTGTAATGTCTGGGTTTTCTGCAAAAATGTTTTCTACATCAGCTTGGCTGCAAATGTCGTTTTTATAAAACTTAAAGTCTTTCCCTGTAATTTGTTTAATGCGGCTTATAGCTTCTTCGCTTGAATTGCTTAAATTGTCAACAACAACAATCTCTTTTCCAGCTTGCAAAAGAAGAACTGCTGTGTGGCTTCCGATATAACCAGCGCCGCCTGTTACGAGAACTGACATTGTAATAACCCCCAATTAAAAATTTGCACATTTCATGCTATTAAATAGTTTTGCTATGTTTATTATATAGCTGTAATTTCGGCAAATATATAGAAAATACTGCAAACTATTTGCACAATCGGTCACAAAAATTTGCTGCCATCAAAGTTTTTTATTTGATTATAGTAAACTTATTATAGAATCAAGACATATTCCATAATATTATGTCAACATTATGTATTGACATTATATTGAAGCAATAGCATATATATAAAAATGCAAATAATTTCCAACAAAATACAAATATATTTGTGCATATATTTGATATTATTTTAAATGGCATGAATTGCAATTAAGAGCCTATCCCTAAATTAAAAACGGAATTGCTATAGGGGTAATCTCTAAATAACATTTGAGGAGGTATATTGTAATGAAAAAGCTTATCGGAGCTTTAGCTTCACTTGTACTTGCAACATCAATGATTATGACTGGTTGTTCAACACCTGCAAGCAGCAATTCTGGCACTATCAAAAGCGATGCCACACTTGTCTATTGGTCAATGTGGAACGAAACAGAGCCTCAGGGCGTCACAATTAAGTCTGCTATTGAAGACTTTACGGCGCAAACTGGCGTAAAAGTAACAATTAACTGGCAGGGGCGTGATATTAGAAGAACGCTTCAAGCTGCACTTGAAGGCGGCGAAACTGTAGACATTTTCGATGAGGACTTTGAGCGTGTTGTTGTAACGTGGGGCAACTTTTTGCTTCCAATTGACAGCTACATTGAAAAGTCGTATGCAACAACAAACGGTAAGCCTTACAAGGACGTTGTAAACAGCTCGCTTATCGAGCTTACAAAAAGTGTTTCCAAAGACGGAAAACTTTACGGAATTCCTTACCAACCATTCCTTTTTACATTCCTTTACAACAAAGACTTGTTTGACAAAGCAGGCATTACAGAAACACCAAAAACTTGGGACGACTTTCTTGCTGTTTGCGAAAAGCTTAAAGGCATTGGAGTTAATCCATTAACAGTTGATGACGCATATGTAGACTGTCTTGCTGGGACGCATTTGTCAAGGCTTGTTGGCCCTGAAGGAACAAGAGATATTGTAACAAACAACAAATGGGACGACCCATCTTTCGTGAAAATGGCGCAAGACTGGGAAGATGTTTATAAAAAAGGCTACATATCAAAATATGTTGCAACAAATGTTTGGCCTACAGGTCAGGCAGAAATTGCAGACGGCACTACAGCAATGTACTTTAACGGAAGCTGGCTACCAAACGAAATTTTAGACCAAACAGGCCCAGACTTTAGGTGGGGTTCGTTTGCTTACCCAGAACTTCCAGGCGGTAAAACAGGTGCAGAAGCTACAAACTACGGCTCGCAGCTTTTTGGCGTTAACAAAGACACAAAATACCCAGATGAAGCAGTTGCGCTTCTTGTTCACTTGACAACTGGTAAATGGGACGTTGAACTTGCGAAAAACTCTTTAGGCGTTCCGGTTGCAAAAGATTCGGCTTGGCCTGAACAATTAAAAGAAGCAAAGGTTGTTTTTGACGGCTTAAAAGTTTGGTACCCATGGGCAGGCGGTATTCAAGCCAACACAGACAAACAGCCTATTATCGTTCAAAACTTTACAAAGCTTCTCTCTGGTAGTTTAGACGCACAAGGCTTTGTTGGTGAAATGAAGAAATAGCTTCTTAATTTTTGGGCGAATACTTTTGTATTCGCCCTGTTGTTGTACAGCTCCGTTTTAAAACATCAAGTCAAGTGTACAAGGAGGGATTTTGTGAAAAAGAGCAAGTCTATGATTGTCATTTTTTTAGCTCCTGCTGTACTTACATATGCTATAGTTTTTTTGTATCCAACGTTTAGAACGTTGCTTATGAGCCTTTTTCAAGTCGAGTCAGCTTCAGACCCTGTTTCACGTTGGGCGTTTAATGGAATTGATAACTACATTTTCCTAATTCAGTCGCCACTTTTTATTCAATCCATGAGGAATATTGGTAAAATTTGGTTTTTTGGCGGTTTGGGTGTAATGTTACTTGCGCTTTTGTTTGCTGTTATTTTAACTTCGGGCATTAGGTTTAAAAGCTTTTTTCGTGCGGCTATTTATTTGCCAAACGTTGTTTCTGCCGTTGCAATGGGAACTATGTGGATTCAATATGTCTACAGCCCAAAGTATGGCTTGTTCCTAAACCTTTTTAATTTTTTGGGGCTGCACAAGCTTGCCGAATATCAGTGGACAGGGCCCGAAACAATTTTTGTTGGACTTTTGGTTGCATATTCCTTCGGAATGGTAGGCTACCATATGCTTATTTTTATGAGCGGCATAGAGCGTATACCTGTAGACTTTTACGAAGCCGCAACAATTGACGGCGCAAACGTTTTTGTGCGCTTTTTCAAAATTACGCTTCCGCTTTTAAAAGGTGTAATACGCACAAACATTGTGCTTTGGAGCGTTTCAACAGTTGGCTTTTTCATTTGGTCGCAAATATTTTCGCCTTTAAACCCGGACCCCGGTACTGTTACACCAATGGTATACATGTATCAAATGGTATTTGGCGCAAACATGACAGTTTCTGTAAGGCAATCTGGCGTTGGTGCAGCTGTAGGTGTAATTATGGCAGCTATAGTCGTTATCGTGTTTATAGCCACGACTGTTATTATTAAAAACGATGACATTGAGCTTTAAAAGGGGGACGGAAAAATGAACAAATCTTCTGGAAAGATTAACTGGAAAAAGGAATTGGCGCTTTTGCCCGGTTATATTATAATAATTTTGTGGGTTGTTTTTACATTTGCGCTTATCGGGTGGATTATTTTTGCTTCGTTTTCAACTACGAAGGAGATTTTTGGCGGTGAAATTTTTAAATTTGCTTCTGGGTTTCACCCAGAGAACTATTTGAAGGCTTGGCAAGTTCACAACGTAGGAAAATATTTTTCAAACTCACTTATATATACACTTATTTCTTGCAGTTTAGTTGTTTTAATTGCTGCACCTGCGGCATATGTTTTGTCACGGTTTGAGTTTAAGCTTAATGGGTTTTTGCAAAACATGTTTGTGGCGGCTTTAGGTATTCCCCAAATTATGATAATAATGCCGCTTTTTGCTTTGGTTACGGCACTTAGTGTTACAAACTCTCGTGGGCTTTTAATATTTTTGTACGTGTGTATAAACGTCCCCTTTACAATTTTCTTTCTTACTACGTTTTTTAAAAACCTTTCGGTTTCGTTTGAAGAAGCTGCTGCTATTGACGGCTGTAGCCCAATGAAAACTTTTTGGGTGATAATGCTTCCGCTTGCACAGCCTGGAATTATAACGGTTACTATTTTCAATTTCATCACAATTTGGAACGAATACTTTTTGGCGCTTATTTTTGCAAACTCGTCAAACTTGCGGCCTGTTGCACTTGGGCTTTATTCTATGATTCAAGGAATGAGGTACACAGGCGACTGGGCTGGTATGTTTGCAGCGGTTGTAATTATTTTTCTTCCTACTTTTATTCTTTATATTTTTCTTTCGGAGAAAATTATCGCTGGCGTTACTGGCGGTGCTATCAAAGGTTGATGAAAAAGGTTTGCTTGGCTGTTTTCTGGTTTGGAAAACAGCCATTATTATTATTTAAGCATTTAAAATTTGGTGTGCCGCTGAATTACCTTTGAAAAGATGGACAAAACTTTTATTTTTTGGTAGTATTTTATGTACTAAAGCAATTCTCGGAGTTATATTAATTCAACTTTAGAACTGCTAATATAGCAATTTGAGTTTTTATAAAAGGAAGGCATATATGGAAAACATAACTATTGAAGTTTTAAATGAAGATGAAATTGAAACATGCAGAGATTTATGCAACGAGCTTATGGCTTTTCAAAAGTCAAAGGCTATTCTTTCTCCCAAAAGCTTTGACGAAATGAACTTTGACACACGTATGAAACGTAGCTACGAGGGCGCACTGCACAAGCAAGTTGTAGTTGTAAAGGACAAAGGCGTTGCTGTTGGGTATGTTTTTTCTACAATTGATATGGTAGATGAAAGTGCCAGAAATGCCTTCCCGGGCTGGGCGCCAAAAGGTGACGGAAACTGCCAAACTATCGGCTTTTACCCCAACTGGGTTAAGCTTCCGCAAAAAATTGGCTGCTTAAGCAACCTTTATTTGCGAGAGCCGTATAAAGGTTTAGGGCTTGGTGGAAAGCTTACTGACATTGCCATGAAGTGGCTTGCAAGTTTTTCCGATTGCACCTTGTCTTTTGTTTTCATTTCAAACGGCAATGACAAAGCTTTGGAGTTTTACAAGCAAAAGGGTTTTGTTTACAGCCATGAAGTTTTTAATGGGTTTATTAAGGCGGCGTATATAGGAACAAATTTATAGTAATTCTCCTTTTATGAAATTGGTAGAGTTTTTTTAATGTTTATTTCAAACGTTTACATTGATGAAGTAAATAAAAAAGTACCCCTAAAAAAGGATACAAAATTATCACCCTATAAAAATTCTTTCATCTTCCTAATACGCTCGCAAAGCGAAGTATACCTATAAACTTCTTTATCGTTATCAACCATTTTAAAAAGCGTGCCTTTGTCGCCAACAATTACAACAAGCTCTTTTGCCCTTGTTATAGCCGTGTACAGCAAGTTCCTTGACATAAGCATAGGCGGGCCGCCAAAAATTGGAATTACAACAATTCTGTACTCACTGCCCTGCGACTTGTGCACAGTAATTGCAAAAGCAAGCTCCAGTTCTTCGAGTTGTGTAAAGTCGTAGTTAACAAGCCTGTTTTCGTCAAATGCAACAACTACGGTTTCGTTGTCTGTGTCTATCGAGCGAATTATCCCCGTGTCACCGTTAAAAACACCAACGCCCTCCTCAACTTGAAGCCCCCTACTATCAATTACACGCCACGCCATTGAATAATTGTTTTTCGTTTGCATAACTTTGTCGCCCTCACGGAAAGTTACACTTCCGTATTGACGCTCGTTTTTTTGCTCGCTTTTTTCGTTTAACGCCTGCTGAAGCATGTTGTTAAGGCTTTGCGTGCCAAGCGGCGACTTTCGCATTGGTGTAATTACTTGAATGTCTTGCAATTGACATTCGCCAACAAAGTTGGGTAGCCGTTTTTTAACAAGGTCAATTGTTGTGTATAAAACGTCTTCCACGTTTGCACGCCCAACAAAAAAGAAGTCGCTTTCCTTGTGGTTAAGCGCTGGGTATTCCCCTTTGTTTATGCAGTGGGCGTTCATTACAATTGCACTTTTTTGGGCTTGGCGAAAAACCTCTTTTAATTTAATTACGTTTATGCAGCCGCTTTCTATAACATCGTTAAGCACATTCCCTGCGCCAATTGACGGCAACTGGTTTACGTCCCCTACAAGAATGAGCCTTGCTCCATCAGGCACTGCTTTCAGCAAACTGCTCATAAGAAGAATGTCCACCATAGAGCTTTCATCAATTATAATTACGTCAGCTTCTAAAGGGTCGTTTTCATCTTTAAAAAACGACTGCTGCTCGCCGCCCTCAGCAGAAAACTTGTTTTGCAACAACCTATGTATAGTTTTAGCTGGGTTGCCTGTAGCTTCTGACATTCGCTTTGCGGCACGCCCTGTTGGGGCGGCAAGCTCTATGTCGTTGCCGTACTTTTTTAACAGAGTAATAATTGTGTTTATAGTTGTAGTTTTGCCTGTTCCTGGGCCGCCTGTTACAATTAAAACACCGCTTGTTACGGCTTGCCTAACGGCTTCACGCTGGTTTTCCGCCAGAGTAATCCCTGTTTCTCGTTCTATTGCGCTTATGTCATTTTCAATTGACTTGCTTTTTTGCACGGTGTTTGAAGCCAACGTAAGAAGCCGCTTAGAAACATAATTTTCTGCATAATAAAAATAACTCAAGTAAACTGCGCTGTCGGTGTTTCCGTCACAATCCTTCGAGTTTGTCAAAACCTCTTGGTTTATGGCACGCTTCATTTGAAGCTCGACAATGCCGTCAAAAACAAGCTCTACAGGTACGTTTAAAAGCTGGGCTGCGTAGTCTATTAGCCGTGATTTTGGCAAATAAACATGCCCGTTTAAAGTACCTTCAAGAAGTGCATACTTTATGCCAGCTTCAACACGAAAAGGCGACGTTGGCGAAATGCCTGCTTTCATTGCAATTACGTCTGCTGTTTTAAAACCTATTCCTGTAATATCGTCTGCTAAAGTGTAGGGGTTTGTTTTTACAATGTCGAACGTTGCGTTTTTATATGTTTTGTAAATTTTTATGGCGAAGGCTGGTGTTATTCCAAGCTGCTGAAGAAAAAGCATAACCCTACGCATTTCGGTTTGCTCTTTAAACACTTCGGAAATGGCAAGAGCCCTTTCTAGTGAAATGCCTTTAATTTCTGCAAGCCTTTGGGGTTGCTGCTCAATTACAGCAAATGTGTCTTCTTTAAATTTGTCAACAATTTTTTGTGCAAGCTTTTCACGCACTCCTTTTATAACACCCGAAGACAAATATTTACAAATGTCAACAGTTTTTGTTGGGATAATGCGCTCAACGTGCGTGGTGCTAAACTGCTTGCCATAAACTGGGTGAACTACGTAACTGCCAAAAAGCTTAACGCTTTCACCCTCAGTAATTGCTGACAAATAGCCAACGCAAACAACTTCTTCATCTTCACCGTTTGAAACGGAAAAAACGGTGTAGCCGTTTGTTTGGTTGCTGTAAATTATGCTTTCTACCGTGCCTTCAATAAAGATTTGCTCGTTCATTTTGGGGGTAAATTCTCCCTTTATGGTTTGGTTTTATACTCTTCCTCTTTATCCGCAATAACCAAAAACACATCTTCAAGCTCGTCAAAGTGCAGTTTTAAAACGCCATTCAGCTTTTCTTCAATTTCTGCAAGCTCTGCGTCCTTGTCCAAGCAAAACACAGCATTCCAAGTTGGGTTGTGGCAGTCGTCAACTTCTGTTATGCTTTCGCAAATACCAAGAACAGGCTGCTCGTCATAATAATCATAAACGGCGTCAAACTGCCAGTCTGCAAGCTCTTTGTCTGTTGTGAGCCTTAGCGAAACACAAAGCTTGTCTTCATTTTTATATGCAAATGCACCGTCTAAAAGCGCCATATGTGCGTAAACATCAACTGTGCCTAATTCATTTAAAAACATGCCTGTTGACATGTCCTTTTGCATAATTATTAACGCTTGTTTTTCGTCCATGTTATTTAACCTCTATAATATCATCACGTTTTGGGCCGTTTGAAACAATTGTTATAGGAACGCCAATTTCCTTTTCAATAAACCGAACATATTTTTGGGCGTTTTCAGGAAGCAGGTCAAAAGCTTTTATTCCACGAATGTCGCATTTAAAGCCATCTAAAAACTCGAAAACAGGCTTTGCTTTATATTGAAGCGTTGTTGGCAAAAACTGCTTGTGCACTTTTCCGTCAAGCTCGTAGCCTACGCAAACTGGAATTTTGTCAAGGTAAGCAAGCACGTCAAGGCAAGTTAAAGAAACTTCTGTTGCTCCTTGTGCTTCACAGCCGTATCGTGTTGCAACACAGTCAAAAAAACCTACACGGCGTGGTCTGCCGGTTGTTGCGCCGTATTCGCCGGAGTCGCCGCCACGCTTACGAAGCTCCTCAGCTTCGTCGCCAAAAAGTTCAGGAACAAAAGGCCCTTCACCCACACAGCTTGAATATGCTTTTGTTACAGCAATAATTTGTTTAATTTCGTATGGCGGAATTCCGCTTCCAACTGAAGCATAGCCAGCAAGCGGTGAAGATGACGTTACGTAAGGGTAAATTCCGTGGTCAACGTCCCTTAAAGCGCCTAGCTGACCTTCCAACAAAATTGTTTTGCCTTCTTTTGCCGCCTTGCGTAAAAAAGAGCCTGTGTCTGTTACGTATTTTTTAATTTGCTCTGCATAGCCCATTAATGTGTCGTAAACTTCCAAGTAATTTATAGGTTCAGCCTTGTAAAGGTTTACAAGCAAAGAGTTTACACGCTCGTACATTGTGCGTAGCTTTTCCTTTAAGTCTGTGTCGTTGTAAAGCTGCCAAATTTGAACGCCCACTTTAAGAAATTTATCGGAATAAAACGGCGCAATGCCGCTTTTTGTTGAGCCAAACATTCTGTCGGCTAGTCTTTGTTCCTCTAGTGTATCTAAAAGGACATGATGTGGCAAAACTAACTGTGTTCTGTCTGAAATTATCAAATTTATGTCGCCTATAACTGATGTTACCGTTTCCATTTCCTTTAACAATGAAGGAACATTTAGTGCTACACCGTTTGCTATTACGTTTGTTATATGTTTAAAGAAAACGCCCGAAGGAAGCTGATGAAGTGCAAACTTTCCATGTTCGTTTATAATTGTATGCCCTGCGTTTGCGCCGCCTTGGAAGCGGACTACTATGTCGGACTGTGCTGCTTGGGCGTCTGTAATTTTGCCTTTGCCCTCGTCGCCCCAGTTTGCGCCTACTATTGCTTTTACCATTTTGTTGCTCCTTTCGTGTTTTTGGGGAGGTGGCGGGGGAAGATAAAACGTTGGGGGCTCTGCCCCAAAATCCCTGCAAGGGGCTTTGCCCCTTGACCCCATTTTTTGTGTGTTAAGGTTTGGATATATTTCTGTAGTATACGATTTTAAATAAAATGAAAAATAGTATATAGCTTATAACATAAAATAAAAATGTATCGCTGAACAACTCGGTGTTAGTTAAATAAGAAAAAATAAACCTTATACACATTATTACTATTAAGCAAGTGACTAATTCCTTTAACGTGTTTAAAATATAATTTTTCATAACTCACCCCGTAAAGTTACTATTACTATATATTTAGTACCAAAAACAAACATGGGTTTGCTTCGTCCCATATTTCTGTGAAAACTTCCAATGGCGCAAAACCAAAAGACTGATAAAAAAGCCGAGTTTTTTTGTAGCCCTCGTCTGGGTGAGAATCGGCTAAAGTTTTAACAGTTAAATATTTTTTGTTGGCATTTTTGCAATGTTCAATACATTTCTCAATTAACTTTTTGCCAATGCCTTGTCTGTGCATATGTTGCAAAACGCCCATTACATAAACTTCTGATGTATAGGCATTGTGGTCTTTTATTGCAACAAAACCAACTGTGTTTTCACCGTCAGAACAAGCGTAAAACGGCATTTTACTTGTGTTTTTTATATAGTTTACTACAGCTTCAGGAACTCCAAACCAATCTGGCAGTGCATTTAAAATTTTGCTGCAAATTTCCGACTTTTGGGTGCCGTCAGTTACTTCAAATAAATTCATCAAGTATTCCCCTATATAAATTCCGTTTGCCAAACGGCTAGGCGTTTGGCTTCCCTCTGCCAATGTCGTTAAAAACTGGAATTGCTATAATTAAACCGTCAGTTCAACATTTTCAACTAAACCTACATTACTTTGTTTAATAATTTCTTTGACACTTTCCAAAAATTCCTCTGTCTGTGCAACAGCCATTCCAACAAAATTAATTGGCGAAAGCGTCTCCAAAATTTCGTTATAACTAAGCCCAAACGCTTCATCGTTTGCTATGCGCTCTACAAGGTCGTTTTCGTCGCCTTCTGCCTTCACCTTGTGAGAAGCCGCCATTGAATGGGTACGTATGCGCTCGTGAAGCTCTTGCCTGTCGCCGCCGTTTTTTACGGCTTGCATTAAAATGTTTTCAGTTGCCATAAATGGAAGCTCTGTGTTTACGTGCTTTTCAATTACATTTTCATAAACAACAAGCCCGTCTGTTACGTTTAAATATATGTTTAAAATTGCATCAACAGCCAAAAATGCTTCCGGAATTGAGATTCGTTTATTTGACGAGTCGTCAAGCGTGCGTTCAAACCATTGTGAAGCGGCTGTCATTGCAGTGTTTTGTGCGTTTGCAATGACGTATCTGCAAAGCCCTGCAATGCGCTCTGTTCGCATTGGGTTTCTCTTGTAAGCCATTGCAGACGAGCCAACTTGGTTTTTCTCGAACGGTTCTTCAACTTCTTTTAGGTGCTGCAAAAGCCTGATGTCGCTGCTAAACTTTGCCGCACTTTGAGCAATTGATTTAAGCACATTCATAAACCTGTCGTCTACTTTGCGTGAATACGTTTGACCGCTTACAAGGTAAACACCCTTAAAGCCACACTTTTCGGCAATTAGCTGGTCGAGCCGTTTCACTTTTTCCTTGTCATTGTCAAACAATTCAAGAAAGCTTGCTTGCGTGCCTGTCGTTCCTTTTGAGCCTAAAAGAAGCGTTGTTTGCTGAACAAACTCAATTTCTTGAAGGTCAAGCAGAAGGTCGTTTATCCACAAGCAAGCACGTTTGCCCACAGTTGTAAGCTGTGCTGCTTGAAAGTGCGTAAACGCAAGTGTTGGAAGCGACTTGTAACTTTCTGCAAACTGTGACAGCTTTGAAATTACAGAAACAAGCTTCTTCTTTATTAAGCCAAGAGCTTCCGACATAATAATTATATCGGCGTTGTCGGTGACGTAGCATGACGTTGCGCCCAAATGAATTATCGGCTTTGCCTTTTTACACACTTCGCCGTATGCGTAAATGTGCGCCATTACGTCGTGGCGCACTTCACGCTCACGCCTTTCTGCAACTTCATAGTCTATGTTGTCCTGCTCTTTTTTTAGTTCGTCAATTTGTTCTTTGCTAATGTTTAACCCAAGCTCGTGTTCCGCTTCGGCAAGTATTACCCAAAGTTTGCGCCATGTTTTAAACTTTTTGTCCTGTGAAAAAAAACGCTTCATTTCATCTGAGGCGTACCTTGAGTTAAGCGGTGTTTCGTAAAATTCGTGCATTGTTTTCTCCTTTGGAAAATTATTCCCATTCGCACATTGCTGGCGGTTTGTCAGTTATGTCGTAAAGCACAAGCCCCACTTCGTAAAACTTGTTCACAATGTCTTTTGCAAGTGAAAAAATCATTGCTTGCTCTACTTCGTCACCAATAAAGGCTGGCCTACCGCTTACAAAGTCGTTCGTCATAAACGCCCTAATTGCTACAGAGTAAGGCTTTGCAATGCCTGTCGATATTGGCAAAAGCACAGAAAACGCCTGCGTAATGCGTGTGTCACTTTTCCCAAGGAGCTTTGCTACATAAACGTCAATTTCACGCAAAAGCTCCACATTGTTTTCATTTAAAAACATTTTGTTAAGCTTTATGTCTGCCGCTTTTTTTTGGTCAATAGTTGTTAAAGAGTATGTCACCCTGCTAATTTTGCCGTTTCCGCCTGCAACTACTTGCTTTCCTGTTTCATAAATGGTTGAAAAGCTGAACTCGCTTGCCTTGCCAAAAAGAATTGCCAAGTCGCCTGCTTCTTCAAGCTTTTTGCCACGCTCTGCTGTTTTAAAAGGAAGAACAACGCCTCTTTGCCCACTTTCAAGCCCTTCAAGCTCGTAGCTTACAGGAACACCTTTTTGCTCGTTGCAAAGCACACGCACAGCAAGGCCAGCACTTGGGAAAGGCTGACGGTTTACAACTTCTTCACTAAGCCCTAAAATGCGCCCAACTTCACGAGTTTCCTCTTTTGCAAGCCCATCATTAGCTTCAAGCACATGCCCTTTTTCCCTAGCGTTTTTTAAAAAAGGAAAATTTGAAACATTTATTTTAGAGCAATATTCCTTGCTGAAATAAGACTTAAAGCTACTGCCTTGTGCAACAAACGTTCCATCAAAATCAAGGCAAAGGTCTTCCACCGCTTTTTCTACTGCGCTCCAAAAGGCGTGTTCTATAATTGCTCTTTTTTCAGACGCTTCCACTGTTTTTGTTATCGGCCCAAGCTCTTTGTCGGATATTTTTATTTTATCGTTAAAAAAGCTGTCTTTTGCGTCAATTCTAAGAAGGTGCTTTAAGCCAAGCTCTTTCAAATTTTCGCAAATAGCGGTGCATTCGTTTTTACGTAAAAAGCCGTTGTTAATATGTATTGCATAAACTTTTTCGGAAGGAAGTGCTTTTAAAAGCATTGCCGCCTTAACAGCCGAGGCAACGCCGCCGCTAACAAGCACTATTACGCTTTTGTCCCCAACTTGGTTTTTAATTTTTTCAACAGAAGACTCTATAAAAGCCTCCAGTTTGCTTTTAGGCAAGCTGTTTTCCATTGTGTTGCTCCCAACTTTTATTATTAGACCTATTGCTGCTTACACAGTCAAGCTTTAAAATTCTAAACATAATATATCCAGTATATCTTTTTTATATTATAGCATTGAAATTTGTTTATAACAAGCTTGAAACTGTATATTAATATTAATTCCACTCTTATACGAAAGCTGGCAAGGGTAAGCCAAACACCTTCCTAAATGTTTGACATTAGCAGACAACCGTTTTAACACAACGTTAATTCTTTTATTAAAAAATATTGACTAAACAAAAAAACTATGGAAAAATTGTTTTAATTAGGTTATAATATAAAAAAACTATGCCTAAGAAAAATACTACCTTTATGATAAACAAAAAAGGCATCGAAAACGAAGTGTTTTACAATAAAATTCAAGGAGTCATCGGCATATGAAGCTTAAAGAAGCATCAATTGGTATTATAATAGTTTCTACTATAATATTTATTATTATTTCCCCCCCCCCTGAGATGCTGGACTTTTTGTTCATGCTAAACCTTAGTGTAGCTCTTATAATTATGCTAAACGCCCTTTATTCAAAAGAACCTTTGGATATGTCTTTGTTTCCGACTGTTTTGCTTGTAACCACGCTGTTTCGGCTTTCGCTGAACATTTTGTCTACAAGGCTTATGCTTGGCAAAGGCTACGCAGGGCAGGTTGTGGAAGTTTTTGGTGGGTTTGTTGGCGGCGATAACGTTGTCGTTGGTCTAATTGTTTTTGCAATTATTGTCTTGGTAAACTTTTTGGTAATTACAAAAGGGTCTGAGCGTGTAGCTGAAGTTGCTGCAAGGTTTACGCTTGATGCTATGCCTGGTAAACAAATGGCAATTGATGCCGACCT
>CAZBLK010000021.1:0-47959 GCA_964492715.1 uncultured Defluviitaleaceae bacterium | reverse complement strand
GGGATTGCAAAAAATGTAATATACAGCCAACTGGACATCAATCCTTTGTATTTCAGACAAACACTCTTGATTTAACAATGGAATGTTTGAAGCAAAAAGGACTTTCATTGTCTGAGGCCATTAGACATGATTGGGGAACTTACGAGGTTCGCCTAAACGATATTGACGGAAACGAGATAGTGATAGTTGAGTTTGTGTGATAGATAGTTTCTTTTTATATGGAGATTATGAGCATAACCCCATGTTATCTTTTTGACTAACAAGCACAAGTTTTTTGGAAAACTGTCGAATGAGAATTTGGCAGCTTTTGGTTTATATGTAAGGATTATTGCTGTAATAAGTATAGGGAGGCGTTCATGAAATTCAAATCAAAAATTGACTGGTGGTTTTATTTGGTCACAATAGGCTTTATAATTATACCCTTTTGGTTTGTTTACAGAGGAATTACTGAAAATTTTGCTAACTATTTTGTAGCTGCTATATTCATACTGTTAGACTCTGTTTTAATATTACCATTATTTTTTAATACAAATTATACATTTACCGATACAGCATTAAAAGTAAAGAGCGGACTTTGTTGTAGCCTTGATATTCCATATCAAGATATAACTTCATTTAAAGAAACGAGAAATCCTTTAGCTTCAGCTGGACTATCTTTGGATAGAATTGAAATTCAATATAAAAGAGGTGGACTAATTTTAATCTCTCCAATTGAAAAATCAGAATTTATAATTCAATTACAAGAACGTACAAAATTAGCATAACCTCCTGTTATCTTTTTTGATTAACAAGCACAAGTTTTTGTCAAAAGCTATTGAATGTTAGCTTGACAGCTTTTGGTGTATATGTAAGGATTATTTATATATAGGAGGTAAGGTTATGAACAGCAAGAGAAAATATGGAATTTATGTGATGATTTTTTGTTCGTTATGTGGGTTGGGAACATCGCTTTTAGTGCTATTATCAAAAGAAATTATCTATTTTTACAATCTTATACTGCCTATTATTTCAATATTAGGTATAATTGCTGGGGTTGTTTGGCTAATAAGGCGGAGAGCATCAAAGTAAACCAAATGAGCATAACCTCATGTTAGCTTGTCAGCTTTTGGTGTATGTGTAAGGATTATTTATATTTGGGGAGGTTTATAATTGAAATAGTGCGCTTGAAATATGGTAGCTTACTTTGGGAAAAAGCGATAGTTTTTGCAGAAAACTGTTCATGGAGTGTAGGTAAGCATATAGCCGATATGTTAAGTGAAAATAGATTTACAGATTGGGAAGCTTTCTTTGTTGCCGTGGAGAACAATAACATCATTGCTTATTGTTCTTTTCTAAAAGAAGATTACTATCCGGAGAATAGGTACTTTCCGTGGATTAGTAGTGTTTTTGTAGATGAAAGTGTTCGTGGGAATAGAATAAGTCATTCAATGATAGCAACAGTTATTAGCTATGCAAAAGACATGAATTTTTCAAAAGTTTATATTCCCTCCGATATGATAGGGTTCTATGAAAAATGCGGATTTCATCTCATTGGCACGTTAAAAAACTATAGTGGAGATATGGATAATATTTTTATGAAAGAAATATAATCAACTTCGCCAAATGAGCAAACCCTGTATTATACCCAAGCATTGCTGATATAGAAACTAATTTATATAATCTCTGTTAAAATATATTTTAATATGACACACTGTTGTCAAGCTGTCTATTGTAAAATTGAAGAAAAAGGAGGAAAACACATGCCTGATAAAACTGTTAAACCCAAAATAGAAGAGGTTATTGTCGGCATTCTTGACGGTGATGCTTTACAGAATGCGTTGGACTTCATCTCGTTCTTACGCGCAAATAAAATGTCGCCTACATTGACTGCTGCTAACGCATGGGCTGTTAGTTATAAAGGTCAACGTGTGTGCTACATAAGAGTTGCGGGTACTGCATATTATCACAATTTAGAAAATGGTTCGTGGCATATTGCTCATGTAAACTATGGATGCACTAAGCTTATTGGTTATACTGATGACTCTGAACAATACATTTCAGATGAAAAGCTG
Source organism: uncultured Defluviitaleaceae bacterium (assembly GCA_964492715.1). Lineage (GTDB taxonomy): Bacteria > Bacillota > Clostridia > Lachnospirales > WRBF01 > CAZBLK01. The sequence continues at coordinate 45,908 of CAZBLK010000021.1, read as the reverse complement.
AATGATATAGTTTTGGATAAAGTCAAAAGCTGTACAAGATGCGCTAATTGTAAACGGGGCAATTCCCTAACAATTTTGGAAAAACAATTTGATGAAGTATGCCATACTTGGTTATTAATGAAAAACCCCAATGCCGATGCGGTTAACTGTGCCAAAAAAATAGTGATGATGAGAAGAAATGCAATCGCAAACAAGAATAAATAAAATATATTTTAATGGAGGAATACAGATGTCTAACAAAAGGATTGAAGCTGTCATCAACGATGTTCTAAATGGTGACACACAGAAAAACGCATTGGATTTTGTTGCTTATTTAAGAGCAAATGAAATACCGCTTGATGAAGCTGAAAACTACTGGGAAGTCAAGTACAAAGACGAATGTGTATGCTTTATTTGGATTAACGGCTCCGATGAAATGCCCGGTCCGTGGACGATTTGGTCAGCACAAGTGCATGGGACTTGGAATACTGACATTAACTTGGACAAGCAAACCAAAGAAATCGCTTGGGCTAATGTTAATGTCTGTGGCAATTGCGGTGATTGTAGCAATGTCGGCGGTATGCGCAAAATGATTTTAGGAAAAGAATTTGATAATCTCTGTAACTCTGCTATGGCATTTACAAATCCTGATGTTGATGCGTTGGAATGTGCGAAGAAAATGGTGGAGACAAGAATAATCGATATTCTCAAAAACAAGTAGCTACACATTATGAAGAAACCCTGTATTTTTGGCGATGTTGCTTTACGCATTAGCCATATAGGTAGCACCGCTGTACCTAGTTTAACCAATATTGGATATATAGTAAATACACCACCTATAGACATTAATTTGTAAGTAAAATTACAAAATTGGCAAGAGATGAACTTAAATATAAACACAATTTCGTCAAATAAGCATTCGTTTGGCATACAGCAGGTTATAGAAAAGTAGGATGTTATTTATATAATAGTTAGAAGGTTGGTGCAAGAGAGTGGAAAAAAATGATATTTCAATAAAAACTGACTATGGAAGATTTAATTATAGGGTTGGTGCAATAATTATTAATGATGGTAAACTTTTAATGGTGAAAAATTCTGCCGAACCATATTATTATTCGGTAGGTGGACGTGTTAAAATGTCTGAGTTTTCTAACGATGCTGTAAAACGAGAAGTTTTTGAAGAAATTCAAATAAATATGGAGATTGAGAAACTCGTATATATTCACGAAAATTTCTTTATTTGGGAAGTTGCAAACGAACCTTTTCACGAAATAACTTTCTTTTACCTTATGAAGCCGATTTTGCATGACGATTTATCGTTGATTAAATGTGATACAATTGGGGAGAATGGTGGCGATGAGTCGTTGCATTGGTTGCCTTTAGATAAGTTACCACAGTATCATTTGTATCCTGAATTTTTCAAGAATGAATTGAGTGATTTAGGTAAAACATTCGGTTATTTTATTACTCAAAATAATAATACAGTCCGCATATTATGAGCATAACCTCATGTTAGATTTTTTGATTGACAAGCACAAGTTTTTGTCAAAAGCTGTCAAATGTTAGCGATACAGCTTTTGGTGCATATGTAAGGATTATTTGTATAATGTGAGGAGAGTAATGTATGAAAATAAAATTAATTGGTATACCTAGTTACTCTGGTGGATTATATTCTGGAACAGAAATGACACCAAACGCTTTGCGTGAAGCTGGGTTAATTCAAATGTTAAAAAAGATGAACTTAGAGGTAGAAGATTTAGGGGATATTAATATTCCAAGTTTTATACCACGTAATAATGTTCCACCAATAAGAAATTGGCCTGCACCAAGAATTGTTTGGGAGGAAATTACAAAACAATCAGAAGAATGGTTTAATGATGATGAGTTTACTCTCATAATAGGTGGAGATTGCAGTATAGTAACAGGTACAATAACTGGATTGAATAATAGATATAAAAACAATACACATTTACTATACATTGATGCACACTTAGATACTGTAAAGCCATCACCCGAATGCTGTATTGGTACTGCAGCTATGGGGCTATGGTTTCTATGTAATGAAAATATGTTCTTTACAAAACCTAAAGGGTTTAATGGCTCACACATTCATGTGTTAGGAAACCAAGATAATCATGAAGAAACTTATGGAATTACTCTTCACAGTCTTGAAAACCTTCAAAAAAATGGCTTAGAACAAACAGCTATTAGTATTCTATCTTCACTTCCTGAAGATGCTAAGATATTTATTCATTTAGACTTGGACGTAATATGTAAGGCGGATTTATATGCAGTTTACGCTCCAAGTGATAAGGGATTATATTTAGAAGAAGTTAAAATTTTGTTATCTACTATTTTACAAGATAAACGTGTTATAGGAATGGAAGTTGCTGAATTTTCAGGAATAAAGGATTCAGATGGAACTCAGGCACTTAAGATTTCAAAGGTATTAAGTGAAATTTTAGCTAAAAAATAAATAGATGGCATGATGTATTTGTGCCATCTATTTATATAATAATAAAATTAAAAACTTTATTTTAATGTTATAATGAGAATCGTGTAAAAATCAAGTATTCTCGAGCTACAACATTAGTTTTTAACAAAATCTAAAAAACGGAAGTGAAGATAATGTTGTTTATGATGTTTAATTTTGTTCTTTCTTACATCACAAAATTAGCATAGCCTCCTGTTAGCTTCTTTGACAAACAAGCACAAGTTTTTGTCAAAAGCTGTTGAATGTTAGCTTGACAGGCTTTGGTGTATATAGAGTTATAGGAGGTTTGATTATGCAGACAAAACTTGTTTGTTTTGACTTAGATGATACGTTAATCAGGGAAATTCATTCCGTTATGCTTCCATGTATATTAAATGGAAAGGAGAAAGAACATTCCATAATTCAAGAAAAAGAAGAAGCAGGACAACTAGACTATATTTCAGCTGACTACCTTAGAGCTGAACTTCTTTTGGGGCTTAATGAAAGCCAAGTTGAAAAACGATTTTTAGAGGTTGCCAAGCCTTTAAAAAACATCTTAGAAACAACGAGCTTTTTACACAAGCAAGGTGTAAAATGTCTTTTAATAACAGTCGGGCCTGCCCAAGTTGCAAAAGTTGTATCAAAAATTTATAATTTTGACGGATATTATGGAAGCAACTATGAGGTTGTAGACGGAAAGTTTACAGGCAGAATACTTGAATACATAAAAGCAGAAAATAAGGTTAATTGCTTGGACGATTTTTGCCGATACAATAACATTAGTGCTGCTGAATGTATTGCTGTTGGTGATGGGTCTACGGATATACCTGTTTTTGAGTATTGTGGAAAATCTATTGCAATAAATGCTTTGGATAAGGTTAAACGCAGAGCGACATACTCTGTTGACACGGATAATCTTTTAGATATACTTGAATACATATTATAAGCGTTGTTTTTTCTCGCAAGCTAGAATGGGGGCTGTTGCATAACTCAAATTGCTATATTTGACTCAGGTACACAAAATGACAAGCCTAAATATACCAAAGGAGTATAAGAATGATAATTGAACAGCTCAAAGAAAGTGTTGATAGTATTAAGCCACTTGTACACAGCTATAAAAACGAAATTGGCGAAGATAACCTAACTGCTGAACAATTTGAAAGGCTGAAAATTTCAAAAGACGATATTATTTTCTTTGTTGCAAAATCAGAAAATGAAATGGTTGCTATTATCGGTGAGGTGGTTGTTTAATGCAAGCTGTTGATAGAATGAGGGAGATTATCGGCATTTCAACTGTAGATGATAAAATTCCGTTTGAGTGTATTGAAAGCTTTGACTGCGGTTCGTACTGTAGAAAAAAAATTGAGTACAATGTAAATGGACGTAATATTCCAGCATTTTTACTTGTCCCCAAAGGCGAAGGGCAATTTCCTGCAATTTTAATCAATCATCAGCATAATAGAGAAAGAAACCTCGGTAAAAGCGAAGTTTGCGGCATTGCTGGCAACCCTTTGCAATCTTTTGGCCCAGCACTTGCCGAAAGAGGGTTTGTTGTTATTGCTCCCGATTCTATATGCTTTGAGGAACGAAGGGTAAATTCAAAAGGTATAGAAGAAAATGAAGAACAAGATTACTGGAATCACTTTCTTGCGCTTTGCCACGGTGTTTTATCTGGCGAAACCTTAGCAAAAATAGTTATAGAAGATGCTATGGGGGCAATAAGTGTTTTAAATAATCTCGATATAGTAGATAAAACTGCAATAGGGTGCTTAGGCCATTCATATGGTGGAAATACTACATATTTTATAACAGCCCTCGATAAAAGAATACGTTACGCACTTGCAAGCGGAAGTGTAGTAAGTTACAAATATCGAATTGAAAACTCCACAGGAATTGAAATGGCAAGCATAATACCTGGTTTTATAAAAGAATTTGAAATTTCCGATGTTATTAAAGAAATTGCACCAAGAGACTTTATGATTGTATGTGCAGATTCAGATAAATGGTCAAAAGATGCACCACATATTTATAAAACAGCAAAAGAAAATTATCTTTTGCAAGGTGCAGAAAGCAAATTGCAGATAAAGCAATTTGTTGGCGGACATGCTTTGACACAAGAGCGTTTTGACTTCATCATTACATGGGTTAATACGAAAAAATAGTATTTTCATTACAAACTAAAAATATTTTTTACAACTACTTGCCAACACAAAAATTTTAATGTATAATGTCGAAGTAAGTTCAAAAAACTTTCGCTAACGACATAATACTTTTTCAAGGCCCGTTGGTCAAGCGGTCAAGACGTGGCCCTCTCACGGCTAAAACAGGGGTTCGATTCCCCTACGGGTCATCTTTACGGCAAAGCTTTGTAGCTTTGTCATTTTTGTTTGGAGTGGTTTAGTGTTTAATAAATTTATTTCCGAAGAAATTTCTTCGGCACTTTTAAAAGAAGGTATAAAAGAGCCTACAGAAATTCAAAAAACAGCTTTTGGCTTTATTGCAGAAAAAAAAGACGTAATAGCCGTTTCGCCTACAGGAACAGGCAAAACGCTTGCGTACCTTTTGCCAATTTTTACAATGGTTGACAAAACGCTGGAAAAACCTCAAGCTGTTATCGTTGCGCCAACGCATGAATTGGCAGTGCAAATTAAAAAGCAATCGGACATGCTTTTTCCTTCAACAGGCATAAAGTCGGCTTTAGTCATTGGCGGTGCAAGCATTAAACGCCAGCTTGAAGCACTAAAAGAAAAACCAAAAATAATTATCGGTGCTTGTGGGCGCATTTTAGAGCTTGTTCAAATGAAAAAGCTTACAATGCACTTTGTAAAAACAATAGTTCTTGACGAAGCAGACAGGCTTTTAAACGAAAAAAATATAATCGAAGTTAAAAAGCTTATAAATACAACGCTTCGTGACAGGCAGCTTTTGTTTTTTTCGGCTTCGCTTGACAATGCTTCTGTTGCTTTGGCACAAGAGCTTTCAAAGGAAGCCGAGCTTGTAAACGTTTCAAAGGCGTCCCCGCTGCCAGACGGCATCTCACACATTTACTTTGAGTGCGAGCAGCGTGACAAAACATTAGTTTTGCGCAAAGTCGTCCATGCCCTTAACATAAAAAAAGCAATAGTCTTTGTCGGCAACGGAAACGAAGTTGAAAACATTGCAAAGCGGCTTTCATACCACGGCCTAAAGGCTGTTCCGCTTTACGGTGCGGCCTTTAAAGAAAAAAGGCGGCTTGCCCTAGCCGACTTTAAAGAAGGGCGTGCGACTGTTTTAGTAGCCTCCGACATTGCGGCACGAGGGCTTGACATAAAAGGCGTTACACACGTGTTTAACCTTGACATGCCAAACGAGCCTACTGTTTATTTGCATAGGGTAGGAAGAACTGCCAGAATGAACGAAACAGGAACGGCTGTTTCAATTGTTACGGCTAAAGAGGTTTATCGGGTTGAAAGAATGGAGAAGGCTTTTAAAATTAAGGTTTTGAAGAAAGAGTTGGGGTTTGGGAAGGTTTTGTAAAGCAAAAGCCTCTCTGTATACGAGGGGCTTTAAAGTTTTCTATTTAGCTTTCAATACTTACAATTTTTTATTATGTACTATTTTTTCTGTTAAATTTTCTTTATGCATTGAAAGTATTTGTAAATCAATGTTATTTATAGTTATTCGTTCCTTTAATGAAGGTTCAATATTATCAAATATTTTCTTTTTTATTAATGATTTAATTCTCATTTGCTCATGTATTTGCCCAAGTATTCTCTCGAGTAAAGCAACATCTATGGAGTCATCTACATAAATTGGTTTAAAAATCTCATTTAACTCATCTAAAGCCAAAACCAAAGTATATAAAGTTTTACTTAAATCTTTCCCCTCTTTTATATCAATCTTTATCATTTCTGAAAAAGCTTTACCAATTCTTCCTTCACCAGGAAAGTTAGGGTTTTTTAATAGCGTAAAATCACATTCATGTTTATTGGTACAATAAGAAACATCATCTGGTCTAAATGTACCATTGCAATTAACGCCTGCTTCACTATTCCTAAATAAATTTACTCCATACCCTTCTAGTACATCTTGCTGGATATATTCATACATACCATTTTCATTATAGCAAACAGCCGCCTTTTGCAGCATATAAACTTTTCTAGCTGCTAAATCATCAACTTTAGTATAAACTAAATTTTTAAGTGCATTATACTTATTTTTTTCAAACATTGCCTTAGGCATATGTTTAAGCATATAGTTATGGTACCCAATTGCTCTCCGTGACAAAAGCATATTGACTCGTTCATGGTCAAAAATTTCGTCAGGCATGTTAGTTCACCTCTTCTCAGAATTTATTATTTCCAAAAAAATAGTGGAACTAGGCTTATATCGTACATGTCACGTCGTAAGTCCAGCTCCACCAGTGTTTGCAGATATGTGTTTCTTAAGTTAAGCAATTAAACTGTTTTGTACAATCTCATCATAGTTGTTTTTTGTATTAATTGCTTGTTTAAGCACATTTAGCTTTCTAAGAAGCATGTCGCCAAGCTCAAAGTCGTTTTGAATAAACAAAAAACGGCGTTCGCTTCCTTCCGTGTCATGCTCATGCTTATCCTCTAAAACAATAAAGCTTCCACCATCTACAACAATACAATGGTATTTTAAAATGCTTTGTGCCACTTTATGCTTGTCATAATACAGCGAAACTATGTCACTTAAAGCCGGGTTTACTTTAAGTGAATCTATAAGAGGAAACCCATCTTCGTTCCTCTTTGGGTTTGTTCCGCAAAAAATGTCAACAGAAACCGATTTAACATTCAATAATAATTCAGTAATGAAATTAACAAGAGATTTGTCCAGGAAATTGTTTAATTCACCTGACAAAACAGAAAACTTTGACTGTGCTTGTAAAAACATATTAGCCATAGTTTTACTGCTTACCCTTCCGCTTTGCTCAGAAACATAAATAGTCACAGCATATTCGTTATCTAAAGCTTGTTCAGCTTCTTTCTTGCTTATTTCTGCCCGCTTTTTAATGACATCACAAATTGTGTCAAAATCAGCGTCTAAGTCTATGATATAATCTCTTTCGAGTGTACCCTCACGCATTAACATAATAAAACCTCCCCTCGTTATAATATGTGAGCTATGTGACTATTTATCCACTGTTTACTGCTAATTATTTTGAATTTAAGCTCTTCTTTTTTTAAGGTCTTATAAAGAGGATAGAATTATATCACAAAATAATGAAAAGTTCAACTATATCCAAAATATTTTTAATACTTTTAGTATGAAAATACTTAAAAAATTACTCATACCTCTCAAACAACTTAAACGAAGGATAATACCTAAAAACGGCTTCGCCCAAAATTTTATCCTCGCTCAAATAAGTATTATTCCACATTCTGGAATCCGCAGAGTTGTTTCTATTATCACCAAGCATAAAATAATGCCCCTCTGGCACTTCATACGGGCCGTAGTCCTCGTCATAAGGCACGCCGTTTACAAACGAGTCGTCAAGCGGCGTGTCGCTGCCGTCTATATACACTTTTCCACCTTTAATCACTACAGTTTCACCTGGAAGCCCAATAATACGCTTTACATAGTATACGCTTTCGTCATCTGGAAACTTAAAAACAACAACATCAAACCTTTTTGGTTTTTCAAGCACATAAGCAAGCCGAAAAGCCATAATTCTGTCGCCTGGCATAATTGCCGTTTCCATAGAGCCTGTCGGAACAGAAGCGTTTACCATAACAAACCTGTTTATAAAAAGTGCAAACACAACCGCAAATACAATAGTTTTCACCCAGCTAATTATCTCCTTATTAGTTTCTTCGCTCATATTAATTCTCCATTTCGGTTTCTACATAATATTTATTAAAAAGCTTAAACGAAGGGAAGTATCTAAACTTTGCTTCGCCAAGAATTTTGTCTTCGCTTAAATATTTATTTTCCCATACCCTAGAATCTATAGAACCATTTCTGTTATCCCCAAGCATAAAGTAATGCCCATCTGGCACTTCATACGGACCATAGTCACCAAAAGCTACACCGTTAACAAACGAATCTTCAAGCGGCGTTTCGCTTTCGTTTATATACACCTTGCCATCTTTTATTTCTACAGTTTCTCCAGGCATACCAATAATTCTTTTAACAAAATTTTCTTTTTCATTATCAGGCTGCTTAAAAATAACTATATCAAACCTTTTTGGCTTATCAAACAAATAAGCTAAGCGAAACCCCATAATTCTGTCATCTGTCATAATTGTCGGCTCCATTGAGCCAGTAGGCACTTCGGCGTTTACAATTATGAAGCTGTTAAAACAAAGCGCAAACACAACTGCAAATACAAAAGTTTTTACCCAGCTAATAATTTCCTTTTTCGTACCTTCGTTCATAAAACACCTCGAATGAAAATTTTAACTTTTAGTCATTTTAGTTTATCATACTTGCATTTAAACATCAAGTGCATTTGACAAACAGAGCAGTGACATTTACAATAATAGTAGTAGTATAAAGATAATAAGTACGCTTTGTTTGGGGGTAAAACAAATGAAAATAAAAAAACGTTTTGTAGCAGCACTACTTGTTGCCTTTTTTGCAGGCGGCATGTTAACAAACAGCCTTTCGGCAGCAACAGTGCAACCTGGAAGTACAGCCGACCCACTAGTTTCGAAAAGCTACGTAGACGACCGCATAAACCAAGTTTTAAACGCTGTTTCTGGAACAAACGCAAACTCTAGCACGTCAAATATAAATAAAGACGCAGTAGTGGAAGAAGTTTTGTCACGGCTTCAAACGCTTAAAATGGGCGGTGACGGTGCGTCCTACGTTGCAATTAACGCAGCAAAAGGCAAAAAAATTCTTGGCCACGAAGGAACAGAAATTATTTTGCGAAGCGGCACAGCCGTAGGCGTTTGCCCAGGCGAAAACGGAATTGTAAACGCAACAACAGGCCAAGAAATTACGCAAGGCACAAAAATTGACAAAAACAACATACTAATAATCCCACGGTACGACGGACGTGGAATACAAGTAACCTCAGAAGAAGTTTGGCTTCTAGTAAAAGGCGGATACGACATTAAATAACCACCTTATTGGAATATACTAAATAGCAGCATAAGCCACCCCTTACTAAAAAAAGGGGACAAGGGGCAAGCCCCTTGTGGGGGTTTGGGGGCAGAGCCCCCAAGGTCTTAATCTTTAACGTCCCCCCTTTCTTCTAAATACGATTGGAGTACAAAAAATGAAAAGAAACATACTAAAAACAACAGTAGCATCAATAATAGTAACCATTTCGCTTTTAACATCTGTAACCCAAAGCTACGCCGCTGTCTACTACCAAAAAAGCGAAGTCCAAAACTTAGCAAAAAACATTACATACGAATCAGTAAAAATGGTAACTGATAAAGGTCTGCTCGACGTCTATGTTTTAACAGTCCCTACAAAAGACCCGTACATAAAAATAAAAACAACGTCATCACTAACAGCTTTTGAACTAAAGGAAGAAACAAACGTGCTTCTTAAAAACGCAGGCGCAATTGCTGGCATAAACGGCGACTTTTTCGACCTAGCAGGCGACTATTCTGGCACAGTTGGCCCTTCGGTAACAAATGGTCAGCTTACAGCCGCAGACGTGTTCACAAACACAGGCAGCAAAAAGTACGGAACGTTTTTCTTAGACAATAGTGGCAACCCTTTTATCGACTACATGAAAGTTGAAATGAAGCTGCTGCTGGACGGCACAGAAAAAATTAAAGTGTCGTCTGTAAACAAAGTTAGCACAGGCAAAGATGCAATTTACATAGACCGTAACGCAATGCAAGACACACAAAGCATTGACAAACGGATTCCAAACGCAACAAAAGTTGTTGTTTCAAACGGCGTAGTAACAGACATTAAAAAAGGTGAAACAGTTGCCGTTCCAGAAAACGGATTTATTGTTTTGTACAGGGGTGACGCCGACATTTCTACGCTTGCAAAAGTTGGGCAAAAAGCAGAATTTTCTGTTAAAACGTCAATAGATTATGACGCTATGCAAACGGCAATAAGCGGCGGCGGTATCCTTTTAAAAGACGGTCAAATCGTAATTGACAACGGCAACGTTCCAGCAAACGCACAACCACGCACTGTAGTAGGCTACACAAAAAACAACGATAAGCTTATTATGATGGTGGTAGACGGACGAAGCCACAGCGTGGGCGCAACACACGCCGAAGTAGGGCAGCTTATGCTGAAATACGGTGCGTACAACGCAATTCACCTTGACGGCGGTGGCTCAAGCACTATGGCTTTGAAAAAACCGTTTGAAGGCGGCATGTCTGTTGTAAACACACCATCTGGTGGCATTTCCCGCCGTGTTGCAAACGCACTCGGCGTTTACGTAAACACGCCAAGCACGCTCCCTGTTTCACAGCTTACGGTTAAGCCACAAACTGACAGAGTTTTCAAAAACACAGGCGTGCCTGTAGCTATTATCGCAAGCGATGAATATTTCACAAACCAGTTTACACCTACAGAACAGCTTGCAGTTAACTTTACAGACGCAAACGGAGTTTACGAAGGCGGATACTTTTATCCGTCAAAAGCTTCCGAAATTACGTTTGGTGCAAACTACAAAGGTTTAACTAGCAAAGCAGTAATTACTGCAATGGAACTTGCACAGCTTAAACCACGAATTAGCAAAATAAGCACAACCGTAGGCGGAAGCACTTTTTTAGAATTTAACGGCGTAAGCGAAGACGGCATTTCGTCGTACATATACAAAGGCGTAAAATATGAAGTTGTGCCAAACACAATTGGGCACATGGACGGTGACACATTTGTAGCCGACAATTTTGGCGCAGGGTATATAAAGTGCAGTGTCGGCGACGTTACGTCATACATTGATGTAAATGTCGGTATAAAGGAAGTTCCGTTTTACAGCTTTGACGAAGGCAAAGAGCTTTGGTTTATAAGCTACCCAACAACTATTAAGGGCGACGTTTTGTATAACAAGGAGCAAGTTAAAGAGGGCACAGCCTCAGCGGTGCTTAAATACGCCTTTGAGCCAAGCGAAGCAACTCAAGCGGCTTACTTTACGTTTGCCGAGCCTTTGTCACTTTCTGGCGACCCAACAAGCTTAAAACTTTGGGTTTATGGCGACAATTCAGGAAACTGGCTTCGTGCAAAGCTGCTTGATGCGGAAAACAAGCCGCTACTTGTTGACTTTGCAAGAAAGGTTGACTGGACTGGCTGGAAACAAGTTGAAGCAAAAATAACACCAGGAGCAATGTATCCGCTTAGGCTTGAAAGAATATACATAGCTTCAACGTCAAACACCGATATTTCACAGCACACACTTTACTTTGACGGCTTAACAGGCACAGTTGCAACACAGCACGCCGCCGTAGAACACGCAAGCGGAACAGTTTTTGTAGACAAAAAGCGCACTGATTTAAAGCAAACTATGCCAGCACAAACAGAGTTTGACATTACGATTGCAGGTGACATTGCAATTTACGGTGACAAAAAACCAGCAGACTATGCACAAGTTCAAGCCGAAGCTATATCAAAACTTACAAAAAACGCTGCAATGACAGTTTTGGCAGGGGAGTATGACGCACAAACTGCGCCAAAAGGCTCTATAAACTGGAGCAACGGTTACTCTGCAACTACAAATAACAACGTTTCGGTAATTTCGATTAAAGCGGCAAACGGTGGTTTGGCGGCAACTGATGTAGCACAGTGGGCGAAGCTTTCTAACGATTTAAAGAACATTGGCTCAGAAAACGTAATAATAATAACGGACATTAACCCAATGAATTACAATGTTTCAAAGGAATTTGAGCTTTTGCACGACATGCTTTTGTCTGCAAAGAAAAAAATGTTTGTTGTTTCAACACAAGGGTACTCAAACGCAACCGTTGTAAAAGACGGCATACGGTACGTTAATTTGGGCGGCTTGTTCTATGACGACGGCTCAGTTAATGAGGCGTACAGTTCGCTTAGGTTAAGGGTTTCTAACGGTGCTGTTTTGTATGACTTTGAGTGATTTAGGAGTTAAGACCTTGGGGGCGCTGCCCCCAAACCCCCGCAAGGGGCTTGCCCCTTGACCCTTTTTTTATAGGTGGGGGCGTTAGTTACTTCTGATTAACTAATTGCAAAGAGGACGGGGAGAGAACATGGAGTTTGACAAAGTTGTATTGGAAAGGCTAAGCATACGCAAGTTCACTGATGCTTCTGTAGAAGATGAAAAGGTTTTAAAGCTTTTGGAGGCGGCAAGGCTTTGCCAGTCTGCAAAAAACAGGCAACCGTGGTTGTTTATGGTTTTAAGGGATACTGAAAAAAATGCTGTTGCGCAAATTATGCTAGACTTGTTTGAGCAGCAAGATGTGGAGCTTCCAGGGTATGCAAATAGTTCAAAGTCGTCTGCAAACATTATAAAAGCTTCGTCTGTTTTAATTTTAGTTTTCCGTGAATTTGAAGAAAACTGGAACACAGGCGACTTACTTTCAATTGGGGCGGCAATTGAGCATATCTGCTTAAAAGCTGTTGACTTAGGGCTTGGCTCTGTTTGGATTAGGGACACTGTGTACACAGAAAAACAAATTTGTGAATACGTTGGATACCCACAACTACAGCTTGTTTCAGCCGTTGCAGTTGGCTACCCCAACGAAAGCCCTTCTCCAAGACCAAGGAAAGAATTGAATGAACTGCTGATAGCAAAGAAATAAAATTATAAAGGAGTTATCCTTTGGATACAAAAGACTCAAAAAAAACAGCTAGAACCGTAGCACTAGTTACATCTATCACGCTTTTTGGGCGGTTTTTGTCGCTTATTGCTGTTCAGCTTTACATGGCAAAGTTTGGCGCACGTGACGACCTTTTAAACAGCTACAGCTACGCCCTAATGTTGCCAAACACAGTTTTTACAATTGTGGGTACAATGCTTTCAACAGTAGTTGTTCCTATTTATAGTGGGCTTTTGGTTAAAAATAAACAAGCGGAATCAAAAAAGTTTTTGGACGACATTATTTCCATTTCTTTGGTGTTCATTGTCATTTTAATTGTTGCCGGCTTTTTTTTAACACCGCTTTTAATTAGCTTTTCAAAAGGCGGTGCAGAAAAACAAAGCTTTGACTACGCCGTTTTTTGTGTGCGTGTTCTTTTGCCTGTAATGTTTTCCTACGGGCTTATGTACATTTTTCAAGGCGTACTGCAAGCCCACAGTAAGTTTTTGCTTACGGCAGCCGTCAGCGTTCCGTCAAGCCTCACCACAATTTTGTATGTAATATTTTTAGGCGACAAGTTTGGTGTTACAGGGCTTTTGTTTGCTACGCTTCTTGGGCTTTTTACGCAAACACTAATTTTGCTTCCTGCAGTTTTAAAAACGGGCTATCGTTTTAAGCCTTCGTTCAACCTTAAAAGCGAACACATAAAAACGTGCAAAAAGCTTGCCGCTCCTATTCTTTTGGGCGTTTCGTCGTACCAAATTAATACATTTTACAACAGTACGCTGGCAGCAAGCTTTGGTGTAGTTCCTATTATTTCAAACGTACAGCAAATTGTCGTAATTTCAATACTTACGTTTGTTTATTCGCTTGCGGCTTTGTACTACCCACGGCTTTCTGTGCTTTGGAGCGAGGGCAACATGGAAGGCTACAAAAAAGCTATTTATGACGTTACGTCCATTCTTTTGTTCCTTTTAATTCCTGCAACAGCAGGGTTTATAGCAATACGCCACAGCCTGTTTAACCTTTTAAGCAACTGGGGCAAGGTTACAGGCGACGACATTGCACTTTCGGCAAATTTGCTTGTGTTTTATGCGCTTGGCATTTTGGCGCTTGGGTTTAAAGAAGTTTTCGACAAAGCATTTTATTCCCAAAAAAACGTCAAAGCTTCGGGCTATGTTGGCTTTTTAATTATGCTCTTAAACGTAGTTTTCAGCCTTTCATTAATTAAAGTAATAGGCATTTACGCAATGCCTGTTTCATACACGCTTTCCGCTTCAATTGGTGTTGCTGTGCTTTTTGTAGTTTTGCGGCGTAAAATTGGGGCTTTCGGCGAAGGGCTTTTAGCGGTTGTAATAAAGTGCGGTGTGTCAGCGGCTGCAATGCTTGTTGCTCTTGAAGGGTTAAATGTTTTTGTTAATCAAATCTTTGGAAACGGCTTAATAGACAGAGTTTTAAAGCTTTTACTTCCTGTTTTTGTAGGCGGCGGCTTGTACATGGGGCTTTCGGCTTTGCTAGGCGTTGGTTTAAGCAAGCAGTTGTTTTTAGCTTTTGCAGAGCGTCTTAAACTTCGTACTAAAAAGACTTGAGTTTTAGGGACAAAAGCACGGCTTAACGAATAATATATAATCCAAAGCTTTTTTATATTAAGGAAGTGACGTGTTTTATGGCAAACCTTATTATGCTTACAGCGATTATATGTATTTTAATGGAGTTTGCAGTTGCCGTTAGGCTTATAAAACGAAAGAGCGTTCCAATGTACTCGTTTTTGACGGCACTTCTCTTGTGCTTTTCGTTTTACGGAGTAGGCGACTTGCAAGCTGTTTTGTTTAAGCTTTTGTTTGTTTATGCAGTCGCTTTGTTTGTTGAAGTTTTTGTTTTCTCTTTTGCGTTTGGGGGGTAGCGGTTGCTGCCTTCCTTTTTATTTATAAGTGTTGTATAATACAAAAAACAGTTCATGAGGTGGTTAAAATGCCAAGCAAAATTTCCCTTGAAACAAACAGGTTAACAATCCGTGACAACGAAGAAAAAGACTTGCAAAACATGCACACCCTTTTGTCAAACAAGCAAGCCATGTACTTTTTAAACGACATAAGCACGGAAACAATTGAACAAACAGCGCAAAACCTAAACTCAGCAATAAAAAACGCTGATGGGCATTACTTTTGCATTGAAAAAAAAGATACAAACGAATACATTGGACAAGTTGGTTACACAATTGTAGAAGAAAACCCTTTAGGCAAAGTTGTACATATGGGCTACTTCATTTTGCCGCAGCATTTTAACAAAGGCTACACAACCGAAGCTGTAAAAAAGGTTCTTGAGTTTGCATTTTTGCATGACGGCTGTGTCCGTGTAAATATAGCTTGCTACAGCGACAACGTTCCAAGCCGCAAAGTAATGGAAAAGGTTGGCTTCCGAAAAGAAGCTGAAAAAATTGGGGCGCAGTACCACGATGGCAAAATGAAAAACAGGGTAGAGTACGCTTTAAACAAAGAGGAATGGGAAATTAGCAACGAAATTGAAGCTTACAACTCGCTTCATTGTAATTTTGAGCGGTTTTTGGACGTTCCAGTGCTAAGAGATGGTGACATCTTTCTTGCTTGTATAAACAAAAAGCCTGCTGACGCAAAAAAAATTTGGACCCCTGCATACAGCTTTGTCATTTGTAAAGATGGAGAGGGCGAAGTAGTAGGCGACATTAGGTTGCGTGTAGGCTACTCAACTGGGCTTTATTACGGCGGTCAAATAGGGTACAACGTAGACGAAAAATTCCGTGGCAACGGCTACGCAGTAAAGGCTTGCCAGCTTCTTATCCCTTTAATAAAATTTCACGAAATGGAAAAGGTTCTAATTACAAACAGCGCAGATAACATTCCCTCTATGCGTGTGTGCGAAAAGCTGGGAGCAAAACATGTTCGTGTAGCAAAAGTCCCAGAGTGGCACGACATGTACGAACGTGGTTTACATAATGTAAATATTTATGAGTGGAGTATTTCTTAACACTTTCCGCAATCAAGGAGTTTAAAATGCTAAAAAAGCTGAAACAATACCAAGACCAAAACAGCTTTGTCGAAGTTTACAAAATAATGGCAGATAGCTTTCCGCTGGACGAGTACAGACCGTTTAAAGAACAAAAAAACCTTTTAGCAAATGACAGCTACAACATCTATGTTTTGACTGACGAAAGTAAACAAAAAGTCAAAGCCTTCATTGCCGTTTGGCTGTTTAACGAGTTTGCTTTTATAGAACATTTCGCTGTTGATGCAAAACACCGTAGTGGGGGCATTGGCTCCCAAATTTTGCAGGAGGTTGTTCACCTTTTAAAGTGCACAATTTTACTAGAGGTTGAACACCCAAAAAATGACATGTCAAAAAAGCGAATTGAGTTTTATATGAGAAACGGCTTTTTCCTAAACGAATATCCATACGTACAGCCAGCCATTTCTATGGGCAGAAAAGAAATACCTCTTTTAATAATGTCGTATGGCAAGGAGATAACTTTAGGAGAGTTTGAAAATTATAAAAGTGTAATATATAAAAATGTTTATAGAGTATAAAACTCGTCAAAGCTTTTTGTTCCGCTTTTTTGGAGAGAGGGGGTTTGGGGGAGAGAACCTTTTTTCGCCGTTTGAAAAAAGGTTCTCTCCCCCAAGGTCTTTATCATTTTATTTAACAGCTCCAAGCAGTATTTCAATACCCTTAGTAAGCATAAAATCGTTTTGCTTCATAACTTTGTAAATGTCATTGTTAAGCTCGCCTATAGTGTCAAAATCAGCCCTGCCTGTAGGCGACAGCTTTTTGCTCTCCTGAAACTTTTTAAGCGAAGCAACTGTCTTGTCGTCGTTCACCATGTCAAGCTCGCCTGTTTCATAGCCCAAAAAGCGCAAAGTCTTTTTTACATTTTCCATTTGAAGCGTAGAGTTGTCGTTGTACTGTGTAAATGCACCCGAAAGAAACTGCGGTTCAGAAACAGCTACGTCTGGCTTTACTCCAACATTGTTTATTTTTTCGCCGCTTCTTCTAAAATATTCATTTGTTGTAATTCTAAAACCGCCGCCTGTAGGAAGCGTTAAAACAGTTTGAATTACACCTTTGCCAAATGTATTTTCCCCAACAATCGTTGCCGCCTTCGAGTCTTGCATTGCCGAAGCCAAAACTTCTGCGGCAGAAGCAGTGTACTCGTCTACTAAAACAACAACCTTTTCAAATGGCATCTTCTCAAGGGTAGAAGAAACAGTTTCCTTTTTGCCGTCTTTGTCAACACTTGAATAAATTACACCCTTTGGCACAAGCATGTTGCAAATGTCAACAATTACGTCCATGTACCCGCCGCCATTTCCACGAAGGTCAAGCACAACTTTGCTTACTCCGCCTTTTTTCAAGCCTTCTATTGCGCCCTTCATCTCGTCAACTGTGCTGTATCCAATTGTGTCAATTTTTATGTACCCTGCATTTTTAAGGTTTGCGCCCTTTGGTGCAAATTTGTTTCCCTCAAGCTTTTCGTAATGCACCGTCGAAACTTTAATATGCTCTTTTTTAATGTCGAACGAAACTTCTTTTCCGTCACGGCTAAACACAAGCTTCACGTTTTCTTTGCCGTTTTGCAAAATTAACTCAACAGCTTTTTCTGTGCTAAGCCCCGAAACACTTTTGCCGTCAACTTGTTTTAAAATGTCGCCAACTTTTATTCCTGCTTTTTCAGCAGGCGAACCTTTTATTATACCATCAACAACAATGTCGCCAGCCTCAAACTGCACAACCTCAACACCAACGCCAGTAAGCTCTGGGTCAAGTGAATTTAACAAAGCTTTAAACTCGCCTTCATTCATGTAAAGGCTGTACGGGTCTTCAAGCACGTCTAACATGCCACGCATAGCACCGTCAAAAAGCTGCTCCACCGACACACTGTGTGGCTGAAACTCGTCCATTATAACTTGCATAGTTTCATACAAAAGCGAAGCCGCAAGCTCGGACTTTTGCAAGTCTGCTTCAGTTACAGCAAAAGCAGGCGCAACCAACCCAACTGAAAGCGACAAAGAAACAGCCGCCGCTGCAACTGCCTTAAAAATCCTGTCCTTTATGTACATAACACACCTCCAAACTAGAAGTAGAAAACCAGGGTCAAGCCCCTTGCGGGGTTTTGGGGGCAGAGCCCCCAAGGTCTTAATGTTTTTAGTTGCTATAGTTAACAATATGCTCGGAATAATCCGCCGCAATGTCCGTCCTCATGTACTCAATTAGCCTGTTAACAAGCGCAGCCGCTTCTGCCTTTGAAACAACAGCCTTAGGGTTAATTTTCCCGTCACTATCCGGCGAAATTAAACCAATTGCATATGCCGCCATAAGCTCGTTTTTAGCCCAACCAGCAATTTGCTCATCATCTGTAAAAACTGTCATTGGCGTAGGGTCAAGCGCAAGGTTTTGTAAGCCTAGCGTCCTAAGCAAAATAGCAATAGCTTCTTGCCGTTCAATAGGCGCATCAATTGCAAAGTATCCGTTGCTTCTGCCAACTGCAAGCCCAGCCTTGTATGCCGACATTACGTAAGGGTATTCCTCTCTGTTTGCAAGCACGTCAGGGAACACGACTTCAATGGTCGGCTTTGTGCGTGCGTTTGCGGCTGGCGTAATGTTTTCAATTGGCAGCTTAATTGCCTTTGTAACAGCCGTTACAAACTGCCCCCGTGTAATTGCCTGCTCTGGCTTGTAAAACTTTGTGTCACCTGTCAAAACCTGCATACTAAAAAGCTTTTCAATGTCCGAAGCCGCAGGGTGACCCTTTAAATAATTAACGTCTGCAAACGGAAGCTGCTCAAATGCGTTGTATGACGCAATGTTCGCCATGCCAGCATTCGGCACTTCATAAAACTGGTTTGGCTTTACAAAAATGTCGTAGGTCAAGCCGCTTTGGTTTTGCATTACTTCACGGTAATTGCCAGCAAAGCTTATAGCTGTAGGCTCGTTTTTAGAGTATTGCAAGCTTTTTGCAACAGAAACACTAGGGCGTACTTGGTACTGCATTTGCCAGTCGTCGTTTGAAACAGTGCCGTCTATGCGGTGAACTTCGGTTGACGACCATGCGCTTGTGTAGCCGTAAAACGAGCCGTTTGTTTCAACTGTAGTTGCCGCACCACCTGCTCCACCAGCACCGCCTGTTGTGTAAACAGCCCTTTGCGACATGTCGCCTTTATAATACGTAACGCCTGGGGCGGCATCTTTTATGACCGAAGCCCCAAACTTTGACTGGGCTTTGTCAAGCGTGTACGTTTGTCCACCCGCTGTAATTGTTTCTGTCCAGTTTGTCATTTCATAGTCCAAAATAGTTTGCTTGCCCTCTACACGGTAGTTTACGTTAAATGTAATTGTCCTGCGGAGCGAAGCGTCTGGGTCTGTCGTTGCACTTGGTGCAATTGTATGTGTTTCTGTAAACGAGCCTATTACAGTTCCTTCTGGAATCGCCCCAGTTTTCACTGTAAGAAGTGCTTCGCACACAACAGGTTCGCCGTTTATAAAAATTGTTTCTTTATACGGAATTGGCGTTTGCTGTGTGTTTCTTCCAGCCCCTGTAGCTTTAAGCAAAGTTTCGGTTGTCTTTGGAAGCCGTGTACCTTCGCTTACGCCGCCAAAAAAGCTCATGTCGCCTGTTTGGGCATATGCTGTTTGGCTGAACGCCGCAACTAAAAGAAGCGAAGCTATAAACCGTTTTAAGTGTTTTTTCATGCAATCCCCTCTCCACTTTTGTAATGCAAAATACTGGTGCTAGGCAAGGGAAACCCCCTTGCCTTTTTTATTTTTCAACTAAAATTATATACCCGTCAACTGCAAGCCCAGCAGTAATTTCAGCAGGTAGCTTATCAGTCATTACTCTAACTTGGTCGCCAACCTTTAAGCTGTTTTTAGCCACAACTTTGTTTTCTCTAGCAACAACAACGTTGTTAGGTATAGTAACGACAGAAGTGCTGTCTTTGTTGCTTACAGGAAGCCATTTTCCTGTTGTGTCGTCGTAGTACGTTGCGTCTTTAAGGCTAATTTGTCCGTCTGCTGTTTCGTAAATTGTTCCACGCACAGCCTTTTGTGCAAACGGTGCATCAATAACGTATGATGCCCTAGAGCCGTCAATTACAACGTTAAAAACTTTGTCGGCTACAGAATTTGCAGTGTAAGTTATAAATGTGTTCATGTTTGTTACGCCGTCTGCGTTAAGGAAAATTGTGTTGTAATCTATAGTAAATTCCCTTTGAACAGGCGAGTAGTTCCAGTTTACGCCTGAAAGCTGTGACATTGACGTTACTGTGAAGCTTTTTCCGTCTTTAACTTTGTTTACCCTGCCACGAGCAACCATTACACGAGAAGTGTCTGGTGCTGTAGTTATGTCGACAACCGCCGCTTTGTTTCCGCCGTTTAAGGAAACAGTAGCGTAGTCAGACCATGTAATGTCGCCACCTGTAACAAGCCGTCCGTTGCGCCGAACAATTGTTCCAGCGTCTGTTGCAATTGTTCCGTTGTTGCTTAAAATAGAGAAGTTGCCGTTGCCGTCCGAGTTTAAAACAGTGTCTGGCGAAAGAAGCTCATCTCTGCCTGTGCGGAACGTAACTTTACGCACCTTTTCGCCTGTAAAGTTGTTTTCAAGAGCAATGTAAACTTCACCATTTGCACGCTTTAAGTTGTTTATAGCGTAGTCCTGCGAAATTCTTTTGCCGTCCATGTAAAATTCAATGTCTTTGCCTGCAATGCTTACGTTTTGAATGTTTTTGTAGTTGCCCCAGCCTGTTTTTGCAAGCGTTTGAGCGTTTTGTACTATAAGCTGCTTTTGAATAGCGTTTATTCCTGCAAGTTGACCTTTCATTATGTTACTTATAAAATGCTCGTCACCTTCAATTTTTAATTCCTTAACAGACTCTAAAACGTTTCCTGGTTCAAGCAAAGCTTGGTTTACCAAAAGCTTTGCCCAGTCGCCTGTTTGTACGTCGGACAATGAAATTGGCCTGCCGTCTTTAGAAACAAAAATGTCGTCTGGAACTTCAAAGTATGACGTTTGCTTGTTTTCATATTCAATTAATAAAGAAGCCGTTTTATCATTTTGTGTAAACTGCAAAATTTTGCCGTACTTTAACGCATAGTTTGTAGCGGCACTAATTGACACAATGGCGTCTGGGTTGTTAGGGTCGTGTTTAATGTAAACAATGTCACCTGGTTCAATTTCTGTAATTACAGTTTCCCTTGGGTTGTATGTGAAGTTTGGGAAGACCTCGTCAAGGTAACCTATAGTGTCGTTTGTGTCGTAATATTGCTGTTTTTTAACTTTAAGCTCTTTTTCATAGTATTGCTTTGTTACAAAAAAGCCCTCGTTGTTTAAAAGCTCAATGTAGCCCATGTCTGGGTTGTTTTCAATTACAATACCACGGGATTCTCTAATAACTGTAGGCTCGCCCAAATATTTAATTTCGTCCACCACATTGTTTACAAGGCGAAGCGAAAGCCTGCTTCCAACTGGAAGCGTGTCAACGTTTCTTTGCTTGTTGTCGACAACAACAAAAACGCCGTTTGGTCCGTTTGTGCCGTAAATGCCGTTTACCATTGTGTAGTTAAAAAGCTTGCCTGCTGTGTCTTTAAGTGTAATAATTCCTTTTTCTACAGGGTCTACAGAAACGAGCTGACCCGAAACTGTTTTATATTCAAGCGTAGAGCCTAAAACGCTTACATAAATTGCCCTTTTGGTTGCTGCATCAACCAAGTATTCAATTTTGTCGCCCTCACGAAGCGACGTAAGCCCTGTTGCTTTGCCTTCTTTAAACGTAAGAACGTCTGTAACGGTGTCTTGTGGCGAAGTAGTTGAAACAATGTCATATTGAATTACGTCTTTTTTGCCGTCTGCCGTGCGTACCATTACTTGGCGTGCAAGTGCTGAGCCACCAGTAGTTGTTGCTTGTGCGTCTTGAATTGCGCCAACTGTGCCTGTCTTTTTCTCAATGCCCATTACGTTGTAATAAATTTTGTCCATGTTTTTAAGCATTTGGGCGGTTGCGGCTTTTGTCATAGGCCCTTTTGGGTTTAGCTTGCCGTCACCTTGCCCCGAAATTATGCCGTTTGAAACTGCTGTCTCCATGCTGTCCACCATTGAAGGTGTAAGCAGCTCCCAGTCTGAAAACGGGTACACGCTTTGCTGTGATGTTTTTGCTGGAAAGGCGTCTGCTTTAAGTATTTGTATACCACTGACTAACCAGTCGGTAAACTGTTCTTTTGTAACTGCCGCATCACGCAAAAAGTTTGTTGCTGGGTCCAAAGTTGTTTGGTCGGCTACAAGTGCGTCGTTGTATTGCGGAAGCGTAATAAGCCCCAGTTGCTGCGCTTGGTTTAAGTAGCCCAATGACCACAGCGTGCGAAGCGGAGAATTTGCAGGGGCTTGTGCTTGAAGCGTAACGCCTGTTTGCTGTGAAACGTCCTCCATGCCCATTGCACGAAGCACAAAGGCGAGTGCTTCTTGGTTTGTTACGTTGCTGTTGGGCTTATAGGTTTCTGTATAGCCTTTAACAAGGTTTAAAGCACCGCTTCTTACAATTGCTTCGTTTGCCCAAAAGTCGGCTGGCACGTCAGAAAACGTCAAGTTTTTAATTAAGCTTGGCGTTTCCTTTATGCCTGTGTATGTGTTTTGTGTTGCGTCCTTTAAAATTAGCTCGTCTGTTAATGCGTATGTGGTTGTTATGCTTGATAAAGTAAGTGTAACGGCTAGGACTATTGATGCCAGCTTTTTCATAGTATCCTCCCCTTTTGTTTTTGTGGGGGTGGTTAAAGATTAAAACCTTGGTGGCACTGCCCCCAAACCCCCGCAAGGGGCATAGCCCCTTGACCCGTTTTTTTATGTTATTTGTATTCTTCTATTGAAATGCTTTCAATAATAACGTCGTTTACTGGCTTTTCTTCCTTTGTTTCTGTTTTTGCAATGCTGTCTACTACGTCCATGCCTTCATATACTTGGCCGAATACTGTGTGCCTAAAGTCAAGGTGTGGTGTGCCGCCGTTTTCAAGGTAGAAGTCAATTATGTCTTCTGGGAAAACGTCTTTTATAGTAACATCGTTTTCTCCAGAGTCTTTTCCAATTACTTCGTCAAGGCTTTCTTTCATGCTTTCAAAGTCTTGAACATAAACTTCATCTAAAGCTGTATTTTGCACTATAAAAAACTGGCTGCTGTTTGTGTTTGGCTGGCCAATGTTTGCCATAGAAATTGCGCCACGAATGTTGTGCAAAAGCGGCGTAAACTCGTCTTCAAAGTCGCCCCCCCAAATGCTTTCGCCGCCCATGCCTGTGCCGTCCGGGTCGCCCCCTTGAATCATAAAGTCCTCTATAACTCTGTGGAATGTTACTCCGTTATAGTACCCATTTTTGGAATGTGTTATAAAGTTTTCGACTGTCTTTGGAACATGGTCTGGAAAAAGACGAATTTTTATGTCGCCCATGTTTGTTTTCATAATAGCAATAGTGTCGCCTGGTTTAAGTGGCGCAAGCTGTGGGCTAGGCTGGCCTTGCACCCTTGCTGTTGTTTCTGTTGCAGGTGCTTTTGAAGCTTCTGGGCTTTCGCTTGGAGTAGGGCTTGGGCTTTCTGTTTCTAACGTAGCTTCAGAAGGAGTAGGCGAAGTTGTGCTGCCATTTCCTTGGCTTGTGCAGCCTGTTGCTGCAAATGAAAGCGCTAGTGCTGAAACTAAAGCAATAATTCTCATATTTTTTAACATTAGTTTTCTCCTTAAATTTTTATCCTAAAAAATAAATACCTTCCTACAAATATTACCCCTTTTACATAGTATTTGTCAAACCTTTTAGAAAATGTAACATTGTTGTAATTGTATTTTTCTAAAAAAAGTGAGAGAATAGGAGTATAGAAAATATTAGCATATGAATTTGAAGTTAAGTTGAACTTTATGTGAGCATACGTTGAACAACTTATTGGAACAACTTATTGGAACAACTTATTGAACAACTTAACTGAATATTAATATACTATACAAGTCAAGAGTTGAAAACCCTATTTGAAAGTTCTTCAATAATGGGGTCAAGGGGCAAGCCCCTAAGGTCTTTGTTTTTCCAAATAAACTCTTGATTGGAATATATTCCATAAAAAATATCTGGAGAGGAGGCGTTTACTTGAAAAGTAAATTATGTAAAAATAAAAAGAAAACAACAAAGCAGGTTGTTGCATTTACGCTTTTAGCGGCTTTTATTTCAGTGTCTTTTTCGCTTGATGTAAACGCCGAACTTATTAAAAAATATACTCATTCGCTGCCTGTAATAAACAGCTTAAACCTTACGGAAGTTAATGTTTCTTCCTATTTAAAGTTGAAACAGTTTTCAACAAAAAGTATAATGCTTGAAGTAAGCGGCTTTCAGCCCGAGCTTTTGTACCCCGAAAACGAGCAGCTTCAAAAAGAAGTAAACGACAAAATAGCAGAAGTTTACAGCGCAAAAGTAACACAGGCAAAAAAACAAGGGTTTAAAACGCTTGAGTTTACAGCCGAAGAAAAACAGTTTGAAAATTTTTACACTGTTTTAATTCAAGCAAAAGGTACAGGCAGTGGCTCTGAAAGCACAGAAGTCGTTACAATTACACTTGACACAGCAAACAGTGAACTTGTAAACTTGGCAGATGTTTTGGGGGTTAACGGCTTGCAAATTTGCGACAAGCTAATTTCTGATGAAATAAAAAAATACCCCGACACATTTAACCCAAACTTTGACGGCGTAACACAAGAGCAAAGCTTTTACGTAGAAGACAACACAATTGTAGTTTTGTTTAACGAAAATGAAATTGCCGCCGCCGCAGAAGGCGTATACAAAATTAGGGTTAACATTGACAGCATAAAAAGCGTAACAATTGCCAAAGAAAACATTGTCGTTTTGGAAGATTTTTATAAGCTGAAGATGATTCCGCTTAAAGAAGTTTGTACTTCGCTTGGCTACAACGTGTCTTGGAACGCAATTAGCAAAGCTGTTGAAGTTTCAAACGGCGACGTAACAGTGTCTTTGTCCGTTGGCAAAAACAATTATATAAAAGGGAAAACAGGCGGACGTGCGCTTGAAGCCGCCCCTATAATTCAAGGTGACTTAACTTACGTTCCACTTTCGTTTTTTGACCAAATGCTTGACGTCACTTACAGCATAGACAGGGAAGTTGGAGACATCGTTTTTTCTAAGTATGAACAGCAAGCTCAGGTTGCTTTGCCAGTTGGTGGGTTGAACAGTAATGCTTATGGTGGGTACAGCATTTATAATCGTTAACCGCTGAAACATTAAAACGTTGTATCTATAGGTATAGACTGATATGCAAAAATCATTTTATAAAGGGCGGCTCATTGAGTCGCCCTTTCTTACGTATATAACACAAATACATTAAAACCCCTTAAACAGCCCAGTTTCCGTCCTTAAAAATTTGCACTTTAGACCCATCTTTAGCAGTAGCAACAACTTCAAGGTCGCTAGTGCCAAACATAAAGTCCACGTGTGTCAAAGAATAATTCAAGCCATGTTCAGCAAGTTCTTCGTTGCTCATTTGGCTGCCGTCTTTTATGCAAGGTGCATATGCCCTACCAATTGCAAGGTGACAAGAAGCATTTTCATCATACAATGTGTTGTAGAAAAGAATGTTCATGTCTGAAATAGGCGAGGTGTAAGGCACAAGAGCAAGCTCACCAAGGTATTTTGCACCCTCGTCAATGTTTAAAATTGTTTCAAGTGTAGCCAAGCCTTTTTCGGCTGAATATTCAACAACTTTGCCGTCTTTAAACGTCAAGCTAAACCCATCAATCATATTGCCGTTGTATACAAGCGGCATTGACGCAACAACCTTACCGTTAGCTTTGTCCTTATGCGGAGCACAGAAGATTTCTTCTGTAGGAATGTTTGCATTAAACTCAACGCCAGTATTAGTGCAAATGTCGCTTCCGCCACCCCATATTTGGTTTTCAGGAAGCCCAATTTCAAGGTCTGTTCCCAAAGAGTTTTTAAGGTGAACCGAAACAAATTGATTTTGGTTAAGATAGTTTCTATATTTTTGAAGCGACTGAACGTGTTTGTCCCATTCCTCCACAGCGTCGCCCTCGTCTGCCCTTGACGCCTTGAAGATAGACTCCCAAAGCTTTTCAACCGCAACGTCTGCCTCCATTTGAGGGAAAACCTTTTTAGCCCAGCTTTCTGACGGAACACAAACAATGTTCCAAGCTAGTTTGTTGTTCATTGTATAGCTAGAGAATTCATGTAAGCCTTTCATTCTTGCCATGTGGAACGCCTGAAACTTTTCTGGAGGAACGTCTGAATAAATTTCGGGGTCGGAAGAAGAAATAACAAGATAAGCGCAGTCTTTTTCTGCGTAAAGCAAGAAAGAATCTTTAACCCAGTCGTCAAACCTTGAAAGCACAGATACGTCAGCATTCATTAAATTAATTTTTTGCATTTTTTCATCGTTCCATTTTACAACAACTTCGCTTGCACCTGCATCATACGCCGCTTGCGCAGCGAGCCTTGCAAAGTAAGCGCTTTCAATGGGCGAGTTAATCATTAAAATTTGCCCTTTTTGAATGTTTACGCCCGATTTAATAATTAGGTTGGCATAGTTTTTTAATTTTGCCGCAAAATCCATGTGAAAAACCTCCTTTAATAGAAAACAAACAGGTAACTTGTAGATAGTTTAAAAAACCCAAAAATGATGGGAATTAATTTTCTTGCAGTTTTAGCAGCTTGAATTGACTTAGAAATGTTTTTTACACAATTGTTGGGGATGTTTTAATACACAATTGTATGAAAATTATGTACATTAAAATCAAGTTGCTATGTTTAAACGGTTTACATTGTTGCATACTTTGTTATATAATTATAATATACCTAATTTAGTAAAGCAACATTATAATGCCGAATTTTGTAAATGTAATGAATGCGTAACATATATATAGTCATATAACTTTAATATTAGGATTGTTGTGAACTATGCTTAATGATTTATCAAAAATAAATAAGTTGAAAGACTACAGTTTGGAAAACACCAACGACTACGTCAACCTTTTTTTAAACGTGTTTTACGACGCACCGTTTTTTTACACACACCTAAAGAGAGAAAACATTTTGCGCTACTTTAATGACCTTCAAAAAACGCCAAACTTTTTAGGCTTTGCCTTTTACAGAGGTGAAACACTTGTTGGGCTTTGTGTTGGCGTTTTATCCGACTACTTTTCGGGCAAAACGTATGAAATAAAAGAAATTGTTGTTTCTTCAAAGCTTCAAGGGCAGGGGCTGGGCAAGCAAATGCTAGGTCAAATTGAAGCACGGCTAAAACAAATTGACGTAAATATAATTACGCTTTTTACAAGCAAACAGCTTGATGCTTTTTACTTTTATGAAAAAAACGGCTTTACCTCTGTTTCTCAAACTGTTTTTATGAGCAAAGGGATATAATATGTCATACCAAGCACTTTACAGAAAGCTTCGCCCCCAAACTTTTGCGGACGTTGTAGGGCAGGAGCACATTACGAAAACTTTAATAAACCAGCTTCAAGCAGGCAGGGTTTCCCACGCATACCTTTTTTGCGGCACAAGGGGAACAGGCAAAACGTCAACCGCCAAAATTTTTGCACGTGCAATAAACTGCGAAGTGGGGGAGGGCGGAGAGCCGTGCAACGAGTGCAGCCTTTGTTCCGACTCAATGTCTGGCAAAAGCATGAACGTCATTGAAATTGACGCCGCTTCAAACAACGGCGTGGAAAACATTCGTGACTTGCGTGAAGCCGTCAAATATCCCCCAACAGAAGGCAAGTTCAAGGTGTATATAATTGATGAGGTGCATATGCTTTCTACAGGGGCGTTTAACGCACTGTTAAAAACGCTTGAAGAACCGCCTGCTCACGTCGTCTTTATTCTTGCAACGACAGACCCGCAAAAAATTCCGCCAACAATTCACTCTCGTTGCCAGCGTTTTGACTTTAAGCGAATTTCAAACAGCGACATGGTTTTGGCAATGAAAGGCTACATGGAAGCAGAAAAAATTTCGGTTGAGGATTCGGCGCTTAAATATATTGCCCACATTTCAGATGGCGCAATGCGTGACGCACTAAGCATACTAGACCAGTGCATAGCTTTTTATTATAATGAAACTATAACAGTTGATAAAGTTATTGAAACGGTGGGCAGCGCAGACAACCGCACACTTTTTGCGCTTACAGAACAGCTTTTCACGCACGACACAGAAGGCTGCATGAAAACGGTTTTGCAGCTTGTTCAAAACGGGCGTGACATAAGCCAAGTTGCATCAGAGCTTGTTTCGTTGTTCCGTGACATGCTGGTGGCAAGAAGTGTTCCACAAGGCTCGGCGGCTCTTGACTATTCAGAAGACTTTATAGAAGCTCTTTCTGAAACTGCAAAAAAAATGGGCACAGACACACTGCTGCATTATATAAACACGTTTTCCCAGGCAATAGCCGACATGCGCTACTCGGCAAACCCACGGCTTTCGTTTGAGGTTACGTGTATTCGGCTGTGCAGCCCATTTATAGAGGGCGAAGCTGATGTGTCCTCATTTTCATCAAGGCTCAAACTGCTTGAGGACATGCTCCAAAACGGAAGCTTAATGCCACCAGCGCAACAGCCGCAAAACACTGAACAAAAAGCAGAGCAAAAGCCAAAACCAGCTCCGCTTGAAAAAGCTGTGCCAGCCGACATTAAACATGTAATAAACGACTGGAAAAGCTTTTTAGCCGACTTCCAAAAAGGCGAGGGAAACGGCTTAATGAAAAACTTGGTAAAAACATCTGTGCCAGTTTATTTGGAGGGCGACACACTAACAATTGTAACAGACGCCATAGGTGTGCTAAAAGACCCAGCAAAGCAAACTGTTTTGCTAAACGCAATCCAAGCGTTTTACAAAAAAGAGTTTAATATTTCGCTAATTTCACGAGCGGAATATGACGAACGTCACATAACCCTGTACGGCAAAAAAGATGACACACTGCCAGACTTGTCTGGAAAAATTAAACTAGAAATAAAAACAGTCTCAACCACTGAAAGAAACTACGACGACGCACCATTTTAAACATTGGGGCAAAGCCCCTTGCAGGGGTTTGGGGGCAGAGCTCCCAAGGTCTTAATCTTTAACTTATTAAACGTATATATTCAAGGAGGAACAAACTATGCCAAAAGGCTTCGGAAACATTCCAATGGGTGGAATGAACATGAACAACTTAATGAAACAAGCGCAAAAAATGCAGCGCCAAATGGAAGAATTGCAGGAAAAACTAAACGAACAAACACTTGAAATTACTTCAGGCGGTGGCGCTGTAAGAATTGAAATTTCAGGCAAAAAGGAAATTAAAACAATTGAAATTAACCCTGACGTAGTAGACAAGGACGACGTTGAAATGCTGCAAGACTTAATTATGACAGCCGTAAACGAAGCAATTCGCCAAGCAGAAGAACTGCACCAAACTGAAATGTCAAAAATAACTGGTGGCATGGGTATGCCAGGCATGTTCTAGGGGTGAAACGTGAACTATTACGGAAACCCAATTACTAGGCTTATAGAATCGCTTTCAAAGCTTCCAGGCATAGGCAGCAAATCGGCACAGCGCCTAGCGTTTTATATTATAGACATGCCAATGGAAAATGTAGAGGCACTTGCCACTTCCATTTTAGACGCACGCAAAAACATAAAATATTGCGCTGTCTGCTGCAACTTAACCGACACAGAAGTGTGTTCGGTTTGTAATAGCGTAAAGCGTGAAAAGTCGCTAGTTATGGTAGTGGAAGACCCTCGTGACATGGCGGCTTATGAACGCACAGGCGAGTTCCACGGTGTTTACCACGTTTTGCACGGCGCAATTTCGCCAATGAACGGCATTACTCCTTCGGAGCTAAAAATAAAAGAGCTTTTAATTCGTATTCAAGAAACAAAAATAGACGAAGTCATAATTGCAACAAACCCAAACGTAGAGGGCGAAGCAACTGCCATGTACATTAGCCGCCTTATAAAGCCGCTTGGCATAAAAGTAACAAGAATTGCCCACGGCGTGCCCGTTGGCGGCGACTTGGAATATGTGGACGAGGTTACGCTTTCAAGAGCTTTGGAAGGCAGACGTGAAATGTAATAAAAATGGTGCGGCTTGATGCCGCACCTAAGGAAGGGAATATATATACTATTCGTTTAACGAATAAGTATTTATTGCAATAAGTTAAACGAGTTATTGCTCGTTTGTGTTTTTGCTATTGTTGCCTTTTTGCTTTTTGGCTGAACCGCCATTTGTAGACTTTGATTTTTTGTCAGGCATAGTTTAACTTACCTCCATAAAATAAAGTTGTTACAAATTTATTATTTCATTTTATTATAAAATTATAACTGAAAATTATGGTTACTATTTATACAATTTTTAGTCTAGGAGGAAAGAAAATGCCCAACCAAATGTACGCATTAGTAAAAAGTAAACCAACAGAAGGGCTTTGGCTAGAACGTGTACCTGTGCCAGAAATGGGCGTAAACGACGTGAAAATTAAAATTTTAAAGACGTCAATTTGCGGAACAGACGTACACATTTACAACTGGGACGAATGGTCACAAAAAAATGTTCCTGTGCCTTTGGTAGTAGGGCACGAGTTTGTAGGCGAAGTTGTGGACTTTGGCTCAAACGTAGACGGCTTTACACGTGGCGAGCTTGTTTCGGGCGAGGGGCACTTAGTTTGCGGCAAATGCCGAAACTGCCTTGCTGGAAGACGCCACCTTTGCAAAGACACAAGGGGCGTAGGCGTAAACTATTCTGGCGCTTTTGCCGAATATTTAGTTATTCCCTACACAAACGTGTGGAAATGCTCCGACAAAATTCCTGTAGAGCTGTTCTCCTGCTTCGACCCACTTGGAAATGCAACGCACACTGCACTTTCTTTTGACCTTGTAGGCGAAGACGTTTTAATTACTGGCGCAGGCCCAATTGGAATTATGGCGGCGGCAATTTGTAAGCATGTCGGTGCAAGGCACGTTGTAATTTCTGACGTAAACGAATATCGCCTAGAGCTTGCAAAAAAAATGGGCGCAGACGTAGCTGTATACATTAAAAACGAATCGTTAACAGATGTAATGAGCCGTATCGGCATGAAAGAAG
Source organism: uncultured Defluviitaleaceae bacterium (assembly GCA_964492715.1). GTDB lineage: Bacteria > Bacillota > Clostridia > Lachnospirales > WRBF01 > CAZBLK01. The sequence continues at coordinate 14,642 of CAZBLK010000021.1, read as the reverse complement.
GCTTTGATGTAGGCTTAGAAATGAGCGGAAACGGCAAGGCATTTTCTGACATGGTTGATGTAATGTTCCACGGCGGAAAAATTGCGCTTTTGGGCATACCAAGCGGCAACGTTTCTATTGACTGGAACAAAGTTGTGTTTAATGGGCTTAAAATAAAAGGAATTTACGGCCGTGAAATGTACGAAACGTGGTACAAAATGACTGCCATGCTTGAAAGCGGCCTTGACATTTTGCCAATTATTACCCACAGGTTTGACATTCGTGACTATGAAAAAGGTTTTGAAGCAATGCGCTCTGGCAAGTCTGGCAAAGTTGTTTTGGACTGGACAAATTTATAGAGTAGGGGGTTTGGTTACGTGAAAACAGCAATTTCCATTTTTCAAAAAGAAATAGACGGCATTAAGGAAAGCGGATTGTACAAAGGCGAACGTGTCCTTTTAACACCGCAAGGTAAAAACATTTCGACTACAGCTAAAAAAGACGTAATAAATATGTGCGCCAACAACTACTTGGGGCTTGCAAACGACCCTGAAATTATAAAGGCGGCTCGTGATAGCTACGAAGCTTGGGGTTATGGTCTTTCTTCCGTGCGCTTTATTTGCGGCACGCAAGACATTCACAAGCAGCTAGAGCAAAAAATGAGCGAGTTTTTAGGCATGGACGACACAATTCTTTACACCTCATGCTTTGATGCAAACACAGGCTTGTTTGAAACTCTTTTGTCTGCCGAAGACGCAATAATTAGCGACGAGTCAAACCACGCAAGCATAATTGACGGCGTAAGACTTTGCAAAGCAAACCGCTTGCGCTACAAAAACAACAACATGCAAGACCTTGAAGAACAGCTTAAAGCCGCAAGCGGTTGTCGTATTAAGCTTATTGTAACAGACGGTGTTTTTTCAATGGACGGAATAATTGCCGACTTGAAGTCCGTTTGTGACCTTGCAGAAAAGTATGACGCTCTTGTAATGGTTGACGACAGCCATTCCGTAGGCTTTGTTGGCAAAACTGGGCGTGGTACGCATGAATATTGCGGTGTTATGGGCAGAGTTGACATTTTGACAGGCACCTTCGGCAAGGCACTTGGCGGTGCAAGCGGCGGCTACACTTCTGCACGCAAAGAAATTATTGAGCTTCTTCGCCAAAGAAGCCGCCCATACCTTTTTTCAAACACGGTTGCACCTGCAATTGTTTGCGGCACGCTTAAAACAATTGAAATTCTTTCAAGCCAAACAGAAAAGCGTGATGCTTTGGAGGAAAACACTAAATTCTACCGTGCGCTTTTAAAAGAAAACAACTTTGATATTATAGAAGGCGTACACCCGATTGTTCCAATAATGCTGTACGACGAGCGCAAGGCGGCAGAAATGGCGGCTAAGCTTTACGAGAAAAACATATATGTAACAGGGTTTACTTACCCAGTTGTGCCCAAGGGCAAAGCAAGAATAAGAACACAAGTGTGCGCTACACATACTAAGGAAGAATTGAAATATGTTGTTGACAGCTTTGTGGAAGTACGAGCAACACTGTAAATTAGATTTTGCTTGTAGCTGAGTACACATAATCAACACAAAAAATGGGCGAATCACCCAAGATCTTGCGCCCTCACCAAGGAGTGACAAAATGCACAACAGCTTTATCACATACCCAAAATGCACTACATGCCAGCGTGCAAAAAAATGGCTTGATGAAAACGGCGTTTCGTACACCCAACGTGACATTAAGCTTGAAAACCCAACGTATGACGAGTTAAAATCATTGCACACAAAAAGCGGCTTACCTCTGAAAAAGTTTTTTAACACAAGCGGAATTTTGTACAAGGAGCAAGGGTTGAAGGACAAACTTCCTACAATGAGCGAGGACGAACAACTGAAGCTTTTGGCTACAGACGGTATGCTTGTTAAACGCCCAATTTTTGACGGTGATGAGTTTGTGCTTGTTGGGTTCAAGGAAGATGAATGGAAGGAACGGCTTGTAAAATAACAAAAAGGCTTCTGTGCATACACATATGTGCAAGAAGCCTTTTTTGTTTACTCCGCCTTGTATCCACAATTAGGACACCTAACATAATCAATATCGTGCATTACCCCGCACTGAGTGCACTTTGTCTGCGATATTTGGCTACTTGAGTTTACATACTTTTCTCCGTCAGCTTTCCTAGCTTCTATTATCCCGTTTTTAACTGCGCTTTTAATTAAAAAATAAAGTGCAACATACGAAATACCAATTAACAGTAAAACTCCCACAAAAGCCCCCCATATACAAAAGGATAGCGGTAATCACACCACTATCCTAAAACCTAGCAACAAAACTACATCTTTTCAGGCGCATGAATTCCTAAAAGCCACAAACCCTGCTTTAAAACATTTTTCACGCAATGCACAACTAAAAGCCGTGCGTTTTTCACGTCCTCGCTAGCCGTCAAAACTTCGTTATCATGGTAGAACCTGTTAAATGCCTGTGCAAGCGAAACCAAATGTCTGGAAAGAACAAACGGCTCGTACTTTTCGGCAGCTTCTGCAATTTTTTCTGGAAACCCAATGATAAGCTTTGCAACTGCCGCTGTAGCTTCGTCAGAAAGCACCGCATAGTTTGTGTTATCAAACTTCACACTGCCTGCCTTTTCCAAAACAGCACACGCCCTTGCATGTGCATACTGAACATACGGCCCTGTTTCGCCCTCAAAGTTCAGCACCTTTTCCCATGAAAAAACAACGTCCTTTATTCTGCTGTTAAACAAGTCGTGGAAAATTATTGCACCGTACCCAACTTGTTTTGCCACAGTTTCCTTGTCCAAAAGCTCTGGGTTTTTCTCATTTATTATTTCAAGCGTCTTTTGAACAGCTTCGTTCAACAAGTCTTCCATTAAAACAACGTTGCCCTTGCGTGTAGAAAGCTTGCCTGTTTCAAAGCTTACAAGCCCAAAGGGAATGTGCACCAAGTCTTTCGACCAGTCGTAGCCCATACGCTCGATAACTTTAAACCATTGTGCAAAGTGTAAATTTTGGTCCATTGCTGTAATGTAAAGTGCCTTGTGGAAGCCAAAGGTGTGCTTGCGGTAAAAAGCCGCCGCTATGTCACGAGTAGGGTAAAGCGTTCCGCCGTCACTGCGAAGAATTAAGCAAGGCGGCATGTTGAATTGCTCAAGGTTTACAATCATTGCGCCTTCGCTTTTTTCAAGCAAGCTCTTTTCCCTAAGCTCGTCAACAACTGCGTCCATTTTGTCGTTGTAAAAACTTTCGCCTGTGTAATAATCAAATTCTATACCAAGAAGCTTATAAACTCTGTTGAATTCTGCAAGGCTAATGTCGTTAAACCATTTCCAAAGTGCAAGTGCTTCGCTGTCGCCGTCCTGCATTTTTACAAACCATGCTCTGGCTTGGTCGTTTAAGCTGTCATCTTCTTCGGCGGCATCGTGGAACTTTACATAAAGCCTTGTAAGCTCAGAAATGCCTTTTTCGTTTACAGCTTGCTCCTCGCCCCAATTTTTGTAGGCTACAATAAGCTTGCCAAACTGCGTACCCCAGTCACCCAAATGGTTTATGCCAATTGCCTTGTAGCCCAAGTAATTGTACATTTTATAAAGTGCGTTTCCAATAACAGTCGAGCGCAAGTGCCCCACGTGGAAAGGCTTTGCAATGTTTGGCGAAGAATAATCAATTGGAATTGCTTTGCCGCCGCCCACATTGCTTTTTCCGTAGCCGTCTGCATTTGCAAGCACATCACCAAATGCCTTTTTTGCATATTGTTCTTTGCTTACAAAAAAGTTTAAGTATGCACCTTCTACAGAAAGCCTTTCTACAAAGCTTGGCTTTTCAAGCTTTTCTGATATGTCATTTGCAATTTGGGGCGGAGCTTTTCTCATAGCCTTTGCCAGTTTAAAGCATGGAAACGCAAAGTCGCCCATAGCAGGGTTTGGCGGAACTTCAATTGCCTTTACAATTTCGTCTATCAAAATTTCGCCGCCCAAAGCGTTTTTTATAGCCTCGGCAAGTGAATGTGTAAAGTTCATGGCTTGTCCTCCTAAGTGTGCCTACGGTTTCCCGTAGGTTTTTACTAACTTCTTTCAAAATAATCAAAGTTAAGCGTAATCTGAAATGCCGAAATAGCTTATATCCTTACTTGAAGTCAGTTTTACTTCATATTAATATACATAATTATTGGCAACTTTGCAACAGTTTAAAACGCCCTAAAATGGCAACGAAACTATGTCAATTATTTCGGTCAGCATATATGTAAAAATAAATTGCATAACAAGGTAAACGCAGCCAATTACGCAAGCCGTGTTTACCATTTGCACCTGAATTGGGCGTTTCTCCTTGTCTATAAAAATTTCGACTACAAGCTGAATACAAACGATGACTAAAATTTGCCCAATTAAAACCATAAATTCCTGCATACGGTTCACCTGCCATATTTTATACTTGTTTAGTATATGTTATAATAATAGCAATAATTCAAATAATATAGTCAAGACTTTATTAGATATTTTGTTTAATGTTATGGAGGTCAAAATGAAAAAACTTATAAAATCTGCCATTTTTGCAGCGTCTGCAACGTTTGCAACACACGTTGTAAACAAAGCGGTTTTTAACGCCGCAGATGTCCCTTTGAAATGCCCGTTTGACGAACATTACTACGGCTTTAGGCATGGAACAGTTCGGTACATTGTAGCTGGAAACGGCAAGCCAGTGCTTCTGGTGCATGGCATAGGCTCTGGCTCAAGTTTAAACGAGTGGGAAAAAACAATTGAAACGCTTGCAAACGACTACAAAGTTTATGCAATTGATTTACTTGGCTTTGGCGGCTCATCAAAGGAGCAAATTTCATATTCCGCATATCTGTACGTTACACTGATTAATGACTTTATAAACGACGTTATAAAGGAAAGTGTAATGGCTGTGGCAAGCGCAAATTCTGGCGCATACGCCGTGATGGCCGCACGGTTTAACCCAGCAAATTTTGAAAAGCTTCTTTTAATTTCGCCAACTGGGGTTGGAAACTCAAGCGACGACTATCCTACATTTTCAAAGCTACTTTTAAAATGGTTTATGGAAACTCCTGTGTTTGGAACTTTTTTCTATAATTTGATTTCGTCAAGGCTATATTCGGCTTACTTTTTGAAAAAGCATTGCTTTGGAAGTGGATATAAGCTAACAAAAAAAGTTGTCGACTTGTTTTACTACCCTGCACATGCAGGCGGTGAAGGCTCTAAATATGCAATTGCTTCGTTTTTGGCAGGCTACTTAAACGTAAACATAGAAGCAAAGCTTGCCGAGCTTGACATGCCCATCGCTGTCGCCTGGGGTGAGGAAACTTTAATTAACCCAATTTCAAACTTTCAAGTAATAGAGGAAATGGACAAAAAAATTCGGTTGTACTCTTTTGAAGGTGCAAAGCTTTTGCCGCACATGGAATTTCCTTCTATGTTTGTGGACGTTTGCTATGAATTTTTCAATCAATAAAATACAGAGTTTAACTCTATGACAATGCAAGATGCTGTGCATAATCATAGAGTTAAACTCTACATTAATGCACAGTGCAATGCGTGTTTGCAGTGTTGCACTCTACGTGTGCAACGGGAGGAAAAATGGCTAAAATTACAATTGGTGTTGACATTGGTGGCAGCACCACAAAAATAGTAGGGCTAAAAGACAACAATATTGTTACTCCAATGCGTGTTAAAGCAGACGACCCAGTAACATCTCTTTTTGGCGCATTTGGAAAGTTTATGAACACAAACAGGCTTTCTCTTGATGATGTTGAAAAAGTTATGCTTACAGGCGTCGGTGCGTCATACATAGACAGCCCTATTTACGGAATTAGTACGAACAAAGTTGAGGAGTTTTTGGCAAATGGGCTTGGCGGCCTTTACACGGCAAAACTTTCAGAGGCACTAATTGTTAGCATGGGGACAGGCACGTCAATTGTCATGGCAAGCAATGGTGACATACGGCACATAGGTGGAACAGGTATAGGGGGCGGCACAATTATTGGGCTTGCCGACAGAATTTTAAGAATAAACACAATGGAAAGTTTAATCAAAAAAGCAGAAAACGGAAACTTGAAAAATGTAGATTTGCGAGTTGGCGACTTAACGAAAGATATTTTGCCTGGGTTGCCGCCCGATATAACAGCATCAAACTTTGGCAAAGTAAGCGACATAGCAGAAGCTGGTGACGTAGCTTTGGGAATTTTAAACCTTGTTTTTCAAGCAATTGGCTCGTGTGCAATTTTTGCTGTTAAAAACACTAACATGAAAGACATTGTTTTGATAGGAAATTTAACATCAATTCCGCAATGCAAAGATATTTTTAATAGGCTTGAGGTAATTTCTGATATAAGTTTTGTTATTCCTGAATATGCCGAGTATTCAACGGCAGTTGGTGCGGCGTTGGCATATAAATTTTAAAATTTATGGAGGGGGAACAATTACAATTGCTCACCCTCCACAATCACAAAAATCATTCTTCGTCCCAATTGTGCCAAACGTTTTGAACGTCGTCTTCTTCCTCCAACAAATCCAACAGCTTATTCATTTTTTTAATGTCCTCTGGCGTAGAAAGCTGTGCATAAGTTTGAGGTACCATGCTTACTTCCGCAGAAGCCATTGAAATTTTTGCTTGCTCCAACGCTTGGCGAACAGAAGAAAAATCTTCTGGTGTCGTATGTACTTCATAACCACCTTGTATCGGCAAGAAGTCTGACGCACCTGCATCAAGTGCAATCATCATCAAGTCGTCTTCCACAATGTCATTTTCAGCTTCAATCATGATTACGCCTTTTTCATCAAACATAAACGAAACACAACCACTTGCGCCCATGTTTCCGCCGCCTTTTGTAAAAGCGTTTCGCACATTTGCCGCCGCCCTGTTGCGGTTGTCTGTTAACGCTTCAACGATTACGGCAACACCGTTTGGGCCATAACCTTCGTACACTACCTTTTCATAGTTTACAGAATCTAAGTCGCCTGCCGCCTTTTTTATTGAACGTTCGATTGTATCGTTTGGCATGTTGTTTTGCTTCGCCTTTGCAATTACGTCACGCAGCCTGCTGTTTGATTCGGGAGAAGCTCCACCTGCTTTTACAGCAACTGCAATTTCACGGCCAATTTTTGTAAATATTTTTCCACGAACAGCGTCCGTTTTTTCCTTTTTATGCTTTATATTAGCAAACTTTGAATGTCCAGACATTTTATCCTCCTTGAAACAACTTTTAAAAAATTATAATATAAATTTATCAAAAAGTAAACGTAGTTACATTTCCAAAGTTTGAAATTATCCATAAAATGGTGTATAATTAAATTGTTGTACCACAAATACTATACGCAAATGAATCGTATAATTACTATAGCAATTTGATTTTTTAAAGCAAAATGGCAAACAGTTTATACAAATTGCGATATTACTTCTAAAATATACGACAAATCTTAGGAAGGATTTTTTAAATGAATTTTGAAGAAATAAGCATAAAGCATCGTGCAGACTTTTTGCGCTTTGTGCTTGCAACAAATTACATTACATGTGAACTTGCGTTTACAAACTTGTTTTGCTTGCGAAAAAAGTACGGTACTGAAATTTTTATAGATAATGATTTCATGTATATTCGTCAAACAACAAAGTCAAATCCAAACGCATATTATTACTTTATGCCAATAGGCGAAGGCGATTTAAAGCAGGCAGTCGAGCGTATCGAAGCTGACGCAAAGGCAAACGGCAGAGAGTTTTTGTTTTGGGGCATAACCGAAGAAATGAAGGAAAAACTTACAGCCGTTTTACCAGACCGATTTGAATTTACAACAAACCGAGACTGGGCAGAGTACGTTTACCTTTCGCAAAAGCTAATTACCCTTGAAGGCTCCGACCTTAAAAAACGTCGAAACAACCTAAACTTATTTTTAAACAAATATGGCGAAAGCTATAAATTCACACCGCTAACTGCTGACAACTTGCATAAGGCATGGGAGTACCAAGAAAAGTGGGTTGAAGCTAACTTAGAAAAAAACGAGGACGCCGAGTCGTTAATGCAGGAAAATGAAATTATTCGCTGTGCGTTTGACAATTGGGAAGCACTTGGCTTGCTTGGCGGCATAGTTTCAATTGACGATGAGGTTTTGGGCTACACATACGGTAATGCAACGTATAAAAACACGTTTGACATTTTTGTTGAAAAAGCAGACTACACCAAAAACGGAATTTACCAGGCAATAAACCGAGATTTTGCAACATATGCTTGCACTGACGTTAAATATATCAACCGTGAGGAAGACTTGGGCATCGAAGGCCTGCGCACGTCAAAGCTTAAATACAAGCCAGAAATTCTTCTTGCAAAATATATGGGGTGCCACAAATGAGTGCTTTTTTAGCAGACAGCTTTGTAAATTTTCCAACAATTGAAAGCGACAGACTTTTGCTTAGGCAAATAAAGCCTACAGACATAAACGATATAAACGAAATGATAGACGACTTTGAGCTTGCCAAGTTTTGGGGTTACTACGACCCTGAAACTGGGGAAAGCTACCCCGAGTTTGAAGGCGACAAAAGCTATTACGAAAACGTCTTAGCGGAATATAAGGCAAAAACCGAGCTTAGGTTTTGTGTTGTGCTTAAAAGTGAAAACAAAGTTGTTGGCGAAGTTATTTTATACGACTTTGCTATGGGGCGTCAAGCCGAAATTGGCTACAGAGTAAACCGCCGCTTTTGGGGCAAAGGAATTGCGCCAGAAGCTGTTTCATTAGTTGTTGGCTTAGCGTTTGAAAAGCTTTTGCTACGAAGAATCACTCTTAGGTGCTTTGCAATAAACGAAGCGTCACGGCGTGTAGCAGAAAAAGCTGGGTTTACCCAAGAAGGTTTTATTCGTAAAGGTCTTGTAGTAAAAGTTTTTATAGACCATTATATATACGGCTTTTTAGCTGAAGATTATTTAGATGTAAATAAAAAATGCGGCAAGAGCTAATAGCTTTTGCCGCATTTTATTACACTTCTTGAAAAAGCTTATAAAACTTTATTGTTTCTTCCAAGTCAGCCTCGTCTTTAAAAATGTTCATTTGTTTAGAAAATTCAAGAGCAAAGTCAACATAAGCGTTTGGTTTTGCGGTTACAAAGTTTGAGTCAATGCATACATTGACATTTTCTGTATAAGCGGTTTTTATGCCGTATATTACACCACATTTTTCAAGTGCTTTCACGCCTCCGCAAACTGCGCCTACTAGTTTTCCATTTTTGCTAACTTGTTTTAAAACATAAGTAAGCTTTTCCGTATCATCAGTTTCCCCACCTGTAACAACAAACGTGTTTACCTCAGAAACGTTTATTTCATCAACTGAACAATCAGCCGAAACTTTAAACCCTTCAAAACATGTTACACTGTTTCCGTCTGCTGAACAAATTGATACATCGTTACCAGTTGCCTTTAGAAAGTGGCACAGTAACACTATTTCAAAAAATACACAGCCTTCGTATACAAAAAAATAGTTTTTTATAACTCCCACTCCTTTTAAAAAAACCCCACAAAAGGTGTGGGGTCTTAATACATTAAATTTTAAACTTAGATACAGTAGCTCTAAACATTTCAGCTTGACTGGAAAGTTCCTCTGCTGCTGCCGCTGCTTCCTCTGAAGCTTCAGAGTTTGAAATTGTAACATTAAATATAGATTCAATGTTATTGCTGTTTTCAGAAATAGCCAATGCGTCAGTTTTTGAAGTTTTAGCAACTTCCTTTACAGTGTCAGCAATAGTTGTAATTTCATTTACAATTACGTCAAGGTCAGACGCAACGTTCCCCGCAAGGCGAACACCGTCTGCCACTTTGCCCATGCTGCTTTCAATAAGCTCTGCTGTAGAATTTGCCGACTCTTGGCTTCTAGTTGCAAGGCTTCTAACTTCCTCGGCAACAACCGCAAACCCTTTGCCGTATTGCCCAGCACGTGCGGCCTCAATTGCTGCGTTAAGCGCAAGCAAGTTTGTTTGGAATGCAATGTCCTCAATAACTCTAATAATTTTGCCGATGTTTTCAGAGTCATTAGAAATTTGTTGCATTGCCTCAACCATTTCGCCCATTGTTTGCTTGCATTCAATTGTAGAATCGCAAGTTTTTTGTGAAAACTGTTCGGCCGTGCTTAACCTTTCTGCTGTTTCGCTTATTTTGGCTGAAATACCACTAATAGATTCACGCAAAATGTTAACTTCGTTAGTTTGAAGCTGTGCGCCTTCTGCAAGCTTGTTGCTAGACTCGCTAATTTGCTTCGAGCCGTCAGATATGCTTTCGGTAGAATCGCTAATGCTTTTAAGCACGCCCCTAAACACCTGAATAATCAAATTAACCGAGTCTTTAATGTCTTTAAAGTCGCCAATGTATTCCCTGTCTATAGAAACAAGATAGTTGTCATTTGCCATTTCGTGAAGCACTGTTTTAACTTCAACTATATATGAAGTAATAATATCAAGTGCCTCGTTAAACGAGTCTTTAATAAGCCCGTAGTCACCGTTAAAGTCTTTATAAATACGTGTTTTAAGGTTGCAGCGTGACATTTCAACGAGCGACTTGGAAATTTCTTCATACGGTGCTGTCACTTCATCAAGAAGCAAGTTTAAGCCTTCAATAAGCCTGCGCCAGTCGCCCGAGTATTTTTTAACATTGGCACGCTCTGATAGTTTGCCTTCTACAGCCGCATTAATAAGGTTGTTAATTTCGTCACGTACACTCATTATGTTTTTACGCATAATATTAATCATGTCGTTGGCAATTGCTTTTTCACCTGGGTATTGCCGAAGTGTTACGTTAAAATTACCATACGAAAATTCGCCTGTACATTCCAAAATATCAATCATGTCGTTAACCAAGCCGTTGTACATGTATTCTATGCGTTCAACAAGCTCACGATAACTTCCCTCAAATTTGTCAGCGTTCATCGGCACTTTCATTTTGCCTTTTGCATTGTTGTCAATTTTAACGTTAATTTCGTCCACAAGGTTTTTAAACACTTCAACAACTTTGCCGAAAGCCCTTGTAAGCTCGCCAATTTCGTCGCTAGAATTTGAAGAAATGTTCGCTTCCTCCAAATTACCTGCCGAAACTTTCTGTGCAACCGTAACCAAACGCTTAATAGGTCTAATTGCTCTGCTTATAAGCACCTGCATAATTATAATTAAAATTACAAGTACCCCTGCACCAAGCCCAATTATTGTATACAGCAAATTAATTGCCTGCTTAAAAACCAAATCTCTAGGCATAGCCATAATTACAGCCCAATGCTTGTCAAACGAATCAAAATCAACAGGAACAACTACCGTGCGCTCCAAAATATTTGTTTCATGGTTTTTAAAAGAGTCCGAAACTGGTACTAACGTGTTCATAACTTCTTTTGCCATGTTTACAATTTTTTCATCTTCAATTTCAGCATAGTTTTCTGTAATGTCCCAAGTATGCGTGCTGTAGTTTATTATAAGGTCTTCATTCACTAAAGTAATAAGCGAGTTTTCTTCCTTAGAAACTTCGTCAAAATACTTACGCATAACGTCCATGTCTATGTCAAAGCCAACTGCGCCTACAAACTCGTCTTGAAAAATAATAGGAACGATAACAGTAACCATAAGCTTGTCGTATTCGCCAAGGTTATAATAATACGATTCAGAGAAAAACGTGCTTCTAGTTGCCTTTACAATGTCATAGTCCTCAATGTCGCCGTCCGTGTTGTCTACTTCTTCTGCAACCGAAAGGTTTGGTATAGGTTTTCCGTTTTCTGTAATCCAATATTGTGCAAAGCGACCTTTTACAGGAGAGCCTAAGTTTGTGCCTATGTACTCGCTGTCCCTTCCAAATTTATTTGGCTCAAACACAGCCCACACACCAAAAAATTCGTCATAATTCCCGACTAGCCCAGACATAACAGCACTAACTTCAGCACGGTCAAAATCATTGCGTCGCATTTTTTCCAAAATTTCTGCACGGAATGTTTCAGCCGAAGTTGTAGCTTTTTCAAAAACTTCACGCAGCCTGTTGCCATAGCGGTATGCTGCTTCTGTCATGCTCTTATCTACCATTTCTGTTGTAGTTTTAAGCATAGAAGTGGAAACAACACTAATAATAAGCACTATGCCTATTACAACAAAAGAAATTGTTGGAATTAAGATTTTTTTAACAAGAGACAAGCGTTTAAACATATAGACAGAGCCTCCTAAAAATTAATACACATCTATAGCATAATACTTTACTGCTTACAAAGTAAAACGCCTTAGACGTGTCTTGAAATATATTTTAAAACGTATTTTAAGCCTTACTTTAAGTATACCTTAACATAAATTAAAAAACAAGAACAAATTTTTCACAATAATAACCTATCCTCAAAGCCCAAACCACTGCTTTTCCGCCTTTCCACTTTATGCTTCTTAAGCGGTCGAAAATTGAGGATAGGTTCTAAAAATTATTAAGCAGCGCAAAATGCAGTTGCCTAGTTTGCGGAACAGCTTTTAAAACCGTTACAGAAACTTTGTCGCCAGGGCGAAACGTTTTTTTAGTACGTTCCCCTGTAACAACCATAGTTTCTGGGTTGTATATAAAGTAGTCGTCTGAAAGGCTGGCAAAAGGAACGTACCCCTCAATGGTGTTTGGAAGCGCAACAAAAAGCCCACCGTTGTTTGCTCCGCTAACGATGCCTTCAAACCTTTCGCCCACTTTGTCCTCCATAAATTCAACCTTTTTCAAAAGCTCTATTTCACGGGAACAATCGTCGGCTATTCTTTCATTTGCCGAGCACAATTCACAAACGCCAACCAAGTGTTCCTTCAATGAACTTTGGCGGCTTTCCGAAATTGAGCCGTTGCCAGCCAAAAACTCCTTTATAATTCGGTGAATTTGAAGGTCTGGGTAGCGGCGAATAGGCGACGTAAAATGGCAGTAAAACTTTGCAGCAAGCCCAAAATGCTCTAAGTTTTTTTCGGTATAGCTTGCACGTTTTAAGCTTCGCAAAACAGCCTTGCCAATTATAACTTCTTCTGGCTTGCCCTCAATTGCAGACAAAAGCGCTTGAACTGAGCCACTGCTTCTGCCATGCCCTTTTATTGAATAGCCAAAGGACTTTACAAAGCTGCTTAAACCCATTAGGCTGTCTGGGTCTGGCTTTTCGTGTGAGCGGTAAACGAAAGGAGCATCAAGCCAATAATAAGTTTCTGCTACTGTTTCGTTACAAACAAGCATAAATTCTTCAATTATGTTTGTCGCAACGTTTCTGTCATACGCCTTTACTTCCGTTGGGTAAAGGTTTTCATCAACTTTAATTTTGGCTTCTGTAAAGCCAAACTCCAAAGCACCACGAGCAAACCGTCTTGTCCTTAAAATTTCAGCCAAAGCTTCCATCTGTTTAATAAACGGCATAAATTCGCCGTACTCTTTAAAATATTCCGACTTGTCTTCCTTGTTTATTAAATCTGCCACAAGCTCATAAGTAAGCTTACGGTTTACATGAATTACCGTTTCGGCAATTTTGTGGTCGGTGACGTTGCCGTTTTTGTCAATGTCCATTATGCAGCTAAGCGCAAGCCTGTCAACGCCAGCATTAAGCGAACAAATGCCGTTTGAAAGCTTGTAAGGTAGCATTGGAATAACTTTGTTTAAAAAATAAACGCTTGTGCCACGGCGCAGCGCTTCTTTGTCGAGCGGAGAGCCTTCCTTTACGTACTGGCAAACGTCTGCAATGTGTACACCAAGGCGGAACGCACCGTTTTCAAGCACCTCAAGTGTTACGGCGTCGTCAATGTCCTTTGTGTCAATGCTGTCAATTGTAACAGTCAACACTTCACGAAGGTCAAGCCTTCCTTCCATGTCTTTTGGCTGAACTGTTTCTGGAATTAGCGAAGCTTCTTCCATTACTTCGTTGCTGAACTTTTCGCTTATACCAAAGCGGCGCAAAATAGCAGTTATTTCCGTGTACGGGTTTGAAACTGCACCAAGCACTTCAACGATTTCGCCCTCTGGGTAGCTTGCGGCCGAAGGCATTTTAATAATTTTAACGACAACTTTGTCGGCATTTTTTGCACCGTTTAAGTTGCCCTTTGATATTTTTATGTTAAAGCTTTGCGTCTTATCATCTGGTGTAACGTAACCGCCGTTGTATGTGCCAATAATTTCATCTGTGCCTTTTTTAATAATTTTTAAAACTTCACATTCTGCCTTTGCGTTTGAAGACTTTGGCTGTGTAATGCGGCAAAGCACAACGTCTTTGTTCATTGCGCCGCCTCGCATTGTGTGCGAAACAAAAACAGACTCGGCATTTTCTTCATCATTTAAGTTTAAAGGCTTTACAAACCCAAAGCCCCTGCCTGTGTCTGAAAAAACGCCAGTAAACAAGCCAAAAACCGAAGGAAGTGCTATTAAGCCTTTTTTTGTAATTACAATTTCGCCGTTTTCTGAAAGCTGGTCAATTAAAGAAGAAAAAACAGGCATGTCTGCTTCTGGAACTGAAAGCAAGAACGCCATGTCTTTAACTCGCATTGGTACATAGTCGGCTGATGAAATAAAGCTTATTACTTTTGATTTCTTTTCATTTGAGATGTTTTCGGTCATTATAAATTTCCCTCTTTTGTTGTGCCTTAAAGACCTTGGGGCTCTGCCCCAAACCCCGCCACTTTTGAAAAAGTGGACAAAAC
>CAZBLK010000020.1:0-48240 GCA_964492715.1 uncultured Defluviitaleaceae bacterium | reverse complement strand
ATTCATCAAACTGGGGCTGTTGCCAACCATATTTATGGTTTTGCAACAGCCCCTTGGATATTTGCTCAATAACTTAGGATTCGAGATATTATATTTTCCATAGCTTAGACTTAACGTGAACTAAGTTTCGTCAACCAATCAATCTATTCCAATATCTTGCTTAAATCAATTTTAGCATGAACTATCCGGTGTATTTCAACAGTATCATCAAGCACAACGTAAAAAACTAAATAATTATTAACCACTAATCGCCTATACTTAAAGTATGATGAGTTTGACCGATACTCCTCATACTTAAATGGAAAGGTTTTCAGACTATTAATTTTGTCAATAATCATGTCATATTGATTCAATGCGACATCTCCGCTAAAATCCGATAAATACTCAATTATTTCAGCTAAATCATTCCTTGCTGACGAAAGCATTTTTACCTTGTAGCTTTTCAACGAGTAGTCCCCTCATTTCATTTGAAACTTCGTCAAAGTCAAATCTTTCGTTTGAAGTTAAGGCTTCAATTTCAGCTTCTTTTAGCTTGCTGTTTATTTCATCTTCAAGTAGCCTTTTCTCAAACGCTTCAATGCTCATAACTACCATATCACCATAACCATTCTTGGTTAAGTAAACTGGTTGATTAGTCTGATGAACAATTCTTGATACTTCTGTAAAATTATTGCGTAATTCAGAAACTGGTATTATATGTGGCATATTATCACCTCGGTTACATTATGGCTTAATATTATCATAATTATGATAATATATCAAGTATAATTTTGGCTTATCCACCAAAGTACGAAATGTCAATTTCAAACGCCTTGCATATTTTGAGTAAGCTACTTCTGAAAGGCTTCTTTTTCCCATCTTCCCAATCTTTAACCGTGCTACAGTGTACGCCAACCTTTTCCGCAAAATCTATAAGGCTTAGCTTATGGCACTTGCGTAGCTTATATATCCTCTCTGATATTGCTCCCTCTGGGAGATTAGAATAGCAACTTTCAAACACGTTGATTTTACTAGGCTGTAGCACTTTCTCTAAAATCGTCTTTTTATTAATCACGTTCGTGCAATGGCGTCCTTTTGATGAGTTCTAAGACTTATTTCAGGCGACATACCGGGGAAAGTTAAGTGACTTCCATCTTATTGCCTTACCCTTGTGGAGTTGAAAAGCCTGTTGTAAGTCGAACAAAGCCTTTCCCTGCGTTCAGGGTCATCAAATATCCAGTTTTTAAACTCCTGTCGCTCACTGTAACCGGATTGTCTGGAGGCTTCCTGCACTAGTATTTGTCCATGGCTGGCAGAAATCACTGTGGTAGCTAATAACAAAGCGTCCGAAATAACGTGCTTTTCCATACGCCCATATAAAATTTTATCGCAAGCATCTACTAATTCTGTTACGGTTTTTGACATAACAAAGGCTTGATAAAACTGAGGAATAATTTATTAAAGTATTTCATAGAGCTTAACGTTTCCGCCACCAATCCAAACGCTGTAATTCCCAAAAGTATAACATTGCAATTTTCTAAAACGACCTTAAATAAAGCGACATCGCTGTCAATCTGTGCGGTTACATAGGATATAAACTCGGAATTGATAATCTCACCGTTTAACAGCCAAACTCCTGTCAAAATCAACAATGTTACATTTAATAAAACACTCACAGCGACATATCGTTTTGTGTATGCTCCCTCAATCAATCGTAATACTTCTTTAGTTAATTGAAGCATCACAATCCCTACAAACACAAACCAAACGGATTTTACCGCTTCTATGTTAAAGATAGAAACAAAGCTGTCTGTAAATGAGACGCGAAAAATTTGTGGCGCAAAGATTAGAGATAAACAAAAAACCATTATTAAAAAAGTTCGGAAAATTACCCCTGCTTTAGAAAATTGCTGTTCAGTGGATTTAGAACCTGTGTTCAATACTCTAGCCGCCGTCTTGGCGGTCTTGACGCTGCTGTACTTCTTCAGCGTGGTAAGCACGTACATGCTTCAAGTACGCACTTACCACGCTTCATCGTACAGCGACGCCAATCCTCGCCAATACGACGACTTCGTATTGAACACAGGTTCTTATTTCTGTGAGTTTCGGTAATGCCGAGATTTAACCCTGCACGACTAAAAAAGGCAAACAATGCAGTGACGAAAACAAACCGCTCCAAACAGCTGTAAAGCCGTCGTTTGCATTACCGTACCCCAATCCGATGTGGTAGCAGCAAATTCCAACGCTTTTGCGATAACTGTCCCCAGAACAACGCTTGCCGTAACAATCTTTAGTACAAAACTGTATCTGCTTTGATATTCTTTGCTAATCCACTTATCAGATATATTACTCATCTTTATATCCTCCCCAAATATCGTAATTACTCCACGCCCATCTTCGACAACCGAAAACCGCTTAACCCTACTGCAACAATCAATATGACGAGTAACGGCAACAGCGTTGCCATATCAAATGCACCGCTCGTCATCAATGCAAACCCCCAAGTTGCAGGGAATATCTTGCCTACATAACTAAGAACCTCCGGTAAGAGATTTACAGGGAACATAATACCCGAAAGCATCAGAGACGGCAGAAAGATAAGCTGTGAAAACATCGTCAGCTTAGAAGTAGCTTTGACAAACAAACCAAGCACCGTACCGACCGATATACATACCGCAATAAACAATGCAACCGAAGCAAGATATAGCGGAATATCGGCAGGCTTTGCGGCATCAAACGCAATCGGTGCAGCTAAAAATATCACAAGGTTCACGATAAACAAATGAACAAATGCAGATATGAAATTATTTACTGCCGAAGCCCACAAGGGTATGCGTCCAACCTTGTAAGCCTTTTTAATTTCACTGCCGTACAACTCCACAAGCGGAACAGGCGAGGAGAGAACTGTTCATAGTCGGGTTTTGCTTTATTCCAGCCGCAGAATAAATTGTAGGCTTCTATCGCCTTTATAGATTCGGGCAACGAGGACGATTGTAGCTGAACACCGATTTTGCCATTAACAGTTATTTTACCGCCATTATATTTCCGAAGCCCCTCAATACATTTAAGCGTAGTTGTCTTGCCTGCGCCGTTTGTTCCAAGCAGGGCGATAATTTCACCTTGCCCTATTTCAAAGGATATGCCTTTGATAACACTGTTTGAGCCATAGCTTTTTACTAAATTGTCAACCTTAATTGCTTGTATCATTGTCCTGTCCTCCCATATTCAAGTTTTACTTTGATAAATAGACTTCAAGAGATTTTTGCAAAAACGGTGCGGCAGCATCTAATTTATCTTTTAAGTCGTTGTTCCAGTTCTGCCGATTATCGGCAAACTTTTCAAGCTCTGGGATAAGACTCATATCGCCGCCGGTAAATTCCATCACCATATCCCACCAGTCCTTAGCAAAGGTTTGCCCTTGCTCGGTTTTGCGGCTCTTTTTTCTGTGCTGGCAGCTTCTTGAGCTTGGATTTCTTCTTTGGTCATGCCAGGGAAACGTATTGTTTAGGTTTAATTATAATTGGGAATTATTTATAAAATTGTAATAATTTACAAAACCATTTGCATATTCTTCTATATTATAGTAAATTAATTGTATAATAAATACACATAGCAATTTGAAAATGGTGAACAACTTTATTCAATTTGCTATAACAAATTAGTGAGGGCGAGGTTGTGGTAGCATAATGTATAGGGTTTTATTAAATAACCACAAAAACATACATTTCATCGGAATAGGCGGCATTAGCATGAGTGGGCTTGCCGAAATTTTGCATACAAAGGGTTTTAGAGTTACAGGCTCAGACGTTTCAGACTCTGAAATTGTTACACATTTAAAAGAAATAGGGATAAGCGTTTCTGTGCCGCATAGTGAGGAAAACTTGCTTACAGACACAGACCTTGTTGTATATACAGCCGCAATTAAAGAAGACAACCCGGAAATGGTAAAGGCAAAAGCACTCAATATGAACATAATTGACAGGGCGTGCCTTCTTGGTAACATGATGAACGACTACGACTGCCCAATTTGTGTTTCAGGCACACACGGCAAAACTTCTACAACTTCAATGATAACAGAAATTCTTTTAACAGCAGGCAAAAACCCGACGGCTTCTGTTGGCGGCATTGTGCCAAAGCTTCAAAAAAGCTTTCAAATTGGAAGCACAAATTACATTGTTGTAGAGTCTTGCGAATACTTTGATGGATTTTTACAGTTTTTCCCACAAGTTGGCGTAATTTTAAACATAGAAGCAGACCATCTTGACTACTTTAAAAATTTAGAGGCAGTTGAAACTTCTTTTCATAAATTTGCAGAAAACATAAGAAAAGGAGGCACGCTTGTAATTAACAACGAAATGCCTTCGTATGAAGTGGTTGTAAGCGGTTTAAGTAGTAATATAATTACGTTTGGCAACGAAAACGCAGACTGCTTTGCAAAAGACATTGTTTATGATTTGGCAGGTAACGCTTCATTTAAAGTTGTTTTTAAAGGTGATGAAGTCGCAAGCATTTCGCTTAAAGTAATTGGAGAGCATAACGTAAAAAATGCTTTGGCAGCTTTTGCAACAGCGTATTCTTTAGGAATTGAAACTGAAAAAATCGTGGAAGCTTTGAACGATTTTGCAGGTGCAAAGCGTAGGTTCGAGCAAAAAGGCATGTTTAACGGCGGTGCAATTGTCGTAGACGACTACGCACACCACCCAACCGAAATTATGGCTACACTTTCCGGGGCAAAAAACGGAAACTACAGGAAGGTGTACTGTGCCTTCCAACCGCACACATACACTCGCACCTATAACTTGCTTGATGAGTTTTCAAATTCTTTTAAAGACGCTGACGAAATAATTATTCTTGACATTTACCCAGCGAGAGAACCTGACACCGGTTTAATTCACTCGAAAGATTTGGCAGAACGTATTAGGCAAAATGACAAAGAAGTAAAATATTTTTCCAGTTTTTCTGAAGCAAAAAAATATTTTTTGGAACATTGTGTTCCAAACGACCTGTTGATAACTATGGGTGCTGGAGACGTGTATTTACTGGGTGACGAGCTGTTATCAACATAGTTATACACATTTTCCACAGGTACACTTGTTACAATATGTTGTATTTTTCAACAGCAGCCTACAAAACAAGCTGTCGAAAGTAGTATTAAAAAAGCCTGAAATCACAGGCTTTTTATTTTTTGTCAAGTGCACAAGAAGAATTGAAAAATGACAAACCGCTGTAAAATCAACCTTTTAAAACTTGTCAAGATATTTATTTTTCAACAAAATTATCAACAATAATGCAAGGTGGTTTTGTTTAGGCTAAATTTGGTAAGTTTGCACATATAACGTTATGGGAAATGCTACATTTCAAAAAACTGCTGACAAAGCAAAGCTTTGTGTGGTATACTTATGACGAAATAAGGAGATGTGGCTGTATGGCAGTTGTTAATTTGGGAGTTAACAGAAACATTCACGAAACGACTATTCCAAACTTATTTATAGATAATTATATGGGCAAGGCTAACCCTGCCTTTGTTGTTGTGTATGTTTATTTTTTTCGGCATTATCAAGCTGGCAACACCGAGCTTTCGACAAATGGTGCGGCAGAAGCTTTAAACCTTTTGGAGTCTGACGTTGTAAACGCTTTTAAATATTGGGAAAAAGAAGGGCTTATTTCCGTTGAGCAAACCGAAGACGAAGGCGAAGTTGATTTTGGAATTGACTTTTTGCCAATTGTTGACAAAACACGTTTAAAGCTTGTTGATGGCACAGGTCAAGAAGCAAAGCCTGTTTTTTTGCAGGAGCGTCCGCAGTATTCTGCTATGGAGCTTGAAATTTACAAAAGCGAAAGCAAGGAAATTAACAGCCTTTTTTATACTGCCGAAAAGGTAATGGGGAAATATTTAAGCTTTAACGACCTTAGCGCAATTTTTGGGCTTTACGACTGGTTGCGCCTTCCGATTGACGTAATTATTTTACTTTTAAGCTATTGCGCCGACAACAACCACAGAAGTATTCGTTACATAGAAAAGGTTGCAATTGATTGGGCAGAAAATGGCATTACTACAGTTGAAAAAGCTAATGAATACATAAAACGGTTTAACGTTTCTTATAGAGAAATTTTAAAGGCGTTTGGCAACAGCGACAGAAACCCAACAGCCGCCGAAATTAAATATATGAACAAGTGGCTTACAGAATTTGAAATGCCGCTTCAACTAATTCTTGAAGCTTGCGACAAAACAATTTTACAAACGTCCAAACCACGGATACAATATACAGACAAAATAATTTGCGACTGGCACGCAAAGGGTGTGAAAACACTTGAACAGGTTAGGCTTTTGGAGGAGCAGTTCCACAAGGACACAAAAGCAACTGCCGAAGAAAAAACAGCAGTTGTGAAAAAGCCTGTTGTCAAACAAAACAAGTTTGTAAACTTTAAACAGCGTGAATGGGACTACGACCAAATTGAACAAATGGAGCGAAAGTTTCTCGAAGACAGCGTTTCGGCAAAATAGGTGATGTATGAGCGAAAAAGCAATTTATATGCAAATTATGCGTGATTATGAAAAAGCACAGGGCAAAGCAAAGTCCGAGCTTTTAAAACGCAAAAATGAAGTTTATGAAAAAGTAAGGGAAATTGCACAAATTGATGAAAAGCTTTTAAAGCTTTCCATAAATGCAACAAAAAGTGTGCTTGCGCTAGGGGCGTCTGATTGTTCAAGAGGTTCTGTTTCTGAGCTAAAGGACGAGGCTACTAGGCTAAACGCCGAAAAAAAGCTGCTGCTGCTTGAAAACGGCTTTGCAGAAGATTATTTAACAGAAAAGTTTGCTTGCGAAAACTGCAAAGACACTGGCTACATAAACACTGAAAAATGTCATTGTCTGAAGCAAAAGTTAATTAACAAGTACTACGAGCTTTCAAACCTAAAGGATACTGTTTTGGTTGAAAACTTTGACACGTTTGACTTCCGCTACTATTCTGAAAATGTGGACGAGCGTCAAGGCTTTTCGCCAAGGGCAAACATGCACAGAGTTTATGCAAGCTGTACAGACTTTGTTAAAACTTTCAAGCAAAAAGCAACAAACCTTTTGTTTTATGGCGACACAGGGCTTGGCAAAACATTTTTGTGCAACTGCATTGCAAAAGATGTGCTGGACTTTGGACACACAGTTTTGTACGTTACTGCACCACGAATGTTTAAAGCAATTGAGCACCACAGGTTTAGCGAAAAAACGGAAGAAAGCTACGAGCAAATGGACATGCTTTTTTCGGTAGACCTGCTTATAATCGACGACTTAGGCTCCGAGTTCCAAACAGTTGTTACAGGGACAGAGCTTTTTGACATAATTAATTCACGGCTAATAGACAAAAAGTCAACGGTTATTTCAACAAACCTTTCGCTTAGCGACTTGCAAGGAAGCTATTCCGACCGCATAGTTTCAAGGTTTTTTGGCTGCTATAAAATGATTAAATTTTTTGGAGACGACATTAGAGTGAAAAAAAAGATAGAAGCTTTTCCAAAGAAATAAGCTTATAATTGGGAAAGCTTTTTGTGACTTATATATTCGGCACTGAACAATGTAATATTTTATTCAGTTTAGTGCCGAATATTTTCCGTTGCTTATAGGAGGGCATTAATGTTTAGTTTTGTGAAACATTAATGCCATTATAGTTACTAATAATAACTTTAATTTTTGTATAATCAAAGAAGGAGAATAAAATGGCTATACTTACAATTACTAAAGAAAATTTTGAAACAGAAGTTTTAAATTCGGATAAGCCTGTTTTGGTTGACTTTTGGGCTTCATGGTGTGGCCCTTGTCGCATGATTGCGCCTATTATCGACGAAATTGCAAACGAAGTAAAGAATGCTAAAGTTGGGAAAATTAACGTTGATGACTACCCAGAGCTTGCTTCTAGGTTTAAGGTAATGACAATTCCAACGCTTATTGTGTTTGAAAAGGGCGAAATAAAAGGCACATCAGTTGGTCCAAGGCCTAAAGAAGCAATTGTTAATTTAATTGGCTTGAACTAGAGCGTGTTTGAAAAAACGCTAGAATGGATTTTTCAAACAGCCCATATTTTGTGCAGTAGTTTAAACCCTTTGAAATTGAACTAAAAAGGGAGTGTTTTAAATGGAAAGCAGAAAAAAAGTTGTTGTTGTAGGCGGTGTTGCAGGCGGTGCTTCTGCTTGCGCTAGGCTTAGGCGGCTTGATGAACATGCTGAAATAATTGTGTTTGAGCGTGGCGGCTACATTTCGTTTGCAAACTGTGGCTTGCCGTATTATATCGGCGGCGAAATTACCGAGCGTGAAGCACTTACACTTCAAACGCCCGAAAGCTTTAATGCACGCTTTAATGTAGACGTTAGAATTTTCAGCGAAGTTACTGCAATTAACAGAGACGCAAAAACTGTCTCAGTAAAAAACCACAATACTGGCGAGACATATGAGGAAACTTACGACAAGCTTATTCTTTCAATGGGTGCAGAACCTTTGAAGCCGCCAATTGAAGGCGCAGGCACTAGCAGAGTTTTTACACTTAGAAACATTCCAGACACTTATAAAATAAAAGATTTTATAGACAACGAAAAGCCAAAGTCTGCTGTTGTAATGGGTGGCGGTTACATTGGCGTTGAAATGGCAGAAAATTTAAAAAGTGCTGGGCTTGACGTTACACTTGTTGAAATGCTTAACCAAGTTATTGCTCCGCTTGACTATGAAATGGCATGTGACGTTCACAACCACTTGACTTTTAAGGGCGTAAAGCTTTTGCTTGGAAACGGTGTTAAGTCAATTAACGACACAGGAAACGGGCTTAATGTAAAGCTAAACAAAGGTGAAGTAAACGCCGACATGCTTATTATGTCAATTGGCGTTCGCCCAGAAACTACAATTGCAAAAGTATGTGGGTTAGACCTTAACGAGCGTGGCGCAATTGTTGTAGACGACAACATGCTTACAAGCGACCCTGACATTTACGCTGTTGGTGATGCAGTTGAAGTTACAGAGTTTTTAACAGGAACAAAAACTGTAATTCCTCTAGCTGGACCTGCAAACAAACAAGGACGCATTGCAGCAGACAACGTTTGCGGAATTAAAAGCAAATACAACGGCACACAAGGCTCTGCAATTTTAAAAGTTTTTGACCTTACTGTTGCTACTACTGGACTAAATGAAAGAACAGCAAAACGGCTTGGACTTAACTATGACAAAGTTTACACATATTCTGGAAGCCACGCTGGGTATTACCCAATGGCAACGAATATGTCTGTAAAAACTATTTTTGAAAAGGAAACAGGACGCATACTTGGGGCGCAAATTGTTGGGTACGAAGGCGCAGACAAACGCTGCGACGTAATTGCGACAGCAATTCGCTTTGGGGCAACGGCAGATGAGCTTGCAAAACTGGAGCTTTGCTATGCACCACCCTACTCCTCGGCAAAAGACCCTGTGAACATGGCTGGGTTTGTTATTGAAAACACGCTTACAGGAAAAGTTAAAAACTTCCACTGGGACGAAGTTAAGGAGCTTCCAAAAGACGGAAGCGTTACACTTTTAGATACAAGAACAGAGATTGAATTTGAATATGGGCACATTGACGGTTTTATAAACATTCCACTTGATATCCTTCGCAACAGGCTTTCAGAGCTTGATAAAACAAAGAAGGTTTATGTTACTTGCCAAATAGGGCTACGTGGGTACGTTGCTTGCCGTATTCTTTCCCAAAATGGGTTTGACTGCTACAACTTGAGCGGCGGTTACAGGCTTTACCGTTCTATTTTTGGAAAGTAAATTATTTTCTTCCCCTTGCCTTTTGGTGAGGGGTTTTTTTGCATTAAAATAGCAATTCCCTTTTTAATCGATATGGTGTATCGCAATTTGAATAAACAGTTCACCATTTTGCGTAAAAAAATCGTTGAAGCGTTCGATATTTTTGCCGCAAAATGGATTGGTGAATATAAAAACTTAAATTGCTATATCGTTAAAAAGAGGAATTGCTATATACAAATTATCACTACATTGTTAATGCCACTTACTTAACAAATGCCTTAACAAACTTCATAAACACAGAAGCAACTTCAACACGGTTTGCCGAGCTTTTTGGTGCAAACTTGTTTTCACCTACACCGCTCATTATGCCGTAACGCTTCATGTCTTCAACTGATGAAATCGCCCAGCTACTTACTGTGTCTTTGTCGCTGAAACTTACATCAGAGTTATCCTTTGGAATAACTATGTTTTTGTATTTAATGTAGTTTGAAAGAATAACAGCCATTTGTTCCCTTGTTACTTCGTCATTTGGCCCAAAGTTGCCGTTGTCGTAGCCTGACATAACTCCAATTTCTGAAACCCATGCTATTGACTTGCCGTACCACTTGTCAATGTCAACATCATAAAACTTTGATGATGTGTACTGTGAAGTGTCAACGCCTGCTACTTTTGCAAGAACAGTAGCAAACATTCCCCTTGTCATAGAGCTTGATGGCGAAAAACTGTTGCCGCCTGTGCCGGCAAACAAATCTCTTGCAGAAACAAAGTCTACTGCGTCTAAGTACCATGACCAAACTGGTATGTCGTCAAATTGTGTGTTGTTGTAGCCAATTGCGTAGCGTGAGAAGTGAGTTGTAATAAAATAAACTCTGCCTGTTTTCTCGTCGTACTTGCAATTTCTTACTACTTCAAGCTTTTCGCTTGGGTTTACATAATAAATTACAATTTTGTTAGCACGTTCAGCAGCCGTAGGCTTGTATGGAACGGAAATTTTTGCATTGCCGTTTCCAAAGTCTTTAATTTCCTTACCGCCGCTTGTTACTGTAAAGTCGAAAATAGACCTGTCGCCAAGCTTTTCTTTTGCGGCTTTGTCCAAAACTTTGCTGTTAATAAACTTTGTTGAAATGTTTACTTCATTGCTTGCAGAATTAACAATGTTTTGCACTGCCTTGTTGTTTAAACTGATTGTCGCAAAAGGTGATGTAATTGTAAGTGTTACATCATTTTTAACAATCAATTCTAAAGAAGCTTTTGTCAATACTGCATTAACGTTTGTTGCAGAGCCTACTCCTGTAATTTTAATTTCAACAGACGGCTGTGTTCCTTTGTTGTTTGCCTCGTGCTTAACAGATTTTAAAGCTTCTGAAACAGCCGAGTCTGGAATTTTTGCTGTAGCCGTGTTGTCCTTAATTTCTGGCTTAACTACAATGCCAACGTTTGTTGTGCTGCCTGCGGTAACAGGTGCGCCAATTGAAGGCTTTTCAGCAGGTGCAGGTTTTGGTGTTGCAGTAGTTGTATCTTCTTGTGTTTCTGGCTTTGGTCTTTGAACGCCTGAGTTTTGATTATTGTCCTTTATAGGTTCGGACTGTGTGTAAATTAAAACTGCTGTTCCGCCGTCTGCCAAAGCAGGAATGTCAATTGAAACATTTCCGCCTGTGCCAACTGTGTAGCTCTTTTTGTTGTAAACGTCTTGCAAAACGGAGCCTTGCGGAACGTTAAGAGTAATTTGTTTTGTTGCTTCTGTTTCGTTCATGTTTACAGCTACCAAAGCCATTTGGTTTTGGTAAATGCGATTAAACATCATATAGCTTTCGGAATCACTGCCAGCAACCTTGCCACGGCTTCCTTTTGAGAACAGCTTGCTGTAACTAGCACGAATGTTTAAAAGCTTTGAATAATGCTGATAAAGTTCGTTTGTGCTAAAGTCTGTTGACCAGTCAAAGTCTTTGCGGTTGTCGTACAACGGCCAGTTGCTTTCGCCTGTCATACCAATTTCTTCACCGTAATAAATTATAGGCTGGCCTTTTGCAGTAATTTGAAGCGTTACAGCCGCTTTCATTTTGTCCTCGTCGCCGCCTAAGCTGTAAAGGAAACCTTCTTCGTCATGGCTGCTTAAAAATTGCCCTTTTGTAGCAACGTTTGAAAGTGTTCCATTTCTTGCTTCAAGCGCTTGCTCTGCCTTGTCAAGATTGCCGTTTACAAAGTCCTTAGCTATCTCATTAAACGAAAAGTCAATAGCCGAGTCCATTTCGCCGTTGTTTAAGTACGTGTTAATTTTTGCATCGTCCGACCAAATTTCGCCGATAATCTTGTGTTCTGCATTAGCCTCTGCAAGAGCCGCTTTAAACTGCTTTAAAGTTTCGTGGTCAACGTGCTTTGCTGTGTCAAGCCTAAAGTAAGCAATTGAGTTTCCTTTTTCTGTTTTAAGATTTGCCCACGCTGTTTGCCAACCAATAAGCTTGCTGCGTACTTCTTGGTCTTCTGTTTTAAAATCTGGCAAACCTGCAAGCGACATCTTTTCATCGTCATTATCAATAGATTCTGTTCTGTACATGCCAGCGAAGTTTGCATTACTTTCTGTATCGTAACCGCCGTGGTTTAAAACAACGTCAGCCATTATTTTCATGCCCCTTGCAGCGGCTTCGTCAATTAACGTTTCAAGTTCTGCCCTTGTGCCAAGGTATGGGTTTAGCTTTTCAAAGTCGTTTGCCCAATAACCGTGGTAAGCATAATACGAACCTTTAGCTTGAGTGCCAAAATCACCTGTTACGTTTTCAACTATTGGGGTAATCCAAATTGTGTTAATTCCCAAGCCTTTTAAATAGTCAAGCTTTGCTGTAACACCTGCAAAGTCGCCGCCGTGGTAAGCACCCGGGTCAGCTTTGTCAACAAGCTCATTGTTGTTAACTTCATCTCCGTCATAAAAACGGTCTGTCAACATAAAGTAAATGCGAGCTTCGTCCCAGTCAAAGCCTGTTGTTGGCGTTTGCGTAACAGTAAAGTCAACATCAACTACATAAACATTGTTGTTTGCGTCCGTTACTGTAACAGGAATTTTCTTTGCGCCTGCCGTAATGTAGTCTCTAACTCCAAAAGTAAGAATCCCCGATTCCTTGCTTACGTTTACAGCAGAGCTTCCACCTACAGAAGAAAGGTTTGCTTGCATTGACTTAATGTCAATGTCTGACGACTCAACTTTAATTACTGCGTTTTGCCTAGAGTTTGCACTGGTAGGCTCGACACTTACAGAAAGCCCAACAACTGCAACATTAAACGTTTTCGTCGCAGCTCCGCAAGTTAAAGTAATTGTAGTAGAGCCCTTTTTCAAGCCCGAAATTACGCCGTTTGAGTATGTTGCTACTGTTTCATCAGCAGAAACTGCTTCTATAGTTGGGTTTAAAATAATAGCACCGTACTGGTCTTTTACAGTAACCTTTATTTTTGTGGTTTTATTAGGCTCAACTACAAAAGAATCTCTTTCAAGTTCAATTGTTGTTGGCGTGCCTGCTGTAGAAGCTCTTTCGGTGTCGTAAAGCACCATTGCAGACAAGCGGCCTACAGTTATAGTTCCGCCACCTAGTATGTCAGCCCCTAGCTGTGTTGTGCCTGCTTGTTTGTCATGCACAACAATTTTCCAAGGGTCTGTGTTTTGTGGCAACGTATATTCTATACTTGTTTCATTACCGTTATAAATTACAACAATGTTTTTCCATGTGTCGCCGTTTGCATATTCACCAAGTTTAAATGCAACAACATTGTTGTCTGATTTTAAAACCTCTAGTTTACCCATTTCGGACGTACTGCTCATTCTAAACGCTGGGTGTTCCTTACGTAGCTGGCTTAAACCTGCGTAGTAATCGCTTACTTCTGTAAAATTGGCTTTGTTTTCCCAGCGAATAGTGTTTATAGAGTCTGGGCTTTTATAGCTGTTGTGGTCGCCATACTTTGTGCGAAGGAATTCGTCGCCTGCTTGATAAAACGGTATGCCTTGCATTGTCATAATCATTGCTGTTGATAAAACTGTGCGGCGTACTACGTTATTTTCAAGTACATTTCCTAGGTCAATTTGAGCATACGGCGTTGCATTTGCAACTGCTTCATCAACTGACGAGCCGTCCTTCATTGCACCGTCTAGCATTTTGTGCCAAAGCATTTTTAGTGTGTCATTTAACCCAGAAGCAACAACTACTTTGTCATAAAGGTTTAGGTTGTCGTGGGCTGTAACGTAGTTTATAACTTCTGTAGGCGAATTTGCAAACCCTTTTTGGCTATCTGTCGTGCCATAAACGCCAACTACTATGTCGCCTTCTTTGCCGGCTTCACCTGTTGCAAAGCCTTTTCCAGTGCTGTCGCTGTCGCCCTTTATTGCGCCACGAATGTTGTCGTTAAACACGGCATAGCCTTGGTCTTTTTGCGAGCCTTTGCCAACACCGTTTTGAAGCGGTGAGCCGCCTGCTTGCCATGGCTCTCCGTAAATAATCATAGTTGGGTCAATTTCGCTTTTAAGCTGGCTTGCTACCATGCTTGCAGTTGTTTCGTCAATCAGCCCAAACAAGTCAAAGCGAAAGCCGTCAACGTTGTATTCTTTCGCCCAGTATTTTACAGAATCAATAATATACTTGCGAACCATTGGGCGTTCGGAAGCTACTTCGTTGCCACAGCCGCTGCCGTCTGCAAAGGCCATGTTGCTGTCAAGCGTTCTGTAGTAGTACCCAGGGACAATTTTGTTAAACGGCCCTGTTTCAATGTCAAACGTGTGGTTGTAAACAACGTCCATTACAACACGGATATTAGCGTCGTGCAAAGCTTGCACCATTTGCTTAAATTCCGTAATTCTCTTTGAAGGGTTTGTAGGGTCTGTTGAGTAAGAGCCTTCTGGGACGTTATAGTTTTGCGGGTCGTAGCCCCAGTTCATTTTAGGGTCATTAGAGCTTGGGTTGTCCACCGTTAATTCGTTAACTGTTTTAAAGTCATACGAAGGAAGAAGGTGCACAGTTGTAACACCCAATTCAACTAAATGGTCTATGCCAATTTTTGCTCCGTCATATGTAAGCCCTTCTTCTGTAAATGCTAAATACTTACCTTTGTTTTCAAAGCTTGCAGTTGGGTCGTTTGAAAAATCCCTAATATGAAGCTCGTATAAAATGTGGTCAGTTTCGTTTGTAACTGTTGCTGGTTTTTCGTTTGGCATCCAGCCTGTTGGGTTTGTTGCAGCTAGGTCAACAATTGCTGTGCGTTGCCCATTTGCCGAAACCGCCCTTGCGTATGGGTCAACAGCGTAGTTTGTTGTGCCATTTGCAAACTCTACCTTGTACATGTAAAACATGCCTGTAAGCTGTTGTGTTGAAGTTGCCGTCCAAACACCAGTTGATGTGTCATATGTCATGGTTAAAAGCTGGCTTGGTGTATTGTGGCTAGTTACTTCGCCGATTGTATTGTATGTTCCAGCAGTTGGGTAAAGTGCAACTGATACCTTTTTGGCTGTGGGCGCCCACACTTTAAACGTTGACGCGCTGCCAGCTTTTGTGTAGCCCAAGTCATTTCCGTTGTAAACAAAATTGTCAAGTGCGTACCTAAGCGTAATTTGCTTTTTTGCGTAAGTGCCCGACAAATCTTTTACTTCAAGCAACGCTGAAGGGTTTACAGGTGATGAAATGTTTATAACGCCTTCACCAAAGGCAGAGCCTTTAACGCCAGTTCCAGCAAGTTGTTTTCCGTCTTGCAAAACAACAAAATTTGAAAAGTTTATGTTGTCTGGGTTGCCGTTAACTTTAAACCGTACTTGTGAAAGTGTGTCCATTACTGCAAAGGCAATGCGTGGTGCTGTTGCTTCTGCTTTGCTGTAATAAACTGTTTCGTCGTCTTGAACAAGCCAAACTTCGTTACCCTTTGACAAGTCAAAACGCCTGTTGCCGCCGTCTTTTGCAGCCCAATCACCTTGGCGGACAAGAAAGTTTATGTGGCTTAATTCTTCTTTAAAAGAAACAACGCCTTTGTGCCAGCCATCTGACGAAGGAACTAAGTCGTGCCCATCTGTACCGTCCTCTCCGTCTTTCCAAACCCAAAGGTTCCAGTCTGTGCTGTTGTCATAGCGCAAATAGTTAAACTTAAATTCTGTTAAAATCCCTGCAACAGTAAGCTCTTTTTCTGCTGTGTATGTACTGTTATATCTTGGGTCAATAGAGCCATTGTAGCTATAGGTTGCAACAACAGTAAACTTTGCATCAACCGCTGCTGTAGGTGCAACTGTCAAAACGCCTGTAGTTGGTGCAATTGAAACGCCAGTAGTGGGTGTTTTAATTGACCAAGCAACTTGCGGTTTTGCAGTAATACCAAACTCATCTTTAAAGTTTGAATCAAATTGAAGCGAACTTCCTGCTTTAACAAATTCATTTGAGGTTGTTATCGAAAGAACAGGTGCAACAACATTAAACTTGTACTTCAATGTTGGAGTATCTTCATTAAAGTCAATATAAAATGTTGCTATAGCTGGTTTTGTTACGTTTACAGTTACAGAGCCGTAATCTCCAGCCGTCGCTGTGTAAGTACCTGTCGTTGCAATGTACCTAGTTAACCTGTATTCGTTTCCGTCCAAGTTGTAGTCAAAAAATTTGCATGTGTCGGTTGGGTTTGCTGTTTGCAAAAATGTTTTCAAAGTTCCGCTTGAAATAACAATATTTGCCTTTTCAGCTTCTGGAGTGTACCATGCAATTTTTGAATCGTTTGTTATTGAAGCGGCGTTTCCGTTTATTTTTCCGCTTTCTCCTTCTACATAAACATACAGCTTTCTTGATGATGCTGTGTCGTTATCTTTAAAGTAAAAAGTAACTTTTGAGCGTTCATTTAATGTAAGCTTCATGTCGGCATAGTTTAATTCGTTGACACCTCCGCCAAACTGAACGCCCCATGAATCGCCAACTGCAAGCTTAAAGTTGTAGCTTTTTGCGTCAAGAACATATGAAATTGCATACAAGTTGTCATCAAGCATTGCAAGGTTGTTTCTTGTATTGTAGCCCCAGTTTGAGTCAATTTCACCTCTAACTGTCCAAAGCTTTCTTCCGGGAAGGTTTGCAGAATAAAATGAGTCTGCACTTAACTGCTTTGCTGTAGTTAAATTTAGTGTAAGTTCTTCATTTTCTGTTGATGTGTCTTCACCTTTAAGGCTTCCTGCTGCTAAGGTTAATGTGTACTCAGCTTCTGGTATCGTAAATGGTGATGAACTAAAGGTTAAAACTACACTTAGTTTGTCAGCACTTAATTCGGCAGAAGAAATTGTTATTTGTGTTCCGTCTTTTGTTATCGTGAATTGGTTCTTTAAGTTAGAAGCTTTTTGTGTCATTGGTTCACTAAAATTTAGCTTTATTTGTGTTGTGTTAAGCGGTACTGCTGTTAACCTTGGAGTAGAAGAAATATATGTAAGCTTATCAGTTATTGGGGTAACTATAGCTGAAAGATGCTTATTTGCTTTGTCTAACTCTACAATTACTCTTGAACGTTCCACAATATTGATATTTAAATTACTACCACCATTTGAACCAGTACCAATCCAATCCCCATTATTAAAAGCTTTCATTTCGTAGTTTGTACCAGCTT
This sequence comes from uncultured Defluviitaleaceae bacterium, assembly GCA_964492715.1. Classification (GTDB taxonomy): domain Bacteria; phylum Bacillota; class Clostridia; order Lachnospirales; family WRBF01; genus CAZBLK01. The sequence continues at coordinate 30,904 of CAZBLK010000020.1, read as the reverse complement.
CCACTGTTCCAAAATCGTATCTTTGAACAGTACCATATGGGTCAGCACTTGTGGTTGACATTGCATAGCTTGTGTCACTTGTTGCCCAAGCACTATCTTGGTGTGTACCAACAAGGTGGTATACATCATTGTTTGGTGTGTAGTATGAATCATCACTAAAGTTTTTGGAAGTTAGGTTGTTGACATTAACACCATCATCAACGTAAACTTTTGCTGTTTCTGTAAATTCGTTGTAGTAAAAATTTACTTTTGAAGTAGCTGCTAAACTAATTGATAAATTGCCACTAGCGCCAATATTTTTAATTTGGTTATCATGCGCACCTATGTTTATTCCGTTCCAGCCGCCAGAACCATCACCTGAAATTTTAAACTCATTAGGAATACTATCTTTTACAAAAGATATTGCATATATGCCATGCCCAACTTTTGTAAATTGATAGCTTGGGTTAAAACCCCATCCGTTAAAATCATTGCCTCTGAGGTGTAATGGAATAATTTCGCCGGTAGTATATGGCGTAAAAGTATCCGCCACAAGCCCAGCATAAGGCTCAACCGCATAATCCTCGCCCAAGCCACTATCATTCAACAACTCATCAATAATTTCTGCTGACTGCAAGTTTTCATCAAAAACATCATCAGCACGTACACTGACAGGGTTAAAAACAAAAGCCTGTACCATAATTAAAGCTACTACAAGCGACAAAACCCTATCTTTTATTTTTCTCATTAATGCTCACTCCCTTGTTTTTTAAACCACATTCTGTCGTACAAAAACGTCCATCAACAAAAGCTGGTGGATTAATGCTAATTCATTTTACAATGAATTAAGTAAAGCTAAGGTGTGTTTTCCGTAATCCCCCTTTTAACTTGTAAAAATTTTTACACAATTTTGCACTTTATAAGTAAATATAAACATATAAGGCTTGTGTATAATTAAATATATTATACAAAAATAAACAGTATTTGTCTAGCATATATAAACAAATTAAACAACTTATTTGTGAAAAAAATAACCGCTGAGCTTTTGCTCAACGGTTAACCGCATAAAATTAATAAAAAAATTACATAGAAGCTTTATACTTCTTAATTCCCAACTCAATAATGTTCATAGCCTTAGCCAGGTCATCAGTGTTTAGAACATAAGAAATTCTAATTTCGTCGTTCCCCAACCCTTTTGTTGCATAAAAGCCGTTTGCAGGTGCAACCATTACCGTTTCACCGTTAACCTCAAAGTCTGTTAAAAGCCACTTTGCAAAGTCTTCTGAATTTTCTACAGGAAGCTTTGCTATTACATAAAACGCACCCATAGGCTTTTCGCAAACTACGCCGTCCATTTTTTTCAAAGCTTCAAAAACTAAATCACGGCGATTTTTGTACTCAATTGTTACATTTTCAAGGTATTTCGGCGAAACTTCAATAAGCTTTGCCGCCCCAACTTGGTCGAGTGTTGAAACACAAAGCCTGCTTTGGCAAAGCTTTAGCATTTGTGCAATAAGTGTCTTGTTTTTGCTTGCTATAGAACCAATTCTTGCACCGCACGCACTGTACCGCTTTGAAATTGAATCTGTTAAAATTAGCCTGTCTTCAATTCCTGAAATTGAAGCAAAGCTTACAAACTTTCCGTCATAAACAAACTCTCTGTAAACCTCGTCGGCAACAATGAACAAGTTGTGTTTAATTGCAAGTTCTGCAACCTTTTTTACATCAGCTTCTGAGTAAACTGCGCCAGTTGGGTTTCCAGGGTTTGAAAGCAAAATAACTTTTGTTTTGTCTGTAAGCTTCTTCTCAATTTCAGAAAGCTCTGGAAGCTTAAACCCTTCTGAAGCCTTTGTTACAACTGGAATTATATTAACACCAGCCATTTTTGCAAACATATTGTAGTTTGTGTAAAACGGCTCTGGTATAAGAATGTCGTCACCATATTCACAGGTAGCCAAAAGCGAAAACAAAAGTGCTTCGCTTCCGCCGTTTGTAATTAAAATTTCATCAACCTCGTAGTTTATGTCGTGCCTTTTGTAGTATGCTATAAAGCTGTCAATTAGCTCTGGAATGCCTTGCGAAAAAGAATATTCCAAAACACTTTTATTAAAGTTTTTAACAGCGTCAAAAAATTCTTGCGGTGTTTCAATGTCGGGCTGGCCTATGTTTAAGTGGTAAATTTTCTTTCCTTGCTTTTTTGCCGCTTCGGCAAGCGGAACAAGCTTGCGAATTGGCGAGTATTGTATTGCATCAACTCTGTTTGAATGTTTCATTACTAGCCTCTTTCCTTTGTATAGTTGTATTATATATGTTTATTTATTCCCAAGTAGCTTTGCTTTTATTGCCTTTCCTGTTTCTGTTACAGCAAGCCCGCCTTCTGACGTTTCTCTAAGGCTTGGCGGAATTGCCCTTCCAACTCTGCGCATAGCGTGTATTACTTCATCTACAGGAATTATGCTTTCAATGCCGGCAAGTGACATTTCCGTGGCAGCAACAGCAATTGCTGCTGACGAAGCGTTTCTAACAACGCAAGGTTCTTCCACAAGCCCAGCAACAGGGTCACACACAAGCCCCAAAAGGCTTTTAATAACTTGTGCAACAGCATGTCCACAAGCCGAAGGTGAACCGCCCATTAGTTCTGTCATAGCCGAAGCTGCCATTGCCGCAGCCGAGCCACACTCTGCTTGGCAGCCACCCTCTGCCCCAGAAATTGAAGCATTTTTTGCTATTACAACGCCAACGGCAGAAGCATTTATCATTCCCATTACAATTTGCTCATCAGAAAACCCAAACTTGTTTTGCAAAGCAACTAAACAAGCAGGCAAAATTCCACAGCTTCCAGCAGTTGGGGCTGCAACAATTCTTCCCATGCAAGCGTTGTGTTCAGAAACTGCAAGCGCATTTGTTAAAATTTCGCCAATAAAACTTCCCGAAATACATTTTTCACTTTCGCAAAACGACTTCATTTTAAAAGCCATGCCACCAGTTAAGCCGCTTCCAGACTTTACGTCTTCCTTAACACCGCTTTGAATAGACTGCTTCATTACTTCGTAGCTTTCAAGCATTGTTTGCTTTACACTTTCAATTGACTGCTCTGTGTCAATTGCCGTTTGCTCAAGAACAATTTCCGAAATTTTCTGCCCTTTACTTTCTGCGGCTTCTATAATTTCACGCATTGTATCCATTCTAATCATTTTAATACCCCTTTAAGTTGCACTTTGCAATTTGAATAAATTGTGACTGCAAAAAATCAAATTGCACTAACCACCGTTGCCTTCATAATGTGTGGCAAAGCCATAAGCGTCCGTTCAAGCGACTTGTCCAGCTTTCCGTCTGTTTCTATTATCATAATAGCTTCGCCGCCCTTGCACGCACGGTAAACTTCCATTTTCGCAATGTTTATCCGTTCCATAGAAAGCACGTTTGTAACAAGCGAAACTACGCCTGTTGTGTCGGAATGGTGTATAATTACGGCATCATACTGTCCATTAAAGCTTACGTCTACGTTGTCAATTTTTCTTATTAAAATGTTACCGCCGCCTATAGACTCGGCTTGAATGTAAACATCGCCCTTGTTCTTCCCAGAAATGTAAATTGCAACCGTGTTTGGGTGTACACCGACAAACGAAACTGTTTCAAAGCTAAAATGTATGCCTTCGTTTTTGGCAATTGTTAAGCTGTCACGAATACGCTCGTCATCTGGTGCAAAGCCCATTAAACCACCGATAATAGCTTTGTCACTTCCATGCCCTATATAAGTTGTTGCAAACGAGCCATGAAACTTTACTTTAATTTTGTTTGGCGTTTGCCCCAAAATTTTGTTGGCTACGTTTCCAATTCGCACAACGCCAGCAGTGTGAGAGCTTGAAGGCCCAACCATTATTGGGCCCAAAATGTCGAAAATGTTCATCTATTTGTAACCTCCGAATGTACGGTTTTGCTGTGCTATAAAGTTAGTATTCTTATATGTACTTCAAAATATGAAATACTAAAACCCAACTTCTTCGCCCACCAAAATTACATGAACCCTATCTTTAACATTCGACCTACGAGTAATTACTATATTACTGCAAATGCAATCATCGTTTAAGCAATTGTGGCAAATTGCTGTTTCTACACACGGTGTTTTTCTACTTAACCGCATAGCGTTTTTTGGTGCAGCGCAGTTTTTAGCCCTTGCAATTGCCACTTCTTCAGTTTGTACAACTTTGTTAATGCCAGCAACTATTACAACGTGCTTTGGCCCATAAATAAAAGCCGCAAGTCGGTTTCCTGTACCATCAATGTTTACCATTCTTCCATCAACTGTAATTGCATTTGTACTCATTAAATAATAGTCACTGTCAAACGATTCAAGCTGAGCTTTTCTTTTTTCTTCCTCACCTTTTGCGTTATCCCTGTCGATAAGCTTGTAGCCGCCACTTCTTAAAGCGTCAATAAGACCAATGTCGTTTAATGACTTAGAGCCGCCCCAGCTTACACTGCTTCCACTTTTAATTATTTCAAGAGCCTGTTTAAGCGCATCTTCCTTGCTTTCGCAATAGTACCCTGTCATGTTTCTTTTTCCAAGAGACTCAATTAACTTTTTAGCAGTTATAGAATTGTAGCTTTGTACTGGTGTCATAACACATTACTCCTTTATATTTTTAATGTTTGCGCACACGTTTTGCAGTGCATAGTCTGCAAGTGTAATTGCAGTCATTGCTTCAACCACGACTACAGCCCGTGGAACAATTACTGGGTCGTGCCGCCCGTGTATACTTATTTCAACTTCTTCATTAGAAGAATTTATAGTTTTCTGTACTTTACGTATAGACGGTGTAGGCTTAACTGCAACTCGGAAAACTATGTCCGAGCCGTCCGAAATTCCCCCAAGCACACCGCCGCAGTTGTTCGTCCGCTTTTTTACACCGTTGTCAAAGTAAAACTCGTCGTTGTTAAAGCTTGCGCAACAAGAAGCCGCACCAAACCCAAGCCCAAACTCAACGCCCTTTACACCGCCAATTGAAAAAACAGCTTGTGCAATCATTGCATCAAGCTTTTCAAAAACAGGTTCTCCAAGCCCTGCATAAACACCGAAAGCGACACACTCAATTATACCTCCTACTGAGTCTCCCTCTGAAAAAAGCTTTTTCACAAGCTGTTCTGCTTGCAAAGCGGCGTTTTTATCTGGCATATAAAGTGCGTTATGTTTGGCTTCGTCTATATCAAATTGTTTTTTGTCTATAGTTACATTTCCAATTGAATAAGTGTAAGCAGAAATTTCTATTCCAAACTCGGAAAGTAGCTTTCTAGCAACTGCACCAGCTGCAACACGAGCAGCTGTTTCCCTGCCAGAAGAACGCCCACCCCCACGAAAATCCCTGTGACCATATTTTGCTTCATAAGTAAAGTCGGCATGTGCTGGCCTGTACACGTCTTTCAGTGATTCATAGTCGTTCGGTCTCGCATTACAATTTTCAATTACTAAAGCAATTGGTGAGCCAGTAGTAACCCCATTAAAAACACCCGACACAATTTGCACACGGTCGCTTTCTTTTCGGCTTGTAGTCATTTGTGATTGTGCCGGCTTTCTTCTATCCAAATCTATTTGTACATCATCTTCACAAAGGCGCAAACCGGCAGGGCAACCGTCTACAACCGCCCCAATGTTTTTTCCGTGGCTTTCGCCCCACGTTGTTACCTTAAAAATTTTACCTACAGATGACCCTGACATTTTATTTCTCCATATTTTGTTAATTGTTAAATATTTGTGCTTTACCCATATTGTAAACCTTTTTAAAAAGTGTTCTTTCTCTTTTTGTCAGCTTTCGCCCAACTTCCTTTTCCACCGCTTCAAAAAGCAAACCTGTGTTTAACGGCTTTTCTATAACCTTTTTATTGCCTTTAAACTGGCTTAACTTAAACGAATTAATTTGCATGTTTTCCCTGTTTACAACTTTAAAAACCTCGGCAGTGTAAAGAGCATCATTTAAGGCACTGTGAAACTCCAATTCCATTTGTAAGCCAAGCTCAGTAACGGCGTTTTTTAGCCCAATGTCTTTTCCGCTTGGCTGGTTTAAGTGTTTTCCTGCAAGCGTTTGCACATTCACAAACCGCTTAGGAACGCCATTTCCGCTTAAATTGTAAAACAAAATGTTTCGGCAAAATTCCTTTATGTCGTTTCCACCCCAAACACAAAGTATGTTTCGGCTGCTTTCCATAAACTCTACTAACTCACCGTAAATTTCAACAAAAGTTCTTTGCTGCTGAAGCATTGAGGTGCTTATACCCGTAATTTTTTTTACATAAGGGTGAACACGGTGGTACAACGTTGGTTTTATTAAATAATCTTTATATGAAACAATGTCAAGCTTAGAGTTTAGCTTAACTGCCCCAATTTGAATTATCTCATTTGGGCAGCCCTCAACAGGCTTTGCGTCCGGGCTATCTTTAAACGCAAAGGGCTGGTTATATTCAAAGTCCATAACAATGTAGTTCATCTATTTTCCTCTCCGGTTGCACGGGTGATAGTTTTTTAAGTTTTAAACAACCAGCCCTAAAGCGCATAAATTTAAGTTTAAAGCAAAGCACTTCTTCTCTTGCACAATGTTTCTTGCATATGTATAATATTAACATATAATCTTTTAAAACGGAACAACTTTTTAAAGAAGGTGCTAACCATATGCTGAAGCTTTTGCTAATAGATTCTGATACAGACAATTTGAAAAACTTTACAACATACATAAAGGCAAACTTTCCAGAAATAAAAAATATTACGTCACTGTCCGACCAGTTTACAAATGTTTTAGATACAGTTAAAACCTTAGCACCACAGCTTATAATAGCCGACATTCGCTTTTTTGGCCCACGTTCTGTAGACACAATTAGAACAATTTACGAGCGGTACCCAAGAATGATGTTTGTGCTATACGGCGGCTACAACGACGCCGACTACATTAAACAGTGCCTTGACTTTGGCGTTGTTGACTACATGTTTAAGCCTGTTAAGCAAAATGAGTTTAGCCGCAGTTTGGCAAAAGCTTTTGAGCGACACAAAAGCCTTTTGGAAAAAGAATTTTCAGAAAAACGCATTGCCGAAAACTTTAAAGAAAATGTAGACATGTTTGAAACTATTTTTATTTCAAACATATTAAACGGGCATTTAACAAACCCTGGAGAAATTAAAAACGGCTTAAATTATTTTAAAATAAAAATAGATGAAGGCTACACAGTTTTTATCGTTCGCATAGACCATTTTAAAAAAATTGTGCTTACGCTTACAGAAGATGAAAAGCAAATTCTTTCATACAAAGTGTATGAGGTTTTGCAAAACTGTTTAAGAGGGCATAGTGTAAAGCTTCACTTAATCAGCTTAAACTCAATTTCTGCAATTTTGGGCGGCAGATATGAATTTGAAGAAATTGTTACGCTTTGCGAAGAAATTAAAAACACAATTTATGAAAAAGCCGACGTAAAAATTTCAATTGGAATTGGCAGAACGTATGACGAGCTTAAAGACATTTCCACGTCGTACCGTGAAGCCGACGGAGCGTTGCGGCACAAGTTTAACTTGGGCTACAACAGTGTAATTCCAATTCATTATGTCGAGCCGCTTAACCATATAACGTACAGGTATCCAATTGAAAAGGAAGAAAAGCTTGTTTACTCGGTAGTTGCTGGCGAATACGACTACTGCGTTTCGCTTTTAAGGGATATTTTAGACTCGCTTAAAAATTGTGAGCCAATTCCTCCTAATTTGCTGCCAAAAATTATTATGGACATTTTAATTTCGATAAGCCGCTATGCAACCGAGCGTAGCATACCAGTAAACAACCAGTTTACAACGTTTTTTCCTTCAAAAGAAATTTTTGCTTTAAAAAGTATTGACGAAGCGTACATTTATCTTTCGCAGTCGCTAAAAAGCTTTTGTAAATATATTTTGGATAACCAAGCGCAAAATCATTCTGAAATTGTTGATAAAACTAAAAAGTATTTGGAAGATAAATATTTTGAAACGTTAAACATTTCAAAAATTGCAATTTACGTTGGAACAACGCCAGAATATTTGGGCAAAGTTTTTTACGATGCAGAAAAAAAGACTGTGCATGACTACATGGTTTTTTTACGAATGGAGCAAGCAAAAAAGCTTATGCGTGACACAAAGTTTGCTGACGATGTAATTGCTGTTAAAGTTGGGTATGATGATGAAAAGCACTTTAAGTCAATGTTTAGGAAAGTTGTTGGGGTGAGTGTTGCGGATTATCGGTTGAAAAATAGTTTGATAAAGCCGTTGTAGGGCGTGTTTGGCAAATCGCTTTTAGTGGATTTACAAAACACGCCATAGTATGCTGTAATTGTGTTTTATTGTTGGGTAATAAAAATTGTTTGTATAATGTTATAAACTATCAAGACATGAAAAATGTTGTGGTAGATGCTGGCAAAAAATATCGTAAGAAAGTGCATACAATTGAATAACCAGCTGAAACATTTAAGATACAACAATTCCGCCTTAACGATATTAGCAGAAAGCAGCTAAGCCTTAAACTCTTTGTAGAATTTAAGGCTTAGTATCTTTTGTTTTTTAGCTAAAAACCGTTGCAGTGTGATGCACTACGACTAATATTTAGTTTCTTCAAAAGTATTTTGAAGGTTTATCATAAAGTACATTGAATTTTTATCCTTTTAACATGGGCGTGGTGGTTTAGGTTTATCTTGCAAGCCGCTAACTGCTGTTTGAAGCTTTGCATTAAGCGATTGTTCAAATGCAGAAATTGCATTTAAAAGTGCTTCAATGCTGCTGTTAGCAGTAGCCATTTCTTCAGTAGTAAACCTTCTAGCTGCGCTGCTGTTTGGGTCAACGAAGTACTGCAAAATTTCTCCCTCAGCATTAATGATGTGCGAAAGTCCAGCCTCTTGCAAAGCTATTGTTTCAATTACATCAGCTAATGCTTGTTCAGCACAAATGCCTTCACCTGGGTCAATTTTTGGCATTGACATAAAAATTACCTCCTTTGTATTTTAAAAAATCTTTTGGTAGTTTAGTAGAACTGCTCAATGCACTTTTGGCATAATGGGCTATTATCTTCTGTTGTCTAAGCACTTTGGACTATCATGTCCTACTAATGATATAATATGACAAGCTATTTTTTGTGTGACAAGTTTATCGAAAAAATTTTTAAACTTGCAAAAGATATTAAAAGGCTAATCGCTTTAAAGATGGGTAACAGGTTACTAAACACAGATTCTTAAATAGAAAGGCTATTGAACCATGAATATACTTCTAACTGTTGCCTACGAGGGCACAGTCTACAGCGGCTGGCAACGCCAAAAAAACGGTGAAACAGTTCAGGCTGCACTTGAAACAGCACTTTCAAAGCTTTTTAAAACTGAAATAACTGTAAATGGCACAAGCAGAACAGACACTGGCGTCCACGCACTTGCGCAGGGCGCGGCATTTAATGTCGAAAAGACAAATATTCCATTGCAAAAAATGCCTGAGGTAATAAACAGCTTGCTACCGCATGACATTGTTGTGTCAAAAGCAGTTGAAGCCCCAGAAGGCTTCAACCCTCGTTTTAACGCAATAAAAAAAACGTACACATATAAAATTTTAAACCAAAAATATAAAAACCCTTTGCTTAGAAACAGTTGCTGGCACATTTCGCATTTGCTTGATGTAGCAAAAATGCAGGAAGCCACGTCTTTTTTTGTTGGTACTTATGACTTTAAAGCATTTTCTGCCACAGGTTCGCCAAGAAGTTCAACTGTTCGGACTATTTTTGATTTAAGCGTTTGTAAAAATGAACTTGAAAACATTATTACAATTTCGGTTACAGGCGACGGCTTCCTTTATAATATGGTAAGAATAATTGCTGGAACGCTTGCTTATGTAGGAAGCGGTAAAATTTCGCCTTCAAGTATTCCTGAAATAATTAATAAAGGTGAACGTAAAAACGCAGGGCAAACTGCACCTGCATGTGGGCTTACCCTTGCTGCTGTTGAATATTCAGGAATTTAAAATGTTTTATAGCAATTTGAATAAAGCTGTTAACCCCTTTGAAACAAAATGGTATAGTTATTTAACTTTAAAACTGGCAAATAAGCCGTTGTATTTGGCTGATTTTGAAGTTATATGACTAACTACAAACTTCAAATTGCTATAAACTTGCCATAATTTTTTTGTAAATTAATTTCACAACCCTTCTTCGACGCCTTCTTTTAAATGCGAAAGTTGTGAGAGGAAACCCTCCTCCTCATAAAACCACCACCTTTTTAATGCTTTAATAGACATTATATTAAGGTTGGGGTTGTTTTGTTGCCATAGAAATTTTATTTTTAATCGACATTGTTTGTTTAGGGCGTGTTTTGTAAATAGCTTAATACAGATTTTTGAGCAGACTTTTCGTTATACGAGAATGGAAAAACTGCATTTGCTTAAAGGTAAATAAGTTTTTTCTGACGAAGTATAGCGTAAAGCCTGCCGAAAAGACATGCAAATAAATTTACAAAACACCCCATAGCGCTGTATTTGAATTAGGCAAATGCTTGAAGAAGCTTGGAAAGAAGTGAGTAGAATATATAAATAGGAAATGGATACAAACATTGCGAAATTTTGTGCAGTTGTCCTACATGTGAAACATAGGACAACTCACATTTAAAAAGCTACCGCTTGATAATTGTTGTGAAATCAGGCATTATGCAAGACGAATATACAAGTATAACTGCCCAAGGTTGAAACCTCCCCCATAAGTGTGCTTATAAGAAGCATACTGTTGTGAGGGAATGTCTTATTACTGATTTTGCTTTTCCAAAACGTCGACCATGGTTGCCTCAACCTTCCAATGAACTGATTGTTACAGCCACATAGAGTTTGCTTTTGTAAGTTTTTTACAATCGAGTGTCCCACATACCACAAAACGCATCAACAGGGTCTGTTCCCTTAAACTCAGAGCGACCGACAAGTTTTTCTACAAGAAGGTCAATAGTTACGTCGTTGCCGTCATATGTGTTTATGTAAGTTTTTACATGAGGAACGTCAACTAACACAAATGGCGACCTCAACGAAACAACTATTACTGGCAGCTCGTGAACGTACCAAGGAATTTCGCCGCCTCCCTTTGAGAAGCCCCAGCTTACACGTTCTACTGTTGAACCTAGCCCAAAAACATTTGCACAAATAATTACAAGGTCATACTTACCAGTAAAGTCGGCAACGGCCGTTTTTCCTGCAAAATATGCCGCCATTGCCGCACCCTTTTGGTCTTGAGGCAGCTTTGACATTTTTTCAATTGGGTTTTCATAAACTTCAACTTCAAAGCCTTCTGCTTCAAGTTTTTCTTTTAACACTTCATATGGCTGCTTTTTGCCGCCGCCCATCATTAAGGCAAACATGCTGTTTGAGCTTGCAGCTTTTGCATTAACCAAAAGAACTCTCTTATGCTTTTCTGGTGAAATTGGAAAAACGTCTTGTTTGTTTTTTACCAAAGTAATTGCTTTGTCAGCAACTTCAAGAGCAACCTTTTTGTGTTCCTCACAGCCAACAACAGACAAGCCTTCAACTGGAGGCATAATTTCCGTTTTAGCTTTTTTATGCAGCCCAAGTGCAGCCTTTGTTCCCAAAATTCTTAAAAGGGCGTCATTTAAACGTAGGTCTGAAATTACTCCTTTTTTGTATCCGTCCATCATTGACTGGAAGTCTTCGTCAGGGTCGTTGAAGAACAAGAACATGTCACAGCCAGCGGCAATTGCCTGCGGAACTAAGTCGGAACGTTTCATTGCACAAGTCATTCCAACCATGTGCGAAGCATCTGTTACTATTATTCCGTTAAAGCCAAGCTTGCCCCTTAAAAGGTCTGTTGTAATTTCTTTGCTAAGCGATGAAGGAAGCATTTCTTCATCTTTTATTGTCGGGTTAAAATGCCTTGTGTACGCTGGGAAAAGGAAATGCCCAATCATTACACCTTGAATACCTGCATCAATCATTCCTTCGTAAACTTTGCCAAATGTTTTGTCCCATTCTTCGCAAGACATTGACATTACGGCATTTGAAAGGTGATGGTCACGCTCGTCAACGCCATCTCCTGGGAAGTGCTTCATTGCACAAATAAAATTGCTTTCGCTTGCCCCTTTTAAATAAGCCTTTGCGTGTTCAAGCACAGTGTCGGTGTTGTTTGAGTAGCAACGCATTGAAATAATTGGGTTGCGCCAATTAAGGTTTATGTCAACAAGGGGGGCAAAGCTCCAATTGCTTCCGATAGCCGCTGCTTCAATTGCAGAAATTCTGCCTGTTTCATAAGCATACTTGCTATCACCGGTTGCTCCAATTTTTACAGGCATACCAATTTCTGTTCCGTCGTTGCAAGCGCCGTTTCCGCCACCTTCAACATTTGATGCAATAAGCAACGGAATTTTGCTGTTTTCTTGAAGTATTTTGTTTTGCTCGTAAATTTCTTTTGCATTTCCTGGGTTATACCTTGCTCCGCCAATGTGATATTTTGTAACCATAGTTTTAAGGTATTCTTCTTCTCTTGAAGCGCCAAGGTTTACAAAAAGCTGGCCAATTTTTTCTTCAATCGTCATTTGGGAAATTGTTTCTTCAACCCATTTAATATCTTCGTCGTTCAAATTAAATGGGTTTGCTTTTAAATCTACCATTTTATTAACCGTCCTTATTGAATATTTAAAGATTTATAAAATTCATCAATCCAATTTTGCTGAATTTGTTCTGTAAGCTGCCCATTAGTCAAAAGCGGAATCACTTCGTCACGAAGCCTTGCCCAGCTTTCTTTTTCATTTCCGATAACTATTGGGTAAAACCAAACGCCGTTTGCTTTTGCTGCATCAATGTCGCTTAGCGCATCACCAGCCATAATTACATTTTTTGGCGAGTAGCCTTTTTCCAATAGCTTTGCAATGCAGTGTGCTTTGCTTCCTGCTTCCTGTGAAAGAAGTGTGTTTACAAATTTGTCAAGCCCATGATGTGTCCATTCCCCTTCAACAGCGGCACGGTTTGCAGAACTTACAGCCGCAACATCGCAAACTTCAGAAGCCTTTACTAACGCTTCTTTTGCGTTTTCAAACGGTAATGTTTCAACCTCGTCATACAAAGCTTCAATTGCCTTGTTTGTTGCAATGCTCCATGTCAAAACCTTTTTTAAACATTCGTTTGGGTTTTGGTTTATTAAAGCTTCTAACGCCCTGTTTGAAAGCTCTGGGCTGTTTGTGCAAAAATCGTCAAAGCTTTCAAGCCCTTCTACACAAACGTTTAATTCTTTAAGTGCATACAAGCATGTTTTAAAGCGGTTAAAGCCTCTTGTTTTTGAGTATAAGTTTATTTTTAGCCAAACTTCCATTGCTTTGTCAAACTGCGCTGTAAGCCCAAACTCTTTTACAAAGCAAGGCCCAAAGCACCGCTCATGCTTAATGTCCATAACGTCCATTACACAGCCGTCAGAATCGGCACAAATTAAGAAGTTGTGCTTTTTTTCATACTTTTCAAAAATGTCCAATTGCCCACCTACTTCTTTGCAATTTTACTAAGTGCTTCATTTAAGAAAAACTTTGCGTCTGAAGGAACTTTTTTGCCTGCTAATTTCAGCAAAACTTCAAGTGGCATGTTACTAATCATTTTCATCATGCCTTTGTTCATGCCGTTTCCGTTGCCAAACCCCGACTTTGCCATAACCGAAGTGAAAATTTCCGTGGCTTCAGGGTATTCCATTAATTCGCTAATTTTATCTTTAATTGAAAGGAAGCCTTCTTTTATTTCAATGCTTTGTGACGTAGCCGCTTTACCGTCAAACCAATTTGCAACGCCACCGCCTTCAACCTCTATAACTTCTTCTTTCAAAATATAGCTTTCGTCTGGTGTTTCAACTCCATTTAAAACAATTGTGTCAACAAACAACTTGTCGCCGCAATATCCTTTTGCAACGAATGTGTTTTCGCCAAGAGCAAGCGGAATGTTTTCAAAAACAAAAGCCTTGTCTTTGCCCTCGACAGAAATGCCGTTTAGCTCTACCTTGTCGCAGTTTGAGTAAACAGTAATTGTTGTTGTGCCTGCAACACGGTTTACGTAGCGTCTGCCGCAAATATGCACAAATTTTTCTTCCGACCAAAATGCTTTATATATGAAGAAAGAATCTTTTTTAGTTTTTCTGTCAAATGTAACAAGCCCTTTGTTGTTTCTGCCTTGAACGCCGCCCTCGTCACGGAAATCGCTTCCAAAGTCGAACATGTTCCAAACATGTGTTGACCAAAGGTATGGACGTGTTGCAAATGTTTTAAGCATTTCGTGGTGGTAATATGCTTGATATTCTTCGGTGTAGTCACGGCATTCAGGTTTGTCGGTGTGCCATAAAAGAACTCCTTCTGCACCATATTCAGAAACTCCAAGAGGTATGCTTGGGTGAAGCTTGTGGAATTCATCAAGCCAAGGGCCGTTTTCTGAAACGTCTCCGCCGTACCAGCCAAAATAATGGTTATATGAAATTACGTCTGTTATGTGGTGCATTGGGCTTTCAAGGTCAACCATTGAAACGTGTGCAATTGTTGTCATTCTGGTTGGGTCAAGCTTTTTACACAACTCGTTTAGTTCACACAAGTTTTCATAAAGGTTTTGGTCTTCTTCTCCGCCTATTGTAATTTCGTTTGAAATTCCCCAAAAGCAAATTGAAGGGTGGTTAATGTTTTGCAAAACAAGCTCTGTCATTTGAGAAATTGTATTTTTTTGTGCCGTTGGCTCAAACATTGAAATAAAAGGAATTTCTGCCCAAATGACTAAACCATATTTGTCACAAAGCTCATAAAAATATTTGTCGTGCTGATAATGTGCAAGGCGAATTGTTGTTGCCCCAACTTCGGCTATAAGCTTAATATCTTCTTCATGGTCTGCTTTTGAAATTGCGTTGCCTTTGTTTTCTCTGTCTTGGTGGCGTGACACACCGTGCAAATGGTATGGCTTGCCGTTTAGCACAAAGCCAGTTTCAGGGTCAACACTGTATGTACGAATTCCAAAGTGTGTTTTTATGTTATCTATCGAAGCTTCGCCAAAAACAAGTTCTGCTGTAACAGTGTATAAGTGTGGGTCAATTTTGCCATTCCAAAGGCGTGGGTTTTCAATTAAAACTTCGCATTGAGGGTTTTGTGCAGAGGATTTTCCTTCTGCAACACATGCGTTTTCCGCATCATAAACTTTAAAGCAAACTTTTTGCTCGTCTTTTGCATTTGTAAGCCTTGTGCTAATGTTTACACTTGCACTTCCGTCATCTTTTATATTGCATAAAACTGTAATGCCCTCGTCTCCATGGTTTCCAAGGTCAAAGTGGCTTTCTGAAACTTCAATTAAGTTTACGTCACGGTAAATTCCGCCGTAGAAAGTGAAATCAGCCATGTTTGGATAAACATTTACGTTTTCCTTGTTGTCGGCACAAACCCACAAAAAGTCATTGCCTGTAATGCAGTCTGTTATGTCGGCTCTAAAAGTTGAATACCCACCTTCGTGGTGTGCAACCAAAGTTTCATTTACATATACATGAGCAATGCTGTTTACCCCTTGAAACTCAAGCCAGTAACACTTGCCTTCTTCTTTTTTAATTTCTAGCTTTTTAAAGTACCAGCAACTGTTTCTGTAAAATGTGCCGCCGTCTTGCCCGTCGAGGTTGTTCCATGTATGAGGAACGTTTACTTTTTCCCAGCCATCGGGGGCATTGTTCAAAGGTTTTTCAATGTCTTCCATTGTAAAGAACCAATTTTGGTTTAGTGATGATAAAGTTCTCATAAATTCATCTCCTTTTTAATTATAAACTAGGGGCTGTTTGGAAAATCCATTCTAGCTTTTTTCAAACACGTCCTAAAGTACCGACTTAACAAACTCCTTTGGGCTTATGCCGTATTCCGACTTAAAAGCCCTGTAAAAGTTTGCGTAGTCTGAAAAGCCGCAGTTACGAAACACGCTTGTTGGCGATGTGCCTGAAATGAGCATTTGCTTTGCCATAATAAGCCGCTTTTGAATGATATATCTATACACACTTGTGCCAACTGTTTTATTAAACTCGTGGCTTAAATGATATTTGTTTGTAAAAAACATTGAAGAAAGCAAGTCTAGGGAAAGATGCTCGCCGTAATGCTCGTTTATATAGTTTAAAATATTTTTAATTATTTGGTTGCTGTTGTCTGTTTGAACGAACCTTTCTGGGGTTTCAAGCAAAGCCCTATTTACTTCAACCAAAACTTGCCCCAAGTAGCACGACACAAGCAACTGGTTTGCAAATCTACTACCTTCTTTTTCTGCAATAATTTTTTCCAAAAAGTCACGAATAAACTCTTGGCTGCGTGCAGGTAGGCGAATTAAGTTTGTGTGGTTTGGTTGCTTTGTGTCAAAGCATGTTGTAATGTCGTCTGCGCTCGAGCTTATAAACGCATCTAAAAGCGCCTTTGAAACCCACAAAACAATTCGTTCATAAGGCTGTTGCTCTGCTTGAATTAAAACAGGGCGGTGAAGCTCTAGCGGGCTTATAAGCAAAATGTCGCCAGGAAGCATAATATAATTCTTGCTTTCAATGCTAAATGTCACGTTGCCCGAGATAAAAAACAATATTTCATAAAAATCATGGCTATGTAACGCAACTTCAAGTTCATTGTTGTCTTTGTAATGATGAATTTCTAAATCTCTCGAAAGCATGTGCTGTCGAGTGTTAAACTTTTCAATTTTTGTTGTATGTTGTTTCATTGTTTTTTATCAGCCCTTTATTCAGCACTTGTTATAAAAATAATACAATATTTGCAATGTGTCAAACACATATTAATGTTACCACAACAATTACAATAAATATAGCAATATTAACATACTTGACTTATAATTAACACTATAATTAACATATAATTATTAAATTATGATGGTATTTTGTGTTTATTTAACTATAGCTGATAAAAAAGATTTTAAATTTTTAACAATCTAATATTGTGAAAATTGCAAAATTAACAAAATTATTATTGGTAAATTTGCATAATATTTTCTAAAATATAAATAATTTTTATATAATAGTCGCAAGAAAAGCAATGTACACAACAACTTTAGCAATAGTAACGCATGAATTTTTGGCTTATTATTATGACATAAAAATATCGAACGAAATTATAGCAATTCCACTTTTTGAACATGTTGGCATTGGGAAGCTAAACGCTGTGTAGTTGGCGTTTTGATTGATAAACAATATTGATTAAAAATGTAATTGTTATATAGTCATTTAACTTTAAAGCTGGAAAATAAGCCGTCGTATTTGGTTGATTTTGAAGTTATATGACTATTATCATTAAAACTATGGGGGAGAGTTATCATGTCTAAAATGACAAAAACAGAAAATGTGGCAACAAATCGAGCTAAGCTTTGGCAAATGGGTTTATTTGCATTAAACAACACTGCTACAAAT
Source organism: uncultured Defluviitaleaceae bacterium (assembly GCA_964492715.1). Classification (GTDB taxonomy): domain Bacteria; phylum Bacillota; class Clostridia; order Lachnospirales; family WRBF01; genus CAZBLK01. The sequence goes on along the minus strand of CAZBLK010000020.1, from coordinate 13,514 downwards.
CTGTATATGATACTTATGATGTATGTATCATATTACGCTGTAGGCATTGTTGGGTTGGGCGTAGTTCTGGTTGGTTCAATTCTTACGCTCATGCGAGTTTGGGACGGCGTAACGGACCCACTCATAGGCTACATTGTTGACAAAACAAACGGCAAGTTTGGCAAAAACCGTCCATTCATGCTAGTTGGTAACATTGTTTTAGCAGTTTCTTCATTAATTATTTTCAACGTCACACACACCTTGCCTGATGGCATGAGGCTAGTCTTCTTTGTTTTAATGTATATGGTTTACATAATTGGTTATACGCTACAATGTGTTGTAACAAAGTCTGCACAATCGTGCCTTACAAATGACCCTAAGCAGCGTCCTCTTTTTGCAATTTTTGACGGTGTGTATAACACAGTTCTTTTTGCAGTTTTAACGTATATGATTACTAATGTTTGGGTAAAGCAGTATGGCGGATTTACTCTTGAACTTTTCTCAACATTTATTACTGTTGTAATAGTTTCTTCTATAGTTTTTACGGCTCTTGCTATACTTGGTATTTGGCAAAAGGATAGAACAGAATTTTTTGGAACAGGTGTTGCCCAAAAAATTGGATTTAAAGATTATTGGGACGTTTTGAAAAACAACCGTGCAATTCAAATGCTTGTTGTTGCGGCTTCAACTGACAAGCTTGCATTCCAAATTTCAGGTAATGCGGTTATAAGCGTTATGCTTTATGGTATAATTTGCGGCAACTATGGCTTTAGTGGTCAGCTTAACATGATATTAATGGTTCCAAACTTTTTGCTTATGCTTTTTGGTGTAGGCGTTGTTGCGCGCAAGCTTGGGCAAAGAAAAGCTCTTTTGTGGGGTTCTATAGGTGGAATTGTTTTCACTGCACTAACTATGGTTTTGTTCTTTGTACTTGACCCTAAAACACTTTCAATGTCAGAAATTGGGGCATTTACAATTTTATACTTGCTTTTCACTATTTTAGGCAAAGGTTCTGCTGGTGTTGCTGGAAGCATTGTCATTCCAATGACTGCCGACTGTGCAGACTATGAGGTTTACCGTTCGGGCAAATATGTTCCTGGGCTTATGGGTACTTTGTTCAGCTTTGTTGACAAGCTAGTTTCGTCTCTTTCTAACTTGCTTGTAAGTGTATCAATTGCTGCAATTGGTTTTACAACTGCACAACCTACCGTTGAAACACCGTACACTAATGCAATTTTTTATGTAACAATGTTCTTGTTCTTCATTGTTCCAATGATTGGCTTGGGCTGCAACATTATTGCAATGAAATTTTATCCGCTTACAAAAGAAAAAATGGCTGAAATTCAAAATGAAATTGCAGCAATTAAACAAAAAGCTTTAGCAGAAAATGAAAGCAAAAAACCAGTATTAAGCAAAGTTTGATATAGTAATTTAACTTTAAAACTTGCTAATACGGAGAGTTTTTCGTATAACTTCGTTGTATAGGCTAATTTGAAGTTATACGATTATATATGTAGTTTTTAGGAGGTTTAATATGAAATTATCATTCAGACATTACGGCAAGGGCGACCCAATACCTCTGCAATATATAAAGCAAATTCCAAATATGCACTCTATAGTTTCGGCTGTTTACGACACACCTGTAGGTACAGTTTGGAGCGAGGACAGCATTGCACAAGTTAAAGCAGATGTTGAAGCTGTTGGGCTTGTGTTTGACATTGTAGAAAGTGTTCCTGTACACGAGGACATTAAGCTTGGAAAGCCAGCAAGAGAGCAATATATAGAAAACTACAAGGAAAACATTAAAAGGCTTGCAAAGGCTGGGGTAAAGTGCATTTGCTACAACTTTATGCCTGTGTTTGACTGGACACGCACACAGCTTGACAAAGTTTTGCCCGACGGCTCAAACGCTTTAGTTTACTACAAGGAGCAGCTAGAAAAAATGAATCCGCTAACTGGGGAGCTTTCGCTACCTGGCTGGGATTCTTCATACAAAAAGGAAGACTTGCAAAAATTGTTTGATGATTATAAGCAAGTTGACGAGGAAAAACTTTGGGCTAACTTAGAATATTTCCTTAAACAAATTATTCCTGTAGCCGAGGAATGTGATGTTAAAATGGCTATTCACCCAGACGACCCTCCTTATCCAATTTTTGGTTTGCCAAGAATAATTACATGCGAGGAAAACTTAGACCGCTTTTTGAAGCTTGTTGACAGCGAGTACAATGGTTTAACGCTTTGCACAGGTTCTTTAGGCTGTGTAAGCACAAACGACGTAGTTAAAATGGTTGATAAATATTCAGCTATGGGGCGCATTCATTTTATGCACGTTCGCAACGTTCTTCTTCTTCCAGACGGAAGCTTTGAGGAGTCGGCACATTTTTCTCACTGTGGTTCTTTAAACATTGTTGAAGTAATGAAGGCGTTGCACAAAAACGGCTTCGACGGCTATTTGCGCCCAGACCATGGACGAATGATTTGGGGCGAAACAGGAAAGCCAGGGTATGGACTTTATGACAGAGCTTTAGGCGCAAGCTATTTAACAGGAATTTGGGAAACTTTGTCATTATCAAGTAAATAAGGAGACATTTTATGAAACTACCATTTAATATAGATTTAAAACATAAAGTTGTAGTAATAACAGGGGCAGGGGGCGTTTTGTGTTCCTTGTTTGCAGAAGCAATTGCTTTAAGCGGTGCAAAAGTTGCACTTTTGGACTTAAACTTAAATGCCGCACAAGGCTATGCAGATAAAATAAACGAAAAAGGCTTAACTGCAAAGGCGTATGAAGCAAACGTACTTGACAAGGATAGCTTAGAAAAAACACATAAACAAGTTCTTGAAGATTTAGGCAAGTGTGACATTTTAATAAATGGTGCAGGAGGAAACTCGCCAAAGGCAACAACAACAAATGAATATTACATTGACGGCGACATAGAAAAAGATGTTGTAAGCTTTTTCGACCTTGACAAAGCTGGAGTTGAGTTTGTTTTTAATCTTAACTTTATAGGCACACTTTTGCCAACTCAAGTTTTTGCTGTTGACATGCTTGGAAGAAACGACTGCTCAATTATAAACATAAGCTCAATGAACGCATTCACGCCACTTACAAAAATACCAGCATACAGCGGAGCAAAGGCAGCAATTTCAAACTTTACACAGTGGCTTGCTGTACATTTTTCAAAGCAAGATATTAGAGTAAATGCAATTGCGCCAGGTTTCTTTGTTACAAAGCAAAATGAAAAGCTTTTGTTTAACGATGACGGCACTCCTACTGAACGTACTAAAAAGATTTTATCTGCTACACCAATGGGAAGGTTTGGCGAAGACAAGGAGCTTATTGGAACACTTTTATACTTGCTTTCAAAAGAAGCTTCAGGCTTTGTAAACGGCGTTGTAATTCCTGTTGACGGTGGGTTTTCTGCATATAGTGGGGTGTAAGTGCATGAAAGGTTTTTTAGACGACAACTTTCTTTTAAAAACGGAAACTGCACAAAAACTGTTTCACAAAAGTGCCAGTGAATTGCCTATAATTGATTATCATTGTCACGTTAATCCAAGGGAAATTGCCGAGGATAAAACGTTTAAAACTATTACAGAAATTTGGCTGTACGGCGACCATTATAAATGGCGTGCAATGCGTGCTTGCGGTGTTTGCGAAAACAAAATTACTGGTAGTGCAACAGACTATGAAAAGTTTTTTGAATACGCACGGATAATGCCAAAGTTAATTGGAAACCCGCTTTATCACTGGTCACACCTTGAATTGAAAAAATACTTCGGAGTTACGGAAACGCTTAACGAACAAACAGCCGAAGCAATTTACAAACGTTGCAACGAACAGCTTGAGTGTATTTCCGTGCAAAAAATAATTAAGCAATCCAACGTTGAGGTCATCTGCACAACAGATGACCCTGACAGCAGCTTAGAATACCACAAGGCAATTAAACAAAGCGGCTTTTCGTGCAGTGTTATTTTGCCAACATTTAGACCAGACAGAATTCTTAAAAACGACGCAGGGCTATCCAAAACCCAGTTACTTTCACACCTTGAAAAACGTTTAGACTATTTTGTAGAAAACGGCTGCAAGCTTTCCGACCACGGAGTTTCAGACTTTTCGGACACTGAACTTCTTCTTGAAACTGCAAAGCTTTACAATGAGCGTGGCGTTGCAATGCAAATTCATTTTAATGCAGTTCGGAATGTAAACGAAAAAATGTTTGGCTTGCTTGGTGCAGACACTGGCTTTGACACAATTTATGACAACCAAAGCATTAAGCCATTGGCTAATCTTCTTTCGGAGCTTGACAAATGCGACAAGCTTCCAAAAACAGTTATTTATTCTTTAAACCCAAGCGACAACGGTGCAATTGCTTCTTTGTGCGGCTGTTTCCGTGATGTTTTGCAAGGCAGTGCATGGTGGTTTAATGACAGTATAAAAGGTATGGTCGAGCAAATGACGACGCTTGCAAGTGTGTACCCTTTGGGCAAATTTTTGGGTATGCTTACCGACAGCAGAAGCTTTTTATCATACACTCGTCATGAATATTTCAGGCGTATTTTTTGTGACATTTTGGGCGACTGGGTGGAAAACGGCGAGTTTCCTAACGATGTAGAAACACTTGAAAAACTTGTTGTTGATGTTTGCTATGAAAATGCAAAAAGCTTTTTTCGGTTTTAAGGAGAGTTAATATGAATGAAGTAATAAGCAAATTAAGCGACTGTGGAATTGTTCCGGTAATTAAAATAGATGATGCAAAAAAAGCAATACCCCTTGCACAAGCGTTGCTTGAAGGCGGAATAAACTGTGCGGAAATTACGTTCCGCACAAATGCCGCCGAAGAAGCCATTAGTTTGATTGCAAAAGAATTGCCACAAATGATTGTAGGTGCAGGGACAGTGCTTACAACAAAGCAAGCTGGTAAAGCAATTTTGGCAGGGGCAAAGTTTATAGTTTCGCCTGGTTTTAGCCCAAAGGTTGTTGAGTATTGTTTGGAAAAATCAGTTCCAATTGTTCCGGGGTGCATTACACCAACAGAGATTACAAATGCTTTAGAATATGGCCTTGATGTTTTAAAATTTTTTCCAGCGGAACAGGCTGGAGGGCTTCCAATGATAAAAGCAATGTCGCCAGTCTTTGGGAGCGTTAGCTTTATGCCAACAGGGGGCATTGGTTTAAACAACCTTGCAGAGTATTTAAGTTTTCAAAAAGTAGTTGCTTGTGGAGGAAGCTTTATGGTAAGCGATGATTTGTTACAGGTTAAAGAGCTTTCAAAAGAAGCTAGAAAAATTGTATTGGAAGTGCGTGGAAAATGAAAGTTGTTACATTTGGAGAAATAATGCTTAGGCTTGCTCCAACTGGGTACTTTCGGTTTGTTCAAGCCGAAAGCTTTGGTGCAACATATGGGGGTGGGGAAGCAAACGTTTCTGTTTCGCTTGCGAATCTTGGCGTTACGTCAAGCTTTGTTTCAAAGCTTCCAAAGCATGAAATAGGTCAAGCGGCAATTAATTCATTGCGAAAGTTTGGCGTTGACACAGAACTTATTGTTCGTGGCGGCGAAAGAATTGGTATTTATTATTTAGAAAAAGGGGCGAGCCAACGACCAAGCAAAGTTATTTACGACAGGGCAGGCTCGGCAATTGCAACTGCAACAGCTTCAGATTTTGATTGGAATGAAATTTTAAGAGGTGCTAATTGGTTTCATTTTACAGGCATAACACCTGCTCTTGGTTTTTGCGGAAATGTTGCAGACATTTGCCTTGATGCACTTAAAGTTTGCAAAGAAAAAGGCATAACTGTAAGCTGTGACCTAAACTACAGAAAAAACCTTTGGACCAAGCAAAAGGCATGTGAAGTTATGACAAAGTTAATGCCTTACGTTGATGTTTGTATTGCAAACGAGGAAGACGCTTCTGACGTTTTTGAAATTAATGCTGAAAACACAGACATTTCAGCAGGAAAAGTTAACCATGATGGTTATGCTCAAGTTGCATCAAAGCTTACAGAAAAATTTGGCTTCAAAAAAGTTGCAATAACTTTGCGGACTTCAATTTCTGCAAACGACAACAAATGGGCGGCAATGCTTTATACAGACGGCAACGCATACTTTAGCAAAAGCTATGACGTACATATCGTCGACCGTGTGGGCGGCGGCGACAGCTTTGCAGCAGGTTTAATTTATGCTTGCATAAATGGCTATGAACACCAAGCAGCTATCGAATATGCAACGGCAGCAAGCTGTTTAAAACACAGCATTGAAGGCGATTTTAATTTAGTTTCGGTTTCAGAGGTTGAGGCACTTGCAGGCGGAGATGGTAGCGGAAGGGTTCAAAGATAATATATCCCAATTTTTCCCTTCAAGATAGAGTTCCACTATCTCCAGTTTTATTTATGTACTATATTTCTTTGATTAACGACGGTTTGATTTTGTAAGTTTTTAGGAGTTTGCGAAACGGCCATGAGCGAAGCACGAGTATGTCATCAACAGAGTAATTATTTGTAAAGCTTAAAGAGCAATTTCTAATGGGTTTGAAACAGTAAGGAAAATTCAAGAATATATAGCAAACGCTTTAAACGATGAAAATGTAGACGATTGTTTTAAAGTTATTAGCAAAGAAATTTGTGTAATTTCAGAAAAGCTTGAAGAAGCTTAAGTAAACATTAAAGAAAACGGCAATGCTGTTTGTTATATAGCGCAAGAGTTTAATAATTTGTCAAAAAGAGTTGTTGACTAAACAAAAGGCGGTTCGCAAATTAAATGTCGAGCCGCCTTTTCTTACGCAAAATGGTGAACAGTTTATTCAAATTGCAATTTTTATTCGTCAGCGAAGCTGTCACACTCTGTGTCACATTTAGAATGTGGGTTTGCTCCATCAGGGCCTACTTTAATGCTGTCAAGGTTGCAATAGTTTACTTTGTCGTTGTACTTGCAAGTGTGAACACTGCACTTAATACTTTGGTTAGACACAATAAAAACCTCCTTTTTAAATAAGTAGACATCTTGCCAAACTCGTTTTTTGGGTTTTGCAATATGTTTTTTAAATGTTTTTGCTTCTTACGAAACCACGTCTTTTGTGGTTTTGAAAGAACTCTAGTTCCTATAAGTTTGCTATTTGCACAGCATATCAAAAAATGAGGTTTTAAAAAACCTAAAATAATTTTTCAAACACGCCCAAATTTAATATTGAAGTGCTTTAATATATTATTGCTCTCTGGGCTTATAAATATCCACAAATTTTTACATATAAAATTGCAGGAGATTTATTGTTTAAAATGCGTTAATTATCTTGCCAAAAAAGGAAATTTATTATAATATTATAGCAATTACAGTTTTAAATGATATTGGCTGTGGGAGCGTTTGGAGTGATAAGCTCTAAGTTTAAACTTAATTTAAAGCTTAACGTTGGACAATATCAATTAAATAAGAAATTGTTATAAGTATATGTTCCTATAAGATATTGATTTTAAAATAATAAGGGAATGGTGATTTTAGTGAATTTATCCAAAAAGGCTCTAAATGTTTCGCCGTCGTCAACGCTTAAAATTGCAGCGAAAGTTAAAGAGCTAAAGTCGCAAGGTGTAGACATTATTAGCTTTACTGTAGGTGAACCAGACTTTGATACACCCGATTGTGTAAACGAAGCAGCAATTGAAGCTATTAAAAAAGGTTTTACAAAATACACTGACAGCTCTGGAATAGTTGAGCTTAGAAAAGAAATTTGCGAAAAGCTTAAAAAAGACAACGGGCTTTCTTACAACCCAAGCCAAATTGTTGTAAGCAATGGCGCAAAACATTCGCTTGCAAACATTTTTGCTGCAATTTTAAACGAAGGCGACGAAGTAATTATTTTTGCGCCATACTGGCTTAGCTACCCAGAAATGGTTTCACTTGCTTCTGGCGTTCCTGTCATTGTTTATACAGATGCTGAAAATGAATTTGTTCCTACAAAAGAACAGCTTGAAAAAGCTTTAACAGACAAAACAAAAGCAATTATTTTTAACAGCCCTTGCAACCCTACTGGTGGAATTTACGGCATAGAAACTTTGGAGATGATTGCAAAGTTTGCTGTTGACAATGATTTAATAGTTATATCAGACGAAATTTATGAAAAGCTTGTTTATGATGAATCGGACAAACACATTAGCATTGCTTCTTTAAATGAAGACATTTTTAAGCGTACAATTGTTGTAAACGGTATGTCAAAAGCTTATGCAATGACAGGTTGGAGAATTGGCTACTCGGCTGCTTCACAAGAAATTGCAAGCGTAATTTCAAACTTGCAAAGCCATTTGGCTTCAAACCCAAACAGTATTGCACAAATGGCTGCACTTAGTGCGCTTAGATATGCTGATGCTTCAATTGAAGAAATGCGCAAGCAGTTTGCGGCTCGCCGTGATTACATGCACAGCCGTGTCAAGGAGTTTCCACTTGTTAGTGCGGTTAAACCACGAGGGGCGTTTTATGTTTTCATTGATGCTTCTGAACTTTGCGGCACAACAATTGACGGTGTGGAAATTTCTGACGCAACTGTTTTGGGCGAAGTTATTTTGTCAAAAACTAACGTTGCCGTTGTTCCTTGCGCAGACTTTGGGTTTAAAAACCACATTAGGCTTTCATATGCTACATCAATGGAAAACATTAAAGAAGGTCTTGACAGGCTAGAGGCTTTTATTAATGAAAATTATAAGGGGTAGCTATGACGACGACGACAATTTATACAATTGCAGCAATTGCTGCTTTAATTTTTGTTGTGGCTTATTTTACAGAATTTAACTTTCGCAAACTAATTGAAAAGAAATACTTGGTAGTAGTTGCAGCCGCACTTTTAGTGCGGCTTATAGCCATGCAAATTGACGTTGCATATGAAGCAGACTTAAATACGTTTAAGTCGTGGGCAATGCTTCTGTTCCGTGGAGGAATGTCAAACTTTTATACAGCTGACTATTTTACAGATTATCCGCCTGGGTACATGTATGTGCTTTACGTTGTTGGCGGAATTGGAAACCTTTTTTCCTTTACTTTTGAAAGTAATGCGTATACGCTTTTAATAAAGCTTCCTGCAATGATTTGTGACGTTTTGACGGCTGTGTTTGTTTTGAAAATTGCAGAAAAGTGGTTGAAGCCAAACATTGCACTTATTTTGTCGCTTGCTTATGTGCTAAACCCTGCCATCATTGTAAACTCGACAGTTTGGGGGCAGGTAGACTCGGTTTATTCTCTGGTGCTTTTGGCTTCAATTTACATGCTTACGGAAAAGCGTTACTTCATGGCGTTTATGCTTTTTGCAGTTGACGTTTTAATAAAGCCGCAGTCGCTTATTTTTACGCCTGTTTTCCTTTACGGCGCTTATGCAATGGTGAAAGAAAGCGGGTTTTCTGCAAAAGCATTTTCACGGCTTTTTGCCTATGGAAGTGCTTGTATTGCAACGCTTTTTGTGCTAATGCTTCCATTTACAAAAAACTTCGACTTTATGCCGATTTTTAAGCAGTATTACAGCACGCTTGCTTCGTACCCTTATGCTTCATTAAACGCATACAACTTTTATGCGCTTATAGGTGCAAACTGGGCTGAGCTTACTGGAAAATTTCTTTTCTTTAGCTACTCAACTTGGGGTGTAATTTTTATTGTTGCGGCTACGCTTTTAAGCTTTTATCTAATTTTTACAAGAATCACAAAGGCGAACTTTTTCTTTGTAGCGGCACTTTTAAATGCTTTGACGTTTATGTTTTCAGTGAAAATGCACGAAAGGTATTTGTACCCTACAATACTTCTTTTGTTTGCGGCTTATATTTATAAGCGTGACAAGCGGCTTATTCCGCTTATTTTTGGATATTCGCTGACACTTTTTATAAACTGTGTTGACGTTTTGATTATGCTTTTAAACGGAAACGACTTGAAATATTTGGAGAACACTTTGCCGATATTGTCGTTTATTAATATGGGGCTTACCGTTTACATGGTTTACATTTCGTTTACGGCATTTAAAAAGGGCACAGGTGAAGACGAAGCTGAACCTCAACTTGAACCTGAACCAATATCAGTTGACGATTATAAAGAGGAAGCTACTTTACAAAAGGACAAGCATATGACATCAGAAATGCAAATAAAAATGCAAATAGAAATGCAAAAAACTGTTGAAATTCCAAAGCTTAATAAAAATGACTTTGTAATAATGCTTGTTTTGTCGTTGGTTTATGCGGTTATTGCATTTTATAACCTTGGTGACAACTTTGCACCAGAAACAAATTGGGTTGGGCAAATGAACGACACAATAACTGTAGACTTTGGCGAAAGCAAGGACATTGACCGTGTTTTGTTTTTTACAGGCTACAAAGAGGAACGCCAGTTTACGCTGCAAACTTCTGATGACGGTGTAACATTTAGCGACCCCATGACAATTGAGTCACGTGCGGTTTTTGATTGGAAGGACATTCCTTTTATAGTAACAGCAAGGTATGTTAAGCTTCAAGTTTCTTCGGACATGCTTGTTTTAAACGAGCTTGCTTTTCGTTCTGGAAATGAGCTTTTAAACGTTGTTGCCTGTGAGCCAGATGCTATCACTCTTTTTGACGAGCAAAGCTTAGTTCCGTTTTGGGACGGAGCAAGCTTTAAAAACGGAACATACTTTGACGAAATTTACCATGCCAGAACAGCATACGAGTTTATTAACAAGCTGTACGTTTATGAATGGACACACCCACCTCTTGGAAAAGTTATTATTGCAGCAGGAATAAAGCTTTTTGGAATGAACCCTTGGGGTTGGCGGTTTATGGGAACGCTTTTTGGTATTTTCATGGTGCCACTAATGTACATTTTTGGCAAGGCAGTTTTAAAAAACACGTTTTGGGCAACATTTGTAGCAACAGTATTTACGTTTGACTTCATGCACTTTGCACAAACCAGAATTGCCACAATTGACACATATGTAACCATTTTTATTATTGCAATGTACTACTTTATGTACAGGTACGTTACAATGAGCTTTTATGACACTAAGCTTAAAAAGACACTTGTTCCGCTTTTTGCTTCTGGTGTTTTTATGGGGCTTTCTATAGCAAGCAAGTGGCAAGGTGTTTATGCTTCTTTAGGGCTTGCGTTTATGTTTTTTTATTCGTTGTATAAAAGGTATAGCGAAGCAAAGCACGCTGACGAAAACGAACATGAAAACCTAATGAAGCAGTTTAATAAAAAAGCTTTAATTACTGTTGGCTGCTGCCTTTTGTTTTTTGTTGTTGTTCCGCTTGGAATTTATGCAGTTTCGTATTTGCCTTTTGTTGTGGCAAACGGCGTTTCTGGCTTTTCGGATAGTGTGAGGGAAATAATTAAAAACCAAGGCGACATGCTTCATTACCATGGAACGCTTGTATCCGAGCACCCATATTCTTCTTCCTGGTGGTCGTGGCCTTTTGACATTCGCCCAATTTTTTATTACGCAAACACTACTGCTGACGGCTTGAAGCAAGGTATAAGTTCCTTTGGAAACCCAGCAGTTTGGTGGGCTGGCGTTGTAGCTATTGTTTATGCAATTAAAACACTTTCGTCTAAAACACGCTTTAATTTGGACATGCTGTTTTTGATTGTTGGGTTTTTGTCGTCGTTTGTGCCGTGGATAATTATTTCACGCACTACTTACATTTATCATTACTTCCCATGTGTACCATTTTTTACAATACTTATTGGCTTAATGTTTAGGCAACTTGTTGAGCAAAAGGGTAAAAGAGGGTTGTACGCTACATACGGTTATGTTACCGTTGTTATTGGCTTGTTTATTATGTTTTACCCTGTTTTGTCGGGAATGGACGTGGACGCTTTGTATGTAATGAGGTTTTTGCGTTGGCTTCCTGGCTGGCAGTTTATATAAGAAATTGAGGTGGTTTTTTGACGAAGGTTAAATATTCGGTTGTTGTTCCTGTGTACAATGAGGAAGAAGTTATAGCCGAAAGCTATAAACGGTTGACAAATGTTTTGCGTGGAGTTGGTGAGAGCTACGAGCTTATTTTTGTAAACGACGGAAGCCGAGATAAGTCGGCACAAATAATAGCAGAGCTTTGCAGAAATGACAGCTGTGTTCGGCTTGTAAATTTTTCACGCAATTTTGGGCACGGCCCTGCTGTAACTGCTGGAATTGATTATTCAAGCGGTGATGCCGTTGTACTTATAGATTCAGACTTGCAAGACCCCCCAGAGCTTATTCCAGAAATGATTAAAAGGTGGAAGGAAGGCTTTGACGTAGTTTATGGTGTTCGCAAAAAGCGGCAAGGGGAAAGTGTGTTTAAAAAAGTTACTGCAAAAGCTTATTATAGGCTTTTGAAAAACATAACTAGCGTGGAAATTCCTGTTGACACTGGCGACTTTAGGCTTATGGACAGGCGTGTTTGTGAGGCGTTAAAGGGATTGCCAGAAAAAAACAGGTATGTCCGTGGGCTTGTAAGCTGGGTTGGCTTTAAGCAAACTGGCATTGAATATGAGCGTGAGCAGAGGTTTGCAGGAGAAACAAAATATCCGCTTAACAAAATGATAAAATTTGCGTTTGACGGAATTACAGCACTTTCGTATAAGCCGCTTAAAATTGCAACCGGTGTTGGCTTTTTCCTTTCGCTTTTAAGCTTTATTTACCTTGTTATAGTTCTTTTTCAAAAGTTGCTTTATGGTGATGCAATTCAAGGCTGGGCGTCAACAATTGCTGTTATTTTGCTTTCGCAAGGTGTGGTGCTTATGATGCTTGGCATAATGGGCGAATATATTGGGCGAATTTATGACGAAGTTAAAAACCGCCCCAATTATATTGTGAGGGAAGCGTTGGGGTTTGAAAATGAAACACGTAGTTGAAAAAGTTTTAAACAGGGAAACTGTGATGTACGTTTTTTTTGGCGTGCTTACAACTGCTTTAAGCTTTGTAATGTTTGAACTTGGGACGTTTTTGGGCTTTAATGTTTTTTATGCCAACACTTTTTCCACTGTTATTGCAGTTTCATTTGCGTTTGTCACAAACAAGCTTTGGGTGTTTAACTCGAAAAGCTTCAGGTTTTTTGATGTTTTGAGCGAGTTTCTAAAGTTTTGCTCTGGGCGTTTGTTTACTTTTTTAGTTGAAACGGGGCTTTTAATTTGGCTTGTAAGCTGGCTTGGGTTTAACAAAACTTACTGCAAGCTGTTTACAAGTGTTGTTATAATTGTGCTTAATTATGTTGTTAGTAAGTGGGGAGTTTTTAGGAAGAAGTAAAGTTAGAGGTGGTTTTGTTTAGTATACAAAATAAATGAATATGCGAATCAAGAGTTGAAATAAAAAAACAAAAGAAACATAGCTCAAAATGTGATAAGATGACACTATGAAAACCAACAACGATATCATAGAGGAACTCATCAAATTATATTGCTATGTCTCTGATGAGTATAATAACAAATTAAAGGTAGATGTGCAACGATTTAGCAACAATTGTCTTCCAAAATTTACGGATGCAGAAATGATGACAGTGCATCTTTGGGGTATGAAGCAAGGGCAATTAAATACTAAAGCGATACACAGCTACATAAAAA